>NZ_DASYHH010000010.1:0-260511 GCF_035998705.1 Shinella sp. | reverse complement strand
CGGGCATGGCGGCGACGCTGGGCTTCGTCTTCACGGCGGCATGGAGCGAGTTACTGTTCGCGCTGATGCTGATCTCCGGCGTAGACGCCAGCACCTTCCCGGTCGGCCTCCTCAGCTTCGTCTCGAAATTCTCGGTCGATTTCGGACAGATGATGGCAGCCGGCGTGCTCGCGCTGATCCCCGCCTGTATCTTCTTCCTTCTCATCCAGCGCTACCTCGTGCAGGGCCTCACGGCCGGCGCGGTCAAGGGCTGACGGAGTTCGCAATGGCATCCATCGATATCACCGACGTCCGCAAGGCCTATGGCAGCACCAAGATCCTGCATGGCGTCGACCTGACCATCAAGGACGGCGAGTTCGTCGTGCTGGTCGGCCCGTCCGGTTGCGGCAAGTCCACCCTGCTGCGGATGATCGCCGGCCTGGAGGACATCTCCTCCGGCGAGATCCGCATCGGCGGCAAAGTCGTCAACGACCTCGACCCGAAGGACCGCGACATCGCCATGGTGTTCCAGTCCTATGCGCTCTACCCCAATCTCACCGTGCACCGGAACATCGGTTTTGGCCTGGAAATGCGCAAGGTCGACAAGGCCACGCGCGACCGGGCGGTGCACGAGACGGCCAAGCTCTTGCAGATCGAGAACCTGCTGGAACGCAAGCCCGGCCAGCTTTCCGGCGGCCAGCGCCAGCGCGTCGCGATCGGCCGTGCGCTCGTACGCAATCCGAAAATCTTCCTGTTCGACGAGCCGCTGTCGAACCTCGACGCGAAGCTGCGCATGGAGATGCGCACCGAACTGAAGCGCCTGCACCAGCTGACGAAGACGACGGTCGTCTACGTGACGCATGACCAGATCGAGGCGATGACGCTCGCCACCCGCATCGCCGTGATGCGCAATGGCCGCATCGAGCAGCTCGACACGCCGGAAACCATCTACAACCGCCCGGCAACGCTTTATGTCGCGACCTTCGTCGGCGCGCCGCCGATGAACCTGCTTTCGGCAACGGCGGGTGAGGGCGGTGTGCGGATCGACGGCACGGACATCCCCGTGCCGGTGCCGGGCCTCGAAAATGCTCCGCCGGGCCGTCGCCTTGTGCTTGGAATCCGGCCGGAGGCGATCGGGACGTCCGGGCAGGGGCTGCCGCTTGCGGCGCGCTGCGAGGTGGCGGAACTGACCGGGCCGGAGCTCGTTGTCACCGCCACCATCGGCAGTCAGCGCCTCGTCGCCACGCTGCCGGCATCCGCGAAGGTGCAGGCGGGCGACGAGATCGCGCTCAGCGCCGACCCCACCCTGTTCCACGTCTTCGACGCGGAGACCGAGCAGCGCCTGAACTGATCGACCACTATTTCGCGGCGGCGAAGGCCTCGGCGATCGCGGCATAGACACGCATCATCGCCTGCGCGCCGCCGGCGGCGATGTAGAAATCGCCGGAGGGCAGGTAGACGACCTGGCCCTTCTGCCATGCCACGGTCTGCGCGACGAGTTCATTGTCGAGCGTGATTTTCGCGTTCTGGTCGTTGGAGCCGATCGCGGCGGCGCGGTCGAGCACGATCAGCCAGTCCGGGTTCGCCTCGCGGATGAACTCGAAGGACACCGCCTCGCCATGGGTCGCCGCCTGGACGTCCGAGATCGCCGCTGGCAGGTCGAGCGAGCGGTGCAGCCAGCCGAAACGCGAGCCGGGGCCATAGGCCGTGACCTTCGGCCCATTGGTCATGACGATCAGCGCCTTGCCCTTGCCGGCGACCGCCGTGCGGGCTTTTTCGACGGCGGCATCCAGTTCCTTGATAGCGGCCTCGGCCTCCGTTTCCTTGCCGAACAGGCGGCCGTAGGTCGAAAGCCGCTCTCGCGCCTGTTCCAGCAGGTCGTCGCCGTCCATCGTCATGTCGATCGTCGGGGCCACCTGCGTGGTCGCGTCCACCTTCGTCGAGGAACGGCCGCCGAGGATGATGAGATCGGGCGCCAAGGCGCTCAGCGCTTCGAGGTCCGGCTCGAAAATGTCGCCGACGACGGTCGCGCCGTCCTTCAGGTGCGAAAGCTCCTTGAGGTAGAGATTGGACGGCAGGCCCGCCGGCTTGACGCCGAGCTTGTCCAGCGTATCGACCGCCGCGATGTCGAAGACGGCGACGGTTTCGACCGGTGTCTTCACGGTCTTCGGACCGGCGGCCGTGCCGATTGCCAGTTCGGCGGCGAAGACGCTGCCGGCGGCAAGGAGCGCGGCCGCCAAGGCGAGGAATTTCAAACGGATCTTCATGTCAGTCTCCGATAGGGCGGTCCCGGCATTCGCCGGGACCGTATCCGTCAGAACGTGGCGCGCAGGCTCACGATGAACGAGCGTCCGGGCTGGTAGAGCGGCGTCACCTCGCCGAACTCCTGGCCGTAAGTGGCGCGGTCGGAATAGGTCTCGTTGAAGATGTTCTTCACCTCGGCGCGCAGCGTCAGGTTCTGGTGCGTCGGCGGCTTGTATTCGACGAAGCTGTTGACGACCTGATAGGCCTTGAAGGCGGGGCTGCCGTCGGGAACCTTGTCGTATTTCGGCGCAAGCTCCACGTCGCCGCCGACGGTGAGACCCCAATCGGCGAAGGTGTGGGCGGCCGAGACCGTGATGATCTCGCCGACCGGCGTCGTCAGATAGGTGCCGGTATCGGAATCGGCCGGCTTGCCGTCGATCAGCGTGTCGATATTGGCGTATTTCACGCGGACATAACCATCCGCCCAGTCATATCCCGCGCCGATCGAAAAGCCTTCGGATTCGACCTGGCGCGCCGCATAGGCATAGGCGTAGCGGGCGGCACGCGCATTGTCTATTTCGGTGCGGAAGACCGAGCCTTCGAGCGTGAAGCCGTTGTACTTGGCGACGAGGCCGACCGTGTAGTTGTCCGACGTCGTCGGGTCCGGCTCGACATCATAGGCCCAGGCCGGATTCATGATGAAGTTTTCCGCAAGCGGAATGCCGGCCCAGACGTGGGAATAGCCCGCCTTGGCCGTCAGGTATTCCGGAATGATGTCGTATTCGCCGGAGATGTTGCCGCTGAGGCCGGAATTGTTGAATTCCTGACCGCCCGTGCCGGTGAACCACTGATGATCCGCGCGACCGCCGAAGGAGAGCCGCGCACGCTCGAAGGGCTCCAGCCGCGCCTGCACATAGGCGCCGACATTCTTCGCCTTTTCCGTCGCCGGCTCGAAGAGATCGTCCAACTCCGCCTTGTCGTCGTAGAAGTCGACGCCGGCGGTCACGGTGCCGATCGCAGTGTGGAAACGGTTTTCAAACTTGCCGTTGAACGTTCCCGTCGTGCCGGTGACGTCATAGGTCTCCGGCACCGTGCCGGGCTTGAGATAGACCTTGGTGGCGACATCCGTCTCGCCATAGGCGAGCACCAGCTTTGGATCCCACCAGCCTTCCGGCGTGGCGTCCGTATAGGTGAAGACCGTATTCTGGCGATCGAGCCGATAGTCGCGGACAAGCGGCTCCCAGGGCTTTGCGCCGGTCGTGGAGCCCATATTGGCGCGGAACGGACGCGGCGCCTCGTCCTTGATCGCCTCATGGCTGATCTCGATGCGGTCGCCGCTCTCGAATTCATAGGCGACCTTGCCGATGCCGCTCAGGAAATGCGTGCGCGTGCCGAGCACCTCGTCGCCATTGCCGGCGGAGAATTCCTGGCCGCGGCCGATGTTGAAATAGCCGAGATATTCGAAACCGTCCTGCTTGCCGAAGGTCGCGAGGCCGGTGGTAAAAATGTTGCCGTTGGTGTTGAAGCTCGAATTGACGAAACCGCCATAGCCGTTGCCGTCGAGGAAGTCGCCGACATCCTTGGTCTCGTAGACGATCGAGCCGGCAAGGGCGCCCGGGCCGGCATCGGCCGGCGCCACGCCCTCGTCGACGCTGACGGCCTTCAAGAGCGTCGGGTCGATCAGCGTCGTCGCATTGTGGTGGAAGACCTTGTTGTTCTGGCGGCTGCCATCGATGGAGATGGCGAGGTTGGTTTCCTCGATACCGTTGACATAGACCTTCTGCGACATGGGCAGCGAGCTGCCCACCCTGACGCTCGGTTCCTCGCGGAAAACGTCCTGGATGGTGGCGGGGTTCTTGCGCTCCAGATCCTTCGACGTGATGTTGAGCTCGCTGACATCACCCTCGCCGACCTGCTCGCCCTCTACCGTGACGCGCTCGAGCGTCGTCGATCCATCCTCGACGGAGCCGGTGACGAGCGGCGAAAGATGCCTGGAGGTGACGATCGCCGTGCCATCCGAGGTTAACGAGTGCTGCGTCTCGGTGCCTTGCAGAAGGGCCGCGAGCGCTTCCCTCGGCGTGAAGGTGCCCTTGACAGCCTTCGACGTCACGCCGCGCGAGGTGGCGGCGGCGAGCGACACCTGGAGGCCGGATTGCCGGCCGAAGGCGTTGAGGGCGCCTGCCAGTGATTGCGCCGGGATATCGAAGGCCATGGCGCCGACACGGGCGGTTTTCGCCTGGGCTGCCGCCGGCTGCACGGCCGCCTGCGGCAGGCTGAACAGAAGTGCCGCTGCGGTCGAAACCATCAGCCTGGTGATGAAGACAGTGCGCACCCGCGCCTTGGCCGTGTTCGATCGATCGTTCTGCAAACGCATTTTACCCCCGGTGTCATACCTCGGAACGCGCCGCCCCAGGCGCGCATTCCCGGTGCAGAGACGACCGCCTCGGGGATATTTTTCACGGCTGATGCAATTTTCCTGATTTTTTCCGAAAAGTTTTATGGAAGCTCAGAACCGCGTCACGATGCGGGCATAGGCGGAGACCGATCGCACCTTGCCGCCAAGTGGCTGGACGAGAGCCGCCAGCGCCCGGTCCGGGTCGCGCAGGTCGTAAAGACCGGTGACGCGCTGGCGGCCGAGCGCGCGGTCCGGCACGCTGATCCAGGCGGGATGATAGCGCCGCAGCCTTGCGACGACGCTGTCCACGGTGACGTCGTTGACGAAGAGCAGGCCGTTGCGCCAGGCGCCGATTTCTTCGAGCGGCACCGTGGCGTGGGTGATCAGCCCCGTCTCGCCATCGACGATCGCCATGTCGCCGGGCGCCATTTCGCCGACGCCCCGCGCTTCGCCCTCGCCGGAAATGCCGACCACGCCGCGGGCGAGTTGCACCGTCGTCGCCGCGTCGTCGAGCGCGACGTCGAAGGCCGTGCCGAGCACGACGACCTTGGCATTACCGGCATCGACCGTGAAGGGGCGCCCGGCGTCATGCGCCACGTCGAAGAAGGCCTGGCCGGCGAGAAGGCGCACGTGGCGACCCTGCGGCGTCAGGTCGACGTCGATGGCGCTGTCGGCGGAAAGGTTGACCGTGCTGCCATCGGCAAGCGTCACCACCCGGCTTTCGGCGGTGCCGGTGCTGAAATCGGCCTGCAGCCAGATCATCAAGGCGGGGGCGGCCAGCACCAGCAGGAGGGCGGCGGCAAGCGCGAACACCGCGCCGGTGGCCCATATGCGACGACGGCGGGGCAGGGCGGGCGCCGGGCGCGCGGGCCACAGGTCGGCATGGCGCGGCCTCACCTCGCCGAGCGCCTCCCAGGTCTTGAGCGCTGTTTGCCAGGCGGCGCGGTTGGCGTCGGTGCGCGCCAGCCAGTCCCCGTGGTCCCGCAGGGTTTGCGGACAATCGGGGTCGGCTTTCAGCCGCAGCAGCCAGTCCATGGCCTCTTCCACCGCGCGGCGCTTTTCGCTGTCGTCCTGAATCAAGATATACCCTGTGCCCCGGCGCTCCGTGCCGCGCACGGTTCTAGCCGAATATCGAATTGCTGCGTAGGGACGATTTGCGCGCGATTTTTTTTCACGCCCCGCCGAGCCTGAGCGCGATCTTCACCAGTGCGGCGCGCACATGGCGGTGGGCGGTGGCGACCGAGATGCCGAGATGGGCGGCAACCTCCTCCAGCGTGTAACCGCCGAACCGGTGCATTTCGACCGCGACGCGCACATCCAGCGGAAAGCCGTCGAGCACCTCGGTGATCATGCGCACCTCGTCCGATAGCAGCGCCGTCTCCTCCGGTGTGTCGATGGCGCGCGGCATGGACCAGAACGGTGGCTCGATATCGCGCTCCCGCATCTCGATCTTGCGCCGCTTGATGAGGTCGAGGCAGAGGTTGCGCACGATGCGGTAGAGATAGGCGAGCGTCTGGCTGGCCGAGGCGCCATAGGCATTGGCGGGCGAAAAGCGCAGGAAGGCATCCTGCACGATATCCTCGGCCGCTTCCCGCGAACCGAGAATCCGCGTCGCATAGCGAACGAGGGCAGGGCGGTGGGCGGCGTAGAGCAGCGAGGTGGCGTCTCCCTCCGTCACGGCGCGGTCCTTCTGCTGAGGTGCAAAACGCCACCGCGGCGCGGGGCCCCGCGCACGAAACCCACACGATCTTCGGCATCGCCGAGCGCCGCCGCCATTGCCACCCTTTCAAAATTCATCGGCGCCGCTCGCAAAGGCGCGCCGTTTCCCGATGAGAAATAGCTTAATATGATTTATGTAGTCAAGTTTACCCTTGTGAAAAGCGACCGGCTTCCCTCGCCAGAAAAACATGAGTAAAGACGTTATGTTTTTGACGGCGGCGGGCGCAAATCCGGGCCGTCGTAGAAGGATGAAAGGGAAGGCCATGCTCGAATCCGCCGCCTATCTGGAAACCGCCAGCGGCTCCAAATATCTGGTCCAGCTCTGCAAGCACTTTGCGCACAAGATCACGGTTTCCTATTCGGAAACCCATGGCGAATGCCGGTTCTCCTGCGGCACCAGCCTTCTCGATGCGGATGAAAAGGGCCTGCGCCTGCACGCGACGTCCGGGGACGAGGAGGGCCTTGTCCAGACGCAGCAGGTCATCGAATCGCATCTCCTGCGTTTCGCCTTCCGCGAAGACCTTCAGCCGCTCGACTGGCGGCGGCAGGATGCGTCTCAAACCGCGACATGACCGCTGCCGCCGCAAAACCGCGTCTTCGAACCGGAACGATCGCGGGCCTCGGGCTCGCGGTGCTTTTCGTGCTGAGCCTTGCGGTCGGCGTCAGCCCGCTGCCGCTGAACACGGTGCTGAGCGACCCGGAAGCGCTCCAGCTTCTCCTCGTCAGCCGCCTGCCGCGCACGCTGGCCGCCGTGCTCTGCGGTGCAGGGCTGGCGATCGCCGGGCTGATCATGCAGACGCTGTCGCGCAACCGCTTCGTCGAGCCGGCGACCGCCGGCACCGCGCAGAGCGCGGAACTCGGCATCCTCCTCGTCACGCTTCTTTTCCCCGCCGCCGCCCTCTGGGAAAAAACCCTTGTGGCGAGTGGCGCGGCCCTTGTCGGCACGTCGGTCTTCCTCGCCACCGCCCATCGCCTGCCGCCGGCGCAGCCCTATCTCGTGCCGCTGTTCGGCATCGTCTATGGCGGCGTCATCGGCGCCGCGGTCACCTTCGCCGCCTGGCAGGCCGACCTCCTGCAATTCCTCTCCGTCTGGACCAATGGCGACTTTTCCGGCGTGCTGCGTGGCCGCTACGAGCTGCTGTGGATCGCCGCGCTGATGGTCGCCGTCGCCTGGTTCGTCGCCGACCGCTTGACCATCATGGCGCTCGGCCGCGAGGCGAGCATCGGGCTCGGCATCGATTATGCCCGCATGATGCAGATCGGCCTCGTCATCGTCTCCGTCATCACCGCACTCGCCGTCACCGTCGTCGGCATGATCCCCTTCGTCGGGCTGGCCGTGCCCAACATCGTCTCGCGGCTGATGGGCGACAATGTGCGCGGCACGCTGGGCTGGGTCGCGGCCGGGGGCGCGGGGCTGGTGCTCGCCTGCGACATCGCCGGCCGCCTCATCCGCTACCCTTACGAAATCCCCGTCGGCACGGTGATGGGCGTGGTCGGCGGCGCGGTCTTCCTCTGGTTGCTCTTTCGGGGACGCGCGCATGGCTGAGCGTCGTCTTCTCGGCCTTGGCGTCGCGGCCCTCGTCGCTGCGGTCGCGTTCCTGGCGATCGGCCTCAGGGGCAACATCGCCTTCGTGCTGGAACTTCGCCTGTTGAAACTCGCGGCCCTCGTGCAGGTCGGAGTCGCGATCGCCATTTCGACCGTGATCTTCCAGACCGTCACCGGCAACCGCATCCTGACGCCGTCGATCATGGGGCTCGATGCGCTCTACCTCTTCGGCCAGATGCTGATGGTCTTCCTGCTCGGCGGCGTCGGTTACGTGGCGCTCGATCCGCAGATGAAATTCGGCATGGAGGTTCTTCTCCTGATGGCGCTCGCCTGCACTCTTCTGCTGCCGATGCTGAAGCGCCGCCTCGACATGGGTCTGATGCTGCTCGCCGGCGTCGTCTTCGGCGTGCTGTTCCGCAGTCTGCATTCCCTGCTGGCGCGCCTCATCGACCCCAACGAATTCGCCGTGGCGCAATCGGTAAGTTTTGCCAATTTCAATGCCGTGCGCACCGACCTGCTGGTCTTCGCCGCCATCGTCACCGTCATCGCCGTTCTCATCGCCTGGCGCGCGCGCCACGTGCTCGACGTGATCTCGCTCGGGCCGGATACCGCGACCGGCCTCGGCGTCGGCTGGGCCGGAACGGTGACCGGGCTGCTGCTCGTCGTTGCCGCACTCGTCGCCGTCTCCACCGCGCTCGTCGGCCCCGTCGCATTCTTCGGCCTGCTGGTCGCCGCCCTTGCCGAACGCATCGTCGACAGCCGCCGCCACGGCCTGTTGCTGCCGGCCGCCGCCTTTGCCGGCATCATCGTGCTCGTCGGCGGGCAGACGCTGTTCCAGCACGCGCTCGGCAATGCGACGGCGCTGGGCGTCGTCATCGAGTTCGTCGGCGGGCTCGTCTTCCTCCTGCTGCTGGTCCTCGGGAGCCGCAAATGATCCGCATCGAAAACGTCTCCTTCAAGCACCGGGCGACGCCGATCCTCACCGATATCGACCTGACGATCCCGAAAGGCGGCGTCGTGGCGCTGATCGGCCCGAATGGTGCGGGCAAATCCACGCTGCTCTCGCTCGTCGCCCGGCTGCATCCGCTCCAGGCGGGCGCAATCGAGATCGACGGCCTGCCGGTGAACACGACGCCCGGCCGGGAGCTTGCCAAGGTGATCGCCATCCTGCGGCAGGACACGACGGTCGCAAGCCGCCTCAAGGTGCGCGAACTCGTCGGCTTCGGCCGTTTCCCGCATGGCCGCGGGCGCCTGACCGCGGCGGACCATGCCATCATCGACGTGGCCATCGCCCAGTTCGACCTTGCCGATCTCGCCGATCGTTTCATCGAGACGCTTTCCGGCGGCCAGCGCCAGCGCGCGCTCGTCGCCATGGTTTTCGCGCAGGGGACGGATTACCTGCTGCTCGACGAGCCCCTGAACAATCTCGACATGTATTATGCCCGCGACCTGATGCGCTCGCTGCGCACGGTCGCCGACGAGAAGGGCAAGACCATCGTCATCGTGCTGCACGACATCAACCAGGCGAGCGCGCATGCGGACCGGATCATCGCCATGAAAGCGGGCCGCATCGTCGCGGACGGGACGCCGACCGCCATCCTGACGCCGGACAGGCTGGAAACCGTCTTCGGCTTCCCCATGCGCGTGGAGACGATCGAGGGAAAACCCTTCGTGCTGCACCAACTCTAGAATTTCCGCTGTTGACACCCGCCCCGGCAGCCCGTTCATCTTGCTCGGCATTCCATTGACGCAGAGGCAGGCATGACCGACCAGACCCGAACAGCGCTCATTGCCGGCGGGGCCGGCGGCATGGGGGCGGCGATCGCCGCGCGGCTTTCGGCCGCCGGATACGCGGTCGCCATCGCGGACCTCGCCGGCGAGCGCCTGACGGCGGCGGCGGAAAAGCTGCAAGCCGAGGGACGCGACGTGCTTTCCGTGCCGCTCGACATGCGCAAGATCGCCTCCTGTGCCGCCGCCGTCGAGGCTGTGCTGGGCTGGCGGGGCCGTCTCGACGTGGTCGTCAACGCCGCAGGTGTGTGGCGGGAGGGCGAGGCCGGGACGATGACGGAAGACGACTGGGACATCGTCATGGACGTCAATCTCAAGGGCGCGTTCTTCCTGATCCAGGCCGCCATTCCGCATCTCGGCCCCGGCGCCTCGATCGTCAACATCGCGTCGGATGCCGGCCTCGTCGGCAACAATGGCGCGTCGATCTATTGCGCCTCGAAGGGCGGGCTCGTGCTGCTCACCAAGGCCCTGGCGCTCGAACTCGCGCCCCGCCAGATCCGCGTCAACGCCGTCTGCCCGGGTGACGTCGCGACGCCGATGATCGAGTTCCAGGCGGAGCGCTACGGCGGCGGCGATCCGGACGGCTACAAGGCGAAGCTGCTCTCCAACTATCCGCAAGGGGCGGCGGCGCGGTTCATACGGCCGGAAGAGATCGCCCGCATGGTCGCCTACCTCTGCGAGCCAGACGCGGCCCCCATCACCGGCGCGGCGCTGTCCATCGATTTCGGCGTGACGGCCGGTTACTGAGGAGGGGCGGATGCAGCGCAGGACGGCGATCATCACGGGCGCGGGCGCCGAGGACGGCATCGGTTTCGCCTGCGCGCGGAGCCTGGCGGAGGAGGGCTTTGCCGTACATCTCGTCGCGACGAGCGAGCGCATTTTTGCCCGCGCGGAGGCGCTGCGCGGCAAAGGCCTTTCGGCGACGGGCCATATCTGCGACCTCACGATGAAGGCCGAGGTCGAAAAACTCCGCCAGGTGACGGGGCCGGCCGGGGTGCTCGTCAACAATGCCGGCATGGGCAGCGTTTCGGAGCCGGCGCTCCAGCGGACCTTCGTCGAACTGGAGGAGGGGGATTGGGACCGCGGGATTTCAGTGAGCCTCAAGACCACCTTCCTCGCGACCCGTCTCTACCTGCCGGACATGCTGGCCGATGGCTACGGTCGCATCGTCAACGTCGCATCGGTGACAGGCCCCTATGTCGCCAATCCGGGCGAGACGGCCTATTCCGCCGCGAAGGCCGGCATGGTGGGCCTGACGCATGCACTGGCGCTCGAAGCCGGCCCGCAGGGTGTCACGGTCAATGCCGTGGCGCCCGGCTGGATCGAGACCGGCGCCTCGACCGAGGACGAACGCCACGCGGCCCGGGCCACCCCCTGCGGGCGCGCCGGCCGGCCGGACGAAGTGGCCGCCGCGGTCGCTTTCCTCGCCTCGCCGAAGGCGAGCTATATCAACGGCGCCGTGCTCGTGGTGGACGGCGGAAACATCCTCCAGGAACGCAAGGCCTGAACCGCCTAGCGCCCTTACGCCCTATTACGCGCCGCAGGCGCCAAGACCGGAAGGTTTTCCATGACGTCTCCCTGGCCCGACATCGGCACACCGCTCGAAAATATCCTCACCCCCATGCCCGTGATCGACGAGGACCGGCTCGCCACCAATATCCGCCGCGCGCAGGCCTATTTCGACCAACACGGCAAGGCGTTCCGCCCGCATATCAAGACGCACAAGATCGTCGCCGTCGCCGAGGCGCAGCGCGCGGCCGGCGCCACCGGCATCAACTGCCAGAAGATCAGCGAGGCGGAGGTTTTCGCCGATGCCGGCTTCGAGGATATCCTGATCACCTATAACATTCTCGGCGCGGCGAAACTGGCACGTCTGCGCGCGCTGCACGAACGCGTGGCCCATCTCGGCGTGGTGGCCGACAGCGCCACGACCGTCGACGGCCTCGCTGGCGCCTTCGATGCCGCCCGCCCGCTGACCGTGCTCGTCGAATGCGATACGGGCGGCCGGCGCTGCGGCGTGCAGACGCCCGAAGCGGCGACGGAACTGGCGGTGCGCATCGCCGCCGCCCCCGCTCTCCGCTTCGGCGGCATCCTCACCTATCCCGCACCGGGCGGCGCAACGGCGGTGGAAGCCTTCATGGCCTCGACCATGGCGCTGCTAGCGGCGCGGGGCATCGATTGCCCGGTGCGCTCCAGCGGCGGCTCGCCAGACCTTTGGAAGGCCCATCTCGTGCCCTCCGCCACGGAGCACCGCGCGGGAACCTATGTCTACAACGACCGCAGCATGGTGCGCGCCGGCCATTGCACGCGCGGCGACCTCGCCATGCACATCCTCGCCACCGTCGTCTCGCGCCCGGCGGAGGACCGGGCGGTGCTCGATGCCGGCTCCAAGGCGCTGACCTCCGACCTGCTCGGATTCAGCGATTTCGGCGAAATCGAAGGTTACGAGGGCGCGCGCATCGTCTCGCTGTCGGAAGAACATGCCGTGGTCGACATCGGCGATTGCCGGAAGGCCTTTCCCGCCATCGGCAGCGTGGTGCATATCGTGCCCAACCATACCTGCGTCGTCAGCAACCTTTTCGACCGCATGGTCTTCCACCGCAACGGCGTCGTCACCCGCGTGGAGGACGTCGCCGCGCGCGGCACGGTGTGGTGAGTTCGATGACAAGAAGCATCAAAGGAGAATCGGCCATGGCTGAAAACGACGCCCCCTTTTTCATCGAGGATACTGACGAGGGGGAGATTTCCTCCGATGTCGCCGGTGTCGGCAACCTGCTCGCCACCACGCATATCCCGCTGCGCGCCGATGGCTCGCTGGAGACCGGCGATATCCGCACGCAGAGCATCGCCACCCTGGAGAGCCTGAAGAATTCGCTGGAAAAGGCCGGCAGCAGCCTTGCCGACGTGATCCACCTGACGATCTATCTGACGGACATCGCGGAGCGCCCGGCCTTCAACGAGGTCTATTGCGCCTATTTCAAGAAGCCCTATCCCGTCCGCTGCGCCGTCGGCGTCGCAGCACTTGCCGATCCCGGCATGCGCGTGGAGGTGACGGCGCTCGCGGCAAGGCGCGCCCGGTAAACAGGACGGAGCGCGCCGCCCGCCGGGCGGCGTGCATATTTTCTATAAAATTAGTATATTTCAGAACGTCGTGCCTGCACCGCCGCGTTTGCGTTTGTTATCCCTATGGACATCCGGGGTCTCAAGCGGAGCGGACACGATGAATGCGCATGCCGAAAACACTCTTTTCACCACACGCGATACGCCGGTGATCGATCATCCGGCCGATGCAGACAACCTGAAGGCGGCGTTGCGCACGCTGGGCGGTGGCGTCAGCATCATAACGGCGGGCGAGGGCGAGGCCCGCACGGGCGCCACCGTCACCTCGGCGACGGCGCTGTCCATCGAGCCGGCGCGCATGCTCGTCTCCCTCAACCGCACCTCCTCCACCTGGCCCGTCGTCGAGCGCTACGGCCATCTCGGCATCAACATCGTCGGTGCCGAGCACGAGGCGCTGGCCAACCAGTTCGCCGGCCGTGGCGGCCTGCGCGGCGCCGAGCGTTACCGCGGCGGCGAATGGACCACCGCCGTCAGCGGCGCGCCGCTGCTCGTCGATGCGGTGGCGGCGATCGATTGCGTCGTGGAAGAAGCCATCGAACGGCACAGCCACATCATCGTCATCGGCAAGGTGCTGGCGATCCGCATCGGCAACGGCCATTCGCTGCTCTATCAGGACGGCCGCTATCACGCCGTGCCCCGCTAAGGGCTGAGCCGGCTCCACCGCAACCAGCAATCCGCGACTGACATGACCCGCCGCGGGCGGGACCGAAAACCTGTGCCTGAAAAGGCCTTCGAGATGTAGCGAAAGGAAACGAGATGACACGCAAGATCAGGCTTGGCGCATTTCTTCCGGGCGGCGGCCAGCACGTCGCCTCCTGGCGGCATCCCGACCAGCCGGCCGACGGGGCGACCAGCTTCGAATTCCACAAGCGACTGGCGCTCACCGCCGAACGCGGCCTGTTCGACGCCTATTTCCTCGCCGACAATCTCGCCATCGGCTTCGGCGGCGCCCGCGAAGGCGGCAATGCCCGCATCGCGGGCTTCGAGCCGGTCACGCTGTTTTCCGCACTCGCGCCCTTCACCAAGAACCTCGGCTTCATCGCAACGGCCTCCACGACCTACGAGGAGCCCTACAACACGGCGCGCAAATTCGCCTCGCTCGACCTGATCTCGGGCGGCCGCGCCGGCTGGAACGTCGTCACCACGACGGGCGATCCGACCGCGCAGAATTTCAACCGCGAGACCCAGCTTCCGCACGCCGCGCGCTATCGCCGCGCCGCCGAGCATGTCGACGTGGTCAAGAAGCTCTGGGACAGCTTTGAGGACGACGCCTTCTTGCGCGACAAGGAAAGCGGCGTCTTCTACGACCAGGAGAAGCTGCACGAGAGCGAGCATCGCGGCGAACATTTCCAGGTGCGCGGGCCGCTCAACATCGCCCGCTCGCCGCAGGGCCATCCGGTCATCGTTCAGGCCGGCCAGTCGGATGACGGCCGCGGGCTTGCCGCCGCCACCGCGGAAGTGATCTTCACCGCCCACCAGCACATCGGGACGGCGCAGGAATTCTACCGTGACATCAAGGCGCGCGCCCGCGGCCTCGGCCGCAACCCGGACCATATCCTCATCATGCCGGGCGTCTCCGCCTTCGTCGGCCGCACGCTGGAGGAGGCGCGGGCGAAATACGATCGCCTGACCGCGCTGATCGTCGAGGAGGACGGCGTCGGCCTGCTCAACGGACTGACCGGCGGCACGCTCGACCTGCGTGGCTACGACCTCGACGGCCCGTTGCCGCCCGCACCGCCGACCGAGGGCATGAAGAGCCGGCAGGCGCTGATCCGCCAGATCGCCGACGAAAACAATTTCACCATCCGCCAGCTCTACCAGTGGATCGCATCGGCTCGCGGCCACTATACGATCGTCGGCACGCCGGAGACGATCGTCGATACGCTCCAGGAATGGTTCGAGAACGAGGCCGCCGACGGCTTCAACATCCTGCCGCCGTGGCTGCCGACCGCGCTCGACGATTTCGTCGATCTGGTCATCCCCGAGCTTCAGCGCCGTGGCCTGTTCCGCACGGAATACGAGGGCACGACGCTGCGCGAAAACCTCGGCCTGCCGTTCCCCGTCAACCGCTGGGCCGGCGCCCGTTCGGCCGCCCAGGCAGCCGAATAGGGAGACGTCGATGTCCTACGAAAACGTCAACTCCACGCTTGGCGCCGATTTTAGCCTGCGCCCCCGCGCCACGCCGCGGTTCGCCAGCCAGGTGCAAGCGTTTGTGTCGCCGCTCCTCGCCCGCTACGGCATCGTCCTGGGCTTCCTGGCGCTCTGGCAGATTGCGAGCACGCAAGGTTGGGTCAATCCCTCCGTCTTCCCGCCGCTCGACCTCATCCTCTCCGCCTTGTGGGACAGCCTTGCGAGCGGCGCGCTGCTCGATGACATCGCCATCAGCCTCCAGCGCTCGGGCATCGCCTTTGCCGCCGCCGTCGTGATCGGCATCCCGCTCGGCCTCGTGATGGGACAGGCGCGCATCGTCGAACAGGCGCTCGATCCGCTGCTGCAGTTCTTCCGCCAGACCTCCGCACTCGCGCTCTATCCGGTCTTCATCCTGCTGCTTGGCCTTGGTGAAACCTCAAAAGTCTTCGTGATCTTCTGGGCGACGCTCTTCCCGATCCTGCTCGCGACGATCGGCGGCGTGAAGGAAGTCGACACCAAGCTCGTCGAAATGGCCCGTACCTATGGCGCAGGCCGCCTGACGATCTTCCGCCGCGTCGTGTTGCCGGCTTCCGTTCCGGCGATCTTCGTCGGCCTGCGTCTCTCCGCCACCACCGCGCTGCTGCTGCTGATCGCCGCCGAGATGATCGGCGCCAACAAGGGCATCGGCTTCCAGGTGATGAACGCCCAGTACAACTTCCAGATCCCGCTGATGTTTGCCGCGATCCTGCTGCTCGCGCTTCTCGGCCTCGTCGCCAATGCGGTGCTCGTTCTCCTCCAGCGCAGGCTCTGCCGCTGGGCGCAGCCGAACGCCTGATCCCTTATCCTCTTTGTCAAAGGACACCGCCATGACCTTCCATTCGCGAAAGCTTTTCCTCTCCGCAGCCTTCCTTCTCGGCCTCGCCGGCGCCGCTTCGGCGGAAGACGTCAACCTGCGCTACCTCGCAAGCCAAGGCGGCCTTACCGCCCATGAACTCGCCGCCGAACTCGGCTATTTCGAGGGAACCGGCATCACCATCGAGAATGTCGGTTATGCGGCCGGCGGTCCCGCCTCGCTGATCGCGCTCGCCTCCGGCGACGTGGAGATCGGTAGCGCGGCGACCTCCGCCGTGCTCAACTCCATCATCAGCGGCAACAATTTTGTCGCCGCTTACCCGTCGAACGGCATCAACGAAGAGGTGCAGTCGATCTTCTACGTGCTGGAAGACAGCCCGATCAAGACGATCAAGGACATTGCCGGCAAGAGCATTGCTGTCAACACGCTCGGCGCCCATCTCGATTACACGATCCGCGAGGCGCTGCATTCGGTCGGCCTGCCCACGGATGGCGCCAACCAGGTCGTCGTGCCGGGCCCGCAGCTGGAACAGGTGCTGCGTTCCGGCCAGGTCGATATTTCCGCCTTCGGCTACTGGCAGACGACCTTCGAGGGCGCGGCGCGGAAGACCGGCGGCCTGCGCGCGATCTTCGACGATACGGACGTGCTCGGCGAGATCGCCGGCGGCTTCGTCGTGCTCAGCCGCGATTTCGTCAAGGCGCATCCGGAAGCGGCAAAGACCTTCGTGGAACAGTCCGCCCGCGCGCTCGACTATGCCCGCGAACATCCGGAAGAAACCCGCCAGATCTTCGCAAAGGCCTTGAAGGAACGCGGTGAGAACCCCGACATCGCACAATATTTCCGTGGTTATGGCGTGCGTGCCGGCGGCCTTCCCGTCGAGCGCGACGTGCAGTTCTGGATCGACGTTCTGGTGCGCGAGGGCAAGCTGAAGGAAGGCCAGCTCGCGGCCAAGGACGTGCTCTATTCGTCCGACACCGCCACGAACTGAGGCGCGACCATGAGCCTTTCGCCCGCAACGCTCCGTGGAGAGGTGACGATCCGTCACCTCTCGAAATCCTTCACGCTCAACGGACGGCCGCTGCCGGTTCTGGCCGACGTCAACCTGCAGGTCCGCTCCGGCGAAAGCCTCGCCATCGTCGGCGCCAGCGGCTCCGGCAAGACGACACTCTTGCGCATTCTCGCCGGGCTCGACGATGCCGATAGCGGCGAGGTGCTGATCGACGGCCGGGCGGTCAAGGGCGTCGGATCGGAGCGGGCCGTCATCTTCCAGGAGCCGCGCCTGCTGCCCTGGCTGACCGTGCTCGAAAACGTCGCTTTCGGCCTCGACACGCTTGGCGTGGGCCGCGAGGAGGCGAGAAGCCGCGCGCGGCGTTACGTCCAGCTCGTCGGGCTTCAGTCCTTCGAAAACGCCTATCCGCGCCAGCTTTCCGGCGGCATGGCGCAGCGTGTCGGCATCGCCCGGGCCCTTGCCGTCCAGCCGGAAATCCTGCTGCTCGACGAGCCGCTCGGCGCGCTCGACGCCATGACGAAGATCAGCATGCAGCAGGAACTGACGCGCATCTGGCGCGACGAGGACGTGACGACCATCCTCGTCACCCACGACCTGGAGGAGGCGATCTACCTTGCCGACCGCATCCTCATCCTGCCGCACGAGAAAAACGCCGAGCCGCGGCTGATCGAGATCGACCTGCCGCGCCCGCGCGACCGCAGTTCGCCGGAATTCGTGCGCCACCGCGAGGAATTGCTCCGCCTCTTCGGCCTGCATTGAAACCGGCATTTGACCCTGCCCGCTCCGGCCGATAGACGAACGTCATCCGGCCGGAGCGGGCATTTTCGCACCCGGTCGACGGACAAACCTTTCGACGGGGGCTCCCATGACCGATCTTTTCGACGCCGCACCGCGCACCGGCTCCATGCCGCTCGCGGCCGAACTGCGCCCGGCGACGCTGGACGACGTGATCGGGCAGGAGAAGATCATCGGCGAAGGGTCGATGCTGCGGCGGCGCATCGCGGCCGGCCGGCTCGGCAGCATCATTCTCTACGGCCCGCCCGGCCTCGGCAAGACCTCGATCGCGCGCGCCATCGGCAATATGCTGGGCAAGAATTTCCGCCCGCTGCATGCCGCGCACAACAACGTCGCCGACATTCGCAAGATCGCCGACGAGGCGCGCATGCGCCCCACGCTCCTCTTCGCCGACGAGGTACATCGCTTCAGCGCGACGCAGCAGGACCATCTGCTGGCGCTCTGCGAGGAGGGTGTCGCCGACTTCATCGGAGCGACGACCGGCAACCCCTATCACACGCTGACGCCCGCGCTCATCTCACGCTCGACCATCCTCAAGCTGGAGCCGCTCGCCATCGAGGAGATGGAAGAGGTGGTGCGCCGCGGCCTCAGCCATCTGGCGGCGCGTGGCATCGATGTCGTGCTGGAGCCCGCCATGCTGCGCCGTATCGCCGGACGCTCCGGCGGCGACGCGCGGCGGGCGCTGACGGTGCTGGAAAGCCTCACGGTCGGGCACGCGCCCGGCAAGCCGGTCGTCATTACCGAGGCGATGATCGAGGAGGCCTATGCGGCAGCGCCTGTCAACCATGACCGGTCGGGCGACGCGCATTACGACGTGGTCTCGGCCTTCGTGAAATCGATGCGCGGCTCCGATCCCGATGCGACGCTCTACTGGCTCGCCCGGCTGATCCATGGCGGCGAGGATCCGCGTTACATTGCCCGCCGCATCATGATCCATGCCTCCGAAGATGTGGGCCTCGCCGACAACACGGCGCTCCAGACGGCCGTTGCGGCGCTGCATGCCGTGGAGAAGATCGGTTATCCCGAAGCGCAGATCATCCTGGCCCATGCGGCGCTGCACGTCGCGCGCGCGCCAAAATCCAACTCCGCCTGCCGCGGCATTTCGCTGGCGCTTGCCCATGTGGCGAAGGAAGCGCCGTCCTCCGTGCCGATGCATCTGCGCGATGCGCATTACAAGGGTGCGGCCGCCCTCGGCCATGTCGGTTATGCCTTTCCGCATGACGACGGGCGTGGCTGGAGCGACCAGGCCTATGCGCCGGATGTCTCGCCCGGCAGCTTCTACCAGAGCGACGCCCGCGATGCGGCGACCTTCGAGCGGCGCGCCGACGAGCATTGGGACCAGGTGACCGGCCGTCCGACACCGCGCCGGTTCGGACGCTAAGCTCCGGTAAGGCCCGCACGCACGCGGTTGACGACCGTCCAGGCGAGCAGCACGCAGGCCATCGGCTGGATATGCCAGGTCCAGGCCGGCAGCGTACCGAAGCCCGCCACAAGCGCCCCCAGCGCACCGAACAGCAGCGCCCGGTCGCTCTTGCCCATGGGCCCCTCATAGCTGCGCCCGTTGCCATGCGCGACGCCGAGCACGCCGGCAAATTCCGTCAGCGTTGCAAGGAAGACGATGGCCATGAACCACGGCAGCGAAAACGGCGCGATCAATGCGAAGGGGATGTAGAGCGCGGCATCGGAAACCACATCGGTAATCTCGTTGAGGTAGCCGCCAAGCGGGCTCTTCTGGCCATGTTCGCGCGCCAGCATGCCATCCACCGCATTGAAGGCCATGCGCAGGAACATCCAGACCGGCACGAGCGCGAAGAGCGCGGGCGCCGGGTTCACGACGAGGAGCGCGCCGATCGCCACCGAGACGACAGCGGCGACCAAAGTCACCTGGTTGGCGGTGACGCCCATGGCCGCCAGCCGGCCGACAAGCGGGCGAAGCATATTCTGGAAGGACGATTTCAGTTTATAGATCGACATGAAAGCTCGAATCCGCTCGATTGCGCTCAACAAATGCAGACGCAACGCCATGAAATCAACTGCAAACATGGCGTCTCATCCGTATAGGTGGGGTGAGCTTTGCATGAGAGAGGGACAGAATGATTGAATCGGCGTTCGCGAGCCATGACGGCGTGGAGCTTTTCTACCGCGCCTGGCCCGCCCGTTCCGGCACCGCGAAGGGCGCGATCGTGCTTTTGCACCGCGGCCACGAGCATGGCGGCCGGGTGGCGCATCTCGTCGAGGAACTCGGGCTCGACGATTTCGCCTTCTACGCCTGGGACGCGCGCGGCCACGGCCGGTCGCCCGGCGAACGCGGCTATTCGCCCTCCTTCGCCCATTCGGTGCGCGATCTCGACGGATTCGTGCGCCATATCAGCGAGACCGGCGGTTTCGCGACGCATCAGATCGCCGTCGTGGCGCAGAGTGTCGGCGCCGTGCTGGCGTCCACCTGGGTGCATGACTATGCGCCGCATATCCGCGCGCTGGTGCTCGCCTCGCCGGCCTTCGATGTGAAGCTCTACGTGCCCTTTGCGAAAGAGGGCATCGCGCTCTGGCAGAAGCTCAAGGGCACGTTCTTCGTCAATTCCTACGTCAAGGCGCGTTTCCTGACGCATGATCCCGCGCGCATCGCCTCCTTCGAGGCAGATCCGCTGATCACCCGCCCCATCGCCTCGAACATCCTGCTGGAACTCTACGAGGCCGCAGACCGCGTGGTCGCCGATGCGCGCGCCATCACGGTGCCGACGCAGCTTCTCATCTCCGGCAGCGACTTCGTCGTGCGCCATGCGCCGCAGCACCGCTTCTTCGAAAACCTCGGCAGCACGATCAAGGAACGCCACGTCCTGCCCGGCTTCTACCACGACACGCTCGGGGAAAGGGACCGCGCCAAGGCGCTGGAAAAGGTGCGCTCCTTCCTCACCGCCCGTTTTGCGGAACCGCCGGTGGTGGCGGATGTCCGGCAGGCGCATCTTTCCGGCTATACACGCGACGAGGCCGACCGGCTGGCGACGCCGCTTTCGCTTCTTTCCGCGCGCGGGCTCTATTGGGCGATGACGCGCGCCTCGATCCGCCTCGGCGGCCTCTTCTCCAAGGGCATCGAGACGGGCGTGAAGACCGGCTTCGATTCCGGCTCGACGCTGGACTACGTCTATGAGGACGAGGCGCGCGGGCTTGGCCCGGGCGGCCGGCTGATCGACCGGCAATTCCTCGACGCGATCGGCTGGCGCGGCATTCGCCAGCGCAAGGTCCATCTGCAAGAGCTGATCGGCACGGCGCTCAAGCGCCTCAAGGCGGAAGACAAACCGCTGCGCGTGCTCGACATCGCCGCCGGCCACGGGCGCTATGTGCTCGATGCGGTGGCGGCATCCGAGGCCAAGCCGGAAAACATCCGCCTGCAGGATTATTCGCCGATCAACGTGGAGAAGGGCACGGCGCTGATCGCCGAGCGCGGCTTGCAGGACGTCGCCGCCTTCCACCGGGCCGATGCCTTCGACGGGGAGGGGCTGGCGGCCACCGAGCCGCGGCCGACGCTCGCCATCGTCTCCGGCCTCTACGAACTTTTTCCGGACAATGCCCTGATCGAGGCCTCGCTTGCCGGCCTGGCGCGGGCGCTGGAACCCGGTTCGCTGCTGATCTATACCGGCCAGCCCTGGCATCCGCAGCTCGAAATGATCGCCCGCGCGCTCACCTCGCATCGCGGTGGCGAGGCCTGGATCATGCGCCGGCGCACCCAGCAGGAGATGGACCAGCTCGTCGCGGCCGCCGGCTTCCGCAAGATCGAGCAGCGCATCGACAAATGGGGCATCTTCACCGTGTCGCTGGCCGAGCGCGTCTGAGGCGAGCATGGGGGAGGGCGTCGCATCCGTTCCAGCCGTCGATCGCCGCGCGGTTTTCCGCGCTGCGGCCCTGTGGCTCATCTTTCTGGCACCGTTCTTCTACCTGACCTACGGCACGGCGAACTGGCTGGCGTCGCTGAGGACCGAGGTGCCGAACCTCGCCTTCGGCTGGGAAAAACACATTCCCTTCATCGCCTGGACGATCCTGCCCTACTGGTCGATCAATGCCTTCTATGCGCTCTCGCTCTTCGTCAACGACACGCCAACGGAAGTCGGCCGGCTGGCGCGGCGGTATCTGACCGCGCAGGTCGTCGCCGTCCTCTGCTTCATCGCCTTTCCCTTGCAGGCGATCTTCGTGCGGCCGGAGACGGATGGGCTGCCCGGCTTCATGTTCGACGTGCTCGGCGGCTTCGACAAGCCGTTCAACCAGGCGCCGTCGCTGCATATCGCGCTGCTCGTCATCATCTGGGATCACTGGCGCGTGCGGCTGCGCGGCAAGGCGCTTGCGCTCTGGCATGTCTGGAGCCTGCTGATCGGCGCCTCCGTGCTGACCACCTGGCAGCACCACGCCATCGACATCCCGACCGGCGCGCTGCTCGGCCTCTTCGCGCTCTGGCTCTTCCCCGCGGACAAACCTTCGCCGCTCGCCGGCTTCCGCCGCACGGAGGATGCGAAGGCGTGGCGACTCGCGACCTATTACGCCGCCGGCGCCGCCGCCTTCCTTCTCCTGACCGTGCTCGCGACGCTCGATTCCGGGGCGGGGCTGCTGCTTCTCTGGCCGTCCCTCGCACTCGCCATCGTCGCGACCGGTTTTGCCGGCGCCGGTGTCGGCGTCTTCCAGAAGCGACCGGATGGCCGCGTCAGCCTTGCGAGCCGCTGGCTGCTCTTGCCCTACCGGCTCGGCGCGCGTGCAAATGTCCGGTGGTGGACGCGGCGGCTTCCGGCGGTGGAGATCGCGGACGGCGTCTTCCTCGGTCGGGTCCCGAACCGCAACGAGCTTTCCACCTACGCCGCCGTCATCGACATGACGGCAGAACTGCCGGGCGTCATGGCCCCGGGCCTCGCCTGGCATGCCTTCCCGACGCTCGACCTGCTTGCCGTCCCCGCCGCGCGCATCCGAGAAGCAGCCCTTGCGGTGGAAGAGGCCCGGCGGCACGGCCCCGTCCTCATCTGCTGCGCACTCGGCTTCCAGCGCAGCGTCGTCGTCGCGGCCTGCTGGCTGATCCGGTCGGGCCTTGCGACCGGTGGCGCCGCGGCCGTAGCGCAGATCAAGGCCAAGGGGCGCCCGGTACATATCGCGCTGGAGACTTATGTCGTCATCGAAGAGGCGGCGCGATGACCGAATGGAGCGCTGTGACGACCGATGCGACCCGCCTCCTGCGGCGCAATGGTTTCAGTGGCGGGGCACTGGCCCTGCTGCTCCTCGCCATCGCCCCGCCGACGGCTGGTGCACATGGTTTTGCCGCGCCGCTCGCCTGGTGGCTGCTCCTCGCCTTCTGCCTGCTGCCGCTCGCGCTCTCGGTGCATCTTCTGTTCGATGCCGCGCTGTTCCGCCTTGCCGGGTCGCATGAAGACGAGGCCGTTGGCCTCGCCGCCATCGATGATGTGCTTGCGCGCATGGGACTTCGCGCCCGCGACGGCGCATCGGCACCGTTGGCCATGCGCCTTGCAGGCTGCCGCCGGCTTCTCTGGCTGCAACGGATTTCGCTCGCCATCGCCGTCGCGCTCTACATCATCCTGCTCATCGACGCGATGGATGGAGCCTGCCTATGCTGAGCGGCGGCGGCGCCACCGTCCTGCAAGTCGTGTCCGGTGCGGCCCTTGCCGGCCTTGCCCGCGTCGTCACCGGCGTGCGGCCGATCTGGGCCGGATCGGCGCCGACCGGCCGGCAACGCATCTATTTTGCCAACCATGCAAGCCATGGCGATTTCATCCTCGTCTCGACCTGCCTGCCGCCCGGCGAGCGTGCCCGCACCGCCGCCGTCGCCGGCGCGGACTACTGGAATGCCGGCGCCATCCGCCGCGTCATCGCGAAAAAACTGCTGCGCACCGTCCTCGTCGAGCGCAACTGGGTGGAGCGCACGGCCGATCCGATGCAGGTGATGCTCGGCGCCCTTGCGGCCGGCGAATCCCTGATCTTCTTTCCCGAGGGCACGCGCAACATGACGGAGGAGCCGCTGCTGCGCTTCCGCTCCGGCCTCTACAATCTCGCGCTCGCCCGGCCGGATGTCGAGCTCGTGCCCTGCTGGATCGAGAACATGTCGCGCGTGCTGCCCAAGGGCGCCGTGCTGCCGGTGCCGCTGCTCTGCCGCGTCGTTTTTGGCGCACCGTTCACGCTTGAAGAAGGCGAGGACCGAAAGGTCTTTCTCGATCGCGCCCGCCAGTCCCTTCTCCTGCTCGCGCCGCACAAGGATGTTCACCGATGAGTGACGACACCACCCGCCTCTTCCTGGGCCTCGTCGCCGTGCTCGTGACGGCGAGCCTCGTCGCGGGCGTCCTGTCCTACCGCAGCGAAAAGCCGCTGCCGGCAACGCTCGACAATCTCAACGCCCGCATCAAGGCCTGGTGGATCATGGTGGCCGGCATCAGCGTCGCCTTCCTGTTCGGCACGGGCGGCGTCATCCTGCTCTTCGCCTTCGTCTCCTTCGAGGCCTTGCGCGAATACGTCACCCTCACCAACACGCGCCAGGCCGACCGCTGGACGCTGCTCGGCATGTTCCTGATCGTCATCCCGGCGCAGTATTATCTGATCTGGATCGACTGGTACGGCCTCTATTCGATCTTCGTGCCGGTCTACTGCTTCCTCGCCATGCCGGCGCTGACCGCCATTCGCGGCGACACGTCCCGCTTCCTCGAACGGGTCAGCGAGCAGCAATGGGGCATCATGCTGTCGGTCTATTGCATCAGCCATGTGCCGGCGCTGGTGACGCTGCCCATTCCCGGCAACGAGGGCCGCGGCCTGCTCCTGATCGCCTTCCTCATCGCCACCGTCCAGGGCAGCGACGTGCTGCAGTATATTTTCGGCAAACTCTTCGGACGCCACAAGATCGCGCCGAACGTCTCGCCATCGAAAACCTGGGAGGGCCTGATCGGCGGTATTCTGAGCGCATCGGCGCTCGGCGCCGGCCTCTACTGGCTGACACCCTTTTCTCCGCTCGAAGCCGGCGCGCTGGCGGGCCTCGCCTGCATCATGGGCTTCTTCGGCGGCCTCGTCGCCTCCGCCATCAAGCGCGACCGTGGCGTGAAGGACTGGGGCCACATGATCGAGGGCCATGGCGGCATGCTCGACCGCGCCGACAGCCTCGTCTTCGCAGCCCCCGTCTTCTTCCACATCGTGCGCTATGCCTGGACCTGAGCGCCGGCTACCAGCGGTTCGTCTCGATGGAAAAGGCTGCGCTCAGCGGCAAGTTGCGCTCGCTCGGCGTTTGGGGCATTGATGCCGCGCTGCCATCGCCGATCGGTGCGGAATGCGCCAATTTCATCCATCGGCTTCCGGCAAGACCATTCTCTGATCACAACAATGGGAGATCCATCATGATCAAGCGTATCAAGCCCGGCGCGCGCTTCTGCCAGGCCGTCGTCGTCAACGGCATCGTCACCACGGCCGGCGTCACCGGCAACGGCGCCGACACCGCCGCCCAGACCCGCGACATCCTTGCGACCATCGACGGCCTGCTGGCCGAAGCCGGCTCGTCGAAGGCCAAGCTGCTCAGCGCCAACATCTGGCTGCGCGACATCGCGCATTTCAGCCAGATGAACGAAGTCTGGGACCAGTGGGTCGACAAGGACAACCTGCCGGTCCGCGCCACGGTCGAAGCCCGCCTCGCGGCTCCGGAACTGCTGGTCGAAATCCAGGTCACCGCGCTCGTCTGAGCCTTTTGACGTGAGTTGAAAGCCGAGGTTGCCAAACCTCTCCTTTCGTCATGGTCGGGCCTGACCCGACCATCCACACTCCGGATGCGGTGGTGGATCCTCGGCTCAAGGCCGAGGATGACGATGGAGGGGAGGAGAGGCATCTCAAGAATCCGAGCCGAGGCTATCCAGCAGCCTCGGCTTTCTCGTCACAGCGCCTTCAACACGTCGCCCAGCGCATCCACGAGCATATCGGCATTCTCGCGGGAGAAGACGAGCGGCGGGCGGATCTTCAGCACGTTGGCGTTGGGGCCGGAAGCGCTGATCAGGATGCGGCGCTCGCGCAGGCCGTTGACGATGCAGGTCGTCAGCGCCGCGTCGGGGCTTTTCGCGGCCAGGTCGGCGACGATCTCGACGCCGATGAACAACCCGGAGCCGCGCACGTCGCCGATCGACGGATGGGAGAGGTTTCTGAGCTCTTCCATCAGGTATTTGCCGACGTTCAGCGCATTCTGTTGCAGGCCTTCAATGCGGATCGTATCGAGCACGGCCTTGCCGGCGGCGGCAGCGATCGGGTTGCCGCCGAATGTGTTGAAGTAGCGGGCGCGCGGGCCGAAATCGGCGATGACCTCCGGGCGCAGCACGATCCCGGCCATCGGGTAGCCATTGCCCATCGGCTTGCCGATCGTCACCATGTCGGGTGCGACGCCGTGGCGCTCGAAGCCCCACATGGTCTCCCCCGTGCGGCCGAAACCGGGCTGCACCTCATCCGCCACGAAGAGGCCGCCGGCCGCGTGGATCGCGTCCACCGCGGGTTTCAAAAAGCCTTTCGGGCCGGCGAAGATGCCGTCGCTCGAAAAGATCGTGTCGGTGATCAGCAAGGCCGGCTCGATGCCGTGGCGCTTGAGATCGGCGATGGCGGTGCTGACGTCGCGGCCGAATTTTTCCATCATCTCGCCCGGCGAATGGCGGTAGCTGTCCGGAGCGGGCACGGTACGCACATGGGGGCCGAGCGTCACGGATTCGCCGAGCGAGGGCGAGAATTCGGCGACCGCGCTCGTCAGGCCGTGATAGGCGAGCTCCGTCGCGATGATGCCGGTGCCGCCGGTGACGTGGCGGGCGATGCGCACGGCAAGGTCGTTCGCCTCACTGCCGGTGCAGGTGAACATGGCCTGGCTGAGGGCTTCCGGGAATGTGGCCGTCAGCGTCTCGGCATAATCGATGATGCCTTCGTGCAGGTAGCGCGTGTGCGTGTTGAGCACGGCTGTCTGCTTCGTGATCGCCTCCACCACACGCGGATGGCAATGACCGAGCGAGGCGACGTTGTTATAGGCGTCGAGATATTGTTCGCCGGCCGCATCATAGAGGAAGACGCCGTCGCCGCGCACCAGATGCAGCGGCTTCTCGTAGAACAGGCGGTAGGCGGGGCCGAGCACCTTTTCCCGGCGGGCGATCAGTGCCCGCTCGGTCTCGTCCAGCCGTTCGAAATCGTCTCGCGAAAACGCATTGACCATCGACATGATTCAGCCCTCGGAAAGGTTGGGCACGAGCTGCTTAAGCCCGGCCGGCGTCAGATCGGATATGTTTTGCAGGCCCCGCCAGGCGGTGGCGTGGTTGCGCATGATGTAGTCGCGGTTTTCCGGAAACCGTGCGGAGCGCCATTCGGCGATGATGATCGACATCGCCAGCCGCGACCGGGTGAGGAGCGGCAAAAGCTCTATCTCTGCCGGCTCCAGCGCGCGGGCGGACAGGAAGCCTTCGAGGAACGCCCCGATCCGCGTGCGCCAGTTTTCCGTGGCGAGATGATAGGAGAGCGCGACCGCGAGATCGTTGATGAGAGGCGCATGCACCATGTCGCCGAAATCGATGATGCCGACGACCGTGGTGGGGGCTGCCGGATCGAGCAGGATATTGTGCGGATTGAAATCGTTGTGGATGATCTGGCGGCGCCGCAGCCCGGCAATGACGGGAAGGGCGCGCTCGAATTCAGCAAGCACGGCTTCCGCCTGCGCCCGCCGTTCCGGCGCGACATGACCGACGACGGCGGCGAGATCGAGCGTGTGGGAAATGTCCCACATCAGCTTGCCCGCCGGCGGTCGGCCGTCATAATCCTCCAGGCCTCGCCCCAGTTCGGCAAGCGCGCGGCCGACATTGCGGCTCTGCGCCTCGGTGGCCGGCGTGCGATACTGCAATTCGCCGCCGAGGAAGGTGAGCAGGCGCATGATGCGCGGACCGTCGGCGGTGGCAAGCGTGTGGCTCGGCGTGCCGTCCGTCGTCAGCACCAGCCGCGGCACGGGCACGGCGGGTGCCGCGCAGGCGAGATGCAGCAGCGCGCCGTCCTGGAATTCCAGCGCGGCCGGGTCCTCGGCGGGATTGGCGATCTTGAGGATGAAATCCGTCCCGTCCGCGTGCGTGAAGAGGAAGGTCTCGTCCCGCTCGCTGGAAAGCCGCCTGATTGCGCCGCCCGTGCCATAGACCCGCAGCACCGCGGCTTCGGCATCGGCGAGCGACGTCGGGCTCCACGTCGCCGACATGGAATCCGCCTTCTTGGCGGCGGGCGCTGGTTTCGTCATAGTGGCTCCGTTGGCGCGGTTTTCCGCTTTTCCTTGACGCTTACCTTGAAACACGCCGGAAAAGATGCATCAAGTATCTTATTAGTCGATTTTGCGGACCAATTCCATGCCTGAATTCACCACACTGGACCATGAGAACCTCAACAGCGTCGTTTATGGCGCGCTGTGCGATGCCCTCATGCAGGGACGGTTCCAGCCCGGCGACCGGCTGAAGATCCGCGATCTGGCGGAACAGTTCGGCACCAGCGTGACGCCGATCCGCGACGCCATCCTCCGCCTTGCCAATGACGAGGCGATCACCTTCCGCTCGCCGCGCGACATCCGCATTCCCGAGATGAGCGAAAGCCGCTACCGGGAAATCCGGGCGATACGCGTGCGGCTGGAGGGGCTTGCGGCAGAAACGGCCGCGCAGGTGGCGACCAGCACCGATATCAGGGCCCTGGAAGGCATTTTGCTTGAAAACGAGCAGGCGATCACGGCCGGCGACCGCCTGAGAGGCACGCAGCTCAACCAGGCTTTTCATTTCATGCTGCCGCAGATCGCCGGGCTTCCGGTGCTGAACACCATTCTGCGGCGGCTCTGGTTGCAGATGGGACCGAACATTTCCGATGCCTATATAGAAGGCGGACGTGCGATGATCGACCATCACTATCCGGTCGTCGAGGCGCTGAAACGGCATGACCCCGCGGCCGCTTCGATGGCGATCGTCGACGACATCCTGCTCGGTGGCAAGCCGATCCTCGAGCGCATCGAGCGCGGCATGGAGCGCAAGGTTCGCCGGGCTTGAGACCACTTTAAAAAGAAGGCTTGCATTTCGAAAACCGCCAATTACGATGCATCAAGCATCAAAGGAGACTGGGCGCATGACCGAAGAACGCCGCACCATGCTGCTGACCGGGGCGAGCCGCGGTATCGGCCACGCGACGGTCAAGCTGTTCCAGTCGAAGGGCTGGCGCATCCTCACCGTCTCCCGCCAGCCCTTCTCCGAAGACTGCGCCTGGCCGTCCGCCCGCGAAAGCCATATCCAGGCCGACCTCGCCGATCTCAGCCAGATCGACCGCCTGGCCGCCACCGTGCGCGAGCGTCTGCCGAACGGCCGGCTCCATGCGCTCGTCAACAATGCCGGCATTTCGCCGAAAGGGCCGGAAAAGAGCCGCCTCGGCGTGATGGGCACGGACGCCGATGTCTGGACGCATGTGCTGAATGTCAATGTCGTCTCGACGGCGCTGATCGCCCGCGCCCTCATGCCGGAGCTCGAAGCGGCGAAGGGGTCGATCGTCAACGTCACCTCCATCGCCGGAACGCGCGTGCACCCCTTTGCGGGTGTCGCCTACGCGGCATCGAAGGCGGCGCTCGGCTCGCTGACGCGCGAGATGGCGCATGAATTCGGCAAACGCGGCGTGCGGGCCAATGCTATCGCGCCGGGTGAAATCGAAACCTCGATCCTGTCGCCGGGAACCGACGCGCTGGTGGCGGCGGAAGTGCCGATGGGCAGACTGGGCGACCCGCGCGAAGTGGCGGAGACCATCTATTTTCTGTGCACCGAGCCGTCCTCCTACATCAACGGCGCGGAAATCCACATCAACGGAGGGCAGCACGTCTGACGCCTGTCGATCGCGGGAAAAATCCCGTTGACCGGCAGGGACCGGAATGCATCAATCGGTCTGAACGCCCCGGGGAAAGGGCGCGACGGCCGGAGAGGCTGCAAAACCGCCGATACGCCAAAGGCGAGGGTGGTGCCGGCAGTCCGCAGGAGTTCGTCATCGGGACCGCGTCACACCGGTTCCTTCATTAACGAAGAAAAGGGGAATGCCATGAAAACGAAGTTTCAATCGGGTGTTGTTGCGGCCGCGGCCGTCCTGCTGTCTGCAAGCCTTGCCTTGCCGGCCTTCGCGCGGGACCTGAC
Organism: Shinella sp.; assembly: GCF_035998705.1. Lineage (GTDB taxonomy): Bacteria > Pseudomonadota > Alphaproteobacteria > Rhizobiales > Rhizobiaceae > Shinella. The sequence continues at coordinate 230,772 of NZ_DASYHH010000010.1, read as the reverse complement.
CGTCGTCTCCTGGGGCGGCAATTATCAGGATGCGCAGCGCGACATCTACTTCAAGCCCTTCGCGGAAAAGACCGGAAAGCCGCTGCTCGACGAAGCCTGGGATGGCGGCATCGGCGTCATCCAATCCAAGGTCAAGGCCGGCGCACCGAACTGGGATGCCGTGCAGGTGGAGGCAGAAGAGCTGGCGCTCGGTTGTGCCGACGGCCTCTATGAAAAGATCGACTGGGACAAGATGGGCGGCAAGGACAAGTTCCTCGACAGCGCCGTCAACGACTGTGGCGTCGGCGCCATCGTCTGGTCCACGGCGATCGCCTATGACGGCGCCAAGCTGACGGAGGGCCCGGCCTCCTGGGCGGATTTCTGGAACGTCGAAAAGTTCCCCGGCAAGCGCGGGCTGCGCAAGGGCCCGAAATACACGCTGGAATTCGCGCTGCTCGCCGATGGCGTGTCGAAGGACGAACTCTACGACGTGCTCGGCACCGATGAGGGCGTCGAACGTGCCTTCAAGAAGCTCGACGAGCTGAAGGCCAACATCGTCTGGTGGGAATCCGGCGCCCAGCCGCTGCAGTTCCTCGCCTCCGGCGAAGTGGCGATGACGTCGGCCTATAACGGCCGCATCACCGGCATCAACCGCACGGAAGGCAAGAACTTCAAGGTCGTCTTCCCCGGCAGCATCTACGCCGTCGATAGCTGGGTCGTGCTGAAGGATGCCGAAAACAAGGATGCCGCGCAGGACTTCATCGCCTTTGCGAGCATTCCCGAAAACCAGGCGAAGCTGCCGGAATTCGTCGCCTACGGCCTGCCGAACAAGGACGCGGCAGCGAAGGTGCCGGCGGAATTCGCCAAGGACCTGCCGACCGATCCCGCCAACATGACGGACTCGATCGCGCTCAACGTCGATTTCTGGATCGACAATGCCGAAACGCTGACGCAGCGCTTCAACGCCTGGCTGGCCCAGTAAGGCGGTTGTTTGCGGGGCGGTGTCGCCCCTCATCCCGCTGCCGCGACCTTCTCCCCGTAAACGGGGAGAAGGCAACCGTGGCGAGGCCGCGTTCCAGCAATCGACCGGACATGTGTTGAGGAAAACGGTGCAACACCCCCTTCTCCCCGCCTGCGGGGAGAAGGTGCCGGCAGGCGGATGAGGGGCATCCTCGTCTGCGACCGTTCCGATGGAGACATCACTTTGGCCGAATTCATCCGCTTCGACCGCATCACCAAATTCTATGGCCCGCTTTGCGTGGTCGAAAACCTCGATCTCGGCATCGGCAAGGGTGAGTTCGTCAGCCTGCTCGGCCCCTCCGGCTCCGGCAAGACGACGCTCCTGATGATGCTGGCGGGCTTCGAGCAGCCGACCTCCGGCAATATCCTGCTCGACGGCACCGCGATCAACGACGTGCCGACGCACAAGCGGGACATGGGCGTCGTCTTCCAGAGTTATGCCCTGTTCCCCCACATGTCGGTCGGCGAGAACGTCGCTTTTCCGCTTCAGATGCGGGGGCTCGGCAAGGCGGAAATCGCGCAGCGCGTGGCCCGCGCGCTGGATATGGTGCAGCTGTCGGCCTTCGTCGACCGGAGGCCATCGCAGCTTTCGGGCGGCCAGCAGCAGCGCGTGGCGCTGTCGCGCGCGCTGGTCTTCGAGCCGCGCGTCGTGCTGATGGACGAACCGCTCGGCGCGCTCGACAAGCAGTTGCGTGAGCAGATGCAGCTCGATATCCGCGATCTGCACCGAAGGCTCGGGCTGACAATCGTTTTCGTCACGCATGACCAGTCGGAAGCGCTCACCATGTCGGATCGGGTGGCGGTCTTCAACAAGGGCAGGATCGAGCAGATCGGCACGCCGCGGCAGGTCTATGACGAGCCTGCAACGCGTTTCGTTGCCGAATTTATCGGCGAGACCAACCTGGTCGAGGGTGTCGTCGAGGGCGTGCAGGGGCAGGAGGCGACCGTGCGGCTGTCCTCGGGGGCGCAGATCGTCTCGGCCGTGTCCGGCAGCGTCGCCTCGGGCCAGCCGGTCCTGCTCTCCATTCGGCCAGAGCGGGTCGATCTGAGCGAGACGCGCGGCGACCAGCGCAATTGCCTGGAAACGGAGGTCACCGATTCCGTCTATCAGGGCGATCATCTTCGCGTGCAGTTGCAGAACGCCGCCCATCCGCTGATCGCCAAGCTCGGTCGCCGCTCGCGCGAATTCGCGCCGGGCACCAGGGTCTATGCGGCCTTTTCGGCCGGCGATTGCCGGGTCATCGCGCAATGAGCGCGGGCTCGTCGCGCACCGGGCGCTCGCTGATCCTGCTGGCGCCGCTGCTGATCTTCCTCATCGGCTTCTTCGTCTGGCCGCTGTTCAGCATGATGTCGCAGGCCGTGTCGGATCCGGCCGTGCTGCGCCTGCTGCCGCGCAGCGCCGAGATTTTGCCGGACTGGGACCGCCAGTCGCCGCCGACCATGCCCATGCAGGCGGCGCTGATGGAGGACCTGAAGGCCGTCGACGACGACCAGGCACTCGGCGACATGGTGCGCCGCCTCAACAGCGCACGCTCCGGCTTCCGCACGCTGATGTCGAAGACGACGAGCGCGCTCGCCGACACGGACAACCCGCCCGTCGACCTCGTTTCCATCGACAAGCGCTGGGAGAGGCCGGAATTCTGGCTGGCAATCGCCGATGCGCTGTCGCCGTTCACCGACCGCAACCTGCTCGCCGCCGTCGATCTCGGCCGCAATGCCGCGGGCGAGATCGAGCACCTGCCGGCCGACCAGTCCGTCAACCGCGTCATCCTCATCCGCACTTTCTGGATCGCGGCCCTCGTCACCTTCTTCTGCGCCTGCATCGGTTTTCCCTATGCCATCATCGCGGCATCGCTCGACGGCTGGAAGCGCGACCTGATGCTCGGCGCCGTGCTGCTGCCGCTCTGGACCTCGCTTCTGGTGCGCACCGCCGCCTGGTTCATCCTGTTGCAGGACCAAGGCCTCATCAACGATCTTCTAAGAGCGATCGGCCTGATAAACACGCCGCTGCCGCTGATCTTCAACCGCACCGGCGTCATCATCGCCATGACCCATGTGCTTCTGCCCTTCATGGTGCTGCCGATCTATTCCGTGCTGATCACCATCCCGAAGAACCTGATGCCGGCAGCCGCGTCCCTTGGCGCGCCGCCCTGGCGCGCGTTCCTGCGCGTGCTGCTTCCCTTGAGCCTGCGTGGCGTCGCCTCCGGCAGCCTGCTCGTCTTCATCTCGGCGATCGGCTATTACATCACGCCGGCGCTGATCGGCGGGCCGGGCGACCAGATGATCTCGTCGATCATCGCCTTCTATGCGACCGGTTCGGCAAACTGGGGCATGGCCGGCGCGCTCGGTGTCGTGCTGCTCGTCGCCACGCTGCTGCTTTACAGCGTCTATGCACGGCTTTCGGCCGAAGAGCCGGGGAGGCGCTAGGCCATGCCGATGAAGCTCGCCAAAGTCACCTTCGCAACGCTGACGATCCTCTTTCTCGTCGCCCCGCTCATCGCCATCCTGCCGCTCGCCTTCACCTCGAGCGTCATCCTCACCTACCCGATCCCGTCCTGGTCGCTGCGCTGGTTCGAGGAACTGTTCACGGCGGATGCCTGGCGCCGCGCGATCATCAACAGCCTGATCATCGGCACGGGCACGACGCTGCTCGCCACCGTGCTCGGCACCGCGGCTTCCCTCGGCCTGCGCAACCGGCTGATCTTCTTTCGCGGCTCGATGCGCACGCTCTTCCTGCTGCCGATGGTGGTGCCGGCCGTCGTGCTCGGCGTCGGCATGCAGGTGCTGCTGGCGGGCTTCGGCCTGACGAACAGCTATGCCGGCGTGATCATCGCCCACACGGTCGTCGCCGTGCCCTTCGTCATCGTCAGCGTCACCGGCGCGCTTGCCGGCATCGACGAGCGGGTGGAACTTGCCGCGCAAAGCCTCGGTGCCGCGCCCATCACGGTCTTCCGCCGCGTGACGCTGCCGCTCGCCATGCCCGGCGTGCTTTCCGGCGCCGTGCTCGCCTTCGCGACCTCGCTCGACGAGGTGGTGCTGACGCTCTTCGTCGCCGGCCCCAACCAGCGCACGCTGGCCCGGCAGATGTTCTCCAGCATCCGCGAGAATATCAGTCCGGCGATCGCCGCCGCGGCCTTCCTCTTCATCGCCGCGACGGTCCTCATCGGCCTCGTCGTGGTGCTGTCGCGTTCCATGCTGGCGAAACGGCGCTAGCGCTTCATGGCGGCCGCGAGAACCTCATAGATACGCGGCTCGCGCATATGCGCGACGTTGAAGCGCATGAAGTTTCCCGCGGTCTGCGACACGCTGAACACGTTGCCGGGAGCGAGCACGACGCCCTCGGCGACGGCGGCCTGCGCCACCTCGCCGGAATCCAGCCCGTCGGGCAGCCGGCACCAGAGATAGAAACCGCCGCGCGGTGAAAGCCACGGCTCGATGCCGAGCCGCGAAAGCCGGTCCGCCGTCTCGCGCCTGGCGCGCACCAGCTTGCGCCGCAGCTCCTCCATATGTTTGCGGTAACCGCCGCCGGCCAGCATATGGGCGATGATCTCGCTGGACATCGGGCTCGGGCCGCCGAAATTCGTGGCGATCTGCAAGTCCACCAGCCCTTCGATCCAGTCCGGCCGCGCCGCGATATAGCCGCAGCGCGCCGAGGCCGAGAGCGTTTTGGAAAAGCTGCCGATGCGAATGACCCGGTCGAGCCCGTCGAGCGCCGCAAGCCGCGTCGATGGCTCCGGCTCGAAATCGGCAAAGATATCGTCCTCGACGAGGATCGTGTCGCTGCCGGCCGTCGCGTTCAGCAGGCGATGGGCGATCTGCGGCGACAGGGTGGCGCCGGTCGGGTTGTGGATCGCCGAATTGGTGACGTAGAGCCGCGGCCGCGCGGCATTCAGCACGGTCTCGAAGGCCACGATATCCGGCCCGGACGGCGTATAGGGCACGCCGACGACCGTCACCTGATGCGCCTTCAGCAGGGCCTGGTAATTGAAGTAACACGGGTCATCGACCAGCACCGTATCGCCGGGGCGCAGCAGGAAGCGGCAGATCAGGTCAAGCGCCTGCGTGCCGGAACTCGCCAGCATCAGGTGGTCCGGCCCGGCCTCAATGCCTTCCTCCGCCAGCCGGCCGAGCAGCAGCCGGCGCAGCGCCTGGGATCCGCGCGTCGTGCCGTAGTAGGCGAGCACGTCGCTGTCACCGCGCGCAAGGCTGCGGATCGCGCGGCGCAGCGCCTCGTCCGGCATCCAGTCCGCCGGCAGCCAGCCGCAGCCGGGTTTCAGCACCGCGGCATCGGCATCGAGCGATTGGCGCGAGACCCAGAACGGATCGACCGCGCGCGCCTTCGGCGTTGCCGCCTCCGCCAGCTTCAAGGGCGGCAGCGCCGCACCGGAAACATAGAAGCCGGAGCCGCGCTGCGCCCGGATCAAGCCTTCCGCCGCAAGCCGATCATAGGCCTCCACGACAGTGGAAGGCGAAACCCCCATGGAGGCCGCAAAACCACGGATCGAGGGAAGACGATCGCCGGGTGCGAGGGCACGGCTGGCGATCCGCCCGCCGATCGCCGTCATGATCTCGGAAATCCGGGTTCCGGCTAAGGCATCCATCATTGTACTGGTCCTGAAACACATACAGTTCTCTACGATTGTACTGCTCCGTTGCTGTTTCCGCCAGCCCCTGCCGTGTAGGAAGAGGGCGAATGCGAGGGACTATGAAATCATCCATGGAAGGCTGGGGCAGCGGCCTCATCGGCGTCATCATCTTCAGCGGCTCGCTGCCCGCGACCCGTATTGCGGTATCGGATTTTTCGCCGCTGTTCCTGACCTCGGCGCGCGCAGTGATCGCCGGACTGCTGGGGGCGGCACTGCTTTTTGCCCTGCGCCAGCCGAAGCCCTCACGTGACACGCTGCTGTCGCTGACGATCGTGGCACTCGGCGTCGTCGTCGGCTTCCCGCTGCTGACCGCGGTGGCGCTGCAATATATCACGTCGGCCCATTCCATCGTCTTCATCGGGTTGCTGCCGCTGGCGACCGCGATCTTCGGCGTGCTGCGGGGTGGCGAGCGGCCGAAACCGCTGTTCTGGCTGTTTTCCGGCATCGGCAGCGCGACGGTGGTGGGTTTTGCGTTGAATTCCGGCGCGGAAATCTCGCTCGTCGGCGACCTGCTGATGGTCGCCGCGGTCGTCGTCTGCGGGCTCGGTTATGCGGAAGGCGCGAAACTCTCGCGCAGCCTGGGTGGCTGGCAGGTCATCTCTTGGGCGCTGATCCTCTCGCTGCCGCTGATGGCGATCATCGCGCTCGTCTCGCTGCCGCAGACATGGGCAGATATCGACGGCAGCGCCTGGGCGGGGCTCGCCTATGTCTCCGTCTTCAGCATGCTGATCGGCTTTATCTTCTGGTATCGCGGCCTGGCGCTCGGCGGCATCGCGGCGGTGGGCCAGTTGCAATTGCTGCAACCCTTCTTCGGCCTGCTGCTCGCCGCCTTCCTGCTGCACGAAAAGGTCAGCCCGCTGATGGTGGTAACGACACTTGCGATCGTGCTCTGCGTCGCTGGTGCCAGGAAATTCGCGCGCTAGGAGGCTGTTTAGAGCGAAGCCGTGATGCCGCCGTCGACATAGAGTATGTGCCCGTTCACGAAGGAAGAGGCATCCGAGGCCAAGAAGATGCAGGCGCCGACGAGTTCCTCGACCTTGCCCCAGCGGCCGGCCGGCGTGCGTTTTTCCAGCCAGTCGGAGAAGGCGGGATCGGCGACGAGGGCGGCATTCAGCGGCGTGTCGAAATAGCCGGGCGCAATCGCGTTGCATTGCAGGCCGTATTTCGCCCAGTCGGCCGCCATGCCCTTGGTGAGGTTGCCGACGGCGCCCTTGGTGGCCGTGTAGGGCGCGATGCCGGGGCGGGCGAGCGCCGTCTGCACGCTCGCGATGTTGATGATCTTGCCCGCGCCGCGCTTGATCATGTGCCGGGCGACGGCCTGGCCGACATTGAAGACGGTCGAGATATTGGTCTTCAGCAGCCGCTCGAAGGCATCCGCCGGAAAGTCCTCCAGGGCCGTGCGATGCTGCATGCCGGCATTGTTGACTAGGATGTCGATGGCGCCGACCGCCGCCTCGAAGCCATCGACGGCCGCGCGCACGGCCTCGTGGTCGGTGGCGTCGAAGGCGAGCGTGTGTCCTGCCCCGAGGTTTCCCGCCGCAGCCGCCAGCCTTGCCGCATCGCGTCCATTGAGGATGACCTCGGCGCCCGCCGCGGCAAGACCGCGCGCGAGCGCAAGGCCGATACCCTGCGAGGAGCCGGTGACGAGGGCGCGTTTGCCCGTCAGGTCGAAAAGTTCTGTGCTCACGGTGCCTCCCGGGGCGAAGTCGATCGGGCCACCCTGCATCAGACGCGCCGCAGAGGCAAATGCGGCCGCTTCGGAACGCACAAAGGTCGGTGCAAGGAATGGAGCCAGCGTCGGAAATCTGATATGGCTGTCGAAAGCCGTGCCTGCCCGCGACGATCATGTCCGGCAAAACGGTCTGGGAGATCTGGATGGCGGTGGATGTTCGGACGTCGAAGGATGTGAGCGGGGCCGCGAGCCCCAAGGCGTTGCGCGTCGGCTTCATCCTGTCGAAGAGCTTTACCCTTTCCGCCTTCGCGCTGTTCGTCGATACGCTGCGGCTGGCCAGCGACAGCGAGGATCGCTCCCGGCGCGTCAATTGCGACTGGGACGTGCTCAGCAGCACGCGCAATTTCATCTCCTCTTCGAGCGGCATCCAGGTGGCACCCACCGCGCCCTTCGCCGATCCCTCCTGTTTCGATTATATCGCCGTCGTCGGCGGCCTCCTGAAGGTCGACGAACCGATCGACAGCTATGCGCTCGCCTATCTGCGCAAGGCGGCGAATGCCGGCGTCGGGCTGATCGGCCTGTGTACCGGCAGCTTCATCCTCGCCGAAGCCGGCCTGCTCAAGGGGCACACGGCCTGTGTCAGCTGGCTGCACCACCGCGAATTCCGCGGCCGCTTTCCCGATATCGAGGCGACGTCGGAGCAGATCTTCCGCTTCGACGGCAGGGTCGCCACCTGCGCCGGCGGCAGCAGCGTCGCCGATCTCGCGGCAACGCTGGTCCGCCACCATGTCGGTGAGGCGGCCGAGCGCAATGCGCTGGAAATCCTGCAGATCCGCCACCGGCGCGATGCGACCGACCTCCAGCCGCGCAATCCGCTCGGCCTCCAAGCGCGCGACCGCCGCGTGCACCTCGCCATCATGATGATGGAACAGCACACGGAAGACCTGCTGTCGATCGACAGCATCGCCACCATGACGAACGTCTCCCGCCGCCAGCTCGAACGCCTGTTCGAAAGCGACATGGGCGCCTCGCCGAGCGCGATCTACATGAAGATCCGCATGGCGGCGGCGCTCAACATGGTGGTGCGCACCAACAAGCCGCTGATCGAGATCGCGCTCGAAACCGGCTTCGAGAGCCTGTCGCACTTCACCCGCCGCTTCCGCGCCGCCTTCGGCGATACGCCCTCGCAGATCCGCCGCGACGGCCGCCGCCAAGCGAGCTGACGGGGCAAGCTGAAGGCCAACTTTTCCGGCCGCTTGGAACCAAGCCGCCCGCCAGCCGTTCCGTCTCCATTGCTGACAAGGAGACCGTAATGGCAAGCAACGACGTTCAATCCCAGATTTCCGCTCTTCGCGCAGAAATCGCCTCGCTTCAGAAGGACCTCGGCGAACGGGGCAGTGAAGCCTACGAGACGATCCGTGATCGCGCCGGCAATGCCGTCGAGGCTGCTCGCCCGGCCGTCCGTTCGGCAACGAAATATGTGCGCAACGAAGGCGCTGCCGTGGCCCAGGCCGCGCGCGAGCATCCGGCCGCACTCTCCACCGTCGTGCTGACGGCCGGCCTTGCCGGTGTCGTCATCGGCTATCTGCTCGGCTCCCTTGAAAGCGAGCCGCCGCGGCGCCATCAGCGCTGGTTCTGAACTGGAAAAGCCCGGCATTGCCGGGCTTTTTCATGCGCGTCAACAAACGAAGGCAAATCATTGCCTCCGCTCATGGATTTACCGGTGGCGCAGGCCGAAGAGGTAGCCGATGAAGGCGGCCCCGGCGAGCGTGGCAATCGGATTGGCCTGGATCGTCTGTCGAACATCCTCTCGCAAAGATTCCGCCTTGGCGACGGCAAGCTGGCCGGTGCCTTCTGCAATCAGCCCAGCGGATTCCTTCAACCGGCTGATCTCCGTCTTCAGCGCCTCGATCTGTTCGGTGACGGTGGCTTCCGCAGCAGCCGCACGGGCTTCCTCCGAAATGCTATCGCCACTTTCAACGACACCGAGCGTGCGTTTGCCGGTGCTCTTTTCGTCAGCCATGGACATGTCTCCTGGATTTGATGGAATGGCATAAGCAAGAACGACCGCCGCGCCCGTTGGTTCCCGCCGATGATTCAAACTGTGATCTTTGCCATGCGACTCAGTGATTGACTCTCGCGCACTTTGAGAACAAATAAAGAACAAATCTTCTCCAACCCGGGAGCCGCAACGCCGATGTCCGTCTCCGCCGCCCATGCCGTTGTCGCCGACCTGCGCGACCGCATCCGGCAGTTCGATGGCCGCACCGCGCGCGACCGGGCGGTGCTGCCCTTCGGCGTGCCTGACATCGACGACCGGCTGCCCGGCGGCGGGCTGGCGCTTGCCAGCCTGCACGAGGTCTGCGGCGGCGGCAACGATGCGGTCGAGGGCGCGGCCGCCATGCTCTTTGCCGCCGGCATCGCGGCGCGCACCAAGGGACAGGTGCTCTGGGTCCTGACGCGGCCCGATCTCTTCGCGCCGGCGCTGGCGCAGGCAGGGCTTGCCCCCGGCCGCGTGATCTATGTGGAGGCGGGCGATGAAAAAAGCCTGCTCCTCTGTTTCGAGGAGGGACTTCGCCATGGCGGGCTCGGCGCGGTGGTGGCGGAGGTCGCAAGGCTGCCGATGACCGCCTCGCGGCGCCTGCAACTGGCGGCAGAGGCCGGCGGGACGCTCGGCATTGCGCTGCGCCGTTTCAAGCACCGGGCGGAGGCGAATGCCTTTGCCCAACCATCCGCCGCCGTCACGCGCTGGCGGGTGTCCGTCCGGCCATCCGTCACCCTTCCCGTGCCCGGCATCGGCCGGGCGCAATGGCTTTTGCAACTCGTGCGCTGCCGGGCCGGCGAGGCGGCAGACTTTGACGTGGAGGCACCCGATGCCGAGGGTCGTATCGCTTTTTCTTCCCGGCTGGCCGATCGATCGCCTGAGACGGGCGCTCGGCGCCTCGGCGCCTCCGCCTGACAAGCGGCTCGTGCTCGTCGGCCGTGAGGGCTCGCGCCGCATCCTGACCGCCGTGAGCAAGCCTGCCGAACAGGCAGGCCTGCACGTCGGTATGCCGCTCACCAAGGCTCATGCGCTGGTGCCCGAGGTGATGACCATGCCCGCCGATCCCGCGGCGGATGCGGCAGCGCTGGAGCGCCTGTCGCTCTGGGCCTTGCAGCACTATGCGCCGATCGTCGCGCCCGACCCGCCGGATGGCCTGGTCATCGACACGACCGGCGCCGACCACCTGCACGGCGGCGAGGAGCGCATGCTGACCGGCCTTGTCAACCGCCTCGCCGCCTCCGGCATTTTTTCGCGCGCGGCGGTGGCCGATAGCTGGGGTGCGGCGCATGCCGCCGCCCGTTTCCTCGCCGATCCCGTGCGCGTCATTGCGCCCGGCATGGCGGGCAAAACGGTATCATCGCTGCCGATCCACGGGCTCAGGATACCGACGGAAACCATCACGGGCCTGCGCGTACTCGGCTTTGCCACTATAGGCGACGTGCTGGCCGTGCCCCGCGCGCCGCTCGTGCTGCGCTTCGGCCCGCTCCTCGGCCGCAGGCTCGACCAGATCCAGGGCACGATCTCCGAGCCCGTCGATCCGCTGCGCGATCCGGAGGTCGTGACGGTGCGAAAGGTTTTCGGCGAGCCGATCGGCGCGCCCGAAACCATCGCGCGCTACACGAAGGGCCTCGTGCACGATCTCTGCCATGCGCTGGAAAAACGCGGCCTCGGCGCCCGCCGGCTCGATTTGCTCTTCCACCGCGTCGACAACTCGCTCCAGGCGATCCGCGTCGGTACGGCACGCGCCGTTCGCGACGAAGAACGCCTCACCCGGCTCCTCTCGGACCGGATCGAGACGATCGACCCCGGTTTCGGCATCGAGATCATGGACCTGACCGCCACGCTTGCCGAACCGCTCGTCCTGCAACAGGCCGTCTCCTCCCTGATCGAGGAGGAACAGGCCGACATTGCCGGTCTCGTCGACGTGATCGCCAACCGCATCGGGGCCACACGCCTCTACCGCATCGCCCCCGTCGAAAGCGACGTTCCCGAACGCTGCTTCCGCCGCATTCCGCCGCTCTCACCCGATGTCGGCACGACCTGGCAGGGCCGCTGGCCGCGCCCGGCACGTCTGCTTGCCCGGCCCGAGCCGATCGACGTCATGGCGCTGCTGCCCGACCACCCGCCCGCCTCCTTCACCTGGCGCGGCGAGCGCCGGCTGGTGAAGCGCGCCGACGGCCCAGAGCGCATCTTCGGCGAATGGTGGAAGCGCGACGCCGAACTTGCCGCCGTGCGCGACTATTTCCAGGTCGAGGACGCCGCCGGCGAACGCTTCTGGCTCTTCCGTTCGGGTAATGAACAGCAGGTGGCAGCCGGCGGCGGCCGCTGGTTCCTGCACGGGATTTTCGCATGAAGCCGCGCTACGCCGAACTCCAGGTCACCTCGCACTTTTCGTTCCTGCGCGGGGCCAGCAGCAGCGACGAACTCTTCCTGACCGCCCGGGCGCTCGGTATCGACGCCCTCGCCGTCGTCGATCGCAACAGCCTCGCCGGTATCGTGCAGGCGCACCGGGCGGCGAAGGAGACGGGCGTGCGCCTCGTCGTCGGTTGCCGCCTCGACCTCGTCGACGGCATGTCGCTCATCGTCTACCCGACCGACCGCCAAGCCTATGCCCGCCTCTGCCGCCTGCTCACCATCGGAAAGAAGAGGGCCGGCAAGGGTAAATGCCATCTCGACTGGTCGGATGTCGTGGAATGGAACGAGGGGTTGCTCGCCGTGCTGGTACCCGACGAAGCCGACGAGACCACCGCCTTTCATCTGCGTCGCCTGCGCGAAACCTTCCGCGGTCGCTGCTACCTGGCCCTCACACTCCGCCGCCGCCCGAACGATCAGCTGCGGCTCTTCGACCTCTCCAACGTCGCCACGCAAAACCGCGTCCCCACCGTCGTCACCAATGACGTGCTCTACCACGAGCCCGGCCGGCGCATGCTCCAGGATATCGTCACCTGCATCCGCCACAACGTCGTCATCGACAATGCCGGTTTCCTGCGCGAACGCCACGCCGACCGTTACCTGAAACCGCCGGAAGAAATGCACCGGCTCTTTCCCCGCTATCCGGAGGCGCTTCAGCGGACGTTGGAGATCGTCAAGCGGTGCAGTTTCTCGCTCGACGAATTGCAGTATCAGTATCCGGACGAGAAAGAATATGCGCATCTCACGCCGCAGGAGGCGCTGGCGAAATATACGTGGGAGGGGGCGGCCGAGAAGTATCCGGATGGCGTTCCGGACATGGTTCGCGACAAGCTGAATTACGAACTCGATCTCATCGAACGGATGAAATATGCGCCTTATTTCCTGACGGTGAACTCGATCGTCCGTTATGCCCGGTCGATTGATATCCTGTGCCAGGGTCGTGGTTCTGCCGCCAACAGCGCCGTCTGTTTCGTCCTCGGCATCACGGCCATAGACCCCATGAAGAACGGCTTGCTCTTCGAGCGTTTCGTCTCCGAGCAGCGCGGCGAGCCGCCCGATATCGACGTCGATTTCGAACATGAGCGGCGGGAGGAGGTCATCCAATGGGTATACAAGACCTATGGGGAAGATCGGGCCGCACTTTGTGCGACGGTCATCCGCTATCGCTCGCGCGGCGCCATGCGCGAAGTCGGACGTGCACTCGGCATGCCGGAGGATATGCTGAAGGCGCTGTCGTCCCAAGTCTGGGGCTGGTCGAACGATATCCCGAAAGGAGAAATCGAAGGCATCGGCTTTAATGTCGACGACCGGCGCCTGCGGCTGCTCGTTGAGCTTTCCCGCCAATTGACGGGCGTGCCCCGTCATCTCTCGCAGCATCCCGGGGGATTCGTATTGACGCGCGACCGGCTCGACGATCTCGTGCCCATCGAGCCGGCCGCTATGGACAACCGGCAAGTCATCGAATGGGACAAGGACGACATCGAGTCCCTCAATTTCATGAAGGTCGATGTGCTGGCGCTCGGCATGCTGACCTGCATGCGGCGCGCGTTCGACTTTCTGAAAGAGCATAAGGAAAAGCGCTGTACACTCGCCAACATTCCGCAAGACGACGAGGAAACCTATGCGATGATTTCCAAAGCGGACACGCTCGGCACCTTCCAGATCGAGAGCCGTGCGCAGATGTCGATGCTTCCGCGGCTCAAGCCCAAAATATTCTATGACATCGTAATTCAAGTAGCGATCGTCCGACCCGGCCCGATACAGGGTGACATGGTGCATCCCTATTTGCGGCGCCGGCAGGGATTGGAAAAGGTCCACTACCCCAAGCCGGCATTCGAGAAGGTGCTAAAAAAAACGCTCGGCGTCCCCCTGTTTCAGGAGCAGGCCATGCAGGTTGCCATCGAGTGCGCAGGGTTCACCGCAAGCCGCGCAGATCAGCTCAGGCGCGCGATGGCGACCTTCAAGCATACGGGCGGTATCGACAAATTCCGCAAAGAGCTGTTGGATGGCATGATAGCGCGCGACTATGCCCCCGAATTCGCCGAACGCATGTGCCGCCAGCTCGAAGGCTTCGGCTCCTACGGCTTTCCCGAAAGCCACGCCTACAGCTTCGCCATCATCGCCTATGCCTCCGCCTGGATGAAATGCCATCACCCGGACATTTTCTGCGCAGCGCTGCTCAATTCGCAACCCATGGGCTTCTACGCGCCGGCACAGATCGTGCGCGATGCGCAGCAGCACGGGGTGGAGGTGCGGCCGGTCTGCATCAATGCAAGCCGGTGGGATTGCACGCTGGAACCGACGGAGGACAAGGAGCGCTTTGCGGTGCGGCTTGGCCTCAGAATGATCAAGGGGTTGAGCAACAAGGAACTGAGCTGCTTCTTTGCCGAGCGGGAGGAAGAGCCATTTGTCTCGATCGACGATCTCTGGCGTCGCGCCGAGCTGCCGGTAGCGTCCCTTGTTGAACTCGCGGAGGCGGATACGTTCCGGCCGTCGCTGGGGCTAGCGCGGAGAGAGGCACTTTGGGCGATCCGTGCGCTGCGCGATGAACCGCTACCGCTCTTCACGGCGGCCGCCAGACGGGAGGAAACGGTCATTCCGGAGTTTGACGAACCGGCCGTTGCGCTTCGTCCCATGACGGCCGGCAACGAGGTCGTCGAGGATTATGGCCATGTCGGGCTGACACTTCGCGCCCATCCCGTCAGCTTCCTGCGGGAAGATCTGCAACGCCAGAGAATCCTCTCCTGCCATGTGGCGACGAACCTGCGCGACCGGAAGCCGGTCGAGACGGCGGGCGTGATCCTCGTGCGCCAACGGCCGGGCTCGGCCAAGGGCGTGATCTTCGTGACGATCGAAGACGAGACGGGCATTGCCAACCTCGTCGTCTGGAGAAAGGTTTTTATCGCCTATCGCAAGGTCGTGATGGGCGCCTCCATGCTCGGCGTGAAGGGCTATATCCAGCGGGAGGGGGAAGTGGTGCATGTCGTCGCGCAGCAGTTGACGGACCTTTCCGGCATGCTCGCCAGCGTCGGCCGCCGCGACGGGCCATTTCCGCTGCCGCATGGGCGCGGCGACGAATTCCATCACGGCAGCCCGCCACACGATCCGCGTGGCGCGCCAAAACTCGCAAAACCGCGAAACCTCTTCGACGGTTACGGCCATATCGATGAAATCCGCGTCAAATCCCGCGACTTCCACTGATTGGCTCGAAGATCACATGAAGTCGCGGGGGATCGCCTTTTCGAACGATTTCTCGAAAATCTTCGCCTCGCCCTCGAAGGCGCGGACGTTGGCGGAGATCAGCCAGTCCGTCGTGGTGCAGGCGATGGTCGCGGTCGAGACCGTGCGCACGAACCAGCCGGGGCGCTGCATGTCGCAGGTCCAGACCGAGGTGCCCGTCATCGAGAGCGGATCGTTTTCGGCGATCGACCAGAGTTCGTCGCGCACCTGCCGCGTGGCGAGCCCGCTGCCTGGATGCTCGTAGAGGCCGGTGTCCTCGTAGATCGAATATTCGGTAAGGCCGTTCGTCAGGTCGCGCTCGACGCCGCGCGCCGTTTCGCCGGGTGCAAGCTCGGTGTATTTCGGCAGGGGATCGGGGTTTTCCGGCTCCGGGAGCGCGATGACCTGGTGCGCGCCGAGTTTCGGCAGGGCAAGACCGAGCGAGGCGAGATCGATCGTCACGCCGGCATCCGTCGGCGGCGGCAGCACCATCGGCCAGTAGGATGTCGAGAGCGACAGGCGGATGCGATGGCTGGCGCGAAAACGATAGCCCATCGCGTCGAGCACGAGGCGGATGCGGGTTTTTTCGCCGCGCGGCATGGCCTCCGGCGCGGCATTGCCGCCCCGATGCGCAAGGTTCACGACGCCGAAGGTGACGCGCGTCGCCGTGCCGTCCGGATGCACATCGACGAGGCGTGCGCAGAGATTGGCAATGTCGGCCTCCGTCGCGATGTCGAGCTCCAGCACCGGCTGGCCGAGGAAATCCTGGGGCTGCGCAAGCGGCAGCGTCTCGATGATGAGCGAACCGGCGTCGTCGAGCCGCTGGTCGAGCGCCATTTCCGCATCCGGCTTCAGCGTGAACCACTCGCCGGCCATGGTGCCGGTGTCGAGCGGCGACTTCAGAAAGCGGTCATGGCCGACGGCGCCCGCAATCGGCATGCCGGGCGCAAGCGTGCCGTATTGCTCGACATAGAAGGTCGCCATGTCCGGCGCCTCCCAACTGTCCTTGGCGATCCAGAAGCCGGGATCGGCTTCGCGGCGCGACGCGGGGCGGGCGGCGTCCTGGATATAAGCGCGCACCTGCGGTGTGTTCTCCGCACCGTTCTCCTCCCCGCGCAGCCAACGGTTCCACCAGGCGATCGCCTCGGCATGGAAATCCATGCGCGGCTTGGGCCAGGCGAAATGCGGGTATTTGTGCACCCACGGGCCGACAAGCGCTTTCGCCTTGTCGCCAAGACCTTCGACGGCCTTCAGCGGCGTGCTGCGATAGCCGTCCGCCCAGCCGGCAATGATGAGTGCTGGTACGGGGAAGCCGGCGAAATCCTCGCATATCGAGCCGTGTTTCCAGAAGGCGTCGCGGCGCTGGTGTTGCAGCCATTCCTCCAGGAAGAAGGGCTCGTTTTCAAGCCGCTCCAGCCACATGTCCCTCCAGCGTTCGCCGACGATCGTGGGATCGGGCGAACGCGACTGGTAGGCAAGCATGGTGGCGGCCCAGGAGAGCTGGGCGGAGAGATGCGTGCCGTTCTTGTAATGGATGTCGTCGTTGTAACGGTCGACGGTGGAGGCGATGGAGATGACGGCCTTCAGCGCCGGCGGTTTCAGCGCGGCGACTTGCAGGCAGTTGAAGCCGCCCCAGGAGATGCCCATCATGCCGACGGCACCGTTCGACCAGGGCTGCGCGGCGATCCAGGCGATGAGTTCGCAGGCATTGGCCAGTTCGAGTTCGGTATATTCGCCATCGATGACGCCGTCGGATTCGCCCGAGCCGCGGATATCGACGCGCACGCCCGCAATGCCGGCGGCGGCGAAGACGGGATAGGTCGATTCATCGCGCGGGCTGGTGCCGTCGCCCTTCCGGTAGGGCAGGAATTCGAAGACGGCGGGCACGGGGTCCTGTTCCGCGCCGTCGGGCATCCAGATGCGGGCGGCGAGCGTGGTGCCGTCGGCAAGCATGATCCACTGGTTCTCGATCGTGGTGAAGGCGCGGTCTGTCATGGGAAATCCTCTCGTGCGCCTCTTTATGGCGGCGAGGCGCGGGGCGGGCAATATGGTTGTTTTGACCTTGCATGTCGCTTTTGTCTTGGCGCTTGCCGACCCGGAAAAACTCGCCTACGAAAAATGGGGGACGAGCAGGAGGGGCGCCATGCAGGATCGACACACGGCTTTTGAAGACCGGACGCGGCTGGACGACCCCGAGCGCGCCTATCGAATCCTGATCGCCGACCTGATCGGCCTGCGCTTCGATGCGAATGGCCGGCCCGATCACAGCGAAGTGCAGGCCCATATCGAGGCGCAGGGCGGCACGTTCCATGATGGCCCCCATGCGGGCGGGGTGCTGCCGCCCGGCATCCATTTCTTCTACCAGCCGGACCTGAGCGCCAAGGACGACATCCTCGCGCAGACCGCCCATGGCCAATATGACGCGCTGGTCGCCGCGGCGACCTTCATTCCGATGCAGGCCCTGTTCCCGCTCGGCGGCGTGCGCATCGGCGCCGGCACCGGCAATATGGGCTCCGCCTCCTGGGGCGGCGGCGATGGAGACGGCGGTGTCGCCCCGCTGATGAACACGCCCGGCATCAACAGCCGGGCAACGGCGCAGATGGTGATGAAGGCCGTGCTCAAGGTCACGCCGGACCTGCCGGTCGACCTCCTGCATCAGAGGGTCGTCGCCGGCGATTTCGATACCGGCCGCGACCTCAAGTCCTATCCGACCGGCAAGCTGGAAGGCCGCCGCATGGCAGTGCTCGGCTACGGCAATATCGGCCGCGAGGTCGCCAAACTCGCCCGCGCCTTCGGCATGCATGTCGTGGTCCATGCGCGGGCGAAGCACCGGCAATGGATCGAGGCGGAAGGTTTCGAGTATGCGGAGACACCGGCCGCGGCGGCGCGGGGTGCGGATATGCTCTCCGTCCATGTCGGCCTCGGCCGGCTCGATGCCGTGACGCGGACCTATGCCAATGCCGGCATCGTCGGCGAGGCCGTGCTGTCGGCGATGAACCGCGGCGCGGTCGTCGTCAATTACGATCGCGGCGAGGTGGTGGATGCCGGGGCGCTCGACCGGGCGCTGGCGGCCGGGCAGGTGCGCCACGCGGCCATCGACGCCGATCTCTTCAAGGATGCGGAAAATGGCGCGCTCAGCGGGCCGATGCTACCCTATCTCACGCTCGCTGGCCGCCACCCCGGAAAACTCGAACTGCTGCCGCATGCGGCGGCCGATACGGACCACCCCACCCGCGTCGCCGGGGCCTGTCAGGCGGTCGACCAGATCATCGACGCCATCCGCCATCGCCGGATCAGCAATCTCAAGGGCGGCCTGCCGGATGGTTATGTGGACGCCGGCGCGAAGGTGCCACACGGCATCGGGCGCGTCACGACGCTGACGCTTGCGGCGGCGGTCGCCGATCGGCGCTTTGCAGAGCTGCACGGCGTATCGCGCGAAATCGCCGATACGCTCGAGGCGATCGTCGAAGCCGTCGACGAGGGCATGACGCACCAGCCGGCGAAGGGCGACGTGATCGCGCTGACGCACCTGCTGCTGCGCCAGCGCCTGCTCCTTGAGGCGCTGGGGCTGGATGGCCCCGCGGAGGCATAAGGCGCCTCGGGAACTTTCGTCTTCACCGCAGGTTTCTTTCCTGACGCGACAATCAGGGAGTGCTGCCATGACCCATCAGCAAGACGAACGCGGCGATCCGCTGACCCGCACCCACGATCCCGCCCGCAAGACCTATGCGGCACAGGAAACCCGCCAGGGTCATCTCGGCCGGCCGGTGCTGAAGGTGCTGGGCATCAGCCTTGCGCTCGCCGTCCTCGTCTGGGGTGCCGTCGAGATCTGGGGCGAGCGGGTCGATCCGACGGTCGATACCGAGCAGACGCCCTCCACCTCGAACAGCACGCCGACGCAGGATACGATCGACAACACCGTTCCGGGTGGCGGCGAGACCGTTCCGACGGAACGTGATCCGACCTCGCAATCCGGCACCGGTGGCGACAGCCAGAGCGTCACGCCGGATGGGACGGCCAACTGATGCCGAGATGGCCGGCGCCTAAAGGTGCCGGCCGTATTGCTGCATCACGGCCATGAGCTCATCGTGCCGGATCGCATCGATGCGGAAACGGTCGTGCGAGGTGCCGCCGCTGTCTTCCGCCGCGAGCATGGCGTTGACCACCGCCTCTTCCACACTCTCCACCGCTGCCAGATAGACCGGATCGAGATGCTCGTCGTTGACCACCTCCAGCCCGAGCATGGCGGGCGCCTTGTGCGCCATCGGCTGTGGATTGGCACTCGAGAAGGCGAGGAAGATGTCGCCGGAATTGTTGCCGCCCGGCGTGCCATTGCGGCCGATGCCGATGGCGGCGCGGCGCGCGAGGCGTTTTAGCTGGTGCGGCGCCATGGGCAGGTCGGTGGCGATGACGACGATGATCGAGCCGCGCTCCTTGAGCTGGCTTTGCGGCGTGTTGTCCCGCAGGTGTTTGCCGACGGGTGCGCCGCAGATCGTCAGCCAGTCGCGCTGACCGTGGTTGGCCTGCACCAGCGTGCCGATGGTGTAGTCCCGTTCGCCGACGTTGACGATGCGGGACGTGGTGCCGGTGCCGCCCTTGAAGCCATAGGTGATCATGCCGGTGCCGCCGCCGCAATTGCCTTCCGAAACGGGGCCGCGGGACAGGTTTTCCAGCGCCGCGCGCACGTCCGCTTCCGTCACCGGCAGGCCGTTGATGTCGTTCAGCACGCCGTCATAGGTCTCGGCGATGACGGGCATCAGCCAGAGGAAATCGCCCACGTCGTAGGTCGAGGCGTAGCGCTCCAGCATCCAGCGGGTCGTCGCGTGATGGGTGATGCCGACACCGTGAGTGTTGGTGATCATCACCGGTCCCAAAAAAGTGCCGCCGTCCTCGATCCAGTGCGTGCCGGTCATCTCCCCATTGCCGTTGAAGCGGTGCACGCCGGCATAGACCGGGACGGGTGTTTCGCTTTCCGCATGCGGCAGGATGGCGGTGACGCCGGTGCGCACCGGCAGTGTGCGGCCGGGACGCGGGGTCTCTTCGACAATGGTGCGGAAGCCGACGGCGATGCCCTCGACATCCGTGATGGCGTTGAAGGGGCCGGTGCGGGCGGTGAAGGGCAGGCCAAGGTCGCGGGCGCGGGGTTTTGTCTGGGTCATGTCATTTCTGCCGGGAGCGAAGGTAGAGGCCGAGCGAGGCGACGACGAAGGAGAAGGTCAGCATCATCACGGCGATGGCGTTGATCTCCGGCTTGATGCCGCGCCTAAGCATGGCGAAGATGAACATCGGCAGGGTCGTCACATCGACGCCGGCGATGAAATAGGTGATCACCAGGTCGTCCATCGAGATGATGAAGGCGAGCAACGCGCCGCCGACGATGCCGGGCAGCAGCTGCGGGAACACCACCCTGCGAAACGTCGTCCACTCGTTGGCGCCGAGATCGGCCGAGGCGTGTTCCAGCGTGCGGTCCATGCCGGCGAGCCGGGCGGAGACGACGATGAAGACGTAGGAGATCAGGAAGGTGCACTGGCCGATGATGATCGTCGTAAGCCCGAGATTGACGCCGGCATTGACGAAGAAGATCAGCAGCGCGATGCCGAGCACGATATCCGGCATCAGCATCGGCATGAACATGACGACACGGTGGAAACGCCGTCCGAAGAAATCGAAGCGGTAGAGCGCGATGGCGATCGCCGTGCCGAGCACGGTGGCGATGGTCGTGGTGGAAGCGGCGATCAGCAGGCTGTTCCAGACGGCCTGCACGAGCTGGTCGGTCGATTCGATATAGAGCGCGCTTTCCGAAACCGCCGTCTTGAAGCCGAGGACCTGAGCGTACCATTCGGTCGTGAAACCGGTCCAGGTCATCATGTTGACCGGGTTGGAATTGAACGAATAGACCGCGATCAGCGCCAGCGGAATGTAGATGAAGGCGAAGAACAAAGCGGTGTAGCCGATGAGGCTGCCGCGGGCGAGGGAGGCGATGATCTTCATGGCTGCTCCCTCAACGACCGGTCGCGGCATCGACGCCGCGGCGGCCGGACACGATGACGTAGACGAAGAGCAGCACCAGCATCACGCACATCACCATCATGGCGAGCGCCGAACCGAAGGGCCAGTTGCGCGCGGCGAGGAACTGCTGCTCGATGAGATTGCCGAGCATCATCACCTTGGCGCCGCCCAGGATGGCCGGCACGACGAAATTGCCGAGCGCCGGGATGAAGACGATGATCGCGCCGCCCGCTATGCCGGGCGCCGTCAGCGGCAGGATGATGCGGATGAAGGTGCGGATCGGCCCGGCGCCGAGATCGAGCGAGGCGCGCACCAGCGTCCAGTCGAGCTTTTCGACGCTGGCATAGACCGGCATGAACATGAACGGGATGAAGATATAGACCATGCCGAGGATGATCGCGCCATCCGTGTAGATCAGCTCCAGCGGGCGGGCGATGACGCCGGTGTTGAGCAGCACCGCATTGACGAGGCCGGTCTGGCGGAGAATCAGCACCCAGATGAAGAGCCGTACGATCAGGCTGGTGAAGAAGGGCAGCGTGATGAGGAACAGGCAAAAGTTCTTCCAGCGCTCGGAAAGCCGGCTGATGCAGAAGGCGGCCGGGTAGCAGACGATGAGCGTGGCGATGACGGTAAGCGCCGCGATCTTCAACGAGCGCAGGAAGATCGCGATATAGACGGGATCGAAATCCTCGAACATCGGATCGGCGAAACCGAGGATGCGGCCGTAATTGTGCGGATACCAGGTCCATTCCACCCCGCCATAAAGGCCGGGCGCCAGAAAGCTCGTCACGATCATGATGGCGAGCGGGCCGAGGAAGAACACAGCGAGAAACAGCGAGACCGGCCCGAGAAGCAGGCCGAGTTGGGCGCGCCGGCGAAGGGCGATCGACGACATGTCAGGCAGCCTCCGCCGGGATGAGGTGGACGGCGGCGGGATCGTAGGCGAGGCGCGCGCGGCGCGATTGTTCGATCTCGCCGATGAGGTTGCGGCGTGTCGCCGGGATTTCGGCGATGACGCGGCGACCGGTCGCGGTGCGGCCGAACAGCTCGAAGGTGGAGCCGACGAAGACGATCTGTTCGAGGTCGACGTCGAGGCTCGGGGCATCGTCGCCCGACCTCGCGATGAAGAATTGTTCCGGGCGGATGAGTGCCGTCGCCGCGCCCGTCGAGCCCGGCCGCATATGCGTGATAGCGATGCCGTCGCCGGTGACGAGCCTGCCGCCATCGACATGCCCTTCGAACAGGTTGCTGGCGCCGACGAAGGTGGCGACGAAACTGTTCTTCGGCTGGTCGTAGATGGCGCGCGGCGTATCGAGCTGCTGGATGCGCCCGCCCGAGAGAACGGCGACGCGATCCGACATGGTCAGTGCCTCCTGCTGGTCGTGCGTCACGAAGATGAAGGAGATGCCGAGCTCGTGCTGGAGCGTCTTCAGCTCGATCTGCATGGCTTGGCGCAGGTTCTTGTCGAGGGCGGAGAGAGGTTCGTCGAGCAGCAGCAGCTTCGGACGGGCGATGATGGCGCGGGCGAGCGCCACGCGCTGCTGCTGGCCGCCGGAAAGCTGGCGCGGCTTGCGGCCCTCCATGCCTTCGAGGCCGACCATGCGCAACGCGTCGACGACCCGTTTTGCCCGCTCGGGCCTGGCGACGCCCGCCACCTCCAGCGCGTAGGCGGTGTTTTCGCCGACCGTCATATGCGGGAAGAGGGCGTAGTTCTGGAACACCGTATTGACCGGGCGGCGGTAGGGCGGCCGGTCGGTGATGTCTTCGTCGTCGATCAGGATGCGTCCGGCATCGAGCTCGACGAAGCCGCTGATCGCCTGGAGCAGCGTGGTCTTGCCGCAGCCGGAGGGGCCGAGCAGCGTCAGGAATTCGTTGCGGCTGACCTCGAGGTCGATCGCGTCCAGCGCCGTAACGGTCTGGCCTTCGGGCGTGGCAAAGGCCTTCGCCGCCTTGTCCAGGCGGACTATGGAATCTCGCATCGTCGTTCCCCATTATGTTATAAAAATAACGCTTGTGCGATTTCGATATCTGGATACCATTTGTTCATCCAAGTCAACGGCCGAAAGAAGCCGGGACAGGAACAGGCGGCGCAAAGGAAAGCGCCGGGGCCACGACGGGCCAACCACCAGAGGAGACTATCGATGACAAAACTTTCCCGCGCCGCCGCATCCGGCCTTCGCGCATGGACGCGCCGTACCGCCTTTTCGCTCGCCGCCCTCGTGGCGAGCGCCGGCATTGCTGGCGCTGCAGAGCTCAACATCTACAACTGGGGCGAATACATCAATCCGGAGGTTCTGAAGAAATTCGAGGAGGAGACCCAGATCAAGGTCAACCTCTCGACCTATTCCTCCAACGAGGAAATGCTCGCCAAAATCCAGGGCGGCGCGACGGGCTACGACATCGTCTTCCCGTCCGTGCACATGCACGACATCATGGCCAAGCTGGACCTGCTCGAAAAGACCGACATCAACACCTATGAGGGTTTCAAGAACATCGACCCCGCCTTCCTGCGCGCCAAAAGCGACCCGAAGGGCGAATATTGCCTGCCCTATGCCTGGGGCTCGGTCGGCATTTTTTATAACCGCACGATCCTCGGCAAGGACATTACCGGCTGGAAGGACCTGATCGAGACCGTAAAGGCAAAGGGCCTGAAATTCACCCTGCTCGACGACATGCGCGAAGTGCTCGCCGTCGGCCTCATGATGAACGGCCACAAGATCAACTCCACCGATCCGGCCGAGTTGCAGCAGGCGGCGGAAACGATCATCGCCATGAAACCCTATGTCGCCGCCTTCACCTATGACACGCGGCCGATGGTGCAATCCGGCGATGTCGCGGCCGGCCATTTCTTCGTCGGCGCCATGGTCGATGTCTTCGGCAACGAAAAGGATCTCGGCTACGTGATCCCGGAAGAAGGCGGCACCATGTACCAGGAGGACGTCTGCGTGCTGAAGAGCGCGCCGAACAAGGAGAACGCCGTCAAATTCCTCCAGTTCTACACGCGGCCGGAGATCGCGGCGCTCAATGTCTCGCAGCAGACCAACGGCACGGCCAACGTGCCGGCGCGGGAATTGACCCCGGAAAAGATCAAGAATAGCAAGGAGATCAATCCGCCGGCCGAGACGATGGCGCGTCTCCAGATCTTCGAGGACCTGGGCCCGGCGCTTCGCCAGCTCGACCGTGTCTGGACGCGGGTGAAGACGGCGCAGTGAAACGTGACTATCCCGCCCGTCTCCGGACGGGCGGTCTTTTTGGGGAGGGCGACGTGTCGAAACGCATTCTGAAGCTCGTTCAGTCCGACGACCTCCGGCGGTCCAAATCCGACAAGCTGATCGCCAACTATATCGAGCGCAACATCGCCGATCTCCCCTTCGAGACGGCGCGCTCCATCGCCCAGCGTCTGGAACTCTCGCCGATGACCGTCGGGCGCTATCTGCGCCGCATGGGTTTCGACGGCCTCGACGAGTTGAAGGGTGAATTGCGCCGCGGCAGCTCCAACCCCGCCTGGCAGGTCAAGGGCCAGGTCGACCGGCTGGAGCAGGACCGCAAGGAAGGCAAGCTGCTCGCCGGCCTCATCCAGCAGCAGATCGACAATCTCGGCCAGATCTACGAGATCACCAATGCGCCGGAATGGCAGCAGACGATCGACGCGCTGGTCGGCGCGACGGAAATCTATGTCGCCGCCTACCAGAACGTGCGTGGCATCGCGCAGTATTTTGCAAGCCAGCTGTCCTATACGCGGCCGCGCGTGCAGTTCGTCGATGGTGTCAACGGCACCTATGCCGAAGTGCTCGACGGCTCCGTCGAGGGGCGGTTGCTCTTCCTGCATGACGTGCGCCGCTTTGCCGCCAAGGCGCGGCCTCTGGCGCTGGAGGCGCGCCGCGCGGGCGTCAAGGTCGTGCTGCTCACCGATGAATTCTGCCCCTGGGGGCCGGAGGTCTCCGATATCTGCCTCATCGTTCCCGGCTCGCACGGGCCGCTCTGGGATGGCGCGGCCACCATGACCGCCGTCATGGACCTCATGCTCTCCAACATCATCGTCGTGATGGGTGAGGCGGTGAGCGAGCGCGTCGATACGCTGACCCGCCTTCAGGACGTCTTCGGGGATTTCGAGAGCTGAGCGCCTTGACGTTGCCGTTCGCACCGGACTAAGGATGGGATGACGGTTCCCTGAAGGATGACTCCCAGGGGATTAATAGGGAACACGGTACGGACGACCCAACAGGGACCCAAGCCGTGGCTGCCCCCGCAACTGTAGGCGGATTGCCGCCTGTCCCCGGACGCGTTTTCGCGTCATGCCACTGCGGTTTTTCGCGGGAAGGCAGACAGGCAGCAGATATCCGTGAGCCAGGAGACCTGCCGTCATAGCAACAATCCAAGTCACGGGCGGGGATGCCCGGAACGGAGACGCCATGACGAATCTGCCTGCCGTACCCGGCAGACCTACCCTCGTTTTCTCCCGCCCGCGATCGATCCGCCCCCTTCGGCGCGTCGGCTGAGGCCGCACGCTTTCATTCATCCGGGAGAAAACCATGACCCTGTTTTCTGCGGCCACACGGTCCGCATCGCTGCTTTCGTTCGCCGCCGGCTCTACGGCACTTCTGCTGTCAGCCTTTTCCGCCGCGGCTGCCGAGACGCAGTACCCGCTGACGCTGCAGAATTGCGGCCGTCCGGTCACGTTCCAGAAGGCGCCGGCGCAAACGGTTTCGGTCGGCCAGAGCTCAACCGAAATTCTTTACATGCTGGGTCTCGCCGACCGCGTGGTCGGCACCGCGCTCTGGGTCGGCCCCGTTCTGAAGGGCTACGAAGAGGTCAACGCCAGGATCGACCGCCTCGCCGACAATGACCCGAGCTTCGAGAGCGTGCTCGGCAAGAAGCCGGATATCGTCACGGTCCAGTTCCAATGGCAAATCGGCCCGGAAGGCGTGGTCGCCAAGCCCGAGCAGTTCGAAGAGCTCGGCATTCCGGTCTACACATCCCCGTCCGATTGCGTCGGCAAGGAGAACAGCGCAGCAAGCGACGGCGTGCGCCATCAGGTCTTCACGATGGACCTCGTCTATCAGGAAGTGCGCGAACTGGCTCAGATCTACGACGTGCAGGACAAGGGCGAAGAGGTCGTTGCCGAACTGAAGGCGCGCGAAGCCGCCGCCCGCGCCAAGGTCGCGGCTGCGAATGGCAAGTTGTCGGCCGTGTTCTGGTTCTCCAGCGCGGCGGATTCCGATCCCTACGTCGCCGGCAAGAACGGTGCGCCCGGCTACATCATGTCGGCCTTGGGCATCGACAACATCATCAAGACCGATGACGAGTGGCCGATGGTGGGCTGGGAAACGATCGCCAAGTCGGGTCCGACGATCATCGTGGCCGGCTCGATGGAGCGCCGCCGCTATCCGCTCGACAGCCTCGAGGCAAAGCTCGACTTCCTGAAGACCGACCCGGTGGCGAGCCTCATGCCGGCGGTCAAGAACAACCATGTCTTCGATATGGACGCACAGGCGATGAACCCCACGATCCGCACGATCGAGGGCATCGAGCAGCTTGCCGACGCCATTGAAAAGGCCGGTCTGGCGCAGTGAGAGAAGAACACCCCCTCTTGTTCCGCACGGGCGCCGCTTTCGCGGCGCTCGTTCTGCTGGTCGCAGCCCTTGGCGTCGGGGCCGCCGTCGGCGAGACGGCGATACCGCTCGATATCGTCGCGAAGACGGTGGCGAACCGCCTCTGGCAGGCGGGGCATGCGATCGAGCCGATCGACGAGGGCATCATCTGGAACTACCGGCTGAGCCGGGCGGTCGTCGCCGCCTGCTGCGGCTCGGCGCTGGCGCTCTGCGGCGTCATCCTGCAATCGCTGCTGCGCAATGCGCTCGCCGATCCCTATATCCTCGGCATTTCGGCGGGGGCATCCACCGGCGCGGTCTCCGTCGCTATCCTCGGCATCGGCGCCGGCGCCTTGACGCTGCCAGCCGGCGCATTCCTCGGCGCACTCGTCGCCTTCGGCCTGGTCAGCGCGCTTGCCGTGCGGGCAGGGCGGGGTACCGGCGCGATCATCCTTGCCGGCATCGCCGGCTCGCAGCTGTTCAATGCGCTCACCTCCTTCATCGTCACCAAGGCCGCGAGCGCCGAACAGGCGCGCGGCATCATGTTCTGGCTGCTCGGCAATCTCTCCGGCGTGCGGTGGCCGGATGTCTGGCTGGCGCTGCCGGTGGCGATCCTCGGCCTCCTCGTCTGCCTGTGGCATGCCCGCGCGCTCGACGCCTTCACCTTCGGCACCGAATCGGCCGCCTCGCTCGGCATTCCGGTGCGCCGCGTCTATGTCGTGCTGATCGCCATCTCCGCCCTGATGACGGCGACCATGGTCTCCATCGTCGGTTCGATCGGTTTCGTCGGCCTCGTCATTCCGCATGCCGCGCGCATGGTCGTCGGCGTGCGGCACGGCCTGCTGCTGCCGGCTTCCGCCCTGATCGGCGCCATCTTCATGATCGCGGCCGACGTGCTGTCGCGCATCATCATCCCCGGCCAGGTCCTGCCCATCGGCGTCATCACCGCGCTGTTCGGCGCACCGGCCTTCGCCCTCATCCTCAGCCAGCGGAGATCGGCGCTATGACGCTCTCGGCGAATGGTCTCTTCTGGTCGGCCGGCGGCACGGCCATCCTGTCGGATGTCTCGCTCGAGGTGCGTCCCGGCGAGTTCCTCGGAATCATCGGCCCGAACGGCTCCGGCAAGACCAGCCTGATGGCGCTGATTGCCGGCATCCGCAAGCCGCAGCGCGGCGAGGTCCTGCTCGGCGGCAGGCCCTTGCAGGCGCATGGCCGGCGCGAGATCGCCCAGCGCATCGCCTTCGTCGAGCAGCAGGCGGAGACCACCGAGCGCATCACCGCGCGCCAGGCCGTCGAGCTCGGCCGCACGCCGCATCTCGGTGCCTTGACGCCCTGGTCGAAGGCGGACGATGCGATCGTCGACCGGGCGCTGGAGGAGGTCGACATGGCGCATTTCGCCGATCGGCTCTGGCATACGCTCTCCGGCGGCGAGCGCCAGCGGCTGCACATTGCACGCGCGCTCGCCCAGCAATCGCCGATCCTGCTGCTCGACGAGCCGACCAACCATCTCGACATCGGCCACCAGATCGGCCTTCTCCAACTCGTGCGCGAACAGGAGCTGACCGTGGTCGCGGCCCTGCACGACCTCAACCACGCCGCCATGTTCTGCGACCGAATCGCCGTCATGCAGGGCGGCCGCATCGTGGCGCTCGGCACGCCCGCCAAGGTGCTCGAGCCGCAGCGCCTGCACGACGTTTTCGGCGTCACCGTCGACGTCGAGCGCGATGGCGCCGGCGGCTGCTTCATCCGCTATCGCCGGCCCGACCCGCGGC
This sequence comes from Shinella sp., assembly GCF_035998705.1. Classification (GTDB taxonomy): domain Bacteria; phylum Pseudomonadota; class Alphaproteobacteria; order Rhizobiales; family Rhizobiaceae; genus Shinella. The sequence continues at coordinate 202,408 of NZ_DASYHH010000010.1, read as the reverse complement.
CGCCGCGCCTGAAACTCGTCGCAGGCGAGGGGAGCTGATGCACGGAGCCCTCCCCAACAACCACCTCAAGGAAGACATTCGCGATTACTGGTCGCGACGCTCGGAAACCTTCGACCTCGCCTTCGGCCATCGCATTCCTGAAGGCCCGGAATTCGACGCCTGGGCGGCGGCGATCCGCGAAAGGCTCGGCCCGGAGCCACGCCGCGTGCTGGAGCTTGCCTGCGGCACGGGGGAGGTGACGCGCCTGCTGCTGTCGCTCGGCCACGAGGTGACGGCGCTCGATTTTTCCGAGGCAATGCTGGATGTGGCGCGGCGAAAACATACTGGCGCGAAGGGGCTGCGCTTTCTGCTCGCCGATGCGGAAAATCCGATGGAGCCGGACGAGAGTTATGACGCGATCGTCTGCCGCCACCTCGTCTGGACGCTGACGACGCCGGAGCAGGCCTTTGCCGAATGGCACCGCATGCTGAAGCCCGGCGGCATGCTGCTGTTCTTCGATGGTGACTGGGCGGCACCCACCCGGCTCGGCCGGCTAGTAAGCCGCGCCATCGCGGTCATCGACAGGTTCGCGGGCGTCGATCCCCACTATGACGGCGCGATGAGCGACCGGCATGCCAGCATCATGGAGCGGCTGCCCTTCGGCGACGGCCTCCGCGTGGAGCGCGTGCTGCCACTGCTCGAGGCGGCAGGCTTTCGCGACATGACGATTGGCTCACACGCACCCATCGCGGCGGCGCAACGCCGTACCGCGGATCTGCGCAACAAGCTGCGCACGCTGCTTTACCGCCGCTTCATCCTCTGCTGCCGGAAACAACCTCGGGCTCCGGCTCCACCGTCAGCTTGACGCGGTCGGCGGCAAAACGCGTGCGGGAAAACTGGATCGGCGTGCCGTCGAGGTCCGTATTGGTTGCCACCGCCACGAGGATGATGGCGCCCGGCGAGAGTTTCAGCTGCCGCATATCGTCACCCTCGGCATGGATGGCCGATATCTCGGTGGAGCGGCGCACATAGTCGGGAAGGCCGAGCTCCCGCAGTGAGGCGGTGATCGACCGGGTCTTCTCATAGGCCTCCGCCATGCCGGCAAAACGGTCGGCCGGGAAATAGCTCGTCGAACGCGAAATCGGCCGCTTGTCCGCACTGCTGACGATTTCCAGCCGCACGCAGCGTGAACCCGCCGCCAGCTCCAGGGCTTCCGTGACGATGGCCGGTGCCGCTTCCGTCGCCGCGTCCAGCAGCGTGCCTTCGAGATCACGCGCCTGGTTGCCGAGACCCTGCGAAAACCGCGTGCGCCGCGAAATCGGGAAGCGCAGGCGATCGCGCCGCTCGATGCGGGTGCCGATGCCCTGGATCGGCCGGACGATGCCTTCTTCCGCAAGTGCTGCCATGGCGCTTCGCACCGTATGCCGATTCACCCCGAAACGGCCGGCCAGCACCACTTCCGGCGGCATCATGCCGGTCTCGTCGAAATCGCCATTGTTGATCGCAAGCCGCATGCGATCCGCGATCTGGCGCCAAAGCGCCACGCCCGATTGTCGTTCCACCATTTTCGCCCCCGCGAATACCCTCTGTCACACCCTTGTCATTCCTGCCGATTAAGACAAGACTTAGATGTTCGGTTGTCTAGATTAATAGACATTTGGAGAGATGACAATGACATCAACACAGAAATCTGCCGAGAGCGCCGCGAAGGGCGCGGCCGGCGAGCGGCAGAGGGCGATGGGCCTGCTGGCGAAGGCGAGCCGGGCGGAATTGCAGGCGGCCTGGGACGCGATTGACGACAAGCCGGCGGTGCAGCCCGTGCGCGGGCCGGAAACCGGCCTCGTCATGGTGCGCGGCCGCATCGGCGGCGGCGGCGCGCCGTTCAACCTCGGCGAGGCGACGGTGACGCGCGCCAGCATCCGGCTGGAAGACGGCACGGTCGGCCACGGCCAGTCGCTCGGCACCGATGGCGCCAAGGCGCGGCTTGCGGCGACCTTCGATGCGCTGTTCCAGCAGCCGGCCCGCAAGGCGGAGGTCGAGACGCTGCTCGATGCCATCGCGAGCCGCATTGCCGACGAGGACGCCGAAAAGGCGCGCCAGACGGCCGCCACCCGCGTCGATTTCTTCACCATGGTTCGGGGAGAGGACTGATGTCACTCGATACGCTCGCCTTTGCCGGCGGTTTTACACAGCCGGTGTTCGAGGCACAGGCCGTCTTCCGCACGCTGATGGACGGCATGGCCCGCCCGGGCACGATCGGCCGCATTGCCGCGACCGTCACGCCACCCGCCCCGCTCAATGCCGCCGCCGGCGCCGTGGCGCTGACGCTCTGCGACCACGACACCAGCGTCTGGCTGACGCCGAAGCTCGGCGCATCGGCGCTGCCCGGCTGGCTCGCCTTCAATGCCGGCGCGACCCTGACGGACGAGCGCCAGAACGCCCGCTTCGCCTTCATCGAGAAGGGCGCGATGCTGCCCGATCTCTGCCTCTTCGCGCAGGGCACGCAGGAATATCCGGACCGCTCGACGACGCTCGTTATCGAGATCGAGGCTTTCGAAGGTGGCCGGCCGCTGGTGCTGACCGGCCCGGGCATTCGCACGGAAGAGGAGATCGCCCCGCTCGGCCTGCCGGACATGTTCGCGCATTTCTGGTCGGAGAACCGGCAGCGCTTTCCGCGCGGCGTCGATCTGATCCTCGTTGCCGGCGATCAGGTTCTCTGCCTGCCCCGCACCACCGTTCTTCGCGTGAAGGAGGCCTGAGCCATGTATGTTGCCGTCAAGGGTGGCGAAGCCGCCATCTCCAATGCCCACCGCCTTCTCGCCGATCGTCGCCGTGGCGACCGTTCGCTGCCGGCGATCGGCATCGAGCAGATCGTCGCCCAGCTCGGGCTCGCCGTCGATCGCGTGATGGCGGAAGCCTCGCTCTACGACCGGGCGCTTGCGGCCCTTGCCGTCCGGCAGGCCCGCGGCGACATGATCGAGGCGATCTTCATCCTGCGCGCCTATCGCACCACGCTGCCGCGCTTCGGTTATTCGAAGCCGGTCGAGACGGGCGTCATGCTCGTGGAGCGTCGCGTCTCGGCGACCTACAAGGACCTGCCGGGCGGCCAGCTTCTCGGGCCCACCTTCGACTATACGCATCGCCTGCTCGACCCGTCGCTGCTTGGCGATGAACCGGTCGATACGGCTCTTGAGCGCGACGAGCCCGGCGAGCCGGTCATGCGCGTTTCCGACATCCTGGCCGGCGAAGGCCTGGTCGAGGACGACGGCAACCTGCCGGAGGGCCATGTCGCGGGGGATCTCACCCGCGAGCCGCTGGAATTCCCGATGGCGCGGGACCTGCGTTTGCAGGCGCTTGCCCGTGGCGACGAGGGCTTTCTGCTGGCGCTCGGTTATTCCACCCAACGCGGTTATGCCCGCACCCATCCCTTCGTCGGCGAGGTGCGCATCGGCGAGGTCGAGGTGGAACTGGACATGCCGGAGCTCGGCTTTTCCGTCTCGCTCGGCCGCATCCAGGTCACCGAATGCCAGATGGTCAACCAGTTCAAGGGCTCGGCAAAGAACCCGCCGCAGTTCACCCGCGGTTATGGCCTCGTCTTCGGCCAGAGCGAGCGCAAGGCCATGGCCATGTCGCTGGTCGATCGCGCTCTTCGCGCGGAAGAATTCGGCGAGGACATCATGGCACCGGCGCAGGATGAGGAATTCGTCATCTCGCACTCGGACAACGTGCAGGCGACCGGTTTCGTCGAGCACCTGAAGCTGCCGCATTACGTGGATTTCCAGGCCGAACTCGATCTCGTGCGCCGCATGCGGCGGGAATACGAGGCCGCGCAAAACATCGACACCGATCTTCCGGAGGCCGCAGAATGAGCACGGCAGAACTGGCGACCTACAACTTCGCCTATCTCGACGAACAGACGAAACGCATGATCCGCCGCGCGATCCTGAAGGCGATCGCCATTCCCGGCTACCAGGTGCCCTTCGCGAGCCGCGAAATGCCCATGCCCTATGGCTGGGGCACCGGCGGCGTGCAGGTGACGGCGGCGATCCTCGGGCCGAAGGACGTGCTGAAGGTCATCGATCAGGGCGCCGACGACACGACCAACGCCGTCTCCATCCGCGCCTTCTTCCAGAAGGTCGCGAATGTCGCGGTGACGACGAAGACCCGCGAGGCGACGATCATCCAGACGCGCCACCGCATTCCGGAGGAGAAGCTGACGGCCGGGCAGACGCTGGTCTACCAGGTGCCGATCCCGGAGCCGCTTCGCTTCCTCGAGCCGCGAGAGACCGAGACGCGCAAGATGCATGCGCTGGAAGAATACGGCCTGATGCATGTCAAGCTCTACGAGGACATTGCCAAGAACGGCCATATCGCCACGACCTATGCCTATCCGGTGAAAGTCGAGGGGCGTTACGTGATGGACCCGTCGCCGACGCCGAAATTCGACAATCCGAAGATGCACCGCTCGGAAGCGCTCCAGCTGTTCGGCGCAGGTCGTGAAAAACGCATCTACGCCGTGCCGCCCCATACCGAGGTCGTCAGCCTCGATTTCGAGGATCACCCGTTCGAGATTCAGACCTTCGACAAGCCCTGTGCGCTGTGCGGCGCGGAGAATGTCTATCTCGACGAAGTGGTGCTCGATGACAAGGGCGGGCGGATGTTCGTCTGCTCCGACACCGACCATTGCGAGGAACGTTGCGCCAACGGCCATTGCGGTCATCTCGCCGATAACAAGGAGGCTGCGGAATGAGCAGCACTTACCCCCCTCTGCCCTACCGGGCATCTCCCCCTCAAGGGGGGAGATCGGCAAGAAGCGAGAATTTTGTTCAATCTGCAGCGTCAGTGATGGGCGAAACGTTGCTCCAATCAATCTCCCGCCTTGAGGGGGAGATGCCCGGCAGGGCAGAGGGGGGTGTCACGCCCTCCAGCATCACGGAGGCCACCCGATGACCGACACGCCGCTTCTCAAAGTCCGCGACATCTCGAAATTCTACGGCGCGCGCATCGGCTGCAAGAATGTCTCCTTCGATCTATGGCCGGGTGAAGTCCTCGCTATCGTCGGCGAGTCCGGCTCCGGCAAGACGACGCTGCTCAACTGCCTTGCGACCCGCCTGATGCCGAGCTCCGGTGCCGTCGAATACCGCATGCGCGATGGGGACATGCGCGAGCTCTCCCGCATGAGCGAGGCGGAGCGCCGCTTCCTGATGCGCACCGACTGGGGCTTCGTGCACCAGAACCCGGCCGATGGCCTGCGCATGGCCGTGTCGGCCGGCGCCAATGTCGGCGAGCGGCTGATGGCGGTCGGCGAGCGGCACTACGGCAATATCCGCGAGACGGCGGGCAACTGGCTCGGCCGTGTCGAGATCAGCGTCGACCGCATCGACGACCAGCCGCGCGCCTTTTCCGGCGGCATGCGCCAGCGTTTGCAGATCGCCCGCAATCTCGTGACCTCGCCGCGGCTGATCTTCATGGACGAGCCGACCGGCGGCCTCGACGTCTCGGTGCAGGCCCGCCTGCTCGACCTGCTGCGCGGCCTCGTGCAGGATCTCGGCCTTTCGGCGATCATCGTTACGCACGACCTCGCGGTGGCGCGTCTGCTGTCTCACCGCATGATGGTGATGAAGGACGGCGTCGTCATCGAGCAGGGGCTGACCGACCGCGTGCTCGACGATCCGCGCGAAGCCTATACCCAGCTCCTCGTCTCCTCCATTCTTCAGGTGTAACCATGCCCACACCCCTCGTTGTTTCCGAAGTGGCGAAGAGCTTTACCATGCATCTTCGCGACGGCCTCCGCCTGCCGGTGATGTCGAATGTCGCCTTCTCCGTTAAGGCCGGCGAATGTGTCGTGCTGGGCGGCCCATCCGGCATCGGCAAGAGCTCGCTCTTGAAGATGGTCTACGGCAACTATGCCGTCGACAGCGGCCAGATCCTGATCGAGCACGGCGGTCGCCTGCTCGACCTCGCGACTGCCGATCCGCGCACGATCCTGTCGGTACGCCGCGCCACGCTCGGCTACGTCAGCCAGTTCCTGCGCACCGTGCCGCGCGTAGCGGCCGTCGATGTCGTCGCCGAACCGCTGCTTGGTCGTGGCACCGCTGCGGCCGAGGCGAGGGAGATCGCGGAAGCGATGCTCGCGCGCCTCAACCTGCCGCGCGAACTCTGGCAGCTTCCGCCCGCCACCTTCTCCGGCGGCGAGCAGCAGCGCGTCAACATCGCGCGCGGCTTCATCACCGACCACCGCATCCTGCTGCTCGACGAGCCGACCGCCTCGCTCGACGCGACGAACCGCGCCGTCGTCGTCGGCATGATCGAAGAGAAGAAGGCCGCCGGCGTCGCCCTTCTCGGCATCTTCCATGACGAGGACGTGCGCGAAAAAGTCGCCGACCGCATCGTGGACGTCTCCGCCTTTTCGCCGCGAAAGGCTGTCGCGTGACCAAGCTTTCCGAAACCCCGCTGATCCATCCGACGGCGAAGGTCGCGGAGACGACGCTCGGCCGCTATACCGAGATCGCGGAGCGCTGCCGCATCAGCGAGGCCGAGATCGGCGACTATTCCTACATCATGGAGGACGGTTCGGTCTGGTGCGCGACGATCGGCAAGTTCGCCAACATCGCCTCGTCGGTGCGCATCAACGCCACCAACCACCCGATGTGGCGCGCGACGCTGCACCATTTCACCTATCGGGCCAACGATTATTGGCCCGATGCGGAGCCCGAACCGGACTTCTTCGCCTGGCGGCGCGAGCACCGCGTCACCATCGGCCATGACGTGTGGATCGGCCATGGATCGACGATTTTGCCCGGTGTCACAATCGGCAACGGCGCTGTCATAGGATCGGGCGCGGTCGTCACGAAAGACGTCGAACCCTACACGATCGTCGGCGGCGTGGCGGCGAAAGTCATCCGCGAGCGTTTCCCCCGAACCATCGCCGAACGCATGGAAAAACTCGCCTGGTGGGACTGGGATCATGCCCGGTTGCGCACCGCCTTGGACGATTTTCGCAAACTTGACGCAGAAGCCTTTCTTGCCCGTCACGACGGGTAAGAGGCGTGCGAGAAGCCGGAATTTCAGCCCTGTGGACTGTAATCTTTCCGACATGAAACTGACATCGCCGCTTCATCAACAGCGTTTACAGCCAGTCCCGAAAACGACACTGCCCGACTTCGGGCCTAGCCTGAAAAATGAGGGATCCGCCATGTTCCGATTGAAGAATGTCACCCGCCGTTTCGGCGAGCGCGTTGCGGTCGATAATGTGACCTTCGATATCCCGCAGGGCCAGATGGTCGGCGTCATCGGCCGCTCGGGCGCCGGCAAATCCACCATGCTGCGCATGATCAACCGTCTGGCCGATCCGAGCGAAGGCTCGATCCATTTCAACGACGTCGAGGTCTCGTCGCTGCGCGGCTCCGGCCTGCGCAACTGGCAGCGCGACTGCGCCATGATCTTCCAGCAGTTCAACCTGGTGCCGCGCCTCGACGTGCTGACCAACGTGCTGCTCGGCCGCCTCAACCACCGTTCGACCACGCTCAGCATCCTCAACCTCTTCACCCGCGAAGAGCGCATCATGGCGATTGCCGCCCTTGAGCGCCTCGGCATCGAGCAGACGGCGCTCCAGCCGGCCGGCACGCTGTCCGGCGGCCAGCAGCAGCGCGTGGCGATTGCCCGTGCGCTGATGCAGAACCCGAAGATGCTGCTCGCCGATGAGCCGATCGCCTCGCTCGATCCGCTGAACGCCAAGATCGTCATGGACGCGCTGCGCGATATCAACGAGCGCGAGGGCATCACGGTCGTCACCAACCTGCACACGCTGGATACGGCGCGCGCCTATTGCGAGCGCATCATCGGCATGGCGCATGGCCGCGTCGTCTTCGACGGCTCGGCACGCGAACTCGACAGCGAAGCGGTGCGCACGATCTACGGCACGGGGGCCGATGGCGCGGAAATCGACGAGAGCATGACCTCCACGGCGATCCGCAACCCCGCCAAACAGGACAACATCAAGGAATCCGCCAGCCCGACACCGCTGGCACTGGCCGGGCTTTAGAGCATTTCCAGCAAAAGTGCGTAGCGGTTTTGCGTCCGGAAATGCGCAACAAACTCTAGAGCCCCGCCGGGATCGAACGGCCCGCGTGAAGGGTCATAAACTTCCAGCCGGCAAAGCCGGTCAAACAGGAGAGAGACCATGCTGAAGAAAGTTCTTCTCGGCGCCGTCGCGCTCATCGCGCTCGCCGGCCACGTACAGGCTGAAGACCTCAAGGAATTCCGCGTCGGCATCATCGGCGGCGAAAACGAAGCGGATCGCCTGCGCAACTACCAGTGCCTCGGCGATCACCTGAAGGCCGAGCTCGGCTTCGAGAAGGTCTCGTTCTTCCCGGCGGCCGACTATGACGGCGTTATCCAGGGCCTGCTCGGCGGCACGCTCGACTACGCCGAACTCGGCGCTTCGGGTTTCGCCAAGATCTACCTCGCCAAGGCCGATGCCGTCGAGCCGATCCTGACGACCGTCCAGACCGACGGCTCGACCGGCTACCACTCGATCATGGTTGCCCGCAAAGACAGCGGCATCACCAAGCTCGAAGACCTGAAGGGCAAGAAGCTCGGCTTCGCCGATCCGGACTCCACCTCCGGCTACCTCGTTCCGCTCGTCACCCTGCCGGAAGCAATCGGCGGCCCGGTCAAGGAATATTTCGCTGAAACCGGCTTCGGCGGCGGTCACGAAAACCTCGTCCTCGAAGTGCTGAAGGGCACCTTCGACGCCGGCACGACCTTCGGTTCGGGCGTTGGCGAGTTCAAGGACGGCTACACCTCCGGCAACCTGCACAAGATGGTCGAGAAGGGCATTCTCGACATGAACGACCTCGTCGAACTCTGGAAGTCGCCGCTGATCCCGAACGGCCCGATCGTCGTTCGCACCTCGATGGCCGACGAGACCAAGGCGAAGTTCAAGCAGTTCATGCTCGACCTGCCGAAGAAGGACGCAGCCTGCTTCGCAGCCGTCATGGGCGGTGACTTCACGTCCTTCACGGAAGTGAACGTCGACTTCTACAAGCCGATCATCGACGCCCGCAAGGCAACGATCGGCGGCTGATCGCCATATTGACATCGGCGCCGGCCGCACCCCGGCCGGCGCCTCTGTTTTTTGAACAAGCCGGGATAGACCATGGCCACGAACACGCTTCACGACGGCTTCAGCGAGAAGGGCGCTCTGATCGAGCGACACTGGCAGGAGCTGAACGCGCGCCGCCGCCTCTATACCTGGCTGGGCCTCGCCATCCTCGCGGTGGCACTCTCCGGTTCGCTCTGGTTCGCCAACGAGACGAATGCCGGCAAGTTCTTCGACCGGCTGCCCCATCTGTTCGACTTCGTCGGCGACATGGTGCCGCGCGATGGCCTCGAAGTGTTCCGCGCACTGTTCGACCTTCCGTCGCCCTATGACGACGGCAGTTTCAAGTACAACTATCCGGAAGGCCGACTCTACCTCACCGAGAGCCTCTATGTGCCGGAATATTTCCACAAGATGCTGGAAACGCTGAACATCGCGCTGTTCTCCACCATCATCGGCATGGTCTTCGGCTTCCTGCTCTGTTTCCTCGCCGCCAAGAACCTGGTCGCCAACCGCCTGCTGCGCGGTTTCGTGCGCCGCTTCATGGAAATCCTGCGCGCCTTCCCGGAAGTCGTGCTCGCTGGCTTCTTCCTCGCCATCCTGTCGCTCGGGCCGCTTCCCGCCGTCATCGCCGTGTCGATCCATACGGTGGGTGCGCTCGGCAAACTGTTCTTCGAGGTCGTCGAGAATGCCGACATGAAGGCGGAGGAGGGGCTTCGCGCCGTGGGTGCGAGCTGGGTGGAGCGCGTCTGGTTCGGCATCGTGCCGCAGGTGCTGCCGAACTTCGTGAGCTATTTCCTGCTGCGCCTCGAGATCAACGTGCGTGCCTCGACCATCATCGGCGCCGTCGGCGGCGGGGGCATCGGCGAGCTGCTGCGCCTGTCGATCGGCCAGAACCATCAGGCAAAGACGCTCGCCATCGTGCTGCTGCTGCTCATCACCATCGTCGTCGTCGACCAGTTTTCCGCCTGGCTGCGCCGCAAGCTGGTCGGCGATCATGCCTTCCGGCTGGCTCAATAGGAGTTGCCATGACGACCCTCAATCCCGCACAGATGGATGAGATCGCGGCACGCCACCCGGCCGTCTTCCACCGCTCGTTCTGGCAGCGTTTTCGTATTGCCATCATCACCGGCGGCTTCGTGCTCTACGCGCTCTATTGCTGGTGGTTCTTCGCGATCGGCCATGTGCTCGGCACCGCGAACTGGAACATCGCCGGCACCTATCTCGCCGACTGGGTCTCCTATGAGGTGCGCCCGGAAGTGGCGATCGATCCCGATGGCGCGATGAAGCTCACCTATCCGCGCTTCTCGCCGCTTGGCGCGAATGCCAAGCCCGACTGGGTCGAAATCGAGCTTGGCAAGATGACCCGCACCACGCCGGCCGCTGGCGCCACAACCACGACGGAAAAGAAGCCCGCCTCGATGGGTTTCATGGGCGAGGGCGCCGTCATCGGCGGCTCGGCTGCCGCGGCCGAGGGCCTTGCAACGGCGACGACGCGCGAGGAAGAGGTGGTCAAGCGCGCCAAGATCACGCTCAATTCCTCGACAAGCGTCGAGGTGCTGCCGGAGCGCGTGACCGTGCAGCATGCCGGCGAGACGCTGGTGGTGGATGTCGACGGTTCCGAGGTGAAACCCGAAGGCACGCTGCCGGCCTGGGCGACGCAGAAGACACCCGGCCAGAAGATCACATTGGCCTTTGGGTTTGCCGGATGGGGGGAGATCGAGGCGGACGATGTCTCGATCCGCAAACGCTTCCTCGGTTGGGCCAACTTCCTGTTCGACACCAACTCGCCCTTCCACGGCAAGTCGACGTCGGAGGTGGTGTCGCTGATCACCGCGGGTGAGCGCATCAATGCGAAACAGTCGAATCTGTCGCTCGCCTGGGACAACATCCTCTACAATGCCGAATGGCAGCATCTCGATGTCTGGACAAAATTGCTCCAGACGATCGTCATGGCCTTCGTCGGCACGCTGTTTGCCATGCTGCTCGCCTTCCCGCTGGCGTTCCTGGCGGCGCGCAACATCACGCGCAACTGGTTCTCCAACCAGATCACCAAGCGCCTGTTCGATTTCCTGCGCTCGGTCGACATGCTGATCTGGGCCTTGTTCTTCACCCGCGCCTTTGGCCCGGGGCCGCTCGCCGGCATGTCGGCGATCTTCTTCACGGATACCGGTACGCTCGGCAAACTCTATTCCGAGGCACTGGAAAACATCGACGACAAGCAGCGGGAGGGCGTGAAATCGGTGGGAGCGGCGCCCGTCGCCGTGCAGCGCTACGGCGTTCTGCCGCAGGTCCTGCCACTCTTTGCCTCGCAGGCGCTTTATTTCTGGGAATCGAACACGCGTTCTGCGACGATCATCGGCGCGGTCGGGGCCGGAGGCATCGGCCTGAAACTCTGGGAAGCGATGCGCACGAATTCGGACTGGGAAAACGTCGCCTACATGGTGTTGCTGATCCTGATGGTCGTCTTCATCTTCGACGGCATATCGAATGCGCTGCGCTCGCGATTGATGGGGAAATCTTCTCATTGAGTTTATGTGGCGGCATCATGCTGCCACATGAATCCCTTCATGCTCCGGCGCCGCCAATCGGGTGGCGCTTATGAATACAGGAATGAACCCATGCGTTACGCCCTCTACTTCACCCCGCCCGCAAGCGACGCCCTGACGCTGACTGCCCAGCGCTGGCTCGGGCGCAACGCGTTTACGGGCGCGGCACTGGAGCAGCCGGTGGTGAACGGGTTCGACGCAGCAGCACTTTCAGGCCTCACGGCCGATCCCCGCCGCTATGGTTTCCATGCCACCATCAAGGCGCCGTTTACACTTGCCGAAGGCCGCAGCGAAGCGGAGCTTGTCGCAGAACTCGGCCGATTCGTCGCTGAGGCGGAGCCTTTCGACATTCCCGAGGTCGTGGTCGGCCGGCTCGGCTCCTTCTTCGCGGTCGTGCCGGGCGATCATTGTGAACCCCTGCAGAGCTTTGCCGGCGAAGTCGTGCGCCGCTTTGAGCGTTTCCGCGCACCGCTCACCTCGGCCGATATTTCCCGTCGCAAGCCGGATGAACTCACAGCGAGTGAGCGCCAGAACCTCGTGCAATGGGGCTACCCTTACGTTTTCGATGAGTTCCGCTTCCACATGACGCTGACGGGCCGCGTGCCTGCCGAGCGCCGTGATGCCGTCGAACGTGTGCTTCTCGATCATTTTGCGGATGTTCACAGCCGCCCGCTGGCGATTGCCGGCCTGGCGCTGTTCCGGGAGCCGTCGCGCGGCGCTGATTTCACCGTCCATTCGCTTTTCCCGCTCGGCGGAGCGGCCAACAGAAAGACCGCATGACATGACCCGCGAAACCATTCTCTCCAATGCCCGCATCGTGCTGGAAAACAGCATTGTCGATGGCACGCTGGTGCTGCGTGACGGGCTGATCGCCGACATTTCCGAGGGCGCCTCTGCCCTTGGCGAGGACATGGAGGGCGATTTCCTGCTTCCCGGCCTCGTCGAACTGCACACCGACCATCTGGAAGCCCACTATTCGCCGCGCCCTGGCGTGCGCTGGGGCCTGACTGCCGCGATCCAGTCGCACGATGCCCAGGTCGTCACGTCAGGCATCACCACCGTTTTCGATTGCCTGCGCATGGGGTCGGATGGGGACGGCGGCTTCGAGAAGGGCGAGATGCGCGCCATGGCCGACGCGATCGCCGAGGCGCAGGCCGAGGATCGCCTGCGCGCCGAACACCTCATTCACCTGCGCTGCGAGGTGTCGACCGACAACGTGCTGGAGCACTACGAGGAATTCGAGAACGACCCGCTGGTGCGCCTCGTCTCGCTGATGGACCACGCGCCTGGCCAGCGCCAGTTCCAGACGCTGGAACAGTACATCCTCTACTACAAGAAGAAGCGCGGCCTCACCGACGACGAGTTCGATGCCTTCTGCAAGCGCCAGCAGGACCTTTCCGCGCGCTATGCCAAGCCGCACCGCGATGCGATTGCCGCCTCCTGTGCCGCCCGCAACATCTCGGTCGCCAGCCATGACGATGCGACGCTGGAACACGTCGAGGAAGCGATCGGCTACGGCATTAGGCTTGCCGAATTCCCGACCAGCTTCGAGGCCGCGAAGGCCTCGCACGGCGCCGGCATGAGCGTGCTGATGGGCGCGCCCAACATCGTGCGCGGCAAGTCGCATTCCGGGAACATCGCCGCCCGCGACCTCGCCGACATGGGCGTGCTCGACGTGCTGTCTTCCGATTACGTGCCCTTCAGCCTGATGCACGCGCCGTTCATCCTCGCCGACGAGGGCATGGAGCTACCCAAGGCGATCAACATGGTCTCGACGACGCCGGCCCGCACCGTCGGTCTCGACGATCGCGGCGCGATCGCCAAGGGACTGCGTGCCGATCTGGTGCGCGTCCGCCGCCCCTCCGGCGTTCCGGTCGTGCGCTCCGTCTGGCGCCAGGGCAGGCGCGTGGCATGAGCCTCGACGCCGAAGCCGCCATCCGCCAGCCGCCTGCCGTTGCGGCCGGCACGATGGTCGTCGTCGTCGGCCCGAGTGGGGCCGGCAAGGACAGCGTGATGTCCTATGCCGCGCGGCATTTTGCCGAAGAGGCCCGCATGCGCTTCGTTCGCCGCGTCATCACCCGCCCGGCGGATGCCGGCGGAGAGGCGCATGAAGCAATCGACGCGGAAGGGTTTCGCACACGCGCTGCCGAAGGCGGCTTCGCCGTCTCCTGGGAGGCGCATGGCCTTTCCTACGGCATCCCGCGCGAAACACATGACGCGCTGGCGACCGGTGTCACGCTCGTCGCCAATGGCAGCCGTTCGGCCTTGCCCGCCTTCGCCGATGCCTACGCGCGGCTGAAGGTGGTGGTCATCACCGCGCGGCCCGACATTCTTGCCGCCCGCCTCGCCGCGCGTGGCCGGGAAAGCGCCGAAGGCATCGCGAAGCGGCTCGACCGCGCCGTGCCGGAAATCGTGGTCGCAGCCGATACCGTCGTCATCGACAATAGCGGCGCGCTGGAAGAGGCAGGCGAAGCCTTCGTCTCGCTGCTCGCCTCCGCTCTCGCGCGCGAAGATTGATTCAGTCGCCCTTCAGCGCTTTATAGGCGGCGAGTGCGCGTTCACGCGCCTTGCCGTGATCGACGATCGGCTTCGGATAGGTTTTTCCAAGCTCGACGCCCGCCTTCTTCAGCGCGCTTTCCGGCGCGTCGAAGGGCTTGTGGATCCAGGCCGAATCCAGCGTCTCCAATTCGGGCACGAAGGTGCGGACGTAGGTGCCGTCCGCATCGAACTTTTCGCCTTGCAGGATCGGGTTGAAGATGCGGAAGAACGGCGAGGCATCGGCGCCGGAGCCCGCCACCCATTGCCAGTTCGCCGCATTCGAGGCCGCATCGGCATCCACCAGCGTGTCGCGAAACCATTTTTCGCCGCGCCGCCAGTCGATCATCAGGTGCTTGATCAGGAAGGAGGCGGTGATCATGCGCACGCGGTTGTGCATCCAGCCATGTTTCCAGAGCTGCCGCATGCCGGCATCGACGATCGGGTAACCTGTCTGGCCGCGGGTCCAGAGTTTGAAGTTCTTGCCCGCCGCTTCCCAGGGGAATGCGTCGAAACGGTCGTTCCAGTTCTTTTCCGCAAGCTGCGGGAAATGGAAATGCAGGTGGTAGCAGAACTCCCGCCAGGCGAGTTCCTTGCGGAAATGCACGACATCCTCCGTCGGCGCCTCCAGGCCGCGCGTGGCATGCCAGATCCGGGCGGGCGAGATTTCGCCCAGCGCCAGATGCGGCGACAGCATCGACGTCGCGTCGATCGCGGGATGGTCGCGGTCCTGCTTGTAGCCGTCGATCGCGCCGTCGACGAAGCTTTCCAGCCGCTCGCGTGCAGCCGCCTCTCCGGGGGTCCAGATGTCTTGGAACGTTGCCGCCCAATCCGGTTTCTTCGGCAGCAGTGCCCAATCGTCAAGCGCCTCCGATTTCGGGGACTTCTGAAGGGATGTCAATTTTTCCGGCGCATCGAGCGGCTCATGCGGCTCGCCTTCGCGTTCCAGTGCCTTCCAGAAGGGTGTATAGACCCGATAGGGCTTTTTCTCCCCCGTCATCAGGCGGGTCGGATCATGGAGTAGCTGACCGGCAAAGCTCCGCGCCTCGATGGCGCGCGCCTTCAACGCCGCTTTGATGTCCGTATCGATTGCGATGCCTGCCGGATCGTGCCTGCGATTCCAGTAAACGGCGTCAGCGTCGGTTTCGGCGATCAGGCCGTCAAGCACAGCATCCGCATCACCGCTGCGCAGGACAAGCGGCGTGCCGAGCCCCTTGAGCGTTTTGCCGAGCGATGCCAGCGAATGATGCAACCACCAGGCCTGCGCCGCGCCAAGCGGCCCGGTCCCCGCCTTCTCCGGCTCGCGAATATAGAGCGCAAGGACCGGCCGGTCCGTTTCCGCCGCCCCAGCAAGGGCCGCATTATCATCGGCCCGCAGGTCCTTGCGGAACCAAACGATGATCGGGGGTTCGCTCTTGATCGTCATGCCTTATCTCCCTCTGCCCACCATTACGCGGCGCACGGCGTGGCCGATCACTTCGGCAGCGGACGGGTCAGGATGAAAAGCGCGCTTCCTGAAAGGATGAGCCCCACCACCGCCGCAAGCGGCAGGGAAGGCTGCGTGCGATAGATGAAAAAGCCGTAGCTTGCGAGGATCAGACAGATCGCCAGCATCTTCGTGCGCGCCGCTATGGCGCCCTCGCGCCGCCAGTTTTGCAGCGGCGGGCCGAGCGTGCGGTGGTTCAGCAGCCACTGTTCGAGGCGCGGCGAGGAGCGCGAAAAACACCAGACGGCGACGAGCAGGAAGGGCGTCGTCGGCAACAGCGGCAGGAAAGCACCGATAATGCCGAGCGCCGTCATCAGCAGGCCGGCCAGCATGTAGAGCGAGCGCACGGGGATCCTCGTTCAAAAAACGTGTCGCGGTTCAGATAGAGTGCTTTGCGCCCGCCTCCAAGAGCCAGCATAGCGTGACGCGTGGAACGAACATCTTCCTCGGGCATTCCTTGCGGACGGAAACAGGGCGGGGCGAGGCGAATGTTGGACGATATCGACCGCGGAGACGAGCATGCCTGGTGGACGACGCAGCGCGGCGCCTCGCCGATCGTCGGCACCGCCATCCACAATGGCCACGCCGTGCGCCAGAACCTCCTCATGGCGATGGCGCTCGACGATGACGAACGGTTGCGCGAGGAAGACCCTTTCACGGCCGAAACCATCCGCGGTCTCGCCAACCGCATCGTCTTCCACCGCTCCCGCTTCGAGATCGACCTCAACCGCGCCCGCGACGCCGCCATCTACCTGCGTCCGGAACAGGCCTGGGGCCTGAAGGTGTGGCGCACGACGCCGTCGGAGGCCGAGCTAGCCGAAAGCCTCGCCGTGCACGATGCCTATTACGGCATGCTGGAAAACTATCTGCGTGGCGTGGAGGCGCAGCACGGCCGCTTCGTCGTCCTGGACATGCACAGCTACAACCACCGCCGCGCGGGGCCCTCGGCCCCGCCGACCGAAGCGAGCGATGCGCCGGAAATCAACATCGGCACCTCCTCGATGGATCGGTCCCGATGGGCGCCCGTTGTCGATGCCTTCATGAATTTCGCCGCCGATTTCGATTTTCTCGGCCGCCGGCTGGATGTGCGCGAAAACGTCGCCTTCGAGGGGCGTGGCGAGCAGACGCGCTTTATCCACGCGCGGTTTCCGCAAAACGGCTGCGCCATCGCCGTCGAATTCAAGAAGGTCTTCATGGACGAATGGACCGGCGCACCGGACTGGCAGGCGCTCGCGGCCCTTCAGGCACTCGTCGCGGGTGCTGCGCCGGTGCTCGAACAGGCGCTGCGGGAGGTCGCATGAGCCCAGCCCGAGCGGCGCGAAAGCCGCGCCAGAAAAAGGAAAAGAGCCTTGTCGAGGACGTTATCGAGGCGCTCGAAGCCGGCAAGCCGGTGCGCCGCGATCTTGAAGGCGGACGCCTGCATATCGACCGGCCGCTGCCGTTCCTCTGCCTGCATGTCGGGGAACCGGATCGCCATGTCGTGGCGCGCGAGGTCGCCGCCGCCAATGCCTCCTACCTCGTCACGCCCCGCATCGAGGACGCCGTCGAGCTCATCGGGCCGATTGCCGCGGTGCTGCGCAAGAAATTCGGCACCTTCGTGCTGCTCGACGTGGACGAGTTGCAGCGCGACCGGCTGCTGTCCGACGATGCGCCGTTCCTCCAGCCCTTCGAGGTGATGATTTCGGCAACACGCGAACTCGCGGCCAGGCGGGCGATGGACGCGTTCGAGACGGCGGTGGAGGCTTTCGAGGCCCGCTTCCGCACGCCCCATGTCGAGCTTTGCGCGGCAGAGGAGGATCCCTGCGTGCGGCCCGAACTGTTGAGCCTGAAGCTGCCGCTTCTGACGCTCCGTTTCGCGCCGATCTACCGTGTCACGGGGTCCGACGCCACCTATCCGGACCTGCGCGAGCGCCTCGTCGACAATTTCCTCGACGCCGGCCTGCGCGCCTTCGCGGCCTTTCTGGAAGCGGACGGTTTTCCGAAACCCGCCACCTATCGGGCCTTCGGCCGCAAGGCCTTCATCGATGCGGTCGAGCGGGCCGACCGCGGCATGGACGAGGTCGCCTCGAGCTTCGATTTCCTGCTTGCCGTGACGCCGATCAACGCCAATGCCGCCTGGCAGGAATTCAAGGCGAACCAGTACGACCGGCCGCCGCGTTTCCTCTACCGGCCGCTGAGCCTGCTCGTGGAGACGCAGAAGCGCCGTCTCTATTCCATCTCGCTCGACCGGCTCGAAGATCCCGTCCTGCACCAGATCTACCGGGAAAAGCAGCAGGAACTCGACCTGCAACTGACGCTGATCGGCGCGCGGGAGAAAGCGCGGTTCGTCGAATTCGGCCGCGCGCTCTACGGCCCCGTCGAGCCGTCGCTGCGCAAGGCGGCGGCCGAGGTCATCGACGGCACGGGAGATGCCAAGCGCATGCCCCCCGCCGCCGATGACGACGAGGTGGTGGACTGCTTCTACGTCGAGCGCAAGGCGCGCTCCATGATGATGCATTACCATAAGCACTATGACGGTTTCGACGCGGCGATCGAACTGCGCGACGACGTGCCGGCCGGCCTGCTGGTCTCCGGCCGCCGCCTGCTGATTTCGCGGCGCACGCGCATGATGCGCCACCGCGTCGACGCGCTGCTGAGCCACGAGGTCGGCGTGCATCTGCTGACCTATTTCAACGGCTCGGCGCAGGGTCTGCGTGTCTTCCGCACGGGCCTTTCGGGTTATGAGGGCATGCAGGAGGGGCTGGCGGTCTTCGCCGAATTCCTCGCCGGCGGCTTCACGCCGGAGCGGTTGCGCCTGCTCGCAGCCCGCGTCGTCGGTTGCGACCTGATGCTTGCCGGAGCCTCTTTCGTCGAGAGTTTTCGCAGGCTGACGCAGGATTACGATTTCGACGCCGAGACCGCCTTCGGCCTGCTGCTGCGCGTCTTCCGCGGCGGCGGGCTCGCCAAGGACGCCATCTATCTGCGCGGCCTGCTGTCGCTACTGAGCCATCTGAAGGCCGGCGGCGCGCTTGATCCGTTCTGGATGGGCAAGATTTCCGCCGGTCATTTCAGCGTGATGGAAGAGCTTGGCGCGCGGGGCCTGCTGAAGGCGCCGATCCTGCGGCCACTCTGCCTTGAAACCGAGCGCGGGCGCGCCAGGCTGGAACGCGCCCGTGGCGGCCTCACACCCCTGACAATGCTCGAAGCTTGAGGAGAGCAATCATGCGTATCGCCTTTTTCGTCAATTCGATCGAGGGGGAAACCCCGACCTATACCACCACGGGCCTTGCCATGGCCGCACTCGGGCGCGGGCACGAGATCTGCTACGTGACACCGGGCGATTTCGTGCTCAGGGCGGATGACAGCCTTTCCGTGCGCGGCCGTGTACTGCCGGGAAAACGCTACAAGAAGGCGGAGAGCTTTCACGCCGCCCTCCAGGGCGAGGACGCCGCCATCGAGACGCTGGACACACGGGACGTCGACGTGCTGTTCCTGCGCAACGATCCGTCGCTCGATGCCGACGACCGGCCTTGGGCGGCCCATGTCGGCGCGATGTTCGGCCGGCTTGCGGCGGCGCGCGGAACGATCGTCGTCAACGACCCGGACGGCTTGGCACTGGCGCAGAACAAGCTCTATTTCCAGGGATTTCCGCGGGCCGTGCGGCCGGAAACGCTGATTTCCAAGAGCATCGACGAAATCCGCGCCTTCATCGATACCCATAAGGAGGGCGTCATCATGAAGCCGCTCCAAGGCTCCGGCGGCAAGAACGTCTTCAAGATCGGCTCGCCCGACGAGGCGAACCTCAACCAGATTTTCGAGGCGGTGAGCGGCGAGGGCTACCTGATCGCACAGAACTACCTGCCGGCCGCGACCGAAGGTGACATCCGGCTCTTCCTGATGAACGGCCGGCCGCTGGAGCGGGACGGCAAATATGCCGCGATCCGCCGTGTGCCGGCAAAGGGGGAGGTGCGCTCGAACATCCACGCCGCGGGAACAGCGGTCGCCGTCGAGATCACGCCGGAAATCCTGTCCATTGCTGAGATGGTCCGGCCGAAACTCGTCGAGGACGGCATGTTCCTCGTCGGCCTCGATATCGTCGGCGACAAGATTCTCGAAATCAACGTCTTCACGCCGGGTGGCCTGAACGTGATGTTCGATCTCTACGACATCGATTTCGCCGACAGCATCATCACCGCGCTGGAGGACAAGGTCGCCCAGCGCGACGCCTATGCGGGCGCCATCGCCAACCGGACGCTGGCCACCCTCTGAAGGCGGTCAGACCGGCTTGCTGTTCGCCGCGCCCTTGGCCGATTTCGCTTTGGCGACGGCCTTGGCGGCGACCGGCTTTTCGGCGCCCGCATCCGCCTTCTTCTTGGCCTTTGCGGTCTCTGCCTTCTTCGGCTGTGCCTTCTTGGAGATTTCGATCAGCGGCTTTTTAGCGCTGGCGAGCGCCATACGCTCGAATTCGTCCCGTTCGCCCGCGGCCTGTTCCCAATGTTCGGCATCCCGGCCGTGCGGCCGGCCGGCTTCCTCCCAGATCGCATAGGCTCGTTTGCTGATCCATTCCAAGCGCAAATCCGACATCGCTAATCCCCGTTCAAGAGTTACCGTTCAAGTTGACTGACGCCATGCCGCCGTGAGCCGCGCAGGATGTGCAGGCAGGGCCGGGACATGGAACTCGCTGGAGAGCCGGGAGCGTTCGACCGGCAGATCCAGATACTTGGCACCATACGCTCCGGGGCGAGGCCCTCACTGGAGCAGGTCTGCTTCATGCGATTCGCCAGGCTAGAATGCGCCGAAAGCGACAGGGCATCAAGCAGAGCCGGCCTCGGCATCCTGGCCTTGCGACCACATGGTAGGAAAATCATGCCCCGGACTGCGGCAAATCGGCGTAATTTTGGAAAAGTTTCATTCTGGCGGGTGGACAGTGCCGATCGCGCCAACGTATTGTCCGGATGAGAGAATATTCAACGCGGACGACGAAATCGAGAGGCAGGGCGTTTGGCAGCAACAGGGCAACAGCATCGACCGGTTCGTCGGGCTTTCCGCCTTTTCTGCACCACGTTCACCTGTCTTTTGTTGTTGATATCCACGCTCTCGGCCCCTTCCGCCGTCAGCGCCAGCTCGAAAGTGCTTCGTTACGGCACGCAGAAGACCGTCGGTCATTCATCTGCACTTGCCGACATGGAGTGCCGCAAGCGCCCCGTCGCCGGGAAGGTCACGCCGCTTGACGGCACCGGCCTTGCCTGTCTGCCGGCGCGCGATGATTTTCGACGACAGGACGCGGACGTCGCAACCATCATCGTTCGGCCGGCCGGCCTGACCAGCGGTCGTATCGAAACGCGCGGGGCCCGTGCCCCTCCGTTTCATTTCGCCTGACGACCGCTTCGATCGTCCTGTCGATCGTGCGCGGTCTTCCCGATGCCGCCGGCACGCCGGCGGAGAGAAGCTCTGACGTAAAGTGATCGATCAAACGATGACAGGTGAAACGATTCTGGTCCTGCTGGTCTGCCTTCCCTTCATGGGAAGCCTTGCCGCGACCATTCTGCTGAGGACGGATTCGCGGGTTCTCGCGGCGCGCATGTCGGGCGTCGTCGCCTTTGCCGGCTTCGTCATGACGGCCGTGCTCTATCCGGCGGTGCGCGACGGCGGCAAGGTCCGCGTCGATCTCGAATGGCTGCCGCAGCTCGGGCTGAACGTCACGCTGCGCATGGACGGCTTCGCCTGGCTCTTCGCGATGCTGGTCACCGGCATCGGCTGCCTCATAGTGCTCTATGCACGCTACTACATGTCGGAAGCGGATCCCGTTCCGCGCTTCTTCTCGTTCCTGCTCGCCTTCATGGGCTCGATGCTCGGCATCGTTCTGTCGGGCAACATCATCCTGCTTTCGGTGTTCTGGGAACTCACCAGCATCTTCTCCTTCCTGTTGATCAGCTACTGGCACCACAATGCCGCCGCGCGTGACGGCGCGCGCATGGCACTGACCATCACCGGCATCGGCGGCTTCTGCCTGCTCGTCGGCCTCATCGTGCTCGGCCGTATCGTCGGCAGCTACGATCTCGACGTGGTGCTGGCGTCGGGCGACCTGATCAAGGCTCATCCGCTTTACCTCACGGCACTGGTGCTGATCCTCATCGGCGCCCTGACCAAGAGCGCGCAGGTGCCGTTCCATTTCTGGCTGCCGAATGCCATGGCGGCCCCCACCCCGGTCTCGGCCTACCTGCATTCCGCGACCATGGTGAAGGCGGGCGTCTTCCTGTTGGTGCGCTTCTGGCCGGCGCTGTCGGGCACTTATGAATGGTTCATGCTGCTCGGTATAGCCGGCATCTGCACACTGATCCTCGGCGCCTATTTCGCCATGTTCCAGCAGGATCTGAAGGGCCTGCTCGCCTATTCCACGATCAGCCATCTCGGCCTCATCACGACGCTGCTCAGCCTCGGCAGCCCGCTTGCCGCGGTCGCGGCGATCTTCCACATGGTCAACCACGCCACCTTCAAGGCCTCGCTCTTCATGGCCGCCGGCATCATCGACCACGAGACCGGCACGCGCGACATGCGACGATTGAGCGGCCTGTTCAAATACCTGCCGATAACCGGCACGCTCGCCATGGTGGCGAGTGCGGCCATGGCCGGCGTGCCGCTGCTCAACGGCTTCATCTCCAAGGAGATGTTCTTTGCGGAAGCCGTTGAAACGCACGCCGATTCCGTGCTCGACCGTATGCTGCCCTATGTCGCGACGCTGGCCGGCGCCTTCTCCGTCGCCTATTCGCTCCGCTTCATCCACATGGTGTTCTTCGGCCCCCCGCCGACCGACCTGCCGAAGCCGAAACCGCACGAGCCGCCGCACTGGATGCGGTTCCCGATCGAGTTCCTCGTGCTCGCCTGCCTCGTCGTCGGCATCATCCCGAGCCTGTCGATCGGCCCGTTCCTGCATTCGGCCGTCGTCTCGGTGCTGGGCGAGCGTACGCCGGATTACAGCCTCGCCGTCTGGCACGGCATCAATACGCCGCTGATCATGAGCATGATCGCGCTGATCGGCGGTGCAGCACTCTATGCGGTGCTGAAGGACTATCTCGCCAAATGCGACGACGGCCCGCCGCTGTTCCGCCATCTCGGCGGCCAGCGCATCTTCGAGCGCGTGCTCGTGACGGTGTCGTGGAAATGGGCGCGCTGGCTGGAAAGCCACCTCGGCACGCGCAATCTCCAGCCGCAGCTGCGCCTCATCGCGGCCGCCGGACTGCTGGCCGGCGTGGTACCGCTCTATCTCGCCGGTTTCACGCCAAAACCGCCGGAATTCGGCGATGTCGACCCGATCTTCGCCGCCGTCTGGTGCGTCGGCGCCTTCTGCGCGCTCGCCGCCGCCTACCAGGCGAAATATCACCGGCTTGCGGCCCTCGTCCTGCTCGGCGGTGCCGGCATCACCACCTGCATCACCTTCGTCTGGCTGTCGGCGCCCGACCTCGCCATCACCCAGCTCTTGGTCGAGATCGTCACGACGGTCCTGCTGCTGCTCGGCCTGCGCTGGCTGCCGAAACGCTCGGAAAAGATCGACAATTCCGTGTCGCTCGCCGCGCGCAGCCGTCGTTTCCGCGATTTCCTGCTGGCGATCTCCTGCGGCTTCGGCATGTTCATCTTCTCCTACGCCATCATGAACCAGCCGGTGCCGGACGCGATCGCCAGCTATTTCCTCGAAAAGGCCTATACGGAAGGCGGCGGGCGCAACGTCGTCAACGTCATCCTCGTCGATTTCCGCGGCTTCGACACGATGGGCGAGATCGCGGTGCTCGCCATCGTGGCGCTGACGGTCTTCGCGCTGCTGCGTCGTTTCCGCCCGGCCGCAGACAGCATCGAGAAGCCGGAGCAGCAGCGCATCCAGAACGCCTATGACGCCGAACGCCCCGAGCGCTCGGCCGGCGACACGGTGCGCGACTACCTGCTCGTGCCCTCGGTCATCATGCAGTGGATGTTCCCGGTCGTGATCACCTTCTCGGTCTATCTCTTCCTGCGCGGCCATGACCTGCCGGGCGGCGGTTTTGCCGCCGGCATCACCATGGCCATCGCCTTCCTGCTGCAATATCTGGCGGGCGGCGTGCGCTGGGCGGAGGACCGGCTGCGCATCCTGCCG
This sequence comes from Shinella sp., assembly GCF_035998705.1. GTDB lineage: Bacteria > Pseudomonadota > Alphaproteobacteria > Rhizobiales > Rhizobiaceae > Shinella. The sequence continues at coordinate 178,652 of NZ_DASYHH010000010.1, read as the reverse complement.
CTGCGCTGGATGGGCTTCGGCCTGCTGCTCGCAGCCGCGACCGGCATGGGGGCCTGGGCACTCGGCTATCCGTTCCTGACGTCCTATTCGCAATATATCGAGGTGCCGTTCATCGGGAAGGTGCCGGCGGCGACCGCGCTGCTGTTCGATCTCGGCGTCTTCTCGCTCGTCATCGGCGCGACGGTGCTCATTCTCATCGCGCTCGCCCACCAATCCATACGCACGCATCGGGTCCGCAATCTCGACGCCACCAAGGCGGAGGAAGCCTGATGGAACTCGTTCTCGCAATCGGCATCGGTGTCATGACCGGCTCGGGGGTCTGGCTCATCCTGCGCCCGCGCACCTACCAGGTCATCATCGGCCTCTCGCTGCTCTCCTACGCGGTCAACCTCTTCATCTTCGGCGTCGGCGGCGTGAAGTCCAATGCCGCACCCCTTCTCGGTGAAGGCGTCGATGTCTCGACGCTCACCGATCCGGTGCCGCACGCGCTGGTGTTGACCGCCATCGTCATCGGCTTTGCCACCACCGCGCTCTTCCTCGTGGTGCTGCTCGCCGCCCGCGGCCTCACCGGCACCGACCATGTCGACGGCAGGGAGCAGCCGAAATGAGCGGCTGGCAGCAACATCTCATCATCGCGCCGATCCTCATTCCGCTCGTCGCGGGCGCGCTTCTCCTGTTCTTCGACGAGCGCGAGCGTGTCGTCAAAGCGATGATCAGCGTCGTCTCGTGCCTGGCGCTCGCGGCCGTCGCCATCGCGCTGTTCCGGCTGGCGAACAATGGCGGCGGCGAAGGCGGCTTCGAGGGCGTCTACCTGCTCGGCAACTGGCCCGCCCCCTTCGGCATCGTGCTGGTGGTCGACCGCCTCTCGGCGCTGATGCTGGTGCTGGCCTCGATCCTCGCCATCCCGGCGCTGGTTTTCGCACTCGCCCGCTGGCATGCGGCCGGCGCGCATTTCCACACGCTGTTCCAGCTGCTGCTGATGGGTCTCAACGGCGCGTTCCTCACCGGCGACCTGTTCAATCTCTTCGTCTTCTTCGAGGTGATGCTCGCCGCCTCCTATGGCCTCTTGATGCACGGCTCCGGCTCCATGCGCGTCAAGGCCGGCATGCATTACATCGCGGTCAATCTCGCGGCGGCGCTGTGCTTCCTGATCGGCGTCAGCGCCATCTACGGTTCGGCCGGCACGCTCAACATGGCGGATCTCGCCGTGCGCATCGGCGAGATCGAGGGCGAGCGGCGCATGCTCCTGGAGGCAGGCGCCGGCATCCTCGGCATCGTCTTCCTCATCAAGGCCGGCATGTGGCCGCTGAACTTCTGGCTGCCGGGCGCCTACAGCGCCGCGACCGCGCCCGTCGCCGCGATTTTCGCCATCATGAGCAAGGTCGGCATCTACGTCATCCTGCGCCTGTCGCTGCTGGTCTTCGGCCAGGGCGAATCCGCCGGCCTCGGCCTCAACGTGCTGCTCTATGGCGGCATGGCGACCATTGCCTTCGGCACGATCGGCGTTCTCGCCTCACAGGCGCTCGGGCGGCTTGCGAGCTACTCCGTGCTCGTCTCCTCCGGCACGCTGCTCGCGGTGCTGGGCCTCAGCAACGGGCAGGTCACGGCGGGCGCGCTCTTCTACATGGTCAGTTCGACCATGACGATCTGCGCCTTCTTCATGCTGATCGAACTCGTGGAACGCGGGCAGGATGCCGGTGCCTCGGTTCTCGCCGTCACCATGGAGGCCTATGGCGACGCGGACGAGGAGGAGCGGGAGGTCGAGGTCGGCATCACCATGCCGGGAACGATCGCCGTGCTCGGCATCTGCTTTGCCGCCTGCGCCATCCTGCTGTCCGGCCTGCCGCCGCTTTCCGGCTTCGTCGCGAAATTCGCCATGCTCACCGGCATGATCGGCGTGAACACCCAGGAGGGACCGATCGCCGCCTCCGTCTGGTGGATCGTCGGCCTGCTCATCCTGTCGGGGCTGGCGGCGCTCATCTCGATGACCCGCGCCGGCATCCGCACCTTCTGGGCTTCGATGGAAGGCACCGTGCCGCGCGTGCTCGTCATGGAAATGGCGCCCGTCATGCTGCTCATCGCGCTGACTCTGACGCTGACGATCAAGGCCGGCCCGGCGATGACCTATATGGAGGAGACGGTGCGCAACCTGCAGCAGCCCGCCACCTATATCGACGCCGTGATCAACGCGCGCCGCGCCGGCGTGGCGGAGGCGAGCGGGCCGGACGGCGGGGGAGGGCTCTGACATGCTGCCCTATCCGCTCCTCAGCGCCTCGCTCGTCCTCATGTGGCTGGCACTCAACGGCTTCACCATCGGCCAGCTGATCCTCGGCTGCATCGTCGCGGTTCTCGCCTCCTGGGGCATGGCGTCGCTCCGGCCGGCCAAACCGCGCCTGCGAAAATGGTATCTGCTGCCGAAACTCGTCGGCATCGTGCTCTACGATATCCTGCGCTCGAACATCGCCGTCGCCTCGATCCTGCTGACGGGCGGCAAACGCAGGCACAAGTCGGGCTTCATGACCGTGCCGCTCGACCTCGAGAACCCGACGGCGCTCGCCGTGCTCGCCATCGTGGTGACCAGCACGCCGGGAACCGCCTGGCTCGAATACAATTCGCTGAACAGGACGGTGCTGATCCACGTGCTCGACCTCATCGACGAGGAGGAATGGCGGGTGCTGATCAAGACGCGCTACGAGGCGCTGCTGATGGAGATTTTCGAATGAGCCACATGATCCTCGCCTGGTCCGTCACCATCGCGCAGATCCTGCTGGCGCTCGCCATGGCACTCGCGGCGGTCCGCATGTCGCGCGGCCCTCGCGCGCAGGACCGCGTGCTGGCGTTGGACACGCTTTATGTCAACTCGATGCTGCTGCTGATGGTTTTCGGCATCCGCACCGGCAAGGCCATCTATTTCGAGGCGTCTCTCATCATCGGCATGCTCGGCTTCGTGGCAACGGTGGCGCTCGCCAAATTCCTGATGCGCGGAGAGGTGGTCGAATGAGCACGATCGAACATGCAGGCGACCTGCCGGCCTGGGCGGCGCTCGCCGTCGCCTTCTTCCTCGTCTTCGGCGCGGGCCTGACGCTGATCGGCACGATCGGGTTTACGCGCCTGCCGACCTTCTACGAGCGCATCCACGCCCCGACGCTCGGCACGAGCTGGGGCACCGGCGGCATCGTCATGGCCTCGATGATCTTCTTCACCGTGCTGTCGACGCGGCTCGTCGTGCATGAAATCCTGATCGGCATCTTCGTGACGGTCACCACGCCGGTGACGCTGATGCTGCTCGCCCGCGCGGCCTTGCACCGCGACCGGGCGGAAGGCAACCCGGAGGTGCCGGCAGAAGCGCCGATCGACCCCGCGAGCGAAACCGACCAGCCCGCACCGGCCGAGTAGCAACCAGCCTCACGCTTTGCCGCGCGCGGCCGTCGGCACCAGGCCGAAGCGGCGGCGGAAGGCAGTGGCGAAGTTGGCGGCGCTCGTATAGCCGGCGAGCGCACTCGCCTCCTGCACCGTGACATCGCCGCGGCCGAGGGCGGCGAAGGCACGCTCCAGCCGGAGATTGCGCACATAATCGAAGACGCTGCGGCCCTCCGCCGCGCGGAAAAGCCGTTGCAGGCCGCTGGCGCTGATGCCCGCCTCGCGGGCGATCGTCTCCACGCTCAATGCTTCGCCGCCATGCGCCTCGATGAAATCCTTCGCCCTTTGCAGGCAGATCGCGTCCTGCCGGGTCAGCAAAGTGCTGCTGCCGGCATCGCTGCGGTCGGCCTGCAACACCGCCGCCATCGTCTCCGCCACCAGTTCGACGGCACGGCCTTCGAGATAGAGGTCGCGCAGTTGCGGGATCAGCGGCGAGGGACTGAAGATCTGGCGGACGAGCTCCACCATGCGCGGCGTCAACGTCCAGCGGTGTTCGGCGAGGTGATCGCGCAGCAGCCGGGCGCCGCCCCTGGTGTCGGTGACCGCCTCCAACGCATCGCGGTGCAGCCATTCCGGCGTGGCGGACACGACGAGGTGGCGCAGATGCTGGCGTCCGCGCGAGGCGCGCGCAAAATTCTCCGGGCAGGCGTTCATGATCGCCGCTCCGCGCGCCACACCGCGCTCAGCCTGGAAGGCGAAATGCCGGTCGCCGATCGACAGGTCGACATTGCCTTCCAGGAAGAAGATGCAGGAAAGCTCCTCCGGCAACAGCGAGGTGGCGGTGAAGGCCCGCTCCTCGACGGCATCGCTGACATGCAGCACCAGCCCGCGGCGCAGTTCCCGATGCAGGAACGTGCCCTTCATCAGCGTGTCGTCCATCGAAAGCCGGTCGTCGGGACTGTCGAGCGCGATGCCGGCGTGCCGCATGAAATCGCGCACGCGCACATGCCCGTCCCCCGCCTGATGTTCGGCCTCGCCCGCCGCCGCCATTGCCTGTCCTTCAAACCCTGGTGATTTATCCGTCCGCAAACGCATCTGCCCGTCCCGCAAAGGACCCGACATTGTCGGCCATGCGAGTGTTGCCTAGGAATAACTTAACTTGATTTATGTGGTCAAGTTTAAGTAAAGCGACAGGACGGGTGGGCCGATCATGGATTTGGTGAAAAAGACGGGTACGGAAACAGGAGCGAGCCGGCGCAGGCGGCTGCGGCTCGCCTCGGGCGTTGCGTTTGCCCTGGCGGGCCTCGCCGCCCCGGCGGCGGCGCAAGATGCCGGCACGACGACGCTTCAGACGATCACCGTCGACAGCGGCGAGGACAATGCGAAGGGGCCGGACCGGGGCATCGTCGCCAAGCGCAGCCTCAGCGCCTCGAAGACCGACACGTCGATCCGCGAGACGCCGCAGGCGATCAGCGTCGTCACGCGCGACCAGATGGACGCACAGGGCGTCAATACGGTCGCCGAGGCGCTGCGTTATACGCCGGGCGTGCATCCCGATCCCAACGGCTACGACATCCGCTACGACTGGCTCTATATCCGCGGCTTCAACACCTATGGCACGATGTGGCTCGACGGCCTCGTTTTGCCGGGCGACCCGAGCAACTATGCGACGCCCAGCGTCAACGCCTTCGCGCTGGAGCGCATCGACGTCATCAAGGGGCCGGCCTCCGTGCTCTATGGCCGCGCCGTGCCGGGTGGCCTGATCAACCAGGTCGGCAAGCGGCCGCAGGAGACGGCGCACAACGAGGTCGGCATCGAGACCTCCTCCCATGGCGGCGTCGAGGGCACGCTCGACATGACCGGCCCGCTGACCGAGGACGGCGAATGGCTCTACCGCATCATCGCGCTCGGCAAGAACATGGGAAGCCAGGTCGACCGCGAGCGTGAGAAGCAGCTGATGCTGGCGCCGAGCCTCACCTGGGCGCCGAGCGACCAGACCTCGCTCACCCTCTACGGCTATTACCAGAAGGACCGGCCGGTCTTCAGCCCGCGCTTCTACCCCGCCGTCGGCACGCTTCTGAACAATCCGAACGGCCAGATCCCGCGCGACCTTTATCTCGGCGATCCGAATGCGGAGGTCTTCGAGCGCGATTTCTATACGCTCGGTTATGAATTCGAGCACGAATTCAACGAGACCTGGACGGTACGGCAGAACCTGCGCTACGGTCGCTCCGACCAGAACATGTTCCTCGTCCTCGTCAACCCGGTCTTCGCCTACCAGCCGGACGGGCACACGCTCAACCGCGCCTCGGCGATCTCCGACGACTGGGTTTCGAGCTTCAACGTGGACACGCAGGCCGAGGCCCGCTTCGATACCGGCGCGCTCGACCACACGCTGCTGATTGGCCTGGACTACCTGAAGGCCTCGTCCTCGACGAATTTCGGCAACGGCCTGGTCGGCATTCCGCCGTTCGACCTGCTCGATCCGACCTACGGCGAGGTCGACATTCCCGTTCCCGACATCCAACGCTCCGGCCTCCAGAAGCAGCAGCAGCTCGGCCTCTATGCGCAGGATCAGATCCGCTATGACAATTGGGTGGGCACCTTCGGCCTGCGCTACGATTTTTCCGATATCGAGAGCGCCAACCGCCTGACGGGCACGACCGTCTCCAACGACGACCAAAGACTGACCTGGCGCGCCGGCCTCACCTATCTCTTCGACAACGGCATGGCGCCCTATGCCAGCTACTCGACCTCCTTCCTGCCGACGCTCGGCACGGACCAGGCGGGCAATCCGTTCAAGGCGCAGACGGCGGAGCAATACGAGATCGGCCTGAAATACGAGCCGCCGGCAGGGCGCGGCATCATCACCGTCTCGCTCTTCGACATGACGCTGGAGAATGCGCTGACGCCGGACCCGACCAATGCGCTCTTCAATTTGCAGACGGGCAAACAGCGCGTGCGCGGTCTCGATATCGAGGGCAAATACGAGCTGACGCCGGAGCTGGATCTGCTGGCGGCCTATGCCTATTCGAATTCCGAAATCCTGAAGAGCAACCGGGCGAGCGAGCTGGGCCGCGAGATGCTGCGCCTGCCGGAACACCAGGGCAGCGTCTGGGTGAACTATCGGCCGAGCGCCGTCGAAGGCCTGACGCTCAATGCCGGGGTCAGGGCGATGTCGTCCTACCAGACCGACAGCACCTATCTGCCGGAGCTGCGCATTCCCGGCCGGGCACTCGTCGATATCGGCGCGGAATACGATTTCGGCGCCATCGACAAGGACTTTTCCGGCACCAGGCTGCGCGTCAACGTCACCAACCTGTTCGACAAGGAGTATGTCTCCCATTGCCTCAACACCACCGGCGGCAGCTGCAACTACGGCGCGGGCCGCGCCATCACCGCGAGCCTGAAATATTCGTGGTGAAAACAGGCGGCGTGAACAAGACGAGGGGAGGGGTCGCCGGTCTGCCGGCGGCCCTTTCCCGGCTGGTGGCCTTGCTGGTGCTGGCGATGGCGCTCCTCGTCGGGCCGGCGCGGGCCGAAATCCTGCTCTCGGACGCGGCCGGGCGCACCGTCCGCCTTGCCGAACCGGCGCGCCGCATCGTGACGAACGAAAGCCTGCTCCTCCTGTCGCTCGCCCTCGTCGATGCCGATCCCGTCGCGCGCATCGCCGGCTGGGCGGCACCCCAGCGCATCGACCGCGGCATGTACGAGGCCTATCGCCGGCGTTTTCCCGCAATCGACGCCATTCCGACAGTCGGCGGCGTGCTGCCGGCGAAAACGTCGGTGGAGGCCATCCTCTCCGTGAAGCCGGACCTCTTCGTCGTGTCGATCTGGGAGACGGGGTGGATGGAGGCGGCCGCGACCCTGGAGGCGGCCGGCGTGCCGGTGCTCTTCCTCGACGGGCCGGTCAATGACGGCAAGGGGCCGGCGGAAACGACCGCCTTTTCCGTCGAACTGCTGGCCAAGGCGGTCGGGCAGGCTACGAAGGGCCGGGCGTTCGGCGATTTTCTGCGCGCGCATTACAGGCGCATCACGGATCGCACGGTAACGGTGGAGCCGGTCTCCGTGCTGGTCGATGCCCATGCCGGCGCCGTCTGCTGCTCGACACCCGGCAAGGGCAACCGCATGACGGATACGCTGCGGCTTGCCGGGGGGAAAAGCATCGGCGCGGACGTGCCGGGTTATGACGGCCAGTTGAGCCCCGAATTCGTGCTCGGCGCGAATCCGGACGTCTATATCGCAACCGGCGGCCCGCACCTCGCCGCCCAGGGCGGCCTCGTGCTCGGCGGCGGCATCGACGCCGCAGCGGCGCAAAAATCCTTCGGCGATGTTCTTAGCAAGGGCATGCGCGACGGCTTGGCGGCGGTGCGCGGGGGCAGGGCGCATGCGGTGTCGCACCAGCTCTCGATCTCGGTGCTCAATATCCTGGTTTTCGAATGTTACGCGAAATGGATGCATCCCGCGCTCTTTACCGACGTCGACCCGGCGAAAACGCTTGCCGAAATCAATGACCGTTTCCTGGCGGTGCCGCTCGAAGGCACCTTCTGGATCGACTTCAATCCGCAATAGGAAAACCCATGCAAGGCAGAGAATACACCGCGCAGGCCCGCATCGCGCTCAACAATCCCGAGCCCGTCATCGCCGAATTCTGCGAACATATGCTGGAACACAATGCGGACGTCAGCGACGGGCCGACCGGGCCGCTTCTGACGCTCGGCGGCATCCGCGCACAGTTTTCGCGCGATGGCGCCGAGACGCTGGTCGACATCGCCGCGCCGGATCTCGAGGGCCTCTATCTCGCCCGCATGGCCATCGCCTCGCATATCCTGGAATTCGCCGGCGACGACCCGCCTTCCATCACCTGGGCCGGCGACGGCGAGGATATCGTGCGCCCGCCGAATTTCCAGATCCTTCGGGTGGTCGCCAGCCGGGCGCTGACCCCGCACATGCGCCGGCTGACCTTTTCCGGCGACGATGTCGCGCGCTTCGCCGGCCTTCAGGCGCTGCACGTCAACCTGATGATCCAGCAGCACGACGCGGACGAGCCGCAATGGCCGCGCGTCGGCGCGAACGGCGTGATCGCCTGGGATCGGCCGGAACTGCGGCCGCTGATGCGCAAATACACGATCCGCGCCGTCGACCTCGCCGCCGGCACGCTCGACATCGATTTCGTGCTGCATGAGGATGCCGGCCCCGGTTCGGATTTCGCGAAGACCGCGTCCGTCGGCGACCGGGTCGGCATCGTCGGTCCCGGCGGCGGCGGCCTTGTTGCGGCCGACTGGTATCTCTTCGCCGGCGACGAGACGGCGCTTCCTGCGATCGGCCGCATGCTGGAGCACCTGCCCGTGCAGGCGCGCGGCGAGGTTTTCCTCGAAGTGGCGGATGCCGCCGAAATCCAGCCGCTCCGCATGCCGCCGGGCATGCACGCCGAATGGCTGCCGCGCGACGGCCGCCCGGCCGGCAGCCCGAGCCTGCTTCCCGATGCGGTGCGCGGTGCGGATTTCCCGGCCGATGGCGCGGCCGTCTATGTCTGGGCCGGCTGCGAGTTCGATGCCTTCCGCGCCATCCGCAGCTTCCTGCGGCAGGAGAAGCGCCTCTCGAACAAGGAGCACCTCGTCGTCTCCTACTGGCGCCGGGGTGCCGCCGAGGAGGGCTGAAGCCCTTCCTCGAAGCCTATTGCTGGTCGAGCGCCCGCGTGAGCGTGAGCGCCGCGATGGTGCAGATCGCGCCCGAGATCAGGTAGCCGCCGATGAAGATGATGCCGAAGCTGCTGGCGAGGCCGAGCGCCACGAGCGGCGCAAAACCCGCGCCAAAAAGCCAGGCGAGGTCGGAGGTGAGTGCCGCACCGGTATAGCGGTAATATTGCGTGAAGCGCGAGGAGACGGCGCCGGAGGACTGGCCGAAGGTGAGGCCGAGGATGAAGAAGCCGATCAGGATATAGGCATCCTGCCCCTTGCCGCCGGAATCCAGCAGGAACGGCGCGGAGAAGCTGAAGATCGCAATCAGGATGGCGCCGAGCATCAGCTCGTTGCGTCGGCCGATCCGGTCGGCGATAAAGCCGGACAGCACGATGCCGACGGCGCCCAGCGCCGCGCCCGCCACCTGCACCCAGAGGAACTGCGCCGCCGACTGGCCGCCGAACAGCGTGATCCAGCTCAAGGGGAAGATGGTGACGAGGTGGAACATCGCAAAGCTTGCGAGCGGCACGAAGGCGCCGAGCACCACGTCCATGCTGTGTTTGCTGAGCATTTCGAAGATCGGCCGGGCCTGCAATTCCTGCGCTTCCATCGCCGCGCCGAACTCCTTGCTGGCGACGATGCGCAGGCGCGCGAAGAGCGCCACGACGTTGATCGCGAAGGCGACGAAGAACGGATAGCGCCAGCCCCAGGCGAGGAAATCGGCCTCGGAAAGGCTGGAGACCATGTAGCCGAAGAGAACGCTTGCCAGCGCGAAGCCGATCGGCGCGCCGAGCTGCGGGATCATCGCATACCAGCCGCGGCGATTCGGCGGTGCCGAGAGGTTCAACAGCGAGGCAAGGCCGTCCCAGGCGCCGCCGAGCGCAAACCCCTGGCCGAGGCGGAACAGAGCGAGCAGCGCCACCGCCCAATAGCCGATCGTGTCGTAGCCCGGCAGGAAGGCGATCGACGCCGTCGAGCCGCCGAGAAGGAACAATGCGACCGTCAGCTTCGTGCCGCGGCCGTAGTTGCGGTCGATCCACATGAAGACGAAGGAGCCGACCGGACGGGCAAGGAAGGCCAGCGGAAACAGCGCGAAGGACATCAGGGTCGCGGCGACCGGACTGGACGCGAAGGGGAAGATGAGCTTCGGGAAGACGAGGATGGAGCCCAGGCCGTAGACGAAGAAGTCGAAGAATTCCGAAGTCCGGCCGATCACCACGCCGATCGCGACGCTGCCCGGCGACAGCGGCTTGTCGTCGTCGTGCATGCGGCGGGCGTCTCGCTCGAGACCGGACGATGTGGGATTGCTGGCCGAGCTCATGAACTTCTCCACGGGGATTTGCATCATGTCGTTAGAATGTTGACCAATCGGGGCCCGATATCAAGGACAAGACGCAGAAAGCCCGCAAGCCGGCCTCAATTGACAACAAACATTTCTATTGGGCTAGTACAAAGGCGCATCGACAGAAAGCCCCAACTTCACTAGCCTACTGCGACAGAATGCTGCGCTGCGACGAACGACCTCATTTTCAAGCGTGGCCGCACCCGCCTATTGCCGACTAGACAGAACACAAGTTGAGGCCGAAATGCCGAAGCCATTCAGTTTAGCACGACGATCCATCATCCTCACGCTGATGCTCGCGACGCTTTCGGGGTGCAACATGGTCGTCATGTCGCCCTCCGGTGACGTCGCGGCGCAGCAGCGGGACCTGATCGTCATCTCGACCTTCCTGATGCTGATCATCATCATTCCCGTCATCTGCCTGACGCTCTATTTCGCCTGGCATTACCGCCAGTCGAACACGGCGGCGAAGTATGACCCGGAATGGCACCACTCGACCGGCCTCGAAGTCATCATCTGGTCGGCACCGCTCGCCATTATCATCGCGCTCGGCGCGATCACCTGGGTCAGCACCCACAAGCTCGATCCCTACCGCCCGCTCGACCGGATCGATGCCGCGCGGCCGGTGACCGAGGAGGTCAAGCCGATCAATGTCGAGGTCGTGGCGCTCGACTGGAAATGGCTGTTCTTCTATCCGGACTACGGCATCGCCACCGTCAACGAGATGGCGGCCCCCGTCGACGTGCCGATCAATTTCAAGCTCACCGCCTCCTCGGTGATGAACTCCTTCTACGTGCCCGCGCTCGCCGGCATGATCTACACGATGCCGGGCATGCAGACCAAACTGCACGCCGTCATCAACAAGCCCGGCGAATATGAAGGCCTGTCGTCCAACTATAGCGGCGACGGCTTCTCCCACATGCGCTTCAAGTTCCATGGCGTCGACCAGGCGGGCTTCGACGCCTGGGTCGCGCGGGTGAAGCAGAACGGCACGATGCTCAATCGCGACGCCTACCTCAAGCTCGAGAAGCCGAGCATGAAGGAACCCGTTCGCTACTATGCGAGCGTCGAAGACGGTCTCTACGAGGCGGTGCTCAACATGTGTGTGCGCACCGGCCAGATGTGCATGAAGGACATGATGCATATCGACATGATGGGCGGCGCCGGCGTCGAGAGCCATGAGAACCGGGCGAAGCTGGAGCACGACAACCGCCATGCGGAGGAGGAAGCGCCCGGCGCCACCTTCCCGGAAACCGGCAATCCCGCGCGCAGCGAAGAGCCGGCCGAAGGCGTCGAGGAGCGGCAGGAGGAGCCGGCCACGATGAACCACGACATGCACAAGATGTAACGGGACCTCACCACGCTCGCCGGTTCCGGCGGGCGCTGGGAGACCTCACGAGCCCCGCGCTCGCATTCGAAAGATATTGGACAACCCATGTTCGGTGACATCAGCCTCACGCAATTCATCTTCGGACGGCTTACCTGGGAGGCGATCCCCTATCACGAGCCCATCCTCGTCGTGACCTTCGCGGTGGTGGCGCTCGGCGGCATCGCGCTCCTCGGCCTCATCACGAAGTTCAAGCTCTGGGGCTATCTCTGGCACGAGTGGTTCACCAGCGTCGATCACAAGAAGATCGGCATCATGTACATCATCCTGGCGATCGTCATGCTGCTGCGCGGCTTCGCCGATGCCATCATGATGCGCATCCAGCAGGCCATCGCCTTCAACGGCAACGAGGGTTACCTCAACCCGCACCACTACGACCAGATCTTCACCGCGCATGGCGTGATCATGATCTTCTTCGTGGCGATGCCCTTCGTCACCGGTTTCATGAACTACGTCGTGCCGCTCCAGATCGGCGCCCGCGACGTCTCCTTCCCCTTCCTCAACAATTTTTCCTTCTGGATGACGACCGGCGGCGCGATCATCGTCATGATGTCGCTCTTCGTGGGCGAATTCGCGCGCACCGGCTGGCTCGCCTATCCGCCGCTGTCCGGCGTGGACTACAGTCCCGGCGTCGGCGTCGATTATTACATCTGGGGGCTGCAGGTGGCGGGCGTCGGCACGACGCTGTCGGGCATCAACCTGATCGCGACCATCGTGAAGATGCGCGCACCGGGCATGACCTTCATGAAGATGCCGATCTTCACCTGGACGTCGCTCTGCACCAACATCCTGATCGTCGCGACCTTCCCGATCCTGACCGCGACGCTCGCACTGCTGTCGCTCGACCGTTACGTGGGGACGAACTTCTTCACCAACGACCTCGGCGGCAACCCGATGATGTATATCAACCTCATCTGGATCTGGGGCCATCCGGAGGTCTACATCCTTGTGCTGCCGGCCTTCGGGATCTTCTCCGAGGTGGTCGCGACCTTCTGCGGCAAGCGCCTCTTTGGGTACGCGTCGATGGTCTATGCCACCTGCGTGATCATGATCCTCTCCTATATCGTCTGGCTTCACCACTTCTTCACGATGGGCTCGGGCGCTTCGGTCAACGCCTTCTTCGGCATCACGACGATGATCATTTCGATCCCGACGGGCGCGAAGATGTTCAACTGGCTCTTCACCATGTATCGCGGCCGCATCCGCTACGAGGTGCCGATGCTGTGGACGGTCGGCTTCATGATCACCTTCGTCATCGGCGGCATGACCGGCGTCATGCTGGCCATCCCGCCGGCCGACTTCGTGCTGCACAATTCGCTGTTCCTCATCGCCCATTTCCACAACGTCATCATCGGGGGCGTGCTGTTCGGGCTGATGGCGGGCCTCGTCTACTGGTGGCCGAAAGCCTTCGGCTACAAGCTCGATGCGTTCTGGGGCAAGATGACCTTCTGGTTCTGGCAGATCGGCTTCTTCTTCGCCTTCATGCCGCTCTACGTGCTCGGCCTGATGGGCGTCACCCGCCGCGTCAGCCAGTTCGAGGATCCGTCGTTGCAAATCTGGTTCGTCATCGCCGCCTTCGGCGCGGGCCTGATCGCGCTCGGCATCGGCTCCTTCGTCGTCCAGCTGGTGGTGAGCTACCTCCGGCGCGACGAGCTTCGCGTCACCTCGGGCGATCCGTGGGACGGCCGCACGCTCGAATGGTCGACCTCCTCGCCGCCGCCGGACTACAACTTCGCCTTCACGCCCGTCGTGCACGACCACGACAGCTGGTATGACATGAAGAACCGCGGCTACGAGCGTCCGCTCGAAGGCTTCAAGCCGATCCACATGCCGAGGAACACCGGCACCGGCGTGATCCTCGCTGCCATCAGCGTCGTGCTGGCCTTCGCGATGATCTGGTACATCTGGTGGCTGGTCGTTCTCTCCTTCATCGGCATCATCGCGGTGTCGATCGCCCATACCTTCAACTACAATCGCGATTTCTTCATCTCCGCCGAAACGGTGACGGCGACCGAAGACGCGCGGTCCAAGCTGCTTCAAGAACGGACCTGAGCCATGAGCGCGACCCAAGTCCAGCAAACCGACGAAAAGCCGAAGTTCTACCTGACGGAAGACCATCACCCGGAAAACAGCACCATGCTGGGTTTCTGGCTCTACCTGATGAGCGACTGCCTGATCTTCGCCGTGCTCTTCGCCACCCACGGCGTGCTCGGCCGCAACTATGCGGCAGGTCCGTCACCGGCCGACCTGTTCGATCTCAACATCGTCGCCATCAACACGGCGATGCTGCTGCTCTCGTCCATCACCTACGGCTTCGCCATGCTCCAGATGGAGCGCAATGCCAAGATGGAGACGCTGGTCTGGCTCGGCATTACCGGCGTGTTCGGCGCGATCTTCCTGGCGCTGGAAATCTACGAGTTCTACCACCTGATCCTCGAGGGCGCCGGCCCGACGCGCTCGGCCTTCCTGTCGTCCTTCTTCACGCTGGTCGGAACACACGGCCTGCACGTCACCTTCGGCATCATCTGGCTGATCACGCTGATGGTGCAGGTCGGCAAACACGGGCTGATCCCGGAAAACCGCCGCCGCCTGATGTGCCTCTCGATGTTCTGGCACTTCCTCGACGTCATCTGGATCGGCGTCTTCTCCTTCGTCTATCTGCTTGGAGTCATCGGATGAGCGCGCACCCCACCCATGAAGACGCTGCCGAAGCCCACCACGCCCACAGCCACGGCCACGGCGCCGGCCATGGCTCGTTCAAGGGCTACATGACGGGCTTCGTCCTGTCGGTGATCCTGACGGCCATTCCCTTCTGGCTGGTAATGGCCGGCGTGCTGGACAGCAAGCTGCTGACCGCCGTCATCGTCATGGGCATCGGCGTCGTGCAGATCGTCGTTCACATGGTCTATTTCCTGCACATGAACCCGCGCTCGGAGGGCGGCTGGACGATGATGGCGCTGATCTTCACGCTGATCATCGTCGGCATCGCGCTCGCCGGCTCGCTCTGGGTCATGCATCACCTCAACCAGAACATGATGCCGATGACCCACGAGATGATGAAGAACATGCCCTGACGAGGGCGAGCCGCGTGCGTTGCGATGCAAACACCCCCCTCTGCCCTGCCGGGCATCTCCCCCTCAAGGGGGGAGATCGGCAGGAAGCGAAAACTTTGCTCAATCGGCAACGGTTGAGATGGACGAAACGGCGCGCCATCCCATCTCCCCCCTTGAGGGGGAGATGCCCGGCAGGGCAGAGGGGGGTGGCGTAGCCCATGCCCCAACCATCCCCCCGCGCCCGATGGCCTCTCACGGGCTTCCTGCTCCTCCTCGTCGCCGTCTTCCTGGCGCTCGGCACATGGCAGGTGCAGCGGTTGTTCTGGAAGCTCGACCTCATCGCGCGCGTCGAAAGCCGCGTCCATGCCGAGCCGGTGCCGGCGCCGGGCAGGGCGGAATGGCCGGCGATCAGCCCGGAAAAGGACGAGTATCGTCGCGTCACCGCCACCGGCCTCTTCCAGCACGACAAGACGGTGCTGGTGCAGGCCGTGACGGAGCGCGGCGCCGGTTTCTGGGTGCTGACGCCGCTCCGCCTGCCGGACGAATCGACCGTGGTCATCAACCGCGGCTTCGTGCCCGCCGACAAGCGCGATCCCGCCGCGCGCGTGGCAAGCGAGATCGCCGCCGGCCCCGTCACCGTGACCGGCCTGCTGCGCATCAGCGAACCCGGCGGCGCCTTCCTGCGCTCCAACGATCCGGCAAACGACCGCTGGTTCTCCCGCGATATTGCCGCCATCGCCGCCGCCAAAGGCCTGAGCAGCGTTGCGCCCTATTTCATCGATGCGGACGCGACGCCCAATCCGGGCGGCCTCCCGGTCGGCGGGCTCACCGTCGTCGCCTTCCGCAACAGCCATCTCGTCTATGCGCTTACCTGGTATGCGCTGGCCGCGATGAGCCTCGTGGGGATCTATCTCGTCCGCAAGCAGCCGGCCGCGTGACATCCCTCGCAACTTGGCGCTTGCCGCGCCGCGCGGGTGAAAATATGAAGGCGGAAATCATATTTGCGAGGACCTGCTTTTCATGAGCGCATCGGCGGCACAAGCAACCGGACCTTCAACCGCTCCGGCCTCCGTGTTTTCCCTGCACGATGTCGGCATGGAACTGGAGGGGCGGGCGCTGCTCAGCTCGATCTCGCTGGAGATCGTCGAAGGCCGCTCGGTCGCGCTGATCGGCCATAACGGATCGGGCAAGTCGACGCTGCTGAAACTTCTCGGCCGGCTTGCCACGCCGACATCGGGCCGCATCCATTTCGAGGGCCAGCCGCTCGAAAGCTGGGAGCGGCGCACGCTGGCGCGTCGGCTCGCCCATTTGCCGCAGTCCCTGCCGCTGGCGCCGGGCATGCTGGTGAAGGAGTTGGTCGCACTCGGGCGTTATCCCTGGCACGGCGCGCTCGGGCGCTTTTCCGCCGAGGACCGCCGCAGGGTCGAGGAGGCGATCGAACTCACCCATCTCGGCACGCTTGCCGATCGCCTGGTCGACAGCCTCTCCGGCGGCGAACGCCAGCGAGCCTGGATCGCCATGCTGGTCGCGCAGGACGCCCGCTGCATGCTGCTCGACGAGCCGATTTCCGCCCTCGACATCGCCCACCAGATCGAGGTCCTGTCGCTGGTGCGCGACCTGACAGCGCAGAAGAACGTCACCGTCGTCACCGTGCTGCACGACGTCAACATGGCGGCGCGCTATTGCGACGACATCGTCGCGCTGCGCGGCGGCGAGGTTGTCTCCGTCGGCACGCCGGAGACCATCATGACGCCGCCGGAACTCGATCGCATCTTCGGCGTCGCGATGGATGTCGTGCGCCAGCCATCCTCCGGCCGCCCGCTCGCCTTCGCGCGCTAATTTTTCTTGTTGACGAAGCTGGCATTGCCCAGCCCGGTGCCGATCGTCACCGCGGCCCAGCTTTTCACGTCCTTCATGCGCGGCACTTCGGAGAGGCCCTGAACCACGGCATCATTGTGCATGATGACGAAGGTCGGTTGGTCGGTGATGTGCGGAATAGCGGTGCGCAGCGCTTCCGGCAGGTTGAAATGCGTGCTTTCCCAATTGCCGCCCGGCAGGTTCTGCCCGCCGCGGGCGATCGAGCCGTCCGCCGCGATGATGCCGGGGCAGCCGATGCCGATGACCGGCGCCAGCGCCAGCTTGGCCTTCTCGGCCTTCGCGATCAGCGCCTCGATCATACGGACCAGATATTCGATCGTCGCGGTGCGGCGGGGTTCGTCATCGGCATGGCGCCACAGCTCGGACTTCCAGACCTTGGCCTTGGAGAAATCCGCCTTTTCGTCGAGGTTGAGCTTGATGACACCGGCGCGGATATTGGTGCCGCCGATATCGACGGCGAGGATCGCATCATGGCCCTTCAGCATCCAGGAGGGAATGAGATGCACGGCACCGATTAGGCCCGCCTCGTCCGGATGATGGGCGATCGGCTTCAGCGCCACCTTCAGGCCTTCCGCCTTTAGCAGGATCTGGGCGCGCGCGATCGCCATCATGCCGACCTTGCTGTCGCGGAAGCCGCCGCCAACGGCGATCGTTTCGGTATCCTTCCAGGAATCTTCCTTCAGGTATTGGGCAATGACGCCCGCAAGCGCTTGTCCGAAATCGCCGATCGCCGCCATCACGAGGGCGGCCGCCTCCGATTCCGGATCCTTCAGCAGTGCATCGACCTCCTTCTTCGAGAGATCGTCGGTCGGAACGCCGCCCAGTGGATCGTCGCCACCCTCGCGGACACGCTTGCGCCAGTCGTTGATGGCGTCGCGGAAGGCGCCCTTGTTCGCCCGGTCGCCGATGAAGCCTTCCTTGTCGCGCCGTTCGAGATTGTAGCTTGCGACGGTGACCGTCGGCAGCTCTTCCGCCCCGTGGGTGACGGGCGCCTCGTTCTCCTCGACCGGTCGCGATTTCTGTTTGGCCATATCCGTTCCCTTGTTGAATGCGAGACCAGAATGCGCCGGGGAAAAACTTGTTCCTGCCGGCTCAGCGGACATCTCCCCTTGCCAGCCGGCAATCGCGATCTAGTTGCTGGTCGATGAGCGAACAGGAACCATCGCGGCCGTCCGACGTCGCAACCCGCCATCTCATCCGTCGCCTGGTCGATGAGCCCGATCGCTGGGCGCTCTTCCTCGACATCGACGGCACCCTCATCGATCTCGCGACGACGCCGGATGCCATTCAGGTGCCGCTGTCGCTGCCCGGCACCCTGGACGCCGTCTCCGCCCGGTTGCGCGGCGCGCTGGCGCTGGTGACGGGGCGCAGCCTGCCCTATGCGGACGGGCTTTTCGCGCCGTTCCGCTTCCCGATCGCCGGTCTGCACGGCGCAGAGTTCCGGGCCGCCGACGGCGAGACGTCGATCGTCACGCAAACGCCCGCCTTCGCTCAGTTGAAAAAGCGTCTCACTGAACAGACTGCCTGGATGGAAGGTGTCCTGATCGAGGACAAGGGTGCCGCCGTCGCGGCGCATTACCGGCTGGCGCCCGCCTATAACACCGCGATCGAAACGCTGATGCGGGACCTCGCCGAGGAAGCGGGACCGGGCTGGGTGCTGCAACCCGGCAAGATGGTCTTCGAAATCCGGCCCGCGCGGGCCGACAAGGGCGACGCGGTCGCCGCCTACCTCGACGCGCCCGCCTTCGCCGGCCGCTTGCCGATCGCGATCGGCGACGACCTGACGGACGAATCCATGTTCGCACTGGCGAATGCGCGTGGTGGCCAGTCGATCCGGGTCGGCTCGCTTTCCGCCGCCACCTGCGCGGTTGCCAGGGCCTCGTCGCCCTCGGCCATCCGATCGGCGCTCGCCGCCATCGCGACCGCGCACGAAGAGAGGGCATCCGCCTCCTGACCATCGGGAACCGAAGCGGCCTTCGCGCCTTTCCCTCTTCGGCAAAGGGAGACCGAGATGAAACACAAACTTCTGGCCAGCGACGCGGGCGAACGCACCTTCATTCTCGTTCTCGACGAGGGGGACGAGGCCTTTCGCTGCATCGTCGACTTCGCCGAAAGAGAGGGCGTGACGGCGGCCTCGATCACTGCGATCGGCGCTTTTCGTTCGGCGATGATCGCCTTCTTCGATTTCGAGACGAAGAGCTACGAGAAGATCCCCGTCGAGATGCAGTCGGAAGTGCTGAGCATGCTCGGCGATATCGCGATCGACGACGAGGGCAAGGCGAGCCCGCATCTCCATGTCGTGCTCGGCCTTTCCGACGGCAGCACGAAGGGCGGCCATTTCCTCGAGGGCTACGTGCGGCCGACGCTGGAAGTCGTGCTCCGGGAAACGCCGGCCGATCTCAGGCGCAAGCACCGCGCCGATCTCGGCATCGCCCTCATCGATCTTCGTTAGTCCGGGTTGCCGGATGCCTCTTTCCAGAGCGCGACGAGCGGGCCGCCGGCACCGTGGAACGGATCGCTGTGGGGCACGGGCAAGTTGGCGATGATCTTCAATTCTCCCGGCGTTGCAGCCGCCGTCTCGATATCGGCGTGCTGGCCCGGCGGATAGCCGCCGACCACGAGGAAATCCTCGCTGGCGGAAATCCGCATATGGCCGGTGCCTGCGGGAAGCACCAGGCAATCGCCCGCGCGCACTTCCAGGGTGGCACCCTCCGGCCCGCCGATCAGGAGTTCCGCCTTGCCCTCGGCGATGCCGAGAACCTCATGCGCCCCGACATGGTAGTGCTGGTAGGAAAAGACGCCGTTGCGCCAGAGGCCCTGCCAGCCGGCATCGAAAAACCGGCTTTCGAAGCCATGCGCTCGATCCTTTTCCGTCCGTTCAAAAACCTGGCGATAGACGAGGACCGGCAGGAAAGGGTGGTTGGGCACCCACTCGCTCGCCGGGAAGAACAGCACTTCCGGATTTGTCATCTCGACCTCATTTGCCCTGTTTCGGCGCCTTGCCGAAATCCTTGCGCAATTCGTCCTTGGCCTTTTCCAGCGTACCGCGGCGGCTCTTGGACAGCTGGCTTCCGGCCCTGTTGATATAGAATGTGAGCATGGACATGGCAGAGCGGAAGGGGTTCGATTTTCGCCTGTCGCTTTCCTCGGCCGACTGCTTCAGGGAGGCTGCGATCTTCCTGGCGCTACGCTCCTTGAAGACGCCCTTGTCGAGATCCAGCGCGTCGCTGTTCTCGGTGACGTCCTGCGACCATTTTTTCTTCTTCCTGGCCATGCTCGGTCTCCTCCATCCTCCCGGGGTGTTGGTCTTTCGACAGTCGAACTATCCCGCGCGGCCGATGTTCCGGGAACCGACGGCGCGATACCCGCATTAGGGGGTCGAACGGAGATTTTCGCCATGGACAACAAGGACCGACTGATCCTGGCGCTGGCGGCACTTCTGCGCGCCGAGCGCGAAACCCGCGGCGCCCTGCTGGAGGTGCTGGAGGAAGATTCCATCTCGCGCGAGACGCTGATGGCGATCCTGTCCGATCCGATCCCCATCGTCACGCAGGAGGACATCGCGTTCGCCGAACGGTTCGCGCTCTCCAAACACCTGCCGATCGAGAGGAAGAGCTGATGGCGCCGCGCTCGTTCTGGAAGGGTTATCTCAAGCTCTCGCTCGTCACCTGCCCGGTGGCGATGACGCCCGCAATTTCCGAGGAGGACAAGGTCCGTTTCCGCACCCTGAACGGCAAAACCGGCAATCCCGTCGTCAGCCGCTATGTCGATGGTGTTACCGGCAAGGCGGTCGGCGAGGACGACGAGGTGAAGGGCTATCCGCGCGGCGAAGACGACTATGTCGTGCTGGAGGACGAGGAGATCGAGGCGGTGGCGCTCGAAAGCACGCGCACGATCGACATCGACAGCTTCGTGCCACGTGAGACGATCGAATGGATCTGGTACGACGCGCCGCATTTTCTCGTGCCGAACGACACGGTCGGCGAAGAGGCGTTTTCGGTGATCCGCGAGGCGATGGCGGCGACCGGCACGGTCGGCATTTCCCGGCTGGTGCTCTATCGCCGCGAGCGCGCGGTGATGCTGGAGCCGCGCGGCAAGGGCATCGTGCTGTGGACGCTGCGCTACGGCGACGAGGTGCGCGAGGAGAAGGACTATTTCGCCGGATTGAAGGCCGGAAAACCGGAAGCGAAGGCCCTGACACTGGTCAAGACGCTCATCAAGGAGCGCACGAAGCCCTGGGATCCGAAGATGGCCGACGACCCGGTGCAGGACCGCCTTCTCGACATCATCGCCGCGAAGAAGAAGGGCCGCAAGCGCCCGGCCAAGACGAAATCGCCACCGCCGACATCCGGCAATGTCATCAACATCATGGACGCGCTGCGCAAGAGCATCAAGGCTGAGGGCAAGGGCAAATAGCCCTCAGCCCTTGGCTTTGCTTTTTGCCGCCTTCAACGGCTCCGCCGCCGCCTTGAATTCCGCCCAGGGATCGGCATCGAGCGCCTGAAGCCGCGTCGGGGTGTTTTCGACGGTGAAGTAAGCGGGGCCGATATCCGGGCTGAGCTCTTTCCAGGCAAGCGGCATCGAGACCGCAGCACCCGGACGGGCACGGGTGGAATAGGGCGCGACCGCCGTCATGCCGCGCTGGTTGCGCAGGTAGTCGATGAGGATCTTGCCGCCGCGCTTCGACTTGGTGATGGTCGAGACATAGTTTTCCGGGCTGTCCTTCGCCATGGCGTCGGCGATGCCCTTGCAGAAGGCCTTGACCGCCGGCCATTGCGCGGAGGGTTTCAGCGGCGCGACGACGTGCAGGCCCTTGCCGCCGGAGGTCTTGACGAAGGCGTTGAGCCCTGCCGCTTCCAGCCGCTTGCGGGTCTCCTCGGCCGCCTTGATGATGGCGGGCCAGTCGACACCTTCGCCGGGATCGAGGTCCATGATGATGCGGTCCGGCCGCTCCCAATCGGCGAGCGTCGAGCCCCAGGGATGGATTTCCAGCGTCGCCGACTGCACGAGACCCAGCAGCCCGTCGAGATCGTTGATCGCGACATAGGGCTCGTCGTCCTTCTCTGCCGGGTCCTGCACCTCGACGATATTGGCATTGATGCCCTTCCAGGCGTGTTTCTGGAAGAAGGTCTGGCCGTCGATGCCGCTCGGCGCGCGCAACAGCGCGAGCGGCCGGCCGACGATATGCGGGGCGATATAGCGCCAGACCTCGGTGTAATAGTCCGCAAGGCCCTCCTTGGTGACGCCTTCGGCGGGCCAGTAGACCCGGTCCGGATGAGTGAGGCGCACGGTGCGGCGCGGCGGCTTTTCGGCGTTCGGGGGGGTTTTCGATCTGGGCACTTCGGCGACGACCTCCGTTGCGAGTTTGTCTTCCCTCAAACCGCGAAAGGAAGCATGCCGCAGATGCCCGTCGGCCGTCCAGGCGCGAAATTCCACCTCCGCTACCAGTTCCGGCCGCACATAGCGCGCCTGCCGCGCTTCGTCCGCCGTGAGCGGACGGCCGAACGGGCTTTCGTCCGTCCGCAGGCGGTTCAATCGCTTGAAGAGATCGGCGGCGACCGAGGCGCTGAAACCGGTGCCCACCCGGCCGACCGGTTCGAGCTTGCCGTTATTGTAGACGCCGAGCACAAGGGAGCCGATCGCCTGGCGCGACACGGAGGACGGTACGAAACCGCCCACCACGAACTCCTGGCGCGCCGAACATTTCGACTTGATCCAGCTCTTGCTGCGCCCGCCGCGGTAGGGCGCGTCGCGCAGTTTCGAGACGACGCCTTCGAGGCTCAGCCGGCAGGCATGGCTGAGCACGAGCGCGCCGTTTTCGTCGAAATGACCGCTTTGGCGCAGCGTCCCTTCCGTTCCGGGCACGAGCGTTGCTAGCAGGGATTTGCGCTCCTCCAGCGGCAGGCGCGTCAGGTCGTAGCCGTCGAGATAGAGAAGGTCGAAGACATAGAAGACGAAGCGGTCGTCGCGCCCTTCGCTGAGATCGGCCTGCAAGGCGGAGAAATCGGAGGCGCCGGCGGCGGTTTCGACGACGAGTTCCCCGTCGATGATCGCCGTGCCCATCGGCAGGTCGCGCAGCGCCTCCGGCACGGCCTTGCCGAACTTCTTCGTCCAGTCGAGACCGCTGCGGGTGAGAAGCTTCACGCGACCGGCCTCGATGCGGGCCTGAAGCCGGTAGCCGTCGAACTTGATCTCGTGCAGCCATCGTTCGCCGGCGGGCGGCGCGGCGGCGAGCGTCGCCAGCGTCGGAGGCAGGAAATCCGGCAGTTTTGCCTTGCGGGCGCCCTTGAGGTCGGAGGGGTCGGGCACCGGAGTCGCCTTTACTGTCGGTTTTGCTTTCGTCTCCTTAGCCACCTTCGGTTTCGCGGATTTC
Source organism: Shinella sp. (assembly GCF_035998705.1). Taxonomy (GTDB): domain Bacteria; phylum Pseudomonadota; class Alphaproteobacteria; order Rhizobiales; family Rhizobiaceae; genus Shinella. The sequence continues at coordinate 155,578 of NZ_DASYHH010000010.1, read as the reverse complement.
CGGATTCGCCCCGTCTTCGACGACCAGCCCGGCGCCTCGCCGGCAACGTCCGCAATTTCCCGCCCGGTCTTCACCGATTCCGGCCGCTCGTCGAGAAGGCCGTCCTCGCCCTCCGGCATGGCGAATTCGTCGTCGCCCTTGATCAGCAGCCAGTTCTCGCGCTTTTCGCCCGGCCTGCCGTGCATGCGCACGAGATGCCAGCGGCCATGCAGCTTCTCGCCGTCGAGCTCGAATTCCAGATGCCCCTTGGCATAGGCTTTCTTTGCATCGCCAAGCGGCAACCAGGTGCCGCGGTCCCAGACGATCACCGTGCCGCCACCATATTCGCCCTTTGGGATCGTGCCCTCGAAGTCGCCATAGGCCAGCGGATGGTCCTCGACATGCACGGCGAGGCGCTTTTCGCTCGGCACCAGGCTCGGGCCGCGCGTCACCGCCCAGCTTTTCAGCACGCCGTCCATTTCGAGGCGGAAATCATAGTGCAGGCGGGTCGCGTCGTGTTTCTGAATGACGAAGCTGTTGCCGCTCTTTCGTCCCTTGCGGCCCTTCGGCTCGGCGGTCGTCTTGAAATCCCGTTTCTGCCGGTAGAGATCGAGCGTCGCCATGTTCAGCCCGCCTTTCGCCGGCCGGCGGCCGGCTTGCGCGTCGATGCGGTTTTCTTCGTGCCTTTCTTCGTGCCGGGCTTCGCCGTCTTGCTATCCCGGCCGGCGCTCTGGCGCAGCGCTTCCATCAGGTCGATGACCTTGCCTTCGGCCTTCGGCTTCTGCGGTTTGATCTTGCGGCCCTCGATCTTCGCCTTCACCACCTCGGCCAGCGCCGCGTCGTAACGGTCGTCGAACGTCTTCGGATCGAAGCGGCCGCTCTTCGTCTTGATGATATGCTCGGCCAGTTCCAGCATCTCGCCCTTGAGCTTGATGTCGGGGATCTCGGAAAACGTCTCCTCGGCAGAGCGGACTTCGTAGTTATAGTTGAGCGTGGTCGCGATGAGGCCGTCGCCGTGCGGGCGGATCAGCACGGTGCGCACCCGGCGGAACAGCACGGTCTCGGCCAAAGCCGCCACCTTCCGGCTCTTCATGCCCTCGCGGATCAGGGTGAAAACCTCCTCGCCATGCCGATCGGCCGGCGCGAGGTAATAGGGCTTGTCGAAAAACAGGTCGTCGATCTCGTCGCAGGCGATGAAGGCCCCGATATCCATCGTCTTGTCGCTCTCCGGCACCGCGGCGGCGACTTCCTCCGGGTCGAGCACGATATAGTCGTCCTTGCCGGTCTCGTAGCCCTTGACCTGGTCGTCGCGCTCCACGGGCTTGCCGGTCTCGCTATCGACGAATTCGCGCCGGAGGCGGTGTCCGGTCGTGCGGTTCAGCATGTGAAATGAAATGCGCTCGTTCGTCGAGGCTGCCGTATAGAGGGCGACCGGACAGACCAACTCCGCCACCTTCAAGAAACCCTTCCAGTTCGCTCTTGGCGCCACGCTGCCGCACTCCCGTTTCAAAACGGAAGCAATGCCGGCAGGCGTGATTTGTTCCGGCATTTGCCGGCATCGGGAACCAAAGTCGTTTCCACGAATTTCCGCGCAGAATGAATGCGTCTCCAAGACAAGGCAGCAGATCGTGCGAATTGAAGAGTTTCCGTCGTGCGTCCCGACCGCAGACGCGCCTTCCGCCATCATCCGGCCCGGATGCAACGTCTGGCGCACGGCGACCGCCGACCGGCTGAGCGTTCTGATCGACGGCGAGGCTTATTTCCGGGCGCTGGAGAGCGTGCTGGAACAGGCACAGCGAGAGGTGTGGATCGTCGGCTGGGACTTCAATCCCGACATCCGGGTTCGGCCCGACGACCCGCAATCGCCGACCCTTGGCGCCTTCCTGCTGAACCTCGCCGAAACGCGGCCGGCGCTCACAATCCGGGTGCTCGTCTGGTCGATGGGGCCGATCTATTCGGGGAAATCGCTGAAAATGTTCCGAAAGCGGCGGTGGTCCTCGCATCCGCGCATCGTGCTCGCCTTCGACAACCGGCATCCGCTGCGCGGATCGCACCACCAGAAGATCGTGGTGGTGGACGACCGCGTGGCCTTCGTCGGCGGCATTGATCTCACGGCGAAACGCTGGGATACGAGCGAACACCGCGTCGACGATCCGCGCCGCACGCTGCCGTCGGGCGAGCGCTACGAGCCGGTGCACGACATGCAGGTGGCGCTCGAAGGCGAGGCCGCGCGGCTGGCCGGCGACGTTGCACGGAGCCGTTGGCTGTTTGCGACGGACGAGGCGGTGCCCGCCTGCGAGACGGGCGCTTCCGTGTGCCTCGACGGCGTCGTCGCCGACATGACGAACAGCACCGTCGCCCTTGCCCGCACGGAACCGGCGCTGCGCGGCCGGGCCTGCTGCACGGAGGCGATGGACCTCACGCTCGCGGCCCTTTCGGCGGCGCGCCGGCACATCTACATCGAGAGCCAGTATTTCGCCTCGAAGAAGGTCTGCGACGTGCTGTGCGAGAAGCTCGCCGATCCCGATGGGCCGGAGGTGGTCGTGATCTCCACCTTGAGTTCGCATGGCATGATCGAGCGCATGGTGCTCGGCGCGAACCGTGATCGTCTTGTCCGGCGGCTCCACCAATGCGACAAGTTCGGCCGCATGCGGGCCTTCTATCCCGTCGTGCCGAGGCCCGATGGCACGGAGCAGGAAGTCATCATCCACTCGAAAGCCGTGCTGGTCGACGACATTTTTCTGCGCATCGGTTCGTCCAACCTGAACCAGCGCAGCGAAGGGCTGGATACCGAACTGGACATCGCGATGGAAGCGCGCACCGAGGCAGAGCGCCGCAGCATCCGGGAACTCCGGGACCGGCTGCTGGCGGAGCATCTCGACGCGGACCCGGCGGCCTTCGGGGCTGCGGTGCAGGCGGAAGGCTCACTCGTCACGACCATAGACTCTTTCAACACCCGCGCACGCGGCCTGCGGCCCTTCGATGCCGCAAAGGGCGAGGGCGCTACCGAGCTGGTTTTCGGCACCGGTTTGGTCGATCCGGTGGCGCCCTGGTGGCCGCTCTCCACACTGGTGGAGTCCGTCCGCCGTCAACTCGGGCTGTTGCGCAGGCCGGAATCCCCGTTCGGTCCGAGCAAGGCTTCGCTTGCCAGCAACGAAACGAGCCCGAGCGGCAGCGGGATGAAGAAGTAGACGACACGGAAGGCGATCAGCGCACCGATCGAGGCGGAGCCTCCGAGAAGGAAGCCGATCGTCGCCTCCAGCACGCCGAGCCCGCCGGGCACATGGCTGACGAGCGCGGTCAGATTGCCGACCACATAGGCAGCCGTCGTCTCCATATAGCCGGCGGCACCCGCGAGGAGCTGGTGCAGCGAGGCGGCGACGAAGGCGAAATTGAGCGTCCCCACCCCGATCTGCAAGGCCGCGATACGCGGCGTCGGCAGGGCGAAGCGCCAGCTCCGTACCTTGAGTTCCCCGCGCACGAAGGTAGCCAACGTCAGATAGGCAGCGCCAAGCACCAGGCAGACGGCACCGAGCCCGACGGAGGCCGCCGTCCCGAGCCCCGCCACCTTGCCGGCAGTGCCCGGAAGCAGCATCAGGCAGAGGCCGGCCAGCGTGATGAGCCCGAGGCCGACCGTGACGCCGCAAAAGACGATCAGCTTGGCGATCTCCTCGGCGGTCAGGCCCCAGCGGGAATAGAAGCGATAGCGCACCGCGCCGCTGCTGAGGGCGGCGATGCCGACATTGTGGCCGATGGCAAGGCTGGTGAAGGAGGCAAGGGCCGCGCGCGGATAGGCGAGCGGCTTTTCGACATAGCGCAGAGCGAGAAAATCGAAGAGCGTCAGGCAGAGATAGGAGCATGCGGCAAAGGCGAGCGCGAGGGCGAAATTCATGGCCGGGATTTCGGTGATCGAGCCGGAGATGTCCGCCCACGAATATTGGCTCAAGGTTCGATAGACCAGCCAGCCGGCGACAAGGACCGCGCAGGCGACCAGCGCGTGGAGGATATGGGCTCGTTTCATTCGACGATCTTTCCTGGATATGTCGAAACGGAACGAAATCGGAGGTTTTCGTGTTCCCGGGGTGCGAAAATATCGAAAGGAACGGCATGGGCACGCGCCTCAGGATCGCGACCTACAATGTACATAGCTGCTTCGGCACCGACCAAAGGCTTGATCCCGGCCGCATCGCCGAGGTTATTGCGGAGTGTGAGGCGGATATCGTCGCGTTGCAGGAGGTCGACGTGTCGCGCGCCCGCAGCGGCGGCATCGATCAGGCGCAGACCATCGCCAACCACCTGCGCATGGTCTCGCACTTCCATCCGGCCCTTCACCTCGAAGAGGAGCGGTATGGCGATGCGCTGCTGACGGCGCTTCCGACCCGTCTCGTCAAGGCGGCAGGCCTGCCGTCGCGCGGCGAGCCGCGGGGGGCGCTTTGGGTCGAGGTGCCGGTAGACGCGGTGACGTTGCAGATTTTCGTAACGCATCTCGGCCTTCTGGGCGGCGAGCGCGTGCGCCAGACCGAGGCCTTGATGGGGCCGGGCTGGCTCGGCGCTGAGATGGCGAAGGAGGCACGCACCGTTTTCGTCGGTGATCTCAACGCGATCTCCCGCTCCGCATCCTATCGCATGCTGGCGCGGCGTCTCACGGATGCGCAGGTCGTATCAGGCGGCAAGCCCAGGGCGACATTCCCCTCCCGCCTGCCGCTGCTGCGCATCGACCACATCTTCGTCGGCGAGGGCATCAGGGTCCTCAAAACCTTCGTCAACGACAGCCCGCTTGCACGCCGCGCGTCCGATCACCTGCCGCTCTGTGCCGACCTGGAGATCGAATGATCGGTACGGTTTCGCACAAATCGGCTTCGCGCGGGAACTTCCACCCGCCGGCGCCGTTTGGACCTTGCCTAGAAGGGAGAGCAAGATGGAAGAACAATCCAACATCCAGCTGCATTTCGACGTTCTGAGTTGCCGGGCACTGCTGTCGTGCGAAGGCAAGGATTATGTCCTGCCGGATACCTATGCAAGCAAGGAAGCCGCGCAGGTCGCGGCACAGAAATTCGCTTTCGAAAAGCTCGGAATGAAGAGCCGGCAGGCCCGCAATCCCTCCGACCTCGCTATCTGGCTGCGTTAGCCAGCGGGCCAGTATCGGTCATCGGCGAAATCCGCTGGGATGGGCCGAAGGGCACAAAGCGTGTCGGCAACGAACTCGATCTGCATCATGCGGTAACGCACCGCATTCGGCACAGCGCGCCCGGTCGCAAGCGCGCGGACGCGATGCGGGTCTATGTCACTTGTGGAAAGCCTGCGGCGCGCCTCCCGCAGCACATCGTCGGCCGTCGGCACTCTTGCGCCGGGCGGCCCCATATCCGTTCCCCCGACAATCCTGAACCGACCCTGCTCCATGCCTTGCGCCTCCGGAATCTCTCCCCGAAAGCATCACCCAGCAAGCTTGTATGAGGCTGGCTGGCCGGGCGCAGAACGCGCCCGGCCATCGGCATGTCATGCCACCTTTTTCTGCGCGGCCGCGTTGACGGCGCTTTCGGCAAGCGTGGTCAGCGTCGCGTCAGTCTTCGATTCTTCCTTCAGCGTCGCATCCAGCAGCTTCGCCGCATCGCGATGGCCGAGCTGTTCCGCCCAGGCTTTCAACGTGCTGTAGCGGGTGATTTCGTAGTGCTCGACAGCCTGCGCAGAGGAAATCAGGCCGGCGTCGAGCGCCGTGGTCCCCTTGAAGTCCTCGATGATTTCCTCGCCCTCGGAAAGGATGCCCTGGATCGCCTCGCAGGTCTTGCCCTGCGCACGCTTGCCGATCGCCTCGAACACCTGCTGCAGGCGCTCGATATGGCCTTCGGTTTCTTCCTTGTGTTTTTCGAAGGCGGCCTTCAGCGCCGGCGCCTGGGCGGCACGGGCCATCTTCGGCAGCGCCTTCACGATTTGCCGCTCGGCGTAATAGATGTCCTTCAGCGTATCGTAGAACAGATCGTTGAGTGTCTTCTCAGCCATTTCGATGTTCTCCTTGATTGGGCTCCGGCGGGTGCCGGACCGGACAACAACCGGCTTGTCAACGCGATGTTCCGGGCGGGCCGGAAAATTGCGTGCGTCGACCCCATCGCGACATTTGACGTGCTGCCGCCGCGCCCTATGTCTGATCGCGGTCCCGGGCGTCGACGGCATCGATCGCGGTTTTCGCGCGGAGGCTGCGCTAAGAAGATTGCCGGCTTTCGGTGAGTGGTCTGGAAAGAGGGTGTGAATGGCGTCGCAATATGATGGGCAGCCTCCGTTCCTGAACGGAGGCGGGAATGCCGCGGATCTGATCGTCGCCTTCGACTGGTCCGCAACGACGCTCGGTCCCATCAGCGGGTGGCCGCAGAGCCTCAAGACCACGGTCAGCCTCATGCTGCGTTCGCCCGTGCCCATGGTGCTGCTGTGGGGCGAAGACGGCATCATGATCTACAACGAAGCCTATTCAGTGTTTGCCGGCGAGCGGCATCCGGCGCTCTTCGGCAGCAAGGTGCGGGAGGGCTGGCCGGAGGTCGCCGACTTCAACGATAATGTCATGAAAGTCGGTCTTGCCGGCGGCACGCTCGCCTACAAGGACCAGGACCTGACGCTCTACCGGCATCGGGGCGAGCCGGAACGGGTCTGGATGAACCTCGACTATTCGCCGGTGCTCGGCGAGGACGGCCATCCGGCAGGCGTCATCGCCATCGTGGTCGAGACGACCGCCAAGGTGAAGGCCGAGGAGCGGCTGAAATCGGAGGGTGAGCGGCTCCGCCAGATGTTCGAGCAGGCGCCCGGCTTCGTGGCGACGCTCGTCGGGCCGGACCACGTCTTCGAGATCGCCAACAACGCCTATCTCCAGCTCGTCGACCACCGCGACATTCTTGGAAAGCCGATCCGGGAGGCCTTGCCGGAGGTCGTAGGGCAGGGCTTCGTCGACCTGCTCGATCGCGTGATATCCACCCGCCGCCCCTATGTCGGCACGGGTGCTCGCGTGCTGCTGCGCCGCCGGCAGGACAGCGCGCCCGATGAGCGCTACCTCGATTTCATCTACCAGCCGGTGTTCGACGAGGGTGGCCGGGCGACCGGCGTCTTCGTGCAGGGCCACGACGTCACCGAACAACGGGCGACCGAAGAGGCGCTGCGGGAAAGCGAGGCGCGGTTTCGTCTCGCGGCGGACAATGCGCCCGTCATGCTCTGGATGGGCGACGAAAACGGCAGGTGTCTCTACCTGAACGCCCTGAAGCGCGAATTCTGGGGCGTGGCGCAGGAAGATGTCACGACCTTCGACTGGAACGACACGGTCCATCCAGACGACATGCCGGCGCTCGCCGAAACGGTTGGCGACGCCATGCGCCGCCAGGTTCCGTTCTCCACGGAGGCGCGCTATCGCCGCAAGCTCGGCTGCTATCGGCTGCTGCACACGCAGGCCCAGCCGCGTTTTGGCGCAGGCGGCGAATTTCTAGGCATGATCGGCGTCAATGTCGACGTCACGGAGCTGCGCGCGCAAGAGATGCGGCGCAATGCTCTGATCGAACTCGCCGACCGGTTCAGCGAATTGACCGAGCCCGCCGACATCGCCTTCGTGGCGGCCGAGACGCTGGGGAGGCTGCACACCGTCAGCCGCGCCGGCTATGGCACCATCGACCTCGTCGGCGAGACGATCACCATCGAGCGCGACTGGAATGCCCCCGGCGTCGAGACGATCGCCGGCGTGCTGAACTTCCGCGACTATGGCAGCTATATCGAAGATCTCCGGCGCGGCGAGACCGTCGTCGTTTCGGATGCGGAGACGGATGCGCGCACCAGGACGACGGCGGACGCCCTGAAGGCGATCAAGGCGCGGGCCTTCATCAACATGCCGATCACCGAGGCCTCCGGCCTCGTCGCGCTGCTCTACCTGAACCATGAAGACGCGCGCGAATGGTCGCCGAGCGAGCTGGATTTCGTGCGCGAAGTTGCTGCGCGTACCCGGGTCGCGGTCGAGCGGCGCCGCGCCGAGCAGAAGCTCGAACAGCTGGCGAACTCGCTGGAGCGCCAGGTCAGCGAACGCACCGCCGAGGTCAACCGGCTCTGGCGCAACGCGCGCGACCTGCTCGTGGTGACGGGCGACGACGGCACGATCCGTTCGGTCAATCCGGCCTGGTCGGCCGTGCTCGGGTTTCCGGCACGCGACAGCGTCGGCCGGCGCATCGGCACGTTCGTCTGGCCGGACGATGTGGCGATGTTCCTGACGGGCGACCGCCGACTGCCGGATCTCGACGTGCGCTTCCGCCATATCGACGGCTCGGCGCGCTGGATCTCCTGGCGCATCTTCGTGGAGGAAGGGCTGACCTTTGCCTACGGACGCGACGTGACGGCGGAACGGGAGCAGGCCCGCGCGCTGGCGGACGCCTCGGAACAGTTGCGACAAGCCCAGAAGATGGAGGCGATCGGCCAGTTGACGGGCGGTGTCGCACACGATTTCAACAATCTTTTGCAGGTGATATCGGGCAATCTTCAACTGTTGAGCAAGGACGTTGCCGGCAATGCGAAGGCGGAGCAGCGCATTGCGAACGCCATTGCCGGCGTCGGCCGCGGCTCCAAGCTCGCCAACCAGCTCCTCGCCTTCGGCCGCCGGCAGGCGCTGGAACCGAAGGTCATCAATATCGGCCGGTTCATCTTGGCGCTGGAGGACCTGCTGCGCCGCACGATCGGCGAGGCGATCGAAATCGAGACGATCCGCTCCAGCGGCCTGTGGAACACCTTCGTCGATCCCTCGCAGATCGAGAACGCCGTCCTCAACCTCGCCATCAATGCGCGCGACGCCATGGGCGGCGTGGGCAAGCTGACGGTCGAGGTGGGCAATGCCTATATCGACGACGCCTATGCCCGCAAACACCAGGATATCCGAACCGGCCAGTATGTCCTCATCGCCGTCACCGATACGGGCGAGGGCATGACCGCGGACGTGCTGGAACGCGCCTTCGAGCCGTTCTTCTCCACCAAGCCGGTCGGCAAGGGCAGCGGGCTCGGGCTTTCCATGGTCTATGGTTTCGTCAAACAGTCGGGCGGGCATGTGAAAATCTACAGCGAGCCGGGCGAGGGCACGACGGTGCGCGTCTACCTGCCGCGCTCGAAGGAAGAGGAGGACCGGCTTACCGATATCGACTACGGCCCGGTCACCGGCGGCACGGAAACGATCCTCGTCGCGGAGGATGACGACGAGGTGCGCGCGACCGTCGTCGAAATGCTCGGCGATCTCGGTTATTCGGTGCTGAAGGCGCGCGATGCCGCAAGCGCGCTGACGGTCATCGAAAGCGGCGTGTCGATCGACCTGCTGTTTACCGATGTCGTCATGCCGGGGCCTTTGCGCAGTCCCGATCTCGCCCGCAAGGCGCGCGAACGGCTGCCCAACCTCGCCGTGCTCTTCACCTCCGGCTATACGGAGAATTCGATCGTGCACGAAGGCCGGCTCGATGCCGGCGTCGAACTCCTGTCGAAACCCTACAGCCGGGAGGCGCTGGCGCGCAAAATTCGCGCCACGCTGGCGGGCCGCAGCAAGGCGGAAGCCGAGGTTCCGGCCGGTGAAGGCCAATCGGGGGAAGGGGCGGCGAAAGGAAAAGCGCTGAAGATCCTGCTGGTCGAGGACGATTTCCTGATCCGGCTCAATGCCGCCGATCTGCTGCAGGAACTTGGCCACGACATCGTCGAGGCGACGACCGCGGAAGAGGCGCTGCCGCTGCTGAAGGCCCAGGCCTTCGACATCCTGCTGACGGATATCGGCCTGCCCGCCATGTCCGGAACAGAGCTGGCGATCCATGCCCGCGCAGAAAACCCCGCCATCGGCGTCGTCTTCGCGACCGGCCATAACAGCCTGCCGAGCATTCCCGGCGACCGCCCGGCCATCCTCCTGCAAAAGCCCTACGATTCCGCAGCCGTCATAGCCGCCCTGGCGGCTGCCTGAACCGACATCCCGCCGACCCGCTTTCAGGCAGGCAATCGCGAAAGTGGATTGCCAATCCATGCTCTCTATCTTTAAGTGTATATCACTGATTCACACTCATAGAGTTAGAACTGGAGCCGAAATGGGTGTCCTGGGTGCTCTGCCGGAAGGTCTCGTCTGCCGCCCGATCGAGGAGGGCGACTGGCCTGGCGTCATCGATTGCCTTGGCCGGGGTTTTCCCGAACGCCCGCGGCGGCATTGGGAGGAGGCGCTTGCCCGCATGGCCCGGCGGCCCGCCGTCGACGCGTTTCCGCGCTACGGCTATGCGCTGGTCAGCGAAGGGCGGGTCGTCGGCGTCATGCTCACGCTTTATTTCCATCACCCGGCCGTCGAGGCCATCCGCTGCAATCTGTCGAGCTGGACGGTCGACGAGGATTTTCGCGCCTATGCCGGCAAACTGGTCATGTCGGCGCTGCGCCGCCGCGAGGTGACCTTTCTCAGCATCACCCCGGCGCCGGTGACGCTGAAGGTGACGGAAGGGCTGCGGTTCCAGCGCTTCGCCAATGGGCAGCAGGCCTTCGTGCCCGTGCTGAGCCGGGTAAAGGCGCCGGCAAGGGTCGTGGCGGTGCGGCCGGGCATTCCGGAACTCGATCTCCTGCCGGAGGGCGAGCGCGCCATCCTGCTGGACCATGCGGAATTCGGCTGCGATGCACTGATCTGCATTCTGGGCGGAACAGCCTATCCGTTCGTCTTCAAGTCCCGGCGCGTCCTTCGTGGCCTCGTTCCCTGTAGCCAGGTCATCTATTGCCGGTCCCCCGAGGCGCTCGGCCAATGCGCCGGCGCGCTCGGTCGCCATCTGCTGCGCAGGGGCCGGCTGTTCGCCATCGTCGACGCCAATGCGCCCGTGCCGGGCCTTGTCGGACGCTACTTCTCCGAGGTCGGGCCGAAATATTACAAGGGCCCGAACCCGCCCTTTCCGGGGGACCTGGCCTTTACGGAATTCGTCATCTTCAATTCGTGACAGATATCGATGACCGCCCCCCGGCTCAGCATCGACGTCATCGTCCCCGAGCGCGCCGCGCGCGGCTGGCAGAAAATCGTGATCCAGCGGCTCGACGCGGAAGGCCACGACGTCGCCGTCCTGCACGATCGCGCAGTGGACGCGTGGCCCGGCACGGTCAACGCCATCCTCGCCCTGGAGCGGGCCCTGTTCCGCAGGCGGGGGACAAGTCTCGCCGCGCCATCGGGACCCATCCCGGCGCGCTCCCATGAGCGAAGCCCCGCCTTGCGGCTCGACCTCGCCGGCAACACATCCCCGTCTCCCGTGCCCACCATCACCCTCAGATTCGCGCACTCATCGTTCGACCTGGCGGTGGCACAGGCGGTCGCAGCCGGCGACCTGCCGGTGATCGAAGCGGTTCTCGACGGGCGCACGGTTGTGGGGCGCGCGCTGCCGATGATCGACCGCCGGGAGGCGGCATCGCTCGGCATCGAGGATGTGCTCGCCCGTGCCGTGACGCTGCTTCTCTCCCTCGTGCGCGCCTTTGCCGAGGACCGGCTTGCGCCTCTGCCAGAGACGAGCGCTTGCAACGCAGAGAAGCCTCGCTTTCTCGCGCCCTATCTGTCGCGCGCCCTGCCGCGCCTTGGCCGGGAAGCCCTGCGGCGGATGCACTTCCATCACGCACACTGGCGCGTCGGCTACCGCTTCCTCGATGGGCCGGGCGTGGCGGAAACCGGGAGGTTAGGCACGAACTGGAAGATCCTGCCCGACAGCGCCGGACGATTCTACGCGGACCCCTTTGCCTTCCATTGGCAGGGGCGACCGTACCTTTTCGTCGAGGATTATGTGCAGGCGGCCCACAAGGCGGTGATTTCCGTCGTGCCGTTCGACGATGGCGGCATCGCGCAAACACCGCGCGTCGTGCTCGAAGAGCCGCACCATCTCTCCTATCCCCAGGTCTTCGAACGCGACGGCGCGATCTGGATGCTGCCGGAGGCGAGCGCCGGCGGCAGGCTGACCCTCTACCGCGCCACCGACTTTCCCGACCGATGGCACCCCGAGGCCGTGCTTCTCGAGGGCGAGATTTCCGACGCGACCCTGCTGGAGCACGAGGGCGGACTATGGCTTTTCGCCACCAGCCGCGACGGTTTTGGCAGCACCTCCGATACGCTCGCGGTTTTTCAGGCCCCGACCCTGCTTGGCCCCTGGCGCGCCCATACGCTCAACCCGATCCTGATCGACCGCCGCAGGGCGCGGCCGGGCGGCGCTTTCCATCGGGACGCTGCCGGCCGTAACCTCCTTCCGGTTCAGGACGGCACGCTTGGTTATGGTGGCGGGCTCGGGCTATCGGAACTGCTGGCGCTCGATGGCGGGACAGTCCGCCTCGGCGAGCCGCGGCCCATCATTACCGAGGGGGATTGGCCCTATCCGCGCATTCACACGCTCAACCGCTCGGGATCGCTGGAGGTGATCGACGGCATCGCAGCCGTGCCGAAACGATCCGGCAGGAGCAGCGCCTCGTAGCCGGCGCACATCGCTGCGGGCGCATATTGCTCCCGAAGTTTTCGCCCGGCCGCCGCGAGGTCTTTGGCAAGCGCCGGCTTGGCAAGAATTTCCGAGAGCCCCCCGGCGATCCCGTCCGCATCCGGCTGCACGAACAACGCGGCGGCTTCACCGTCCCGCGTGGTCAGCACCTCCCGCAGCACATCGAGATCGCTTGCAACGACGGGCAGCCCTGCAATGGCCGCCTCCACGGCAGCGAGCCCGAACGTTTCCGTCAGCGAGGAAAACGCGTAGGCATCGCCGGCCGCGAGGAACTCGTAGATACGCGCGGGCGACACTTCGCCGACGAGATGCAGGCGGTCGCGCACCAGCAGGTTTTCCGCAAGCGCAACGAGGGCATCGTGTTCCGGCCCCGTGCCGGCGACGGCGAGATGGACGTTTTTCGTGAGCGCCAACGCGCCGACGAGCGCGGCCTGGTTCTTCGAGGGTGAAAGTCTTCCGGAGGAGAGCACGATCGTGGCGTCCGTGGGCAGGCCGAAGGCGGCGCGCGCCTGCGCCTTGTCGAAAATTTTCGCAGGTGCTGGAACGCCGTGGTCGATGCGCCGCAGGCGCTTGCGGTAGGAGGGCGGGAAGGCATCGAACTGCGCCTGCGTCCAGGCGGAATTGACGATATTGAGCTGGTAGAGGCCGGCCATGCCCATCAGCCTGTCGATGCCGGTCAGGAGTCCGCGCAGGCCGCGCTTCTGCGGCGCGCCGCTCTGGTTGGCGACGATCACCCGCGCGCCGCAGAGCCGGGCGCCGAGCGTTCCGGCGATATTGCCGTAATGCTGGAAGGAAAGCACCGCCTCCGGCCGCGTCCGGCGCAGGTAACGCCAGAGCCTGAGGACGGCGCCGATCTCTTCCAGCGGCCCCTTCGGTGGCCGGGCCAGGATGAAATCCGCATGGGGATCGCGGTCGTAGACATCGGTCTTGCGGTAGAGGAAGACGGTGCGCACCTCATGGCCGCGGGCGCGCAACCCATCGCCCACCATGTCGGAGATGCGTTGCGCACCGCCCGCCTCCGCCTGCGTCTGGACCTGGACGATCTTCATGGCCGGCCTCTCAAGAGGGTGCGCAACGCGTTTGCATCCTGTCCCGCGAGGAAACCGAGGATCGACGGGTCGATGCCGATGCGCCGCCGGGTGATCGTGGCACCCGTCACGCACCAGACCATCATCGTGCCCGCAATGCCGAGCGCGGCACCCATTGGTCCGAGAACGACGGTCAGGCCGGCGGTTACCCCGAGGCCGACGGTATTGACGACCACCAGCGTACGGAACAGCTCCCGTTGCAGCCCGGTCAGTTGCATGATGAGTTCCGTCGGGCCGCAGGCCGTGCCGACGAGCGCGCCAAGGCCGAGGATGATGAGGGCCGCATGCATCGTGTCGCTCGCATAGGCGGGGTCGAAGACGGCGAGGATGAGCTTGCCGAAGAGCACGAAGACGGCGAGCATGGCGAGGGCGATGCCGAAGCCGCCGATCGCCGCAAGGCCGGCAATGCGCTGCACATGGGGCCGGTCGTGGCTGTGGAAGGCGCTGGAGATCTGCGGCGCGAGCGCCTGGTTGATGCCATTGAGCGCCAGCACCGCAAGGCGCATGACGCGGTCTGCGACGAAGATCGCGCCCGCCGCCTCCGGCCCGAGGATCGCCGCGACGAGCAGCGTGCTCGCCTGGCCGAGCGCCGGCGGCAGGGCGGTCACGCCCCAGAGGCCGAGCGTGACCGCCTTGAATTCCATCTTCTGGGCATCGTTCAAGGCGCCACGCGGTGCGTGAAACGTCTCGCGCAGGAGCACGACGGTCTGCGGCAGGACGCAGGCAAGGAGCAGCCCGGCCGCAAGGCTCGTCGCCGCGACGGCGCTGATGCCGGGCGACAAAAAGCCTGTGGCGGCAAAACCCGCAATGGTCGCCACCCGCCAGAAGATGTCCCGGGGCAGCAGGCCGCTGAAGAGGGCATTCTTGGCCCGAAAGGCGCAGGAGGTGAATTCCGACCAGCCGAGTGCAAAGGCAAGCGCGGCCGTCGCGAGGCAGAGCTCGAACCATTCCGGCACCGTCGCGAAAGGCAAAAAGGCGGTTGCGAGCATGAGGAGGCTCGCGGCGATGAGCCCCGCGGCTGCGACCAGGATGGCGCGGGCCATCAGGCCGTTCGCCGATGAAAGATCCCCGCCGCCGGCATATTGCGGCCAGAAGCGCATGACGGCGGCGTGCTGGCCGATCAGCGAGAAGAAGGAGACGAGGCTGGCGCTCGCATAGGCGGTGCTGAACAGGCCGAACTGCCGCTCGTCGGTCACCATTGCCGCCGCCACGAAGAGCAGGAAGGTGAGCCCGGCGCTCGCAAGCTTGATGACGCCGGCAGCCGCGCCGTTGCGCGCAAGCGTGCCGATCGATTGTCTTCTGCCTTGGCTCACGATGCCACCAAAAAGAGAACCATTGCCAGAACCCGCTACCAATGAGAGAATTCATTCGAATAACCGGAAACCCCATGGAGGCGCCATCAAAAACACGCGTAATGGTTACTTTTAGAATTGTTAATAATACTTATGCTAGAAGTTTTGCCGACGACGCGTCCCGATCGGGCACGCGCGAGAGGCTGAGACTGCAGGCATGGCAGCGCTGAATTCGACCGAAAACGCCTTTCCGCCGCTGTTCGACGTCGGCGCCGTCTGGGCAAAACTATGGCGCGGCCGGCTGACGGTGCTGGCCTGCATCGGCGCGGCGCTGGCGCTGGCGCTTCTTTATCTCGCGGTGACCAAGCCGACCTATACCGCGACCGCCTCGCTGCTGATCGATCCGCGCGATGCGCGCTCCACCCGGTTCGAAACCGTGCTGCCCGGCATTGGCGCCGACAGCGCCGCGGTGGCAAGCCAGGTCTTCGTGATCGAATCGCGCGACCTGCTGATGGCCGTCTTCGAAGAGGAGGGCATCGAGCGCGACCCGGAATTTGCCAATGGCGGGCTGTTGTCCTTCCTCACGGGCGCAAGCGGCATCGAGAAGGACGTCATCTTCCGGCGGTTCGAGCGGCGCGTCACGGTGGAGCGGGCGGGGCTTACCTATGTCATCGAGGTCAGCTTCAAATCCGAGGCGGCCGAAAAGGCGGCCCGCATTGCCAATGCCATTGTCGAGCGTTACCGGGCGGGCCTTGCTGGAGACCGTGAAGACGCCAACAGCGACGTCAATGCCCGGCTGGCCGACAGGATCGCCGCCCTCCAGGCGAATGTTTCCGAGGCCGACCGCGCCGTCGGCGATTTCAAGGTGCGGCACGAAATCCTCGATCCCGCGGCCGGGGGCACGCTGCAATCGCAGATCGACCAGCTCACAACACAGCTGATCGACGCCCGCGCCGGCGCCGACCAGGCGAAGGGCAGATACGACCAGGCGACCGCGGCAGGCGCGTCCGCCGCCGGCCTTGCGATGCGCCCGGAAATCGTCTCCTCCACGACGATCGACCGGTTGCGCACCGACTACAACCAGCGCGCGGCCGAACTTGCCAACGCCGAGGCGATCTACCAGTCGCGCCATCCGACAATCCGCCGTCTGCGCTCCGAACTCACGCGCACCAGCACGCTGATGGCAACGGAGGCGGAGCGCATCACGCGCGAGCTGAAGGCGAAATACCAGCTCTCCGCCGAGACCGTCGCCACGCTGGAGACCAAGCTTGCGGCCCTGCGCGGCCAATCGCAGGCGGCGGATGCGGCCGAGGTCGTACTCCGGCGGCTGAAGGCCCGCGCCGAGGCCGCCCGCAGCGTGCTCGACGACGTCCTGAAACGGGCGGAGGAGACGGCGCAGATGCGCGGCCTCCAGCTTTCCGAAGCCAAGGTGATCGGCGTCGCGGCCCCCCCGGTCCAGCCGACCTGGCCGACGCCCCTGCTGCTGCTCCCGGTGAGTGCCGCGCTCGGGCTTCTTGCCGGCTGCGGCCTGGCGGTGGTGGGCAGCACGCCCGACCGGCAGCCGGACCGCGCCGAGCCCGCGGAACCGGACGAGGCTGGCCGCGCGGCCCTTTCGCGGGTCGAGGCCGTGCCGACGAGCCTTGGGCGTTACGCTCTGCCCGGCCTGGCGGGAGCAGGTGCCGCGGCCCGCATCCGGGCGATGCGCCGGCGTTTTCTCCAACGCGGCGGCGAGGCTTTTTCGCAGAACACGCTGAAACTCGTGCGACGCATCATCGCGCGGCTCACCGAACACCCGGCGCCCTACACGCTGCTGGTCTCCGCTGTGCGAAGCGCCCCTGAAGCAAAACTCGCCGGGGCGATGATCGGCATCGGCCTGCAACAGGCCGGCCAGAACGTGCTCGTCGTCGAATTCAGGGGTCAGCCGCGCCCGGGCGAGCTGAATGCCGGCGTGTTCATCAACGGCGCCAGCGGCCTGCCGACCATCGTGCGCGCAATTACCGGCGACGCAGGCCCCTTCGTGCTCGACGCGGATCTCGCCGGCGACTTCGATTTCGTGCTCCTGCTCGGCCCGCCGCTTGCCGAACGGGATTTTGACGCTGCGCTCTTCGCGAAGGTGGACCTGATGCTCTTCACCCTCGCCGCCGACGAGAACGCGGCGGAAGCGGCCGGCCTGCTTCGACAGCGCCTTGCCGCGGATGGCATCGCCCGGAGCGTCACGCTGGTCATTGCCGCCGAAGAGGCCGAGATGGCCGACGCCGTCGCGCCGCTGCAAGGGGCGGCGCAGTGAGGTCGCCGGCATTGTCACGCCGCACCGTGCTGTCGCTGGCTGGCGCATCCCTTCTTGCAGCAGGTCTTCCGCCGTCTTTTTCCGCAGACGCCCAGTCTTCCATCCCCAGCCGCGGGGTCAATCTGCCGGGCTGGTTCGATCGTGAGGACGGGCTCGCGCCAGCGCAAGCGGTGCTGGAAAAACTCCGCCGCAGCGGATTCGAGACCATCCGGCTGCCGATCGATGGTAATGTCGTTCTATCCGGCGCACCGGCGCTGCGCCGCATCGAGGAGGGCGTCGCCGCGCTTGTCGCTGCGGGATTTGCGGTGCTTGCAGATTTGCATCCTTCCGCCGGCCTGCATGCCGCGCTGCGCAACGATCCCGCGGCTGGCAGCGCGCGGGTCGTGGAGGCATGGAGCGCCTTGCGCAGTGTCATCGCCGACCTGCCGGCCGACAGGGTCTATCCCGAGCTGCTGAACGAGCCGCCGATGGCGCGCGCGGCCTGGCTTTCGCTCCGGGACCGGCTTGCCGAGACCGTCCGCGCCGCCTGCCCGCATCACATCGTCATCTGGGGTCCGGCACCGGACCACGGCATCTGGCAGCTCGACGGCACGCCGCCGCTGGACGACGATCGGCAGATCGCGGCGGTACATTTTTATGCGCCGATGGCCTTCACCCATCAATGCCAGAGCTGGGGTGCCTCGCCGCTTGCGCGTATCCGCGGCCTGCCGTTCCCGGCGACGCGGGATATGCCTATCGTCGCGAAACGGATTGCGGCACTGCGCGCGGCCGGCGATGAGGAGGCGGCGCTTCTCGTCGAAGAGCAGTTGACAACGGACTGGACGGAGGCGGCCATCGGCGCGGAATTCGAAAAGGCCGCACGCTGGTCTGCCGCGACCCGTTGCCCGGTGATGCTGAACGAGTTCGGCGTGCTCGATTTCTGCGTCGATGCCGCAAGTCGCATCGCCTGGGTGCGCGCCGTGCGCAGGGCGGCGGAAGCGCGCGGCATCGGCTGGGCCTATTGGGAACTCGACCAGGGGTTCGGTTTCATCGAGAGCCGGACACGCACCGAGGGTTTCGACAGTACGATGCTCGATGCGCTGTTCGGCACCGGAGGCTAAAGCATGGCACAGGTGACGAGCACATCCGGCTCCATCCCTTCGGCGCGGGAAACCGATGCCCGGTTCCACCTCTCCCTCGCCTTCCTCACCATCGTCGCGGCGGCTGCGGCCTTTGCCGTGTGGACGCCGTTCGGCTTCGCCGCGACCTTCGTGCTGACGGCGATCCTCACGATGACCGTGCCGGCCGGCATGCCGACGGTCATCCTCTGCGCCTTTCTGTTCCAGAACCTCGTCGTCGCCTGGTTCACGCCCTTCGTGCCGGATGACACCACGTTCGATGCGCTGCGCGGCGCCAACTTCGTCATCCTGATGACGGCTTTCGGCCTCTTCGTGCTGGCGGCGTTCCAGCAGAGGGTGCGCCGGCTTCCGGCGCTGCGCCCGTGGCTGCTGTTCGGCTTCGCGCTTTCGGGCGTCATCTGCTTCTATCTCGTGCTGGGCGCGGCGCGCGGCGGGCCGAAGGATGCGGTCATCTATTTCCGCAACACGATCACGCCGCTCGCCTGTTTCCACATCGCGCTTCTTGCCGCGAGCCTCTACCGGGTCGATCTGCGCATCCCGATGGTCTGGCTGTGCACCGTCGCCGTCGCCTACGGCTATCTCGAGCAGGTCTTCCGCATGGATTTCCTCGGCCTCTTCCACGGCGACCTCTACATCCAGCGCGGCCTGAAGGAGCAGATCGAGGCCGGCGTGTGGGAAAAGGCGCTGCGGGAAACCGGCTTCGTGCTGCGCGGGCTCGAAGACACGATGACCGCCACCTTCTTCAACACCGCCTTTTTCGGCGATGCGCTGCCGCGCATCTTCCGCAATGGCGGGCCGAATTTCCACCCGATCAGCTATGCCTATGCGCTGAGCCTGCTGTCGTCCTGGCTGCTTTTTCGCGGGCGCTGGCTCCTGCCGCTCGCAGCCCTTCCCATCCTGCTCGTCATCGGCTCCAAGGGGGCGGCTTTCCTGCTCTGCGTCGCGCTGATGAGCCGGCTGTTCTATCGTCCGTCGCGCGCCCGGCTGACGCTCGCCGCAGTCGTTCTTCTCGCCACGGCCTGGACGGCCGCCGCCACGGTCTATGGCGCCCGGCACGGCGATTACCACGTGCTCGGGCTCATTGCCGGCGTGCGGGATTTTCTGGCAAATCCGCTCGGGCAGGGGCTCGGCATCGGCGGCAACCTGTCGAGCACCAGCGTCAATCTCGACTGGGACCGGGCGCAGGGCGAGGGTGCGGCGGCAGTGCCCGTCGAAAGCGCCGTCGGCGTCATTCTCTACCAGATGGGGATCGGCAGCTTCGTCTTCTTCGGCTTCCTCGCCGCGCTCGCCGTCACCGCCGGCAGGCGGCTTCTCGAAACCGGTAAGCCGGATTTCCTCTTCGCCTTCGTCGCGGTCGTCACCATCTCGGCCAATGCCGTGTTGCAGGAAGAAGCCTTCTTCTCGCCGCTGGCACTCGGCTTCTGCCTGCTGCTCGTCGGCGTTTCCTTCGGCACGCATCTGCGCGACAGCGCTTATCGGGAATATCTCAGGATCACGTAGAAGGCCTGCGGATTGGTCGTCAGGTAGCGCCAGAAGAGGCGGCGCGGCTCCATCAGCATGCGCCAGCACCATTCCAGGCCGGCCCTCTGCATCCAGAGCGGCGCCCGCATCGTCTTTCCCGCGAGATGATCGAACAGGCCGCCGGACGTCTTGATCACGCCGACATTGCCGAGCCGCGCGGCGAAATCCCGCACGGCGATCTGTTCGCGGGGCACACCGAGGGCGATCCAGAGAATATCCGGCGCCAGCGCGTTGATCTCGTCGATCTTGCTGTCGAGTGCTGCGCCGGTGAGGTAGCCGTGGCAATGCCCGACAATCCTGAGCGCAGGATAGCGTTGCCGGACCGCCGCGACCGCCTTGCCGTTCTCCTCCTCGGTCGCGCCCAGCAGGTAAAACGTCACGCCCTCCGTCTTGGCGCGCAGCGCCACGTCGTGAAAGAGGTCGGTCGTCGCCACGCGCTCCGGCAGCGGGTGTTTGCACAACCATCGCGAGGCGAAGACGAGGGGCTGGCCATCGGCGACAATCTGGTCGGCGGTGTGAAAGAGGAGGGCGATGGCGCGGTCCCTATGGGCCCGGGCGATGACTTCGCCATTCGCGGAGGTGAAATAGAAGGGACGGCCACCGCGACGGCGCCGCGTCGCCGCGATCATCATGTCGGCAGCGCGGGCGCGGTCGATCGCCGCGATGACGAGGCCTCCCATGAGCGCGCTTGGAGTGGTCGGCAGCGCCTCCCAGGGCATTGGCTCCGGCGCGGCCTGATCCGGCCGCAGGGCGGACGCAAGTTCGCCGGAGGAGGGGAGAGACAGAAGCTCCACTTCCACTCTACCAATAGGTGTATTTTCTTCGTTGAGGCTGTTTCGAAAACTGTTGTCGATATCTGCCATGGACATCACCTCCGGTTGAAGTGATTTACACCATGCTACTATTAGATTTAAGCGGATCGTAAATATTTGGTTAATCGGTAAATATTTAATAAAGTTCGATAAAAGCATGGGTTGCCGATTCCATGAAAAATTCAGCGCTGCCCACCGGGAAACCGTGACGTTTTCTCCTGAAGTTCAGGAAGAATGGAAACGAGATACATCTATAGCGGGAATAAATCGCGTATCGAGCGCGGAGCATGTCTCCTCGCGCATAAGGCGAACTTCGCATCCATCCGCAAGAAGAAAAGCATCTATAGATTGCATCTACCAGCACCAGCCTTCCGGCCGGCCGATCGCGCGAAGCGTGCCTTCGATCGCGCCGCCGATCGACAGCACGTCTTCGTCGGCATAACGCCGGCCGATGATCTGGAGCCCGACGGGCAGACCGTTCCCGGCCAATCCGATGGGCACCGACAGGGCGGGGCATTGCGGGAGGAGGTTGAACGGACAGGTCATGTCCAGCCCCTGGAACCGGCCGTCCGGCAGATCGGCGACAAAAGAGTTGTCGTTTGCTTCGGCCGAGGGCGCGGTCATGGCGCAGGTCGGGGAGAGCAGGGCGTCGTAGCCGGAGAGAATGGCGGAAAGGTCCTTCCACATCGCGGTGCGCAGCAGTTCCACGCGCTTGTATTGCGTGGCGCCCATCGTGCGCCCGCGCTCGATCAGGTCGACGACGAGTGGGTCCATGCGCTCGCGATATGCTTCGAGTGTATCGCCGAAAAACGCCGACATGAACACGCACCAGAGATCGTACCAGCCGTCGTTGACCGCCCGCGACCAGCCGAGGTCGACGGTCTCGACGACAGCGCCCGCGGCGCGCATCTCATCGACGGCCGCCAGAAGGGATGCCTGCACCGACGCGTCCACGCTGTAATAGCCGAGGTCGGCGGAAAGCGCGAAGCGCCGGCCCGCGAGGCGGCCATGGCGCGCCTTGTCGGCCGCGAAGGCCAGGGGGAGCGAGGTGATGTCCGCGTCATCGGGGCCGGACGCGACCGCCATGAAGGCGACGGCATCCTCGATGGTGCGCGCCAGCGGGCCGAAATGCGAGATATTGTCGAAGACGCTGGGCAGGATCGTCATGGGAATGCGCCCGAGGCTCGGCTTGAAACCGACGATGCCGCAAAAGGCTGCCGGAATGCGGACGGAGCCGCCCATGTCCGTGCCTTCCGCGAAAGGTACGACGCCCGTCGCCACCGCGACCGCCGAGCCGCCCGACGAACCGCCGCAGGTCCGTTCCGCGTTCCAGGGGTTTCGCGTAATGCCCCAGCGCGGGCTGGCGGTGAAGCTGGAATGGGCGAATTCGGGCGTCGTCGTCTTGCCGATGAGGATGGCGCCGGCGGCTTCGAGCCGCGCGATGCACAGCGCCGTCTCGGTCGGAACCCACGCCTCCCGCGTCCAGGATCCGAGCGTCGTGAGGTCGCCGCGGGTCGGCGTGAGGTCCTTTGCGGCGAAGGGAACACCGGTAAGGGCGGGTGTTTCGGCACCGGTTGCGACCTGCCGGTCGGCCTCCCGTGCCGAGGCCAGCGCGGCCTCTTCCCGAAGGAGCGTGAAGGCATTCAGCGACTGGTCGACGATTTTTGCGCGTCGCAGGGATTCGGCCACCACGGAGACGGCCGAAAAAGCGCCGGCGCGAATGCCGGCCGCAATGTCCGTCGCCGGTAGATCGAGCGGATGGGCCTGTGGGGCGGTGCCAGAAACAGTCTGCATGGTGGCGGACTCCGTGTTAGGTCTTGGTTTCGACAAACGGGGGTTGGACTTGGTAACGCAAGCGGGCCTGACGGAAAACCATACCGACCTGTGGAACGCCGCTATCGCCGAGGCGGTATCGGCGCTTGGCGAGCCGGGTTTCCCCGAGGCGCTGGAGCGGGCGCTGCGCCATCTCGTGTCCTTCGAGATGATGAACGGCTTTGCCTATGCCGAAAACGGCAAGGCCTTCGATCTCGACAACGATCGCATCGTCGGCGACCGCACCACCATCGTCGAGCACTACCTTGCCGGCGCCTATATCCTCGACCCTTTCTACGATGCCGCCCGCAATGCGCTGCAGCCGGCCGTGCTGGTGATGCGGCGGCTGGCACCGGACCGTTTTACCGAGACGGAATATTATCGGCGCCACTACCAGGCGACGGGCATCGTCGACGAGATCGGTTTCATCCTGAAGCTGCAGCATGTCGATGCGGTGCTGTCGCTGTCGCGCATGGGCACGGTTCGGGTCTTTTCCAGGCGGGACATCGCGCGGCTGGAAAGTGCGGCACCGCTGGTGCGTGCACTTGCCGAAAAACACTGGCATGCCCGGTTCCAGCCGCAGGCCGGGGAGGCGAATGCCGCGGCGACGATCAGCCATCCGTTGCTTTCGAAACGGGAGCTGGAGATCGTGACCCTCATCCTCAAGGGTCACTCGACCTATTCCATCGCCGCGACGCTCGGGCTTTCGCCCAATACGGTGAAAGTGCACCGCCGGCAGGTCTATGCAAAACTCACCATTTCCAGCCAGGCGGAACTCTTCCATCTCTTCTTGAGCCGTCGCTGACTATTCGACGAACTCCACCTCGGGCGGTGCGGACTGGAAGAACCGGGTGAGATAGGCGAGATAACACACGCCGATCGCCAGCCAGATCACGCCCAGGAGCTTGGCGTGCCCATCGAGGTTCCACAGCAGGAACAGGTCACAGACCGCGCCGACGGCCGGACCGGCAAGCCCGAGAAGCGGGCCGAGCGGCCGGACGATCGGGTTTTCTTTCAGGTAGAGCGCGATCACCGAGACGTTGACGGCGGTGAAGGCCAGGAAGGCGCCGAAATTGATGAAAGACGTCGAGGTGGTTATGTCGAGCGTCAGCGCGAGCAGGCCGACGATGCCGACGACGACGAGGTTCAGCACGGGCGTGCGCCATTTTTCATGCAGCTTGCCGAAGATACTGGCCGGCAGCACGCCGTCGCGCCCCATGGCGAAGAGCAGCCGGCCGACGCTCGCCTGCGCGGCAAGGCCGGAGGTGAACTGCGCGACGACCAGCGTGGCGAGGAACACGGTCACGAACAGGTCGCCGCCGATCATCAGGGCGATTTCCGACGCGGCGGAATCGACGGAGGCGAAGTCGCCGCCGGGATGCGCGAGCTGGGTGATGTAGGCCGAGCCGGTGAAGATGATGCCGCCGATGACGGCGATGATCATGATCGCCTTCGGCATGGTGCGGGTCGGGTCTCGGGTCTCCTCCGTCAGCGTGGAGACGGCGTCGAAGCCGAGGAACGAATAGGCGGCGATCGCCGCGCCGGCGACGGAAGCGCTGAACGGCACGCCGGCCTCGAAGAACGGCCGGACCGAGACGAGGCCGGATGCGCCGTTGAGGGCGGCGACATAGCGGGCGGCGAGCGCCACGAAGGCGACCAGGACCGCGAGCTGCACCAGCATGAGCACGACGTTCACCCGGTTGGCGAAGGCGATGCCGATAACGTTGACGGCGGTCGTCAGCACGATGAAGCCCACGATCCACAGCCAGGCCGGAACCGCCGGAAAGGCCGAGCTCAGATAGGCGGCACCGATCAGCCAGATGACCATCGGCAGGAAGAAATAATCGAGCAGCACGGCCCAGCCGACGAGAAAGCCGGTGCCGGAATTCAGCGACTTGCGGGCATAGGTATAGGCGGATCCGGCGACCGGATAGACCTTGGCCATGATGCCGTAGCTCGCCGCCGTCAGAAAAATCGCCAGCGCCGCTATGAAATAAGCCATCGCCGTGGTGCCCTGGCTGGCGGAAGCCAAAGCCCCGAACGTGCCGAAGACGATCATCGGCGTCATATAGGCGAGACCGAACAGCACCACGGACCACAGGCCAAGGGTGCGGTCCAGCTTGATGGTATTTTGCGTCATGTTCCCCTCCTCAGAAGACAGGCCCGAAGGGTCGGGGAAACCGCCGGCAAAGCCAATAACCCTGGAGGGTTACCGCGGCCCGGCTCGCCTCAACGCCACTTGTAGTGCAGGCGCACGCCCTGGCCCAGCGCCTTCGCGCTGACCAGCGTCGGGGTGGAGCGAAAGCCCGTGGCAGGAAAAAGCGGACGCCCGCCGCCCAGCATTTCCGGGATGATGTAGATTTCGATTTCGTCCAGTGCATCGCGTTCCAGGAACGCCATTTGCAGCTTTCCTCCACCGAGCATCCAGACGTCGCCATCGTCGAGCGCGCGCAGTTCGGCGATGAGGGCGTCGACGTCGTCTCTGACCTCCAGAGCGCCTTTGGGATCGGGGATGGGATTGGACGTGACCACGATGACGCGCTGATCGGCATAGGCCCAGGGCGAGGCGTCTTTCGCAATGAAATCATAGGTGCCGCGGCCCATGACGACGGTGCGGATGCGCTTGAGGAAGAGGCGGTAATCGTGTTCGCCGAGGTCGTCGCCGTCATATTTGAACAGCCAGTCGAGCCCGTCATCCTCGGTCGCAATGTAGCCGTCCAGACTTGCCGCGATGTAACCCAGAATTCTCGCCATGATACTCTCCTGCTTTACATAAATGAACATACGTTTATAAAAAGATCCATGACGAGAAACAAGACCATTTCCGACGAGGCTGTGCTCGATGCACTGCTATCGCTCATCCTCACCATCGGCCCGGACAACCTGACCTTCGCCAAGGCGGCCGGCGCTTGCGGGCTGGCGGCCGCGACTTTGGTGCAACGCTACGGCGACCGGCAAGGCCTGGTCCGGTCGATCCTGCTGCGCAGCTGGGATCGCCTCGACGCGGAAACGACCGCGGCGGATGCCGAACTGTCGGTCAGCGTCGATGGCGCCGTCGATCTGCTGATGCGGCTGATGCCGCCGGAGCTTGCGGACCGGAATGCCAGCGACGGGCTCCTGCTGCTTCGCGAAGACGTGCGCGATCCCGTGTTGCGGGCGCGGGGTGCCCGTTGGGCGCGGCAGATCGTCGAGGCGCTCGGGCGGCGCCTTTCTGCCGAGCCGCAGGAGGCCGAGCGCCTCGGCTGGCAGATGGCCTGCCTCTGGCAGGGCGCCCACACCTGGTGGGCGTTCACGCAGGCCGAGCCCTTCGAGACAGCGATGCGCCGTGTGCTGGAGGACTGGTGCCGCTCCGTCGTTCCCATGCGGCCCGCGAATTAATTCCCCTTGATTGCCGCTTGACACAGCAAGCGCGCCGCATAATGCTAAGATGTCAGACCAATTTGAGAAGCTGACACGAACAGGGGAATTGGCATCATGCCAACGGATTCGAGCGACCGGCCGCAAATAGCGCCGTTGCCGCCCATCGACCGGGCGCGACAGGTGACCGAGGCGGTGGCGTCCTACATCGACCGCGCGAACTTGCAGGCCGGCGACCGGCTGCCGGCCGAGCGCGAGCTGATGGCGGCGCTGGCCGTGGGCCGCTCGACGATCCGCGAGGCGATCCGGCATTTTCAGGCGCTCGGCGTCATGGAAAGCCGCAAGGGCAGCGGGACTTATCTCCTGAAGCCGGTGACGAGCGGCACCGTGCACATGCCGCTTTCCTTCGATGCAATCCACCTGCGCGACGTGCTGCTCCAGACGCTGGAGGTCCGCCGCGGCATCGAATGCGAGGCCGGCATGGTGGCCGCGCGGCGGCGTACGGCAGACGATCTCGTCACTATCGAGGAGAAGCTCGACGAGATGGAACGCGTGCATCTCGCCAAGGGCACGTCCGGTCCGGAAGACCTGGCCTTCCACCTCGCCATCTACGACGCCACCCACAATCCGCTCTTCAAGCAGCTTCTCGAACAGATGCGGGGCGCCTTCGAGCGGTTCTGGGAAAAGCCCTTCAACCGGCCGGATTTCGCCCGCCGCTCCTTTCCCTTCCACCGCACGCTCTTCAACGCCATCGCCGCCGAAGACCCCGAGGCTGCGCGGGCGGAAACCCTGAAAATCCTCGCCGTGGTCGAGGAAGACATCAAGGACATGTCCCGATGATCAACGGAGCCGATCCGTTCGACTTTGCCTCCCTTATCGTCGCCCATGACGAGGCGAACGCCTTCGAGGCCGTGGTGCCGCCGATCGTGCAGACCTCGCTCTTCACCTTCGGCAGCTATGACGAGATGGTGGCGGCCTATCGCGGCGAGATCGTGCGGCCGATCTATACGCGCGGCCTGAACCCGACGGTGCGGGCCTTCGAGGAGATGCTGGCGAAGCTCGAAGGCGGCGAGGATGCGCTGGGTTTTGCGAGCGGCATGGCGTCGATCTCGTCCACCGTGCTCACCTTCGTCGAGCCGGGCGACCGCATCGTCGCGGTGCGCCATTGCTACCCGGATGCCTTCCGCCTGTTCGGCACGCACCTCAAGCGCATGAAGGTCGAGGTGACCTATGTCGACGGGCGCGACGAGGAGGCGGTCGCCAAGGCCTTGCCGGGCGCGAAGCTGCTCTATCTCGAAAGTCCGACGAGCTGGGTGATGGAGGCGCATGATGTCGGCGCGCTTGCGGCCCTTGCCAAGCGTCACGGTGTCGTCAGCGTCATCGACAACAGCTGGGCGAGCCCGATCTTCCAGCGGCCGCTGACGCTCGGCGTCGATCTGGTGCTGCATTCGGCCTCGAAATATCTCGGCGGCCATAGCGATGTCGTCGCAGGTGTCGTCGCAGGCTCCAAGGAGCTGATCGGCCGCATCCGCTCGGAGGCCTATCCCTATCTTGGCGGAAAACTCTCGCCCTTCGATGCCTGGCTGCTGGTGCGCGGCCTGCGCACGCTGCCGATCCGCATGAAGGCGCACGAGGCCTCCGCACTCGACATCGCCAATCGGCTTCAAGCGCTCGATATCGTCGACAAGGTCTTCCATCCGGCGCTCGCCAACCGCCTGCCGCCAGGGCTCACCGGCACATCCGGCCTGTTCTCCTTCACCTTCCGCGAAGGCATCGATATCCGCGCCTTTGCCGACCACCTCCAGCTTTTCAAGCTCGGCGTCTCCTGGGGCGGGCATGAGAGCCTGATCGTGCCGGGCGAGGTGGTGTTGGAGCAGAAGGCCCAACCGAATTCCGCGCATGCCTTCGGCATCGATGCGCGGTCCGTGCGTCTCCATGTCGGCCTGGAGGGAACCGAGGCCCTGTGGAGGGATCTGGAAGCGGCGATAACAGCCGCGTCCGCAAACTGACGTCAAATCAGAAGCAACCAGAAAAGAGGGAACGACCATGAAGAGACTTTTGACTGCCGCTCTCATCACCACCCTGATGGCATCGAGCGCATTGGCCGATACCACCCTGAAGCTCGTCGAGGTGATCACCAGCCCCGAGCGCACCGAAACGCTGAAATCCATCGTCGGAAAGTTCGAGGCCGCAAACCCCGGCACCAAGGTCGAGATCATCTCGCTGCCCTGGGGTGAGGCGTTCCAGAAATTCGCGACCATGGTCTCGGCCGGCGAAGTGCCGGATGTCATGGAAATGCCGGACACCTGGCTGTCGCTCTATGCCAACAACGGCATGCTCGAAAGCCTGGAGCCCTATCTCGCGAAATGGGAACACACCGCCGGCCTGACGCCGCGCGCGCTGGAACTCGGCCGCGACATCAAGGACACGGCCTATATGCTGCCTTACGGCTTCTATCTGCGCGCCATGTTCTACAACAAGAAGCTGCTCGCCGAGGCCGGCGTTTCCGAGCCGCCGAAGACCATGGACGAATTCGCGGAAGCCTCGAAGAAGGTGTCGGCGCTGCCCGGAAAATACGGCTATTGCCTGCGCGGCGGCCCGGGCGGCCTCAACGGCTGGGTGATGTTCGGCGCCTCCATGGCCGGCGACAACACCTTCTTCACCGAAGACGGCACCTCCACCTTCAACAGCGAAGGCTGGGTCAAGGGCCTCACCTGGGTCGTCGACCTCTACAAGAACGGCTATGCGCCCAAGGACAGCGTCAACTGGGGTTTTAACGAGATCGTCGCCGGTTTCTATTCCGGCACTTGCGCCTTCCTCGACCAGGACCCGGACGCGCTCATCGCCATTGCCGAGCGCATGAAAGCCGAAGACTACGGCATCATGACCATGCCGAAGGGGCCGGACGGCAAGACCTTCCCGACGATCGGTTTCGCCGGCTGGTCGATGTTCTCCTCCAGCGCCAACAAGGATCTTTCCTGGAAGCTGATCGAGACGCTCGAGGGGCCGGAAGGCAATATCGAGTGGAACAAGCGCACGGGCGCGCTGCCGGTGCACACCTCGGCGGAAAAGGACCCGTTCTATGCCAGCGAGCAGTTCAAGGGCTGGTTCGCCGAGCTTGAGGACAAGGACGCCGTGCCGACCGTGATGCCGACGCATCTCGAAGAGTTCGCCTTCTTCAAGGACTCGCTGGTCATCAAGACCTCGCAGGAAGCGCTCCTCGGCGACATCACGCCGGAAGACCTCGCCAACCAGTGGGCGGACTACCTGACCAAGGCACAGCAGAAGTTCCTCGCCAAGAAATAGGCCGGGGAACCTCCGGGCGGAGATACGAGGCTCCGCCCGCAGCCATCTTATGAGACGCCGCGCAACCCGAGAACGGAAGCGAGACGATGACCATTGCTGCCCATCCGCAAGCCGTGCGACCGCTCAAGAAGCGGATCGCCGACGCGTCGGAGCCCTATCTCTACAGTGCGCCTGCGCTGATCCTTATCATCACCGTCATGCTGGTGCCGCTGGCGCTCGGCATTTCCTATGCGTTCCGCGATATCCAGCTGTTGAACCCGTTTTCCGGCGGCTTCATCGGGCTCGATCATTTTCGCGCGCTGAGCGAGGACCAAGCCTTCTTCCGCGCGCTGCGCAACACGCTGTGGTGGACGGGCGCTTCGGTTTTCCTGCAATTCATCCTCGGCCTCATCCTCGCGCTGCTGCTCGACAAGCCGTTTGCCGGGCGTGGGATTGCGCAGGCGCTGGTCTTCCTGCCCTGGGCCGTGCCGAGTTTTCTGGCGGGCCTCAACTGGGCCTGGCTGTTCAATCCGGTCATCGGGCCGCTGCCGCACTGGATGTATGCGCTCGGCATCGTGGATGCGCCGAACAACATTCTTTCCGACCCGCATCTCGCCATGTGGGGGCCGATCGTCGCCAATGTCTGGTGGGGCATTCCCTTCTTCGCCATCACCTTGCTGGCAGCGCTTCAGGCGATCCCGCGCGATCTCTATGAGGCCGCCAGCATCGACGGCGCCGGGCCGGTCCAGCGCTTCCTGTCGATCACCCTGCCGTTCCTGGCGCCGACCATCGCCATCACCATCCTGCTGCGCACCGTCTGGATCTCCAATTTCGCCGACCTCATCGTCGTCATGACGAACGGCGGGCCGGCGGACCGCACCCAGATCGTCGCGAGCTACATCTTCACCCAGGCCTTCAAGCGGCTCGATTTCGGCTACGCCTCGGCGATCGCCCTGGTGCTGCTGGTCCTGCTGCTCGCCTATTCGATGCTGATCGTGCTGCTGCGCCAGACGCTGCTGAACAAGGGCTGACACCATGCGCACCAGCAAGCTCCTCCTCACCGTCGCGCACCGCCTCGCCATCCTCGCCTATATCGTCGTGGCACTCTTCCCGCTGTTCTGGCTCCTGAAGGTCTCGGTGACGCCGAACGACCTGCTCTACAGCGAGGGTGTGCGCATGTGGCCGTCTCGCGCGACCTTCGAGCACTACACCTTCGTCATCGCCCACAGCGCCTTCCCGACCTTCTTCAAGAACAGCCTGATTGTCGCAGGCTCCACGGCCATTGCCGTGACCATCCTCGCCTCGCTTGCCGGCTACGCGCTGTCGCGCTTCAAGTTTCGGGCAAAATACTGGATCGTCGCGCTGATGCTGATCACGCAGATGTTTCCGCTCGTCATGCTGGTCGCGCCGATCTTCAAGATGCTCTCGCCGCTCGGCCTCACCAACAGCCTCACCGGCCTCATCATCGTCTACACCGCCTTCAACGTGCCTTTCGCGACCTTCCTCATGCAGTCCTTTTTCGACGGCATCCCGAAGGATCTGGAAGAGGCGGCGATGATCGACGGGGCGACGCAGTTCATCGCCTTCCGACAGATCATCCTGCCGCTGACGCTGCCCGGCATCGCCGCCACGCTCGGCTTCGTTTTCACCGCCGCCTGGAGCGAGCTGCTCTTCGCGCTGATGCTGATCTCCGGCAACGACGCGGCGACCTTCCCGGTCGGCCTCCTCACCTTCGTTTCCAAATTCTCGGTCGATTTCGGGCAGATGATGGCGGCGGGCATTCTGGCACTCATCCCGGCCTGCCTCTTCTTCCTCCTCATCCAGCGCTACCTCGTGCAGGGCCTGACGGCCGGCGCGGTCAAAGGCTGAAAGGGTTTTTCATGGCTTCCATCGATATCCACGGCATCCGCAAGAGCTTTGGCACCTTTCCCGTCCTGCACGGCGTCGACCTCACCATCCGCGACGGCGAGTTCATCGTGCTGGTCGGCCCGTCGGGTTGCGGGAAATCGACACTCTTGCGCATGATCGCCGGCCTGGAGGACGTCACCGCCGGCGAGATCCGCATCGACGGCAGGCGGGTGAACGACCTCGCGCCGAAGGACCGCGACATCGCCATGGTGTTCCAGTCCTACGCGCTCTACCCGCATATGAGCGTCGCCGACAATATGAGCTACAGCCTGCGCCTGCGCCGCTCCACCAAGGAGAAGATCGCCAGCGCCGTCGGCAATGCCGCGTCGAAACTCGGCCTCGATCCGCTGCTGGAGCGCCGTCCACGCGCGCTCTCGGGCGGCCAGCGCCAGCGTGTCGCCATGGGCCGCGCCATCGTGCGCCAGCCGAAAGCCTTTCTCTTCGACGAGCCGCTGTCCAACCTCGATGCGCGCCTGCGCGAGCAGATGCGGGCCGAAATCAAGAAGTTGCACGGCGACCTTCGCGCGACCTCCATTTACGTCACCCACGACCAGATCGAGGCGATGACGCTCGCCGACCGCATCGTCGCCATGCATGCCGGCGTCGTGCAGCAGGTCGGCACGCCGCTCGACCTCTACGACCGGCCGGCCAATCTCTTCGTCGCGGGCTTCATCGGCTCGCCGGGCATGAATTTTTTCGAGGGGCGCTATGTCGCCTCGGGCGAGGGCGCGGAGCTGCAACTGGCGAATGGTGCGAGACTGCCGCTCGCAAAACGGGCCGGCATCGAATCAGGCTCAGTCGCGACGCTCGGCATCCGCCCGGAACATGTCGTGATCGCCGATCGTGGCGCGCTGGAGGCAAAGGTCGATCTCATCGAGCCGACGGGCTTCGGCATCATCATGCATGTCACCATCCACGATATTCCGATGAAAATTTTTACGCTCGACCGGGCAATGCTCAATCCCGGGCCGAGCGTGCGCGTCGACCTGCCGCAGGACAAGCTCCACCTCTTCGGTGCGGAGGGGCAACGGGTGGATTGAATCGAGATCGTGAACACGATTTCGCTCCGTTCCAAAGACAATGTTAACCTTCATTTCCTAACCATCTACGCATCCCTATCGGCAATGATCGTCGAGTTTGCAGGTTCATGCGTATATCCAGAACAAACTTCTATCCCATCCTAGAGACCGAAGGGGAAAGCGACGCGCAAGCGCCGTATTACACCCATGAAAACAATGCCTTGCCGGAATTCGTGCCGGAGGCGGAAGAGTGGCATGCGGCCGACGAACCGGTTGCCAACGATGAGGACTACCGCCCGCGATTCCGCTCGCCGGCGCTGAGAAGCTACGACCCCGGCCAATATGCCGACGGTAGCTGGGAAAGCCATTTCTACATGGCCCCGAACGTCCGCTTCACGCGCACCCCGGACAAGGTCGCCGCCAAGATCGAAGAGGCGGCCGCCGAAGAGGTGCAGCAGGCCGAGCCCGCCGTCGAACAGGCCGCGCCTGCCACGAAACTTTCCGAGGCGGCGCAGCTCTCCCAATCGGAACTGCTCCAGCGCCTGCGCGAAGCGCTCGACGATCGTCGCCGGCGTTTCGAGGAACAGCAGCAGGCCGCCGCGGCAGCCGTTGCCGTCGAGCCCGTGCCGTCGCTGGTGCAGGCCGTCGTTGCCGCCGGAACGAGCGGCACGCCCGCTGACGCCGCCGTCGTCTACAAGCCCGCCGTGCCGCTGCCGGCGCCTGTCGCGATCGTAAAGCCGGTAGCCAGGGAGGATGTGCGCGCCGCGATCAGCCGCTTCGCCCATCTCTCCGACCACGCCTTCTGGGAAACGCTGGTTCCCGACGAGGACGCGTCCGAAATGCCGGCAAGGAAGGCTGCCACCGTCGTGCGTATGCCGTTGCCGACGCCCACCCCGGCGCCCGTTGCCATTGCGATGCCCGTAGCCGCGACAAAGCGGGAGGAGCCGCATTCCATCACCGCGCTCTTCCGCGTCGTCGAGTGCCGTCCGGCCGTTGCCCGCCAGCCGGTTGTCGAGACCGTTGTCGCCGCCGTTCCCGAGGTGAAGGCGGAACCGGTCGTCGTTCCGGTCATAGAAGCCGCGCCGGTGGCCGTTCCGGCGATCGCCGAGACCAAGCCCGCGACGGTGGTCATCACGCCGGCCGCCGTCATCGAGCCCGTGCGCGAAACGCCGTCCTCGGTGCTCTCCCGCTCGAAGCCGTTCCAGGTGACGCTGACGACCTCTGCCGGCGACACCTACGAATACCCGCCGCGCGAACTGTTGCAGGAACCGCCGCGCACCGTCGGCTTCGTGCTGACGCAGGAACAGCTGGAGCAGAATGCCGGTCTGCTCGAAAGCGTGCTGGAAGATTTTGGCGTGCGCGGCGAGATCATCCACGTCCGCCCGGGCCCTGTCGTCACGCTCTATGAATTCGAGCCGGCGCCGGGCGTCAAATCCTCCCGTGTCATCGGTCTTGCGGATGATATCGCGCGCTCCATGTCGGCGCTGTCGGCCCGCGTCGCCGTCGTGCCCGGCCGCAACGTCATCGGCATCGAACTGCCGAACGCGACACGCGAGACCGTCTATTTCCGCGAAATGATCGACTCGGCCGACTTCGCCAAGTCCGGCTACAAGCTGCCGATCTGCCTCGGCAAGACCATCGGCGGCGAGCCGGTGGTGGCCGAGCTCGCCAAGATGCCGCACCTGCTCGTCGCCGGCACCACCGGCTCGGGCAAGTCCGTCGCCATCAACACGATGATCCTGTCGCTGCTCTACCGGTTCCGCCCGGAAGAGTGCCGCCTGATCATGGTCGATCCGAAAATGCTGGAACTGTCGATCTATGACGGCATTCCGCACCTGCTGACCCCCGTCGTCACCGATCCCAAGAAGGCCGTCATGGCGCTGAAATGGGCGGTGCGCGAGATGGAGGATCGCTATCGCAAGATGTCGCGCCTCGGCGTGCGTAATATCGACGGCTACAACAACCGTGTGGCCGGCGCGCGCGACAAGGGCGAGACGATCACCATCAGCGTGCAGACCGGTTTCGACAAGGGAACCGGCGAAGCGATCAACGAGGAGCAGGAACTCGCCCTCGACCCGATGCCCTATATCGTCGTCATCGTCGATGAAATGGCCGACCTGATGATGGTGGCCGGCAAGGAGATCGAAGGCGCGATCCAGCGGCTCGCCCAGATGGCACGTGCCGCCGGCATCCACCTGATCATGGCGACGCAGCGTCCTTCGGTGGACGTCATCACCGGCACGATCAAGGCGAACTTCCCGACCCGCATCTCCTTCCAGGTGACGTCGAAGATCGACAGCCGCACCATTTTGGGCGAGCAAGGAGCAGAACAGCTTCTCGGCCAGGGCGACATGCTGCACATGGCCGGCGGCGGGCGCATTTCGCGCGTGCATGGTCCCTTCGTCTCCGATGAGGAAGTCGAAAAGGTTGTGCTGCACCTGAAGGCGCAGGGCCGTCCGGAATATCTGGAAACGGTGACCGCCGAGGAAGAGGACGACGAGGACGAGAAGCCGGCCACGGGCGGCGCGGTCTTCGACAAGAGCGACATGGGGGCCGAGGACGGAGACGACCTTTACGAGAAGGCCGTCAAGGTCGTCCTGCGCGACCGCAAATGCTCGACCTCCTACATCCAGCGCCGTCTTGCCGTCGGCTACAACCGGGCCGCGTCCCTCGTCGAACGCATGGAGAAGGAGGGCCTCGTCGGCCCCGCCAACCATGTCGGCAAGCGCGAGATCATCAGCGGCGAACGGGGCAGCTTCCAGGCACCGCAGGAAGCCGACGACGCGGATTGAGATTTTTGCCCCGGCCGCATGTGCCCAGCGGCCGGGCATTTGTCCTACTTATTTGAATCCGATGGGATTTTTGCCGTTTCCACGGGAAATTTATTTCGCTGACGCCATTTAATCGATTTGGCTTGCCGTCCGGTCTTTGAGGCCTGTTGCATATGGCGGACGATCTGTGAATAGTGCCGCCGACCCCAAGAAATGCATCCAAGGAGGACAGGAATGGCATTGATCACCATGCGGCAACTGCTCGATCACGCAGCGGAAAACGACTACGCACTGCCCGCATTCAACGTTAACAACCTGGAATATATCCAGGCAGTCATGCGCGCGGCGGATGCGACGGATTCCCCGGTGATCCTGCAGGCGAGCCGCGGTGCGCGTGCCTATGCCGGCGACGCCTTCCTACGCCACCTCATCCTGGGTGCGGCGGAAGAATATCCCCATATCCCGGTCTGCCTGCATCTCGACCACGGCGACCAGCCCTCCACCTGCATCTCGGCCATCACCAACGGTTTCACCTCGGTCATGATGGACGGCTCGCTGCTCGCCGACGGCAAGTCGATCGCCAGCTACGACTACAATGTCGACGTGACGGCGGAAGTCGTGAAGATCGCGCATGCGGCCGGCGTCTCGGTCGAGGGCGAGCTCGGGTGTCTTGGCAACCTGGAAACGGGCGCCGGCGAGAAGGAAGACGGCCACGGCTTCGAGGGCAAACTGACCCGTGAAGAGCTGCTGACCGACCCGGACCAGGCGCTCGACTTCGTTTCGAGGACCGGCGTCGACGCGCTCGCCGTCGCCATCGGCACCAGCCACGGCGCCTACAAGTTCACCCGCGCACCGGATGGCGACATCCTGTCGATCGAGACGATCGCCAGGATTCACCAGAAGCTGCCGAACACGCATCTCGTCATGCACGGCTCGTCGTCGGTGCCGCAGGACCTGCAGGACCTTTTCACCGCCTATGGCGGCGAGATGAAGCAGACCTGGGGCGTACCCGTCGCCGAGATCCAGAAGGCGATCCCGCTCGGCGTGCGCAAGGTCAACATCGACACAGACCTGCGCCTCGCCATGACCGGAACGATCCGCAAGAATTTTAAGGAAAAGCCGGACAATTTCGACCCGCGCACCTACCTGAAGCCGGCGACCGCCCGCATGACGGAAGTCTGCCGCGAGCGTTTCGAAGCCTTCCGCACCGCCGGCAAGGCTTCCAGCATCCGCGTCAAGCGCCTGCCCGACATGGCGAAGTTCTACGCCACGGCATAAGGCTTTCGCCCTCCCGGCGCCATCGGGAGGGCGATTTTCCTGGCGGGCGGCCGCCATCGCGCTGAATCCACATTGACAGCGCCTCTTCATCATTTATGCGTGAATATCTCATTCATACGAGTCCCGCTCCGCTCCAACGTTTCCGTTGCGAGCGGGTGTGCCGCCTCGTAAAAGGATGTGATCCCGGAACAGCCGGACGGTGCGAGGACAGACAGCATGAGCGTGAACCAGGCCCTGACGATCGCGGACCTCAAGGAACGGGCGCGCCGTCGTGTGCCAAAAATGTTCTTCGAATATGCGGATTCCGGCGCCTGGACCGAAGGCACCTACCGCGCCAACGAGGATGACTTCCACAAGATCAAGCTGCGCCAGCGCGTGCTTGTCGACATGACGAACCGGTCGCTGACGAGCGAGATGATCGGCGAGAAGGTCTCCATGCCCGTGGCGCTCGCACCGACCGGCTTTACCGGCATGCAGCACGCCGATGGCGAAATGCTCGCAGCACAGGCCGCGGAAGAATTCGGCGTGCCCTTCACGCTGTCGACGATGAGCATCTGCTCGATCGAGGACGTGCGTTCCGTCACCTCAAAACCCTTCTGGTTCCAGCTCTATGTGATGCAGGACAGGGATTTCGTCCTGAACCTCATCGACCGCGCCAAGGCCGCCGGCTGCTCGACGCTGGTGCTGACGCTCGACCTGCAAATCCTCGGCCAGCGCCACAAGGACCTGCGCAACGGCCTTTCCGCGCCGCCGCGCTTCACGCCGAAACATCTCTGGCAGATGGCCACAAGGCCCTTCTGGTGCCTCGACATGCTCGGCACCAAGCGCCGCACCTTCGGCAATATCGTCGGTCACGCCAAGGGTGTGGGCGACCTTTCGTCGCTGTCTTCCTGGACCTCGGAACAGTTCGACCCGCAGCTGTCCTGGAAGGACATCGCGTGGATCCGCGACCGCTGGGGCGGCAAGCTGATCCTCAAGGGCATCCTCGACGAGGAAGACGCGCGCATGTCGCTCGGCAGCGGCGCGGACGCGATCATCGTCTCCAACCATGGCGGCCGCCAGCTCGACGGCGCCGCGTCCTCGATCAGCATGCTGCCGCGCATCGTCGACGCCGTCGGCGACAAGATGGAAGTCCATCTCGACGGCGGCATCCGCTCCGGCCAGGACGTGCTGAAGGCGCTCTGCTATGGCGCCAAAGGCACCTATATCGGCCGCCCCTTCCTCTACGGCCTCGGCGCCGGCGGCAAGGCCGGCGTGCGCCGCACGCTCGAAATCATCCGCAAGGAACTCGACGTGACCATGGCGCTGTGCGGCGAGCGCGACGTGAAGAACCTCTCGCGCAACAACCTGCACAAGGATTTGTGAGCGGGCGTCAGCCGCCCTCGAATCCCTGCAACACGTTCACCGCATTGACCCCCAGCGCGTCGACGGCGTAGCCGCCTTCCATCACAAAAAGCGTCGGCAGGTCGAAATCGGCGATGCGGCGGCCGATGGTGGAGAAGTGCTCGCTCTCCAGCTTGAATTTCGAGATCGGGTCGTCCTTGAACGTGTCGACACCGAGCGAAATGACGAGGGCGGTCGGGGCGTAGGCGCGGATCTTTTCGTGGGCGTCTTCGAAGGCGGCCTGCCATTCGGGCCAGGCGGTGCCGGCGGGCAGCGGATAGTTGAGGTTGTAGCCTTCGCCCTTGCCGGCGCCGCGTTCGCGGGCGTAGCCGAGGTGGAAGGGAAATTCGAAATCCGGGTCGCCGTGCAGGCTGGCGAGCAGCACGTCGTCGCGGTCGTAGAAGATTTCCTGCGTGCCGTTGCCGTGGTGGTAGTCGACGTCGAAGATCGCGACGCGGCTGTGGCCGTTGTCGAGAAAACGCTGGGCGGCAATGGCGGCATTGTTGAGGTAGCAGTAGCCGCCGAAGAAATCGCGGCCGGCATGGTGGCCGGGCGGACGGCAGAGCGAGAAGGCGGCGCGGTCGCCGGCGAGCACGGCGTCTGCCCCGGCGAGCGCTGTGTCGGCGGCGCGTTTGGCGGCCTGCCAAGTGGTTTCGGTGATCGAGCCGGCCATGTCGAAGGAATAGTAGGAGAGCCGCGCGTCGAGGCCTGAGGGCGGGGCGTCGATCATCGGCATGGAACGGTGGCGCCAGCTATAGGGCCAGACCTCGCCATCACGGCCGGCGGCGCGCCATTCGGCAAAGACGGTTTCGAGGAAGTCGAGATAATCGGGCGTGTGGATGCGTTCTATGGCCGCCCGTTCGTAGGGCGGCGGCTCGATGACCGGGCCGAGACCGACCTCGTTTACGCGCCGCAGCACGATTTCGGCGCGCACCGGCTTCTCGAAGGTTTCGACGATGCGGCCGAAGGAAAGCTCCATGCCGCTGTGATGCAGGTGATGGTCTGCCGTGTAGAAGGTCTTCATCAGACGATTTCACCATAGAGCGTGCGTTCGAGCGCCGTGACTTCCGCGGCGACGCGGCGGTATTCGGCGCGTTTGAGAGCGAGGAAAACGTGGTGCAGCCGTTCGCCCAGCGCCTCCTTCAGGAAGGCGGAGCGGGTTGCCGTCTCGATGGCGCCGCGCCAGTCCGGCGGCAGGTCGTCGCCCGCGGTTTCGGCATAGGCCGTTGTTTCGGGGCCGGGGTCGGCCTTTGCAAGCAGGCCCTTGCGCATGCCGGCAAGCACCGTTGCGCCGACGAGATAGGGGTTGGAATCGATGCCGGCGGCGCGCTGTTCGAGATGGCGACCGGCGGGGGAGCCCGCGGGCACGCGCACAGCGACACTACGGTTGTTGGTGCCCCAGGTCGGTGTCGTCGGCGCATAGCTCTGGGCGGCGAAGCGGCGCCAGGAGTTGAAGTGCGGGGCGAAGACCAGCATGGATTCCTGCATCGTCGTGAGCAGGCCGGCGACGGCGTGTTTCAACAGCGGCGAGAGCGCCTGACCTTGATCGGCGAAGCGGTTGTTGCCCTCGGCATCGGCGAGGCTGGCATGCACATGCATGCCGGAGCCCGCGCGGCCGGCAAAGGGTTTTGCCATGAAGCAGGCCATCATGCCGTGGCGCACGGCAAGGCTGCGGATCAGGCGCTTCAGCATGGCGAGGTCGTCGGCGGCGCGCAGCGCCTTGCCGTGGCGCAGCGTCAGCTCGAACTGGCCCTGGGCATATTCGGAAATCATCGTCTCGACGGGCAGGCCCTGCGCCTCCGCGCCGCGATAGACTGCGTCGATGAAGGGCTCCAGCCGGTCGAGTTCCGTCACGCCATAGACCTGGATGCCATCCGGCCGCTCGCCGGAGAGCGGCAGGCGCAACGGCTGGAAATTGCCGTCGGCCGTGCGCTCGCGGTCGAGCAGGTAGAATTCCAGCTCATAGGCGAGGACGGGGTGGAAACCATCGGCTTCGAGCAGGTTGACCTGGCGTGCCAGCGCATGGCGTGGATCGCAGTCCATCGGCGCCCCGTCGAGCTCGAAGAGCGCCAGGCGCAGTTCACCACGCGGCGGCGAGGTCCAGGGCAGGGGCACGAGCGAGCCGGGGATCGGCCAGGCACGACGGTCGGCATCGCCATCGGACCAGACGAGGCCGGTCTCCTCGACATCCTCGCCGGTCACGTCGAGACCGAGGATGGAACCGGGCAGATGCCGGCCCGAGCGGAAGATCGGCAGCAGCTCGTGCCGCCGGATGATTTTTCCGCGTGCAATGCCGTTGATGTCGATCAGCACGAGATCGAAGGCGGTGATTTCGGGATGGGCGGCCAGAAAAGCTTCCGCCTCGGAAATGTCGGCGGCCTCGGGGGGCGGGGTCGGGATGTCGCGGCTCACGCGGCGGCCCTCCGTTCCGCGAGGCGGCCGATGACGCTCGCAAAGGCCTCAACGAGGCCATCGGCCTGCTTTTCGGAAAGCGCGGGGCTGACCAGCACCATGTTGTGGAAGGGCGTCAGCAGGTAGCCGAGGTTCAGCATGGAGAGATGCAGCGCCGCCTCGATCGTGTCGGATGCGGCGGCGCGGGCCTCCGCGGCATTGCGCACCGGCAAGGGTGAAAACACCACTTCCAGCCGGGCGCCGACGCGTGAAACCGTCCAGTCGAGGCCGGCCGCGGCGATCGCCGCCGTAAAACCCGCCTCGATACGGTCGGCGCGGGACTGCATGATGCGGTAGGCCTCCTCGGTCATGACGTGCTCCAGGCAGGCGCGCAGGCAGGCGAGTTGCAGGGCGCTGCCGGAGAGCGTCGTGCCGATGCCGGAATGGCCGTGGCCGCTCTGCTCGCGGCGGATGACGTGCAGGCGGTCGGAAATCGCCTGGCTCATGCCCCAAACGCTGACCGGAACGCCGCCGCCGATCGGCTTGCCCATGACGATCAGGTCGGGATCGAGGCCATTCACCCTGCAGTAGCCGCCAAGGCCGGTGGAGATGGTATGCGTCTCGTCTATCAGCAGCAACGTGCCGGCGGCGCGCGTCAGGCGACGCAACGCGTCGTGGAAACCGGGCGCGGGCGAGATCATGCCGCAATTCGTCATGACGGGCTCGGCGAGCACGCAGGCGATGTCGTGCGAGGCGAGCGCCTGTTCCAGCGCTGCTTCGTCGTTGAAGGGAATGGAGACGGTGAGTTCGCCGAGATCGCGAACCTGGCCGAGCAGGTTGCGGCGGGAGATGGTTTTGCCATCGACGAGATCGACCAGCGTATCATCCACCGCCCCATGATAGCAGCCATCGAAGACCAGCAGCTTGGCGCGGCCGGTGACGGCGCGCGCGATGCGGATGGCGAATCGGTTGGCGTCGCTTGCCGTGGCGCCGAGTTGCCAGCGCGGCAGGCCGAAGCGCTCGACGAGCAGGCGGCCCACAGCTTGCGCATCGGAAGAGGGCAGCATGGTGGTGAGGCCGCGCGTGCCGGCATTCTTCAGGGCTTCCAGCACCGGGGCCGGACCATGGCCGAACATCGCGCCGGTATCGCCGAGGCAAACGTCGACGACGTGGTTGCCGTCGAGATCGACGAGTTCGACGCCGCTCGCCCGGTCGACGACCATGGGGAAGGGGGTCGGCCAGTCGAGCATCCAGTGCTGCGGCACGCCGTCGAAGAAGCCCGATGCCGCCTCGTCATGCGCGGCGGCACAACGCGGCCGCCTTGCGCGAAAAACCTCTGCTTCCGCCTCGATGAGCGCGCGGGCGCGCGCCTCCAGGTTCGCCCTCTCCATGCCGTACCCCCGTGAAATGTGATCACATATTGGCCGATGTGATTTCAAGTGTCAAACGACAAGATGGCTACAATGCGCTGACGATGCGCAGCCAGTCGTGCACGGAGGTGGCCGCCTGTTTTTCGGCGGAGCCTCGGGCGAGCGGCCTGCTGCCGCCCATGTCGCGCACCTCGCTCGGGCTCATGCCGAACTGGTGCCGGAAGGCGCGGGAGAAGGCGGAAATATCGGCAAAACCGCAGGCATAGGCGATCTCGCCGACGGTGCGCTGGTGCTCGTTCGCCAGCATGTCGAAGGCCGCGCGCAGGCGACGCGTGCGAATATAGTCGGTGACGCCGCCGATCGGCTCGAACAGCCGGTAGAGCGAGGCGCGCGACAGGCCGAACATCTTGCACAGATGGTCCGGGCCGAGATCCGGCAGCGCGATATGCTGCTCGATGTAACGGCGGATCTGCATGATCATGGCGCCGCGGACCGTGGGGGAGGGAAGGCTGCGGTCGGCGACCTGCGGGCCGACGAGATTGGTGACGAGGTTGGCCGTGGCGGTGACGATCGCCGGGGCTTCCGCCTGGTTGATGTCCGCAAGGTCCTCGAAGAGCGCACGCAGGTGGCTGCCGATCAGCCGGGCCGTGCTTGTCGAGCGCTTGAGAAGGAGGCCGTGCAGGGCATCGTTCTGCACATCCTTGCTGAACAGCAGGTGGCGCGGCAGAACGAGCGTAAGGTTTCGACAGTGCTGCGTCTCGGAATGCATGGGGCGCGACAGGTCGAAGATCGATATGTCGCCCGCCTCCACCAGCACGGTCTCGCCGTTGAGGGTGCGCACGTCGCTGCCTTCCAGCGTCTTCTGCACGAAGATCAGGTCGAGGCCGCTGCGGGCGATGCGCTCGGAATCACGCGAAAAGGTATAGGTCGTGCCGCGCAGGTCCGCGACGAAAAACACCGCCGGACCCATGAAATAGGTGGAAAGGCCGGCGCGGAAATCGCTAATCTTTTCCGGCGTTGCCATGGTCGTGCCGAAGACAGGGTCGAGCGTCTCGGCGAAGAGCTGGCTTTTGCGACGGCAATCCTCGCCAGCTTCTGCAAGCACGGAGTTGGATGGCAGCTTGGCAGCAGAACTCATTGTCTCTCACGATGCTGGCACAACAGACAACACGCCTATCAAAGAACGGGTACGGCCGAAGGTTCCTGGTCGAAGTAAATAAGCCTTGCATTTCAATGCTTCCCGGAACGTCCGGCAAGGCCCTTTGCCAAGATGACGTCTGGTTTTTCCCAAATATTCTAACAAAAAGAACGCCGGGACGAATCCCGGCTTTCTCTTCACGTCAATAGCCGCGAGATATCGGGCTATGGTTGCCCATCGCGTTTGTAAAAATCTCGGCCCAGATCCCATCTGCGGATAGCTGGTTTCAGACTCGCCGCTAACTCCCTTCCCGGGTAGCTGGCGACGTCTCCACCAATGCCGCTTTTCGACGATCTGTATAAGAGGACGTCTGCGTCGTTTTGAGTCTCGCGACGTCTCTCACCGGAGGAGCGCCAAACATCCGCGCATATTCCCTGCTGAACTGGGAAACGCTCTCGTAACCTACCGCAAACGCCACACCGGCGGCGTCCCCGGCCTTTTCGAGCAGCAGACGGCGCGCTTCATGCAGCCTGAAGCTTTTCTGATACTGGATGGGCGTGAGCGACGTCGCGACCTTGAACTGTCTATGGAAAACCGAAACGCTCATACCCGCCATCCGGGCCAGGTCCTCGACCTTGAAAGGTTCCGTGTAATTTTCGCGCATCCAGCCAAGCGCACGTCGAAGGTTTGATTGGCGGCTTCCGGCATATGCGATCTGGCGTAGCTTGGCACCCTGTGGTCCTTGAAGAAGCCTGAACAGGATTTCCCGCTTTAACATTGGCGCAAGCACAGGGATCTCGTCAGGCCTGTCGAGCAATCGGATCAACCGCAGAAAAGCGTCCGCGAGTTCCGGTTG
Organism: Shinella sp.; assembly: GCF_035998705.1. Lineage (GTDB taxonomy): Bacteria > Pseudomonadota > Alphaproteobacteria > Rhizobiales > Rhizobiaceae > Shinella. The sequence continues at coordinate 112,449 of NZ_DASYHH010000010.1, read as the reverse complement.
GGTCGGACTGATGCCCAAACCGCACATGAGATCGGGATCGCCGCTCTCGGGCATCTCGGCAATCAACTCGGCCAGCGCCGCCTGGTCGAAATTGAAACCAATCCCGAGAAAAGGTTCCCGGCGGCTCGCCCGCGAGATCCGGCCCACGACCGGGATCTCGATGGTGGCGACGAAATAGTGTCCTTCGCCGTAGACGAGGGCGTTGACGCCGCAGGAGATGTCCTTTTCGCCCTGGAGCACCAGGCACATCGTCAACTCGGTCATGCCCGCCGTCGGCTCGGTCGTGGTCCGCGATTGCAGGAGGGACACGCCGCAAATCGTCGTCTCCGTGCGTGGACCGCGGGCGTGTCGCGTCACGAGCGCCTTGAGTTCGTCTACCGTGTCAGCCATCCGTTTTAGATCGCACCGCTTCAGGTCGACTGCAAGGGTCCGGCAGAAATAGGCAAAAAGTCAGCAGAATTCGGCACGTTCGCAGACGGTGCCGTCCCCAATTCTCCTGTTGTCGAAACCAACCTGGAGAATACGAATGTCGAAGAACGCGCTGATCACGGGAGCAAACAAGGGTATCGGCTACGAGACCGCCCGCCGCCTGGGGGAGCTTGGCCACAGGGTATGGCTGGGCGCGCGGGATACAGACCGCGGCGAGGCTGCGGCGAGAAACCTGAGAGACCTCGGTCATGATGTCCGCCATCTGTCGCTGGCCGTGGATGACGACGAGAGCGTCACGGCGGCCGTGGATCGCGTCGGACTGGAAGACGGCAGGCTTGACGTACTGATCAACAATGCCGCCGTGCCGGGCCAGTTCGTGGACCCGGCGGAGCAGGACCTGGACGACATAAGGCGGGTTTACGAGGTCAACGTCTTTGCGCCCATACGCATTATCCAGGCGTTCCTGCCGCTCCTGCGGGCAGCTCCGGCAGCCAATATCGTCAATGTCAGCAGCGAGCTTGGCTCGCTCGGCGCGCTCTCGGACCCCACCAGCGAGTTCTACGGCGTCAACGCGCTCGGCTATAACAGCTCGAAGAGCGCGTTGAACGCGGTGACCGTCGCCTTTGCCAAGGCGTTGTCCGAGAGCGGAATCCGTGTGAATAGCGCGGATCCGGGATACACCGCGACCGACTTCAACGGCGGCGAGGGGTATAGAACCGTGGAAGAGGCCTCAGAGATCATCGTAAGTCTGGCGTCGGCCGAGGGGGCGGGTTCGCCCAACGGGAGCTTCGCCAACGACAAGGGCAAGCTGCCGTGGTGACCGCGTTGGCCCTCGATCCGATGCCCGCTTTCGCGGTGTGACGTGGAGCACCCGCATCTTCGACCTGGACGAACATGCGGGTGCTCACCCTTGAAAGTGAGCGGCTGCGCTTCAAGGCCTCACTGATCTTCTGGAACCTGTAGGGATGGTATGTCTAAGACCGCCTCACGTGGCGTCGAAGTAACTCCGGACCGGGTGTAGGACAAGCTCGGTTCGACGCGTTTCTAGCCGCGGCCGTGACCTTCGCAAAGGTTGCCTGTACCGCTCGTCAACACGACTGGGACAAACCGGCATTCGCTTTGCGGATGAAAACCTTGCCGTGGGCGAAACGTCGTTACTTTGACCAAGTTCCCGGAAATTCGCGGCGCCTCGGATTCAAGCCCTTGGCACGGCGTCTCATTCTTTTGTCCCCCCGTCTCATATTGCGGAATGTGCTTAGTAATACAATTGACAGTTTCCCTGCGCTGCAACCCCATGGAAAATAAAGGGTCCATCCGGGCCCTCGGCACCGAGAAAAGAACATAACAAGGTGTGCCGATACGGATTGGGGTACGGCAGGCATGGATCAGATTTCTTTTGACGACGGCTCGGTGGCATTCAAGGTGCCGCCGTTCGAATTCTTGAGCGCACCGGGTTTCGCAGAGACGAGGGGTCGGCTGATATCCGGGAAGCTCGCGCTCTACGAGGGCAACCACCTGTTCAACCGGCTCATCCTGGAGGAGGGCCGGTTCCTCTGTTATCTGGCGGCACTTTCGCTTCATGCCGGCCAGGACATGGCGCAGTCCTCGACCTGGCTGACGCTCGGGCGTCTCCAGCGCGAGGTCACGGAACTTGGCGTCGCCAGCCGCAACCGGGTCGAAGCGCAGGTCTCGTGCCTGCGCAAATACGGGTTTCTCACGCAGCAGCCGCATGCCTCGGACCGGCGCGTGCGCCTGCTCGTGCCGAGTGCTGCGCTCCTCGCGCGCGATGCCGGCATCCTCGGACTTCTCGTCAGCGGATTGTCGGATTTCGGGCTTTCTCCGACGGGGGGGCACAAGGGGCCGCTTGGCCCCGATCTGCACCGCGCCATGCGGCGCGCCACGCTGCCGCTTCTGCCGGGCCTCAGCCGCATAATCCGCCGGCATCTGCTGCTGGCGCCGTTCTTCGCCCATGATTGCGGCTACATGATCCTGCTGCTTCTGCTGCGCAGCGGCCAGGAAAGCGGCAACAACACCATTTCCACCGGCTACCAGCGCCTCGCCACACAGACCGGCGTTTCGCGCACCCATGTCCGCCGGATCGTCGAAGCCGCGCGCGATGCCGGCCTGCTGACGACGACGGCACGCGGCGGCCACGACATCCGGCTGACGCCGGCGATGTGGCATGCGGCAGACCGCTGGTTTGCCGACAATCTTTCCCTGACGGACCTGCTGCTGCGCGAAGCGGGCATGCAGGCGCAGTCCGCCGAGGCCGCCTAACCCGCGGAGCCTGCGGCGGCGAGAAGGATCGCCAGCAGGACATGCGTCAGGTGATGCAGCGTCTGGTCGGCGCCGAAGAACCACCAGAATGTCGTCTGGCCCGGCGTCAGTTTCTGGCGGCGCGTCGCGATGCTCTTCAGCCGGTCGATGGTGCCATGCACGAGGGCATCGGCGAGGCCGAGCCAGGCGAGCGGCGGCGACACGACGAGGAAGAGCACGGCGGTGATGGCGCCATGTATGCCGGCATGGATTGCCAGCGGCCGGAACCAGCCCACCGGTCGGTCCTTGCCCGCCACCATCCGGCTCGTCTGGAAGACGAAATCCGCCAAAAAATGTTTGACGAGGAACGCCACCGAAGCGGCGGCGATCCACGCAGTCGAGATCTGGTCGGGTATATCGATCATTCCGCTCCCGTCCGATCGACAGGCGGCCTTATCGGCCGCCCGCCTCGATGATGCCCCTGGTCAGGCTGCCCGTCGCCGGATAGAGCGGGATGAGGCAGGCCTGGAGCGCATGATAGATGTCGCCCTTGCCGGCGAACAGTGTGTAACTTGGCAGAAGATCCTCGGTGAGTTCCTCATGCCAGCCGCCGCGGTCCTGATCGAGGAAATGGCGGGCGATCGAATCCCAGATCTTGCGATACCAGATCTCGTGGAAATCGCTCGGCAGATGTTCTGCCAGGAAGGCCGCGGCGCCAACGCCCTCGGCCATCGGCCACCAGAGCTTGTTGCGCTTTGCCGGCTCGTCGTTCCAGTCGAGCGTGTAGAAGAAGCCGCTCTTCTCCTTGTCCCAGCCGAGCGCGATCGACTGCGCGAAGAGCGCCTTGGACGCTTGCGGCATCCAGTCGTGTTTCTTGCCGCCAAGTGCGTAGAGCTGGAGAATGAGGCGCGCCCATTCCAGCCAATGGCCGGGCGTGGTGCCGGAGGGGCGGAACATTTCGTTGCCGCGATATTCCTTGTCGAGCACCCAGTTCTCGTCGAAATGCTCGGGCACGCGAAAACCGTTTTCGCCGGCGCGGCGGCGAATGATCAGGTCGGCGATGCTTTCCGCCTTGTCGAGATAGCTCTTCTCGCCGGTCGCCTCGAAGGCGGCCATCAGGGCTTCCGTCAGGTGCATGTTGGAGTTCTGGCCGCGATAGCCGGCGACCGGCGACCAGTCGGCCTCGAATTCTTCTGCGATCGCGCCGTGTTTGTCTTCCCAGAAGCGCCGTTCCAGGATTTCGGTGACGTCGGCTATCATGCGGTCGGCATCCGGGTGGCCGGCAAGCTTGGCGCTGGATGACGCCAGCAGCACGAAGGCATGGCCGTAACCCTGTTTGCTGGAATCCAGCAGGCCGGAATTGTCGAGCGACCAATGGTAGCCGCCGCGCTCCTTGTCGCGGTGCTTTTCCCAGAGATATTTCATGCCGTGGTCGACGATATTGTCGGAGCCGGGGCGGCCGAGCAGGCTGCCGATGGCGAAGCAATGCACCATGCGCGCGGTAGAATGGATGCCGCGCACCGGATTGCCGGGATTGAGCGGACGCCCCTCCGCATCGAGTTCGTGGAAGCCGCCGATCGGATTGAACGCCCGGTTCTGGAAGAAATCGAACAGGCGGTTTGCTTCCCGCCAGAGCCATTGGCGATGATAGTCGCGCTTGCGCCACGCCGTGCCAAGATGTCCCGTTGCGCCCATGATGCGTTCTCCTTTTTGATCGGTCCGCATTTGTTGTGCCCTTGAGCCTCGGCCAACCGGAGCGCGGGGAGTTACCGTGGCGTGGGGATCACGCACGGCCCGCAACGCTCGCAATGACGGCTGACCTCGACAGGTGGGGAGGGGATTTATGGCCCAGAACGGCCAGCGTCGCAACCCACGCTCAGGCGGGTTTGATGTACGGCCTCTCCACGGTGCTTTCGTTCAGGTGGGTTACGAGCGTCCGGCTGCAACCCGCGCGACTTCCTCCGCGGCCAGCGTTACGCCCGCCGCCTTGTGCATCTTTTGTGCATTCGCCTTCAGCCGCGCATGCATGGCCGTGTTGCCGAGCAGCCCTTCGATCGCCGCAGCAAGCTCGGCGTCGCTCCAGCCGTATCGTTCGAGCCGCTGGCCGACGCCGGTCTCCGCGGCCCGCGCCGCGTTGTCGTGACCATCCCAGCAATAGGGCATGACGAGCGACGGCACGCCGTAATAGAGCGCCTCGCAGAAGGAATTGTTGCCGCCGTGGTGGACGAACAGGCCCGCCTGCTCGACCACCGAGGGCTGCGGGAACCAGCTGTCGATGAAGACATTGTCCGGCACCTCGCGATACTCCTCACGCCAGTGCCCGGCATTGACGAGGAAGCGGTAGGGAAGGGTGGCGAAAACGCCGATCATGCGCTTCATCATCGCCACATCCATCGCGCCGAGCGAGCCGAAGCTCGTCAGCACCAGCGGCGCCTCGTTGTGGCTGGCAAATCGCGGCGGCGTATAGGGTGCCTCGTGGCGTACGCAACCGTCGAGGAAGACGAAGGTTTTCGGATCGAGCGGCTGACGGCGCTCGTGCCGGATGATTTCCGGTGCAAGCAGCAGGTTCAGCCAGGGGGACGGGTCGAGGAAATTGGGTGCGGACGGCGCCCTGAGGCCGCAGTCGCCAAGAAAGCCGGCAAACCGCTTGTGCGCCGGCGCAACGGTCTTTTCGTAGCCGGCGGCGAAAGTCGCCCAGGCCGCGCGATCATCGTTGCCGCAGCCGGAGAGATAAGGCGGCACGTTTTCGTCGGGGATTTCGGTCTCGGCGCAGGAGACGATGCGGATCCAGGGCACGCCGGCATTCGCAATGGCCGGAAACATCACGACATTGTCGAGCACGATCGCATCGGGCTTCAGCCGGCCGAGAAGCTGGCGCAGCGGCTCCTCCACGCGCATCGCCGTGTCGACGATCGCCTCCCAGGTCGGGCCGACGTAACTTTCGAGCTGGTCGAGCGGCGACTGGCGAAAGGCGTCCTGATGGCGTTCGATGAAATCGGTCCAGTCCGTTGGCGCGCCGGCCTCGGCGTCCGAAAGCTGATATTCGGCAAAACCATATTCGGCAAAGACGCCGGAAAAACCCGGATGGCAGATGAAGACCGGCCGATGCCCCAGCCGCCGCAATTCCTGCGCGATGCCGACGCAGTTCAGCGCCGCGCCGTAGCTCGCTTCGGGAAAGAGCGCGATGGTCTTTGCTGGCGCCATGGGGGCTAACGCACGACAAGCTTGAAGGCGGGAGGAACGCCGCGGCCGGCAAGCCGGGGGCGCTGCGATTGGGAGAGCTGTATATGCACACGCATCAGATCGGCGGCAAGCTCCATCTGGCCGCGCCCGATCTGCTCGAGGATCTGGATATGTTCGAGATTCGACTGCATCAGCCGGAAGGCGTTGACATGGCCGGCCGGCGGGCTGGCGCGGCGGCGGCGGTGATGGTTGACCAGCGCCTCCGCCATGAAGGGATTGCCGCAGGAGCGTGCGATCGAGAGGTGGAAATCGAGGTCCGTCCGGTCGAAGAGTTTTCGATCGAAGCTCGTCTCGTTCATGCCGCGCAGGATGAGCATGGACTGGCGCAGCGCCGTCATCGCCGGGATGTCGCGCTTGAAATCCGGCAGCGTCAGCGCCAGCGGCTCGGTCGCAAGCCGAAACTCGTAGCTCTTCGCCGCCGCATCGCCGCCGATTGCGAACTGCTTCAGCAGCCATTGCTGCCCGGCACCCCGTTCGGCAAGATTTTCCTCTGCCAGTTTCATCAGCGCATTTTGTACCGTCTGGCGCGAGACGTCGTAACGACGTTGCAGGGCGGCGACCGTCTGGTTCTCGGTGATGCGTCCAGCCGCGAGATCGCGCAGGATCGCGGCGTAGATTTCGCTCTCGCCATCGCCCTCCGCCGTGTCCTCAAGGCGCGCGGTCGCCACCGGGTCCACGGCCAGGAGATATCCGCCTTCGGCATCCGCCGTCACCACGCCACGCTCCGCAAGTATCTGCAAAGCCTTGCGGATCGGCGTTCTGGAGACGTTGCAGAGGGAGGCCAGCGCCTGTTCGGCGAGCCGCTCGCCAGGCGCCATGCCGCGCTCGCCGGCGACGTCCAGTATTTTTTGCGCCAGTTCGACATGGCGGAAATTGGTGCGTTTGGGCTCCGGGGTCATCTGCGGCATCTCACGTCCATCACCGCGCATGCTGCCCTTTGCGCCCGCTTTTCGCAAGTCCGCCGCACGCGGATTTCGTTTCGGCGCACAAAATTGCCAAAGCCTATTGACGTATTTTTTTTATAAATAATACTGCCACTCCGACAGGAACGAGACCGGAGAACCGGCGCGCCCGTCGAAGAGGTTGGAACAATCGAACAAGGGAGTCTTCCGTGAACGCGAAGAACCGACTGACTGCGACCTGCGCGGCCGCGGCACTCATTGCCGCAAGCATAGCGGCGGGCGCGGCCTCCGCCGCCGATCTCGTCATCTCGAACTGGGATGGCTACATGGCGCCCGACATCGCCGATGCCTTCAAGGCCGCGACGGGGCTGGAGATCGAGGTGGTCAACCACGCCACCAACGAAGAGGTCATGGGCAAGCTGATGGCGAGCGGCGGCAAGGGCTACGACGTCGTCTTCGTCTCCTCGCCGTTTGCCGAAATCCTGAACGGGCAGGGGCTCGCCGAGCCGATCGACAAGGCGGCCGTGCCGAACCTCGCCAATCTCTATCCCGAAGCGACCACGCTTGCCTATGACCCCGGCAACACCTTCTCCGTGCCCTATACCTGGGGCTCGACGGGCCTCTGCTACCGCTCCGACCTCGTAGAAGGCACGCCGGACAGCTGGATGAACCTGCTCCAGCCGGCCGACGCGCTGAAGGGCAAGACGACGATGCTCGCCACCGACCGCTGGCTGATGGCCGCCGGTGAACTTGCCAAGGGCCATTCGGTCAACGAAAAGGACCCGGCGAAGCTTGAGGAGGTCAAAAACCTTCTGGTCGAGGCGAAGAAGACCTTACTCGCCTATGACGACACGACTTTCTATTCGAAACTCGTGTCCGGCGAGGCCTCGCTGGTGCAGGCCTGGGACGGCTGGTGCAACTACGGCATCACCGAGAACAAGGACATCAAGTTCGTCGTGCCGAAGGAAGGTTCCGACCTCTGGATCGACACGATCGTCGTGATGAAGAGCTCTGAGAACAAGGAAGCGGCGATGAAGTTCATCGACTTCATCCTGGACGCCAAGAACCACGCCTGGGCGGCCCAGAACATCCTCTACAAGGTGCCGAACAAGGCCGCGATGGAAAGCCTCGACAAGGCGCTCGCCGAGCAATATCCGAACATGGCCATGGCCCCGGCCGACCTCGTGAAATACGAGCTGCTGCGCGATCTCGGCACCGCGCAGAAAGACTATTCGCGCATCGTGAGCGAGATCAAGGCCGCGAACTGATTGCTTCGCGCTTCCGTGGCGGCTCGCGCCGCCACGGGCAATTCCAATCCTGAATCCATCGATACGCGGGTGCCGTTAGCGGCCCCGCGGGAGAAGAATAGTGTCCACCAACGCCACCAGACCGACCCTGCTCGCCGCGCCCGGCGTCGCCTGGCTCGTCGCCTTCATGGTGGTGCCGTGCCTGCTGGTGCTGAGTTACGCCTTCTTCCAGCGCGGCGTCTGGGGCGGGGTGGAATATACGTTCACGCTGGAAAATTTTGCCCGCGTCGTCGACCCGCTCTACGCAAAGATCTTTCTCAATTCCGCCCGCATCGCGCTGACGGCGACCGTGGTCGCGGTCCTCATTGCCTATCCGGCCGCTTATGCGATCTCGCGCGCACCAAGAATGACGCAGCCGATCCTGCTGTTCTTCGCCGTGCTGCCCTTCTGGAGCAATTACCTCATCCGCACCTATGCCTGGATCGTGCTGCTCAACCGCGAAGGCCTGATCAACAATCTCTTGCGCACGCTCGGCTATACGGGCGAGCCGCTGTCGATGCTCTACACCGAGAGCGCCGTCATCACAGGCCTCGTCTACAATTACCTGCCCTTCGTCATCCTCGCGATCTATTCCACCCTCTCGCGGCTGAACCCGGAGCTGATGGAGGCCTCGCGCGATCTCGGCGCCGGTCCCGTCCGCACCTTCCTGCGCGTCACGCTGCCGCTCACCCTGCCGGGCGTGGCCGCCGGTGGCGTCTTCGTCTTCGTGCTCTCCATCGGCAACTTCGTAACGCCGGCGCTGCTCGGCGGCGGGCGGTTCCAGATGGTCGGCAACCTCGTCTACGATCAGTTCCTGACCGCCAACGACTGGCCCTTCGGCGCGGCGCTGGGTGCGGCGCTGATCCTCACGATGATCGTGCTTCTGCTGCTGCAAGCCCGCGCCACCGCGCATGCCTCCGGCGAGCGGAAAGCGGAGGCGGAGCGATGAGTGCCGCGCTGTCGCACAAGCTGCCTGGCCGCATCGTGCTCGTGCTGGTCTTCGGCTTCCTCTACCTGCCGATCGCCGTCCTCGTCCTGCTTTCCTTCAACGACAGCGGCCTGCCGACCTCCTGGTCCGGCTTTTCCACGCGCTGGTACGGTGCGCTGCTTGCCAATACCGATATCCTGCGCGCCGCCTGGAACACGCTGATCGTCGCCATCTTCGCGACTGTCATCTCGACCGTTCTCGGCACCCTGCTGGCGCTCGGCATGGAAACGCGGCGGCGCAAGAGCAACGGGCTGGAAGCGCTCGCTTTCGCGCCGATGGTCATTCCCGACATCGTGCTCGCCGTGGCGCTGCTCACCTTCTTCTCGCGCCTTGGCCTGGCGATGGGCCTGCACACGATCATCATCAGCCATGTCATCTTCGACCTCGCCTTCGTCTGCTCGGTCGTGCGCGCCCGGCTGAAACATTTCGATTTCTCCATCGTCGAGGCCTCGCGCGATCTCGGCGCGTCGGGCTGGACGACCTTCTGGCGCATCACCTTCCCGGTGCTGCTTCCGTCGATCGTCGCCGGCGCGTTGCTCGCCTTCACGCTCTCGGTGGACGAGTTCATAATCGCCTTCTTCACGGCGGGCGCCGGGCGTTCGTCGATCACCCTTCCCATGCAGATCTATTCGATGATCCGCTTCGGCATCACGCCGGAGGTCAACGCGCTCGCCACCATCGTGATGGGCGTCAGCGCGACGGCACTGCTGATCTCGCAATGGCTCAACAGAGAACAGCAGGTCCCATGACGTCATCGAGCAACCCGATCCTGCGCATCGAGGGCGTCGGCAAGAATTTTGGGCCGGTGACGGCCGTCGACAACGTTTCGCTCGATATCCGCGAGAACGAGTTTTTCGCGCTGCTCGGCCCGTCCGGCTGCGGCAAGACCACGCTTTTGCGCATGCTCGCCGGCTTCGAGAGCCTGGATGCCGGCCGCATCCTGCTCGAGGGCAAGGATATCTCGCCGCTGCCGCCGGAAAAGCGGCCGCTCAACCTGATGTTCCAGTCCTACGCGCTATTTCCGCACATGACGGTGCGCCAGAATCTCTCCTACGGCCTCGAAATGGAACGCCTCGCCAAGGCCGAAATCCGCCGGCGGGTCGACGAGACCATGGCGACGACCGACCTCACGCCGTTCGCCGACCGCAAGCCCGAACAACTTTCCGGCGGCCAGAAGCAGCGCGTGGCGCTTGCCCGCGCGCTGGTGAAGCGCCCCAAGGTGCTGCTGCTCGACGAGCCGCTCGGCGCGCTCGACAAGAAGCTGCGTGAACGCATGCAGCTCGAACTGAAGCGCATGCAGCACGAAGCCGGCATCACCTTCATCATCGTCACGCACGATCAGGAGGAAGCGCTGGTCATGGCCGACCGCATGGCGATCCTCAAGGACGGTCGCCTGTTGCAGGTCGGCGCGCCGGAAGACGTCTATGAGCGGCCGGCCGACCGGTTCGTGGCGAACTTCATCGGCGTGATGAATTTCATCGACGGCAAGGTGGGCGTCGATGGCCTTTTCGAGGCGGAAGGCCTGCAGGTTAAGGCCGCGGGTGGAGAACCCGGAGCGGCGACGCTCGCCATCCGCCCGGAAAACATCGTCATCGGCCCGCCGGGCGATCATCCGGTCTCAGGCGTGATCACCGATATCGCCTATCACGGGCTCGACCGGGTGCTGCATGTCAAAACGGCGGCCACCGAGACGCCGCTTCAGGTGCGCATTCCCGCGAGCGGGGCGGGCAACTGGAAGATCGGCGACGCGCTGAGCCTCAAGATCGACCCGGCGAAATGCCGGCTCTTCAATGCATAAAGAGGGAAACACCATGTCCAAGACGATAGCATTCTTCCCCGAAGCGGCCTTCGGCCCGGCGCTGAACTCGGTCGGCATCGCCCAGGCGGTCGAGGCGCTCGGCCACAAGGCGGTGTTCCTCTCCGATCCCGGCTTCGTCTCCGTTTATGAAGGCTATGGGTTCGAGGCCCATGCGGTGAACCTCTCCGAGCCCATGCCGGCCGAGCAGATGGCGAAATTCTGGGAGGATTTCATCAACGGCCACATCCCGAATTTCCGCAAATCCCCCTACGATCAGGTCGACAACTACGTGAAGGACTGCTGGATGGCGATCGTCGACAGCGCCAAATGGGCGCAGAAGGACCTGCCGGGCGTGTTGGCAAGGATCAAGCCGGACCTGATCTGTGTCGACAACGTCATTCTCTTCCCGGCGATCAAGCAGTTCGGCAAGCCCTGGGTGCGCATCATCTCCTGTTCGGAAAACGAGATCGAGGATCCGAAAATCCCGCCGCATCTTTCCGGCTGCGGCGAGAAGGATTTCGCCGGACATGCGGCCTATCGCGATCACTTCAACACGGTCATCAAGCCGATCCATGACGATTTCAACGGCTTCCTTGGCGAGAACGGCGAGGCGGCTTACCCGATCGGCCAGTTCTTCGAAGCCTCGCCCTTCATGAACCTGCTGCTCTATCCTGAGGCGGTGAAGTTCGACCGCGAACATCCGCTCGATCCAAAGCAGTTCCAGTATCTCGAAGGCTGCGTGCGCAAGGAAAAGCCCTACGCGGTGCCGGAATTCGCGGAAAACAACGACAAGCCGCTGCTCTACATTTCCTTCGGGTCGCTGGGCGCCGGGGATACCGATCTGCTGAAGCGCCTGATCGCGACGATCGGCAAGCTGCCCTATCGCGCGCTGGTCAATGTCGGCGACTACAGGGATCAGTATGAGGATCTGCCGGGCAATATCATCGTCGACAGCTGGTTCCCGCAGCCCTCCGTCATCCCGCAGGTCGATGCGGTCATCCACCACGGCGGCAACAACTCGTTCACGGAATGCCTCTATTTCGGCAAGCCGGCGATCATCATGCCCTATGTCTGGGACGGGCACGACAATGCAACGCGCGTCGACGAGACAGGACACGGCTTCAAGATGCCGCGCTATGACTGGACGGATGCGGATCTCGCCGCGAAGCTCGACGCCTGCGTCAACAATCCGACGATGAAGACGCGCCTCGCGGCCACCAGCGCGCATATGCAGGCGCGCAACGGCCCGAAGAAGGCGGCCGGCATTCTCGACGAACTGGTGAAGACAGGCGCCTACAATGGCTGAGACGACGACTTCCTCCGCCCCGCATATCTACGGAGCCACGACCTTCTCCGACCTCGTCGACTGGGGCAGCCAGCCGGACAGCCTTGAGGGACAGTCCCACTCCTCAGGCCGGCTCGTCTTCAAGGGGCCGAACAACCAGCCGGAATCCGGCATCTGGGTCTGCACGCCCGGCCGCTGGCGGCTGTCGATCCCGCGCGACGAATTCTGCCATTTCGTGGCGGGAAGGGCGGTCTATCGGTCCGACGACGGCGAGGTGATCGAGGTCGACGCCGGCACCGTCGTCCTGTTCCGGGCCGGCTGGACCGGCGAATGCACTGTCATCGAGACCATGCGTAACATCTACATGCTGGCCTGACGCAAGAAGAAACGGAAAGGAAACCCCCAATGACCGCGACACCCCTGATGCGCAAGCCGCTCGAAGAAACCGACCTCAAGGACTGGGGCGTCATCCCCACCATGATCGAGGGCGAAAGCCGCACCTCCGGCAAGGTCATTTACAAGGGGCCGAACGGAGAATCTGAGAGCGGTCTCTGGATCTGCACGCCGGGAAAATGGTTCTGCCATGTCACCAGCGACGAGTTCTGCCACTTCCTCGAAGGCCGCTGCACCTATGTGCATGAGAGTGGCGAGGTGATCGAGATCACGCCCGATACGGCAGCGTTCTTTCCAAAGGACTGGAAGGGCGAGTGTACGGTCCATGAGACGGTGAAGAAGGTCTACATGATCCGCTGAGCGGAGCGCGAGATGCGCAGCGGTGCGTATGCCGCTGCGCTTGTGACATTTTAAGGATCAGTGCCATGTTCAGCCCTGCCGAGCCGGTTTTTTACCGGCATCCCGTCTATGTCCCGAGCAAGGGCGAGCGCCATGCGGTGATCGACCCGGCGACGCTTGCGACCGTCGGGACCATCGCCGATACCACACTGGCGGAGATGGAGACGGTGCTGGACGCGGCCGCCAAGGCGCAGCGCGACTGGAAGCGGCTCGACGCCAAGACGCGCGCGACGGTTCTTCACCGCATCGCCAACCGCATCGAGGCGACGGACATGCGGCGCTGCGCGGAGCTGGTGTCTCGCGAGATGGGAAAGCCCTACCCGGAGGCGATCGGCGAGGTGGCGAATTGCGCCGGCGCCTTCCGCTATTTCGCGGAAATGGCGCGCGACGAGGCCGGCAAGGTGGCGGGCACGACGCAGGCGGGTTCCTTCCAGCATGCGCGCTACGAAGCGCTCGGCGTGAGCGTGCATATCATGCCGTTCAATTTCCCGATCCTGCTGATGTGCTGGACGGTCGCCGCGTCGCTTGCATCTGGCAATGCCTGCATCATCAAGCCGGCACCCGCGACGACGCTCTCGACGCTGGAGTTCATGGCTGTCTTCGAGGCATTGCCGGACGGCCTGATCGCCTGCCTGCCGGGCGGCGCCGAACTCGGCAGCGCGCTCATCGCCTCGCCAAAAACCCATGCAGTGGCCTTCACCGGCTCGGTTGCCGCGGGCAGGGCCGTGGCGATGGCGGCGGCAGGCGAGATGAAGCCGGCGGTGATCGAGGCGGGCGGGTCCGATCCGATGATCGTTACGGCGCATGCGCCGCTCGATGTCGCGGCCGCCGGCGCCGTGACCGCTGCCTTCCACATGTCCGGCCAGGTCTGCACCTCCGCGGAACGATTCTTCGTCGTCGATGCCGTGCATGACGCCTTCATCGAGAAATTCACGACCGAGACGAAGCGGCTGCGCATCGGCAACGGCCTCACCCGGGCGGAAATCGGCCCGCTGGTCAGCGAGGCGGCGCGGGCCAAGGTCATCCGGCTGGTCGAGGATGCCAAGGCGAAGGGCGCCACCGTCGTGATCGGCGGGAAGATCCCGGAGAGCGAGCCCACCGGCTGGTTCTACGAACCGACCATTCTCACCGGCTGCACGCCGGACATGGCGATCCTGCGGGAAGAGTGTTTCGGCCCCGTCGCGGCGGTGATGCGCGTCGCCGATTTCGACGAGGCGATCGCGCGGGCGAACGACAGCGAATTCGGCCTCGGCGCCTCCATCTTCACCACCTCGCTCGAAGAGGCGATGGAGGCCGCGGACCGGCTGGAGGCGGGTATGGTCTGGGTCAACAACCCGCTGATCGACAATGACGCGCTGCCCTTCGGCGGCTGGAAGAAATCCGGCCTCGGCCGGGAGCTTTCGAAACTCGGCCTCGATGCCTTCCGCCGCTCCAAGATGGTCATCATCGACCACAAGCCGGTGATCCAGAGCTGGTGGTATCCCTATCCGGACGACTGGTTCTACGAGGAGGGCGGGCGCAAGCACGTCTGAAATCGCATCGCCAAAATCGTCTCATGACGGAAGTGTGAAAGGCAAATTCACGAGTGTGGCGAAAATGAGAAAAAATACCCTACCAATCTTATAGGGATAATATATAAATCATTCCCAGAGAACGGGCGGGCATGAATGTCCGTCACGGAGAGACCGGAAAATCCGGCCTCCACAGCAAGGGATGATTGCGAATGAGCAATGCGAAACTCGGCGGCCGTTCCACGTATGGTGCCTTCAGCGCAACGAGCGACCGCAGGGCTCGCCGCGCGGAGCGGCAGGTGCTGGTCAGCAACATTGCCGTCGTCGTCGCCTTCCTCTTCGTCAGCGCCGTCGTCTTCGGCCTCGTCGGCTGACGCCCGCTTCCCCTGATTTTCAAGTCCCTATCGAGGGCATGTGCCACTCACGTTGAGCGGCGCCTTCTCAGCTTGTCGACGCGGCGAGGGTGAGCTGTAAATAGCATCGAGACATCCAAAAATCTCCAGGGCGAAGCCGTTGAAATTACTGGCATGTCGCACTTGGAAATAGAATGTACCCAGGCACGTCAATAAATCACATAAGCTGAATTATGGAACTTAAATTTACACTGACGTAATCTGGTAAAGCCGGCGGCGCGCCGGAGCGCGCCGCCGGATGTTCAGGCAACCTTGAAGGAGACTTCGTCGACACCGTCCACATGGGCGACCATCACGTCGCCCTTGACGATCGCGCCCACACCGGCCGGCGTGCCTGCGAAGATCAGGTCGCCGGGTTGCAGAGTGAAGAGGCGCGAGAGGTAGGAAATCATTTCCGGCACCTTCCAGATCATCTGGTTGAGATCGCCGTCCTGGCGGGTTTCGCCGTTGACCTTGAGCCAGATCGCGCCGTCCGTCGGATGCCCGACCTTTTCGACCGGGTGGACGGGGCCGCAGGGCGCGGAGCTTTCGAAGGCCTTGCCGGTCTCCCATGGGCGGCCGAGTTTCTTGGCCTCCCCTTGCAGGTCGCGCCGGGTCATGTCGAGGCCGACGGCATAGCCGTAGACGCAGTCGAGCGCCTTATCGAGCGGGATGTTGTCGCCGCCGCTCTTCAGCGCCACGACGAGCTCGACCTCGTGGTGCACGTCCTTCGTTTCAGTCGGATAGGGAAAATCGGTGCCGGGCAGGACGAGCGTGTCGGGGTTCTTCTGGAAGAAGAACGGCGGCTCCTTGTTCGGATCGTGGCCCATCTCGATGGCATGATCGGCGAAGTTGCGGCCGACGCAGTAGATGCGGTGCACCGGGAAGAGCGCCTGGCTGTCGACGACGGGCAGCGTGGGGACGGCCGCCGGCTTGAAGACGTAAGCGGTGTTGATGGAGGACATGTCGTTCATTATCGCGCTCCTGCGTAATATTCGATGCGTTTTTCAAAGAGTTCCACGGCCGCGGACAACAGCATGGCTGCCGCGAAGAGGATGATTGTCAGGGCCCAGAACCGCTCCATGTCGAAGGAGCGGGAATAGAGCTCGAAGAGTTCGCCGTACCCGATGATCGACACGAGGATCTGGCCGATCACCACACCCTTCACCCCGCGAATGAGGCCGATGCGGATGCCCGCAAGGATTTCCGGCAGGGCGGAGAAGAGGATGATCTTGGTGAAGATCGTGATGCTCGAAGCACCGTAGCAGCGCCCCATCTCGATCAGCGACGGCGGCGCCTGCATGACGCCGGCCCGGGCATCGAGCACGATGATCCAGACGGCGAAGAGGAAAACAGTCACGACGACGGTCGTCTCGCCGAGGCCGAAAAGGATCATCAGCACCGGCACGAGGGCGGAGAGCGGGGCGCTGACGAACATGTTGACCCACAGGCCGAAGATGTTGTCGACGATCTTGAAGCGCCCCATCGCGATGCCGAGCGGCACGCCGACGCCGATGGCGAACGCCATGCCGACGACAAAGGACCGAAGCGTGATCAACGAGGCGTTCTGCCAGGAATTGGTCGCGACCAGTTCGAAGCCGGCCGAGACGATGGCGCTCATCGGCGGGATCAGGAAGATCACATCCATCCTGCCGACGACTTCCCAGACGAGCGCCCAGAACAGGAGCGAGGTCATCATGGGGACCTTGAAGCCAAAGAGTTTCATGGCGCCCTACTCCGCATATTGCCGGAGGCCCTGCCAGATCTCCTCCACCACATCGAGATAGCCCTTGTCGCGCCGGATGACATCCGGTGCGGCGGAGCGGTCGATATTGGGTTCGATGATCTGGGAGACGCGGCCGGGCCGCGGCGAGAGCAGCACGATGCGATCGGAAACATAGACAGCTTCCTCGATCGAGTGGGTGACGAACAGAAAGGTCTTGCGTTCCTTCTCGACGAGTTGGAGCAGGTCTTCCTGGAATTTCCGGCGGTTCTGTTCGTCGACAGCCGAAAAAGGCTCGTCGAGCAGCAGCACGTCGGCGTTGACCGAAAACGCGCGCGCGATGCCGACACGCTGCCGCATACCGCCCGAAAGCTCGTGCGGGTATTTTTCCTCGAAGCCGGAGAGACCGACTTCGCTGATATAGTGTCTGGCGATGCGGTGGCGCTCCGCCTGCGGCACGCCCTTCAGTTCCAAGCCGAAGCTGACATTGCGCAGCACGGTCGCCCAGGGCATCAGCGCGAAATCCTGGAAGACGAAGGCGCGCTCGGGACCGGGGCCGGTGACGACCTTGCCGTTGATGCGGATCTGGCCGGAGGTGGCGGGCACGAGGCCGGCGATGATCTTCAGCAGCGTGGTCTTGCCGCAGCCGGACGGGCCGAGCAGCGTCGTCAGCTTGCCGCGCTCGAATTCAAGGTTGATGCCGCGCAGCGCCTCGATATCGCCGTAGCGCTTGCAGATGTCGCGCACTTCGACGATGGCGTCGGACGTGGCGGTTCCGGATTGGTCGGCCGCGCGGGCCGGCATGGGATTGGCCATGTCACTTTCTCCTCTTTTCGGGACGCAGGAAGCGGATCTCGACATATTGCAGGGCCGCGAGCGTGATCGTCGAGACGGCGATGATCGAGGCCACGGCCGCGTACATATGCGCATAGTTGGCGATCGAGCGGTGATAGGTGATGAGGTCGCCGATACCCGTGGGCGTGATCAGCAGTTCGGCGAGCATGACGCCGATGAAGCCGGCGGCGATGCCGAGACGAAGGCCGGCAAACAGCACGGGCGTTGCATCCGGAATGATGATCTTGAAGATCTGCTGCAGGCGCGTGCCCTGGAACGAGCGGCACATGTCGACGAGCGATGGATTGACGTGGCGCACCGCCTTATAGGAATTGAGCACGATCACCGGCAGCGCCAGCATGATGACGGCGAGCGTCTTGGCGACAAGCCCGATGCCGTAGACGAAGGTGACGAGTGGCACGAGGGCGGCCATCGGCGCCGCCTGAAGCACGATGAAGACCGGTGCAAGCAACCATTCCGCCTTGTCGGACAGGCCCATGACGATGCCGAGCCCGATGCCGAGCACGGCGGAAACGGCGACGCCGATGAGGAGCGGCTGGAACGTGATGGCATAGGCCGGCAGCAGCGTGCCGTCGAGCGCCATCTCGATCAGGGCCGAGACCGTTTCCAGGAAGGTCGGGAAGGCGAAACTGATCGGCACGCGGCCGGCGATTTCCCAGGCGGTGAAGAGAATTGCGAGCGACAGCACGACCCAGAAGGATTTTCGGCGCCGGGCGAATTCGGCGAGCGTTTCGACGATGGTGGAGGAGCCGTTGCCGGCCCCTCCCGTCGCGCTCACCTTGTGGGGTGTAGCAGCCATGTGCATTATTTGGTTCCGATTTTGGCGAGCACCGCGTTGAGTGCCGTGAGGTCCCAGAAATCCTCGACCTTGAGATCCGCGGCCTTGCCTTCGAGCGCGCCGGAGACCGTGTAGAAGTCGAAGTCGTCCTTCGCGGCATCCTCGCCGCCGCCGTTCAGCGGCAAGGCAGGGGCTGCTTCGGCGAAGTATGGATCGATGTCGGCGACCATGGCGGCCGTGGCGTCCGGCAGCAGCTTGTACTTGTCACGCAGCGCGATGGACGCCTTCGGGTCCGCCGCGACTTCGCGCCAGGTGGTGAGGATCGCCTCGACCAGGATTTCCACGTCTTCCTTGTTCTTCGAGAGATAGTCGGTATTGGCAAACAGCGCCTCGTCGGTGGCGCTCACCTCGCCGAGCGGCAGGAAGGCGAACTTGCCGGGTGCTTCCTTTTCCAGGATGCGCTTGCCGGAGGAGTCGACGATCGTCGCCTTGACATTGCCCTGGAGCAGCGCGCCCGTGCGCACCTCGGCACCCGGCACGTAGGAGATGTTGGAATAGGCGATGCCGTTCTTGTCGGCCATCAGCCGCATGATCGCCTCGGTGCCGGAACCGCGCGAATGCACGGCGATTTCCTGGCCGTTCAGGTCCTTCCACTCCTTGTAGAACTCGGTGTTGACCACCGGGTAGAACTGGAGCTTCGACAGTTGCAGGAAGATGCGGATCGGCGCCTTCACCTTCTGGAGCAGCGCATAGGGGCCGCCGATGCCGATATCGGCCTGGCCGCTGACGACGGCCTGCGCAGCGATGTCCTCGCTCTTCAGGAACGTCACCTGCACGTCGACGCCCTTTTCCTTGGCGCGCTCCATCGCCGCAAGCAAATGGAGGGATTCGACCGTCGCAATATCGCCGAAAGCAACACGCATCGGATCGGCGAAGGCCAATCCGGGCACTGCGGCAGAAAGGCAAAGCGCGGCGGCGACCGCAGACGCCCTCATTCGTCTGGCAAACATGTTCATTTTCTTCCTCCCAAAATCGGGTTCTCCCAACCCAATATAAAACCAATTCTTCATTAAACGACCATTGTGTCAACCAATTAAACGTGCTGCAATGCGAGAGCGGCAGGCTACTTCTAGCCCTTAATTGATTTAATATATTGATTTTAGGCTATAAAAATTTCCGACTTGAGGTCTCGATTAGGGCGCGTTGACAGCAACGAATATGTCCAATATAAGCAAACCAATCCTGAATTGGTTCGGACAATACCATGCTTGAAAACACCGAAGCCACCGTGCTTTCCCGGCTCAGAGACTTTGTTGCGACGGCGCAGCTCGCCGAAGGCGGGCGCCTGCCGCCGGAGCGCGACCTCGCGGAATCGCTGGATGTCGGGCGCAGCGCGCTGCGCAAGGCGCTCGCGACCTTGCAGGCCGAAGGTGTCGTCTGGCGCCATGTCGGCAAGGGGACCTTTACCGGCGAGCGGCCGATCGACACCGTCGCGGACATCAACGCCATGGTGCAGCGGACCAATCCGCTGGAGGTCATGGGTGCGCGCATCGCCTTCGAGCCGGAGGTCGCGCGCTGCGCTGCGCTCAACGCCACGCCGAGCCAGATCGCCGAATTGCGCAGCTGCGTGGTGAAGGCGCAACAGGCGCCGACCTGGCGGCTCTATGAGCAGTGGGACAACCGGCTGCACCGCCTGATCGGCGAATCCTCGCAGAACTCGCTGCTGCTCGGCCTGCTCGACACGCTGAATGCGGTGCGCCGTGCCGTCACCTGGGGGCGGCTGCGCGACACGCCGGTCCGCCCGCCGCCGGACCACCATTCCTTCGCGGAACATGAGCGCATCGTCGAGGCGATCGCCAACCGCGACGGCGCTGCCGCGGCGGATGCGATGCGCCGGCACCTGCGCAGCGTCGAAGGCCATATGCGCGATATGCGCTGAACCGAAATCCGAGGAGGGGCGGCAAAAGGTGCTGATGACGCCGGATGGCCAGACGGTGAAAGCGGAAGCCGCGCACGGCACGGTGACGCGCCACTATCGCCAGCACCAGAAGGGCGAGGAAACCTCGATCGCCTCGATCTTCGCCTGGACGCGTGGCCTCGCGCACCACGCCAAGCTGGACGGCAATGCGGAGCTCGCCAAGTTCGCCGACACACTGGAAAAGGTCTGCTTCGACACGGTCGAACCCGGCTTCATGACGAAGGACCTCGCCCTTCTCATCAGCCCCGACCAGCCCTGGCTCTCCACTACCGGCTTCCTCGACAAGATCGACGAAAACCTCCGCAAAGCCATGGCGGCCTGAGCCTCCAACATGCAGGCGGCGGGGCCCCTCCCCGCCGTTTCGTTCAAGTGGGCGGCAGAACCCGGCAGGGGACGACAGCGCCGCCGGCGTCGAAGACATGGATATCCTGGCGGCGCGCCGTGAAGCGGATGGCCTGCCCGCGCGCCAAGGCGCTCTCGCCATCCGCCTTGACCAGGAATTTTTCGTTGTGCCCGGGCAGGTCCACGTAAAGGATCTGCACATCGCCGAGATGCTCCACCAGGTCGATGGTGCCGGCAAAGGCCGGATCGGATGCGTCGTCCCCAATGGTCCGGGTGTTTTCCGGGCGAATGCCGATGCTGACCGTGTCGCCCTTGGAAAGCCTCCCCTGCCCTTCCTCGATGTCGAGGAAAAGACCACAGTCGAGCTGGCAGCGCGCCGTCTCGCCGGAACGATCGATGATCTTCCCCTTCAGGATGTTCATCGCCGGGGAGCCGATGAACTGGGCGACGAACAGGTTCGCCGGCTTCCTGTAGAGTTCGGTCGGCGTGCCGACCTGTTCCACATAGCCGTCCTTGAAGACGACGATGCGGTCGGCGAGCGTCATCGCCTCCACCTGATCGTGGGTGACGTAGATCATCGTGACATCCGGCATGCTCTGCTTCAGCTTGGCGATCTCGATGCGCGTGGCGACGCGCAGCGCCGCATCGAGGTTGGACAGCGGCTCGTCGAAGAGGAAGACGCGCGGATTGCGCACGATCGCCCGGCCGATCGCGACGCGCTGCCGCTGGCCGCCCGAAAGCGCTTTCGGCTGTCTTTGCAGATATTTGTCCAGTTGCAGGATCCCGGCCGCCCGGCGCACGCGCGCGTCGATCTCGGCCTTCGGCGTGCCGGCGATGCGCAATCCGAAGGCCATGTTCTCGTAGACGGTCATGTGCGGATAGAGCGCATAGGACTGGAACACCATGGAGATGCCGCGCTTGGAGGGCGCGACGGCATTCATCCGCTCGCCGTCGATGACGAGGTCGCCGGAGGTAATGCTTTCAAGGCCGGCGATCGAGCGCAGCAAGGTGGATTTTCCGCAGCCGGACGGGCCGACGAAGACGATGAACTCGCCCGATTTTATGTCGAGATCGATGCCGTGCAGGACTTCGAAATCGGCATAGGCCTTGCGGATGTTTCTCAGCGACAGATCGACCATCGTTCCCATTCCATTGTTTTGGTTTGCGCCGTCAGGGGGCGAGCCGGGCCAGGAACCGTGTTACCGGATCCGGCCTCCTGTTGAGGATCTCAAGGTCGTTCTTGCGCCGGATGGCTCGGCGCACGACCTTGGCGCCGACATAGCGCAACGGCTCGGGCGGGAGCCGCGTGCGGTTGCCGAGGCCGACCAGCCCGCATCGGGACCAGACGTCGTCGCGGCCGAGAACGAGGCTTGCCATGATGCGGCCGGCGACGGGCGCCTGCGCGATACCGGTGCCGTTGAAGCCCATGGCGTAGAAGACATTCGCATGGTCCTTCAGATGGCCGAACACCGGCAGATGCTGCGCCGTGCAGTCGATCGGCCCACTCCAGTCGTAGAGGACGGGCACGTCTTTCAGCTGCGGATAGACCCGGTGCAGCTCACGGACATTGTCCGCCCCGGCATCGCCGCTGCGATTGAAACGACCGTCGATGCGGTCCCGATAGGCGATGCCGCCCGTGCCGCGCCCGAAGATGACGTGACCGGCGGGCGTTCGCTGATAATAGAGCACGTGATGCTGCGCATCGCAGATCGACGCGCCATCGACCCAGCCGATCCGCTCCAGGATATCGGCCGCGGGTGCGGTGGCGATGACCTGGCTGCTGACCACGTAGAGATATGGGTGCAGTTCCGGGATGGCGGAGAGCCAGGCGTTCGCGGCAAGCACGACCTTGCCGGCGGACAGCGCGCCCTTCGCCGTGCGCAGTTGCGGCCGCGGTCCCGGGGCGATTTCGAGGACGGGGCTGTGCTCGTGGATGACGATGCCCCTGGAAAGGGCGAGCCGGCGCAGGCCGAGGGCGAGTTTTGCCGGCTGCACGGTGCCCGCCCTCCCTTCCATGATGCCGACATAGGACGCGGCAGAGCCCGTACGGCGCAGGATGTCGGCGCGCTGGAGCGGCTGGAAGCGCGCTTCGCCCAGCGCACGGCTGAGGGCCTCGGCTTGCGCCCAGGCGCCTTCCTGCGCGGTCGAACTTGCCGTCCACAGCCAGCCGTCGAGCCGCAGGTCCATGTCGATGGTGCCGGAGGCCTGCAAGCCGTGCAGTTCCTCGATGGCGTCGGCGGTCGCCCGGCACAGCATGAGCGCGTCATCCCCGCCGACGAGATCGCGCAGCATGTCGATCTCCGCAAACCAGCTGTGGACCTGCCCGCCGTTGCGGCCGGAGGCACCGGAGCCGCAGAAATCCGCTTCGAGCACGGTCACCTCCGTCTGCGGCGCCTGCTCCTTGATCCGCAGAGCCGTCCAAAGGCCGGCATAACCGCCACCGACGATCGCCACGTCGCAGGTCTCGCTTCCCGACAGGGGCGCGGTGACGCCGTCCGCATCGATGCTTTGCAGCCAGAAGGAGCGATCCGCCTTCGCCGCCGTCACGGGCGGCCTCATCGTGATAGTGTTCATGCTCAGGCCCTTTGTGCCGTGCGGATGACGCTGTCATATTTGTCGAGCAGCCATTGAGGGATCGCGAGGATCGGCTGGGGAAATCCGCCGAGATGGGTGCAGGTTTCCGCAGCCTCGGCCGCGGCTCGCTCAAGGGCGGCTTGCTCCGACTGGTTCTCGAACAGGCGCGACACGACGAAACTCGCGATGAACCTGTCCCCCGCGCCGCAGGTATCGACCACGGCCACCGGCACCGAGCCCGCGGAAAACACCGCGCTGCCATTGTCATAAAAGGAGCCGCGCTTGCCGCAGGTGATTACGACTTGGCGCGCGCCCGCCGCCCTGAACCGCGCGATCAGCGGCTCGACGGGCTCGGCCGGATCATCCGGGCCGGAGGCGAAAACCAGTGGCACGCCTTCCAGAGATAGGTCGAAATGCCGTGTGGAGACATCGATGCTGAACGGCGCGTCATCTGCGACGAGCCGGCGGACCAGCCGTTCGCTGGAATTAGTGCCGAGATGCACCCAGTCCGCGTGGCGCAGCGCCTCGTAGCGCTCTACGCTCGGAACATAGTTCTCCCCGACGCCGAGGGATTCGAGGAGAAAGCGCCGCTCACCGGCATCGTCGGTCAAAAGCGTCACGGCCGAGGAGCCCGGGCGTATCTCGATGTCGGCCCGGTCGAGGCCCACGTCCTCGATGGCGCCGAACATGATCTCGGCTTCCTCGTCCGGCCCCAGCGCGCCGAAATAGCGGGTGTTCAGTCCTTGCCGCCGCCATTGCACGGCGACATTGAGGGCGTTACCGCCCACGGTAACGAAACCCTTGGTGAGGTACGCATCGAGGCAATTGTCGCCGATGGCGATCAGGGTGGGATTGGTCTTGTTCATTCTATTTCCCGATGCCTTCGGCCAGCCCTCGGATGAAGAAGCGCTGGGCCGCAAAGAAGGTGATGACGATGGGAAGGGCGGAGAGCGTCATCGCCGCGAAGACGACCGCATAGTTCGTTCCGTGCTTCGCCATGATGGAGGTGAGGCCGACGGGCAGCGTCTGGAGGTCCGCGCCGCTGGTGAAGATCATCGCGAAGAGATATTCGTTCCACGCGAAGAGCACGTGCAGGATCACGCAGGACACCAGGATCGGCTTGCAGAGCGGCAGTGTCACGCGCCAGAAGATCTGGCCTTCGCTTGCGCCATCCATGATGGCCGCCTCATCCAGATCGCGCGGCAGCCCGAGCATGTAGGCGCGGATGAGGAAGGTCGTGAAGGGGATGCGGAAGGCTGTGTAGAGGATGATCAGCGCCCAATAGGTGTTGTAGAGGCCGAGATCCTGCATCATGCGCACCAGCGGGATGACGGCGACCGTCGGGCTCAGCATGAGGCCGCCGAGCACGATGCCGACGAAGAACGGCTTTCCCGGCAGTTTCGAGCGCGTGAGGCCATAGGCGGTCCAGGCGCTGACAAGCACCGTGAAGACAGCCGACCCGAGCGTGACGATGACGCTCGTCGCGATATAGTTCCGGATTCCCTGGTTCCAGGCCGAAATATAGTTTGCGATGCTGAAGCCGCTCGGCAGCGCGAAGGGGTTGCCGAAGATTTCGGCATTGGTCTTGAAGCCGTTCATCGCCATCCAGAACAGCGGATAGAGCACGACGAAGCCGAGACTGATCAGGAAGGTGACGAGGCAGGTCTTCGTCAAAACGGCGACGAAGTCGGTGCGCTCGGTTTCCCGTGGTTGATGGGAGACGTTCACAGGTCAACCCTCCGTCTCTTGGTGTACCAGAGCTGCGCGAAGCCGGTGATCAGCGTGATGACGAAGATGACCGTTGCGATGGCCGCGCCGTAACCGAAGTCGTTTTCGATGAAGCCCTGCTGGTAAAGCCAAGTGCCGAGCACCTGGCTGCTGTTGTTCGGCCCGCCGCCGGTCATCACCATGACCTCATTGAAGACCTGGAAGGCGCCGGTGATCGTGACGATCACCATGAGGCCGGTCATTTCGCGGGTGAGCGGAAAGGTGATGTTCCACAGGCGCCGCCACGTCCCTGCCCCGTCCATGACCGCCGCATCGTAGAGTTCACGCGGGATCTTCTGGATCGCGATTGCGAAGAGCAGCGTCGAATAGCCGAAACCCTGCCACTGGCTCATGGCGATGATGGCGTAGATCGCGGTCCCCTCCTCGCCGAGCCAGGCGCGCGACCAGTCCGCAAGCCCGATCTGCGTCAGCGCCGAATCCAGGAGGCCGATGTCGGGTTGATAGATGAAATAGAACAGGAGGCCGGTGACGGTGATCGAGATGGCCGAGGGCACGAAGTAGACCGCGCGCCAGAACCGGCGCCATCTCTCCTCGGTAAGCCCTTCGATCAGTGCGGCCAGTACGAAGGCGCCGAAAACCTGGAAGACGACGGAGATGACGGCATAGAGCGTGTTGTTGACGATCGCCGTCCAGACGACCGGATCGCCCTGCAAACGGCGGTAATTGTCCAGTCCGATGAAGGCGGTCTCGCCGGTAAAGATATCCTGGTTCTTCGTGCTGACGATGAAATTGTCGATGATCGGGTAGTAGACGAACCAGAGGATCAGGACGAAGGCGATGAGGACCCAGCGGAACGACAGGACCCCGGCGATTGGGCCGAACCGGTCTTTGTCGACCCGGCCCGGCCCGGTGAAGCCGATTTTGACGGCTTCACCTTCGTGTTCATGCTTCATGACAGCCATTGCAGGCCCTATCCCTATTTGGACGAAGCCGCCGCTTCCTTGACGCGTTCCATCACCTCTTCGGGGCTCATGGTGCCGCCGACCAGCGCCTGAAGACCGGAAAGCCAGGCAGCCGCCACGCGCGGCGGATTGGCGGTATCGAGCCAGGGCATGAGATAGGAGGAATCCGCGATCACCTTCAGGCCATCGACGACGGCCGGGTTCATGGTCTCGGCAGAATAGCCGCCGACCGTGGCACTCGGCTGGCCATAGGGGGGTGCGGAGAGAACCTTGCCGTTTTCAGCCGAGGTGACGAAGCGCATGAAATCGATCGCGAGCGGAATGTTCTTCGAGGCGGCGCTGATCATGTAGCCTTCCGGCGCGCCCTCGATGGATTTGACGTCGCCCTTGGCATCGGCAGGCGCCGGCAGCTTGAAGAAACCGAAATCCTCGCGCTTCAGCGCGCCTTCGGCCGTCGCCTGGTCGAATTCGATGATCTCCTGATAATACATGGCGGCCTTGCCGCTGCCGAACTGCTGTATCGCCGAGGCATAGGACGAGCCGTTCGTGCCCGATCCGTCGGAGCATTCATCGATCAGCTTCTTGAACTGCGTCAGGCTGACGACATAGCCGGGATCGGCATAGTCGGCCGTTGCCGGGACGAAGTCCTTTTCGAGCGTCGCCTGGGGCACGTTGTAGGCGAGCAGCTGACCCGCATAGTGCACGCCCGGCCAGCCTTCCTTGTTGCCGAAGGAGACCGGCGTGATACCGGATTTGCGTAGCGTCGCGCAGGCGGTCAGAAGCTCGTCGAAGGTCTTGGGTTCAGAAACGCCCGCCTTTTCGAACAGGCTCTTGTTGTAGCCCATGAACTTGGCGTCGAGGTAGAGCGGAATGCCGTAGAGCTTGCCGTTGTACTGGAAGGCGGAGACCGCGGCGGTGGCGAGCGTCTTGCCCCATTCGGTGTCCGGACCGATGACCGGCGTCAGGTCGACGGCGCGATTGCCACGCACGAAATTCTCGCCCCAGCTTCCTGTCCAGGTGAAATAGACATCCGGCAGCGAATTGGATGCGACGAGCGCCTTCGTCTTGCCCTTCACGCTGTCGTCGCTCTCCTGGATGAGCTCGACCTTCACGCCGGGATGGAGCTTTTCATATTCCGTGGCCGCGTTGACGAAGAAGGGGGAAAGCTGCTGCAAACCGAATTTCGTCAGCACGCTGACCGTGCCCGAATATTCGACCGTCGCGGCGGGGTCGGCCACGACCGGATTGGCCGCAGAAGCGCTGCCGACGCCGCCGATGACGAATGCGGCTGCGACAAGCGAGCCGAGGCTCGTCGTGTTCGGGAAGATATTGGCTTTCATTTCGCAGTTCCTCTCTGTTGTCTTTGTTTTCTGGGGGCATGCAAAAGTCTGAAAACCCGGCCCGGCGCGATCGCCGGGCCGGGAAAACCTCAATATTCGACGCGCTTGTAGTAGCGGCGCGTCGTCAGCGGATGATCGCGCAGGACTTCCAGATGGGCGCTCAGGCGCTCCAGCATCGTGGCCAGGATGACCGGGGAAATCAGGCTGCGGGTCTTGGCGGAAACGCCGGGAAGGCTGGCGGAGGCCGCATCCAGCACGCGCACCTTGTCGGTATAGCGCTTGGCGAAACTCTCCACCCGGTCGGTGAGCGGCCGGCAGGCATCCTCGCCCTTGAAGATGAACAGGCTGACGCCCGGCTCCACCAGTTCGAGCGTACCGTGGAAGAAGTCGGATGCCTGGACCGGACGGGTGCGGATCCACTGCATCTCCTCAAGGATGCACATGCCGTAGTAATGCGCTTCCGGCCAGACGGAGCCTGCACCCGTGAAGATGTGGTAGGTCTCGTCCTTGATGTCCCCGGCGAGCGTGGCGGCATCCGCCTCGTAACTTTCCTTCACCGAAACCAGCAGTTCGGGTAGCAGCTTGAGTTCGGCGACCGTCGCGTCGAAATCCGGGTATTCGCCGCGTTCGGCGAGAAGCGCCAGCACGATGATCAGGGTTTGCAGGTAGAACGATTCCGACGACGTGTCGTCCTCGGCAAAATTGGTGAAATTGTAGTCGGCGTCGCGGCCGAGCGGCGTGTCCTTGTGGCCGGTCAGCGACAGCGTCTTCACGCCCCGCTCCTTCAGGAAGGCGAGAAGCTGCACGCTCTCCTTGGTCGTGCCCGACAGCGACGGCAGGACGACCAGCGCCTTCTCGTTGAGGCCAGCCGGCGGCTCCAGCACGACCTGTGCAGAATAGGCGGCCGAAACCGGGAAGACCGTCGAAACGCGTGCAAGCTCGATGGCCGGCTGGGTGAGGAACTGCACGCCGCCGGTCCCCATGAAGAAGATGCGTTCCAGACCGTCGTTGAGCAGATCGCGCATCAGGGCGCGCACATCGTCGGCGATGGCGACTGCGCCGCTTTGTATCTTCACAAAGCGATCTCTATCGAAGTTGAGCATTAGAACCTTCCCGTTTTGCGCTGCGCCAAATCGCCTTCAAAGCGGAACGGCGCCTGCGCGAAAATGATTTTTGAGACGATGTGAGATCGATCTCACATCTATTACCGCACAAGAATTTTGCGCTGGCAAGTGGGGTTCTTAAATTTTTTTGGGGTTGGTCCCGGCGCTCAGCCGTCGCTTCGCCGGCTGACGGAGCCGCGGACTATCAGCTTGGTTTCAAAGCGTATTTTCTGCGGCAGGTCGTTTTTACCGGAGAGCCGATCGAACAACAGGCGGGCAGCCGCGCGCCCGATTTCGGAAACCGGCTGCGAGACGACGGTGATCTGCGGATCGGTAAACGTCGCCAGATTGAAGTCGTCGAAACCGATCAGCGAAACGTCGTGCGGAATGGAAATGCCCATGGAGCGGAAGGCCAAAAGCGCGCCCTGCGTCATCAAGCTGTCGACCGTGAAAAGCGCCGTCGGAGGGTTCTTCTGGCTGAAGAGGCGTATCGTCGCGTCGACCGCGTGTTCCACCGTGGATTGTGAAACGGAGATCATCCGGTCGTCGAGCGCAATGCCGCCGGCGGCAAGCGCCGTCCTGTATCCGCTCATGCGTTCGCGCGAGGTGAAGATGCGCATGTTGTCCTGCAACAGGCCGATGCGGCGGTGGCCCATGCCGATCAGATACTCGACGGCCTTGCGCGTGCCGCCCTCGTTGTCGACGAGCACGCTGTCGCAATCGACGCCCTCGGCGACGCGGTCGATCAGCACCAACGGCACGTTTTCAGCGATCAGGCCTTGCAAATGGCCGTTGTTGTCGGCCGATGTCGGCGCGACGATGAAGCCGCGGATGCTGAGCGACTGGAGGCTCGCCAAAAGGGAGATTTCCTGATCCAGCTCCTCCTCGCTGCTGCCGATGACGAGATTGTGCCCGCGCTCGCGGGCAAGTACCTCGATATCATGCGCGATGCGGGCGAAGAACGGGTTCTGGATATCGCCGAGAATGCAGCCGACGATCGGCAACTGCCCGTTGCGCAGCGCCTGCGCCAGGCGGTTGCCGCGATAACCGAGCTGCTCCGCCGCGGCCTGAACCTTCTGCGCAGTCTCGCCGCCGACATAGCCGTAACTGTTCAGGGCGCGGGCGGCGGTTGCGCGCGACACATTGGCCAGCGCCGCCACATCCTTCAAAGTCGCCGGTTTCCGAACCATTTCACCCTTCGCGATCACACAGGCAGGAGTCTCCTTGTAGCTTCGGGTGAACGCTTCGCATAGGTCATGCTGCCCTGATCCGGCAATCAAGGTTTGCCCTGTCTTGCCCCGCCACGGGCTGCAGTCAGGAAGTCCACGCCGAGAACAAGGGCCGCACCGATGGCATAGGCCAGAATATCCCACCAGTCCGGCGTCGCGCCGAAGACGATGCGGAGGCTCCGGTTGGGTATCTGCACATCCATGCTCATTAGAAGAAATTGCACCAGTTCCACCGCGGCGCCGGTGGCGAAGGCGATGGCGGCTATCCAACTTGCTCGCGTCTTTACGAAGGTCCGTATGACGTAGAAGACCCAGGCGACCGCCAGCACGTCGCCGAGAAAGCTGCGAACCCAGCCGAGGTCCCGGCCGACCGTCGCAAGCAACACCAAAACCACGAACAGGAAGGCAGCGCGCACGAAAGACGCAAGATCGAAGCGTAAACTCATCGTCACGATCTAGCCCGCCGGGCATCGGCTGTCGAGTTGCCGCCCGTCAGGTCGGGATTGCAATCCGCGCGATCAACCCATTCGGATGTCGATCGAGCAGCTCCAGTTTTCCGCCGTGGTCCTGCACGATCTCGGCGACGATGGAGAGGCCGAGGCCGAAACCGGCATCGGTCCCTCCGCGGGCCGCATCCACCTTGTAAAACGGTTCCAGCACGCGGCTGCGATGTTCGACGGAAATGCCGGGACCGTCGTCGGCCACGTCGATCGTCGCCATGCCCGCGCTCGCGCCAAGCTCGACACGAACGCTGCTGCCGAACTTCGTGGCGTTTTCGCACAGGTTCGTCACCGCCCGCGTGATCGCGAGCGGCTTGAAATTCGCGATCAAGCGGCCCGGCCCCCGGTAGGTGATCTGATGGCCGATATCCTCGAATTCGTCGCACACCGTCTGGACGGCCGAGGCGAGATCGGCGCGGGCGAACGCTTCGATCCGGTGGTTGTCGCGCAGATAGCTGAGGCTTTCCTTCAAAAGGCGGTCTATGCGCTCGACATCGGCAAGCAAGGCCTCCCGCACCTCCTGCTGGTCCACGCGCTCGACACGAAGCCGCAGCCGGGTGAGCGGCGTGCGCAGATCGTGGCTGACGCCGCGCAGCATTCTCGTGCGCGAGTCGATCATCGTCGAAATGCGTTTCTGCATGCCGTTGAGCGCGCGGGCCAGCGCAACGATCTCCTGACTTCCCCGCTCCTCGAACAGCGCGGGCCCGACGGAGAGGTCCGCCCGCATCGCCGCCGCCGCGATACGGCGCAAAGGGCGCGTGATCGTCCACACCGCGAAAGCGGAAAACAGGACCATCAGGATCACAACCGCGAGAAGGTAGTTGGAACCCAGATTTAAGGCATCGCCACGCAGGGAAAGCCCCGGCAGGCTTTCCAGAACCAGCATCTCGCTATCGTCGATCTTGACCGCGATGACGCGTTTGCCGTCGAGGAAGGTTCGCCAGCCTCCAAGCGGCTCCGCGCCGTCGTCGGGAGGGAACAGCCAGTCCACGACCACGTCGACAAAAGGCTCGGTGGGCGACGATGTGGTGAATTGCTGCGACAGGGAGAGAGGACGAATCGAGAATTTCCAATCGCCTCGATTGGCGATCTCCAGAATAGCCACGCGTTCCGATGGCTTGGCCTCCGCCAGCACCGAACCGATCGAGGAGACGCGCTCGGAAATATTCTCGAGGCCGATAATCTCGAAGTCCGCCCGCATCCAGCGCTCCAACGCGGAGCCGGCAGAGATGACCATCACAAGGGCAAGAAGGACGATGACCGTGATCTGCCCATGAATCGTCGAAAACAGTTTGGGTAAGCGAAACCTCAACACGCCTCCTCGCGCAGGCTTCGCCGCGCATGAACTCTGCCTGTCCAACCGACACTCTCATCAATAGGGGAATGGAAACAGGCCTGCGTGGCCGAACCGCGTTACGTTTTGTGTCGATTTGTTAAGGCCGCCCGGACATCGGTAAACCCGCCCATCATGGCCGCCCGCAACAAAGCGTAACACAAAGACATCCAGCCCCATCCTGATCCGTGAAAAGACAAGGCGGTTGCACACACGGTTCGCCGCTGCGGCCGGCGATCCGCGTCAAATCACTGGAGCACCCATGGTTCTTACCAAGCACATCGACTGGCGCCTTACCCGGAGCGCGCTTTTCGTCACGTTCACATCCCTTGGAACGGCATCGACCGCGCTCGCCGCCGATGCCAGCCTTTCGGACCAGGCACAGGAACCGCCTTTCGACCAGGAGCGGTTCAACAACGAGGCGGTCAAACCGAGCTGGAGCCTCATCATCGGTGCCGGCGGCATCTATGAAACCGAATATGAAGGCAGCGATGACCTCAAGGTCAGCCCTGTACCGCTCGTGATCTTCACCTATGGCGAATGGCTCGAAATCGACCCGACGGGCGTCACGATCACCGCGCTTCGGCGCGAAGGTTTCTCGCTCGCGGGCAAGGTCGGCTACGAGACCGGGCGCGACCAGGATGACCATGACCGCCTGAATGGCCTCGGCGACATCGACTTCGCCGCGACCGTCGGCGCCAAGGCGGCCTATACCTGGAACGCCTTCGAGTTCTACGCAACGCTCGACCAGACGATCGAGGGAAGCGAAAGCCTCATCGGAACCCTCGGCGTCGAATATTCGGCGCCGGTGACCGAACGCCTGATGCTGGGTGCCGGGGCGGAGGTTGTCGTTGCCAACGACAAGCACATGCAGGCCTATTTCGGCGTGAACGCCGCACAGGCGGCGGCATCCGGCCTGTCCGAATACAAGGCGGAAGCCGGCATCAAGCGCGTCAACGTATCGGCATCCGCCACCTATGGGCTCAGCGAAGACTGGTTCATCCGGGGCGAAGCGGCGCTGGGCATCCTGACCGGAGACGCCGCCGACAGCCCGATCGTGGAAAGGAAGCTTCAGCCCTCGGCCTCGATCTTCGTCGGCTACAAATTCTGATTGCGGCGATTACGAGAAGCCGGAGCAAGTCCGGCTTCTCGCCCAAACCAAACGGCTAGAGTATGTCTGGTTCAGACTGAACCAGACATACTCTAGTTTCTTTTGTTTTCGTTTGTCTTTTCGGGAAAACCGGTTCCCACTTTTCCCTGACAAACTCTAGGATTGCTCGACCCGGGCCGTGAACATGTAGCCGCCGAGCCGCACGGTGTGCAGCAACGCCGGCGTCTTCGGGTCCGCTTCGATCTTCTGGCGCAGCCGGCTGATATGCACATCGATGCTGCGTTCGATCGGTCCGGCAAGGCCGCTATGGGTGAGCGACAGAAGCTCCTCGCGCGTGATGATCCGCCCGGGATTGCGGCAAAAGGCCAGCAACAGGTCGAACTCCGTCGTGGTCAGCGCCACCCTGGCATTGCTGGGATCGTGCAACTGCCGGCGCAGCGGATCGATCTGCCAGCCATCGAAGCGCAGCTTGCGCTGATCGACATTGTTCGCCAGGCCATAGGACGCCCTTCTCAGAAGGCTGCGGATGCGGGCGACGATCTCCCGCGGGCTGAAGGGCTTGGTGACGTAGTCATCGGCCCCGACTTCCAGTCCGACGATGCGATCGATCTCCTCCCCGAGCGCCGTGAGCAGGATGATCGGCGTGGTCTTCTCCGAGCGGATGCGCCGGCAAATGCTGAGACCATCCTCGCCGGGAAGCATGACGTCCAGGATGATCAGGTCGAACTCGTTGTTGCGCAGCAAGGCTTGCATCACCCGCCCGTCTTCCGCGACGGTCGCAATCATCCCGCTCTCCTGCACCGTCAAGGCAAGGAGACTTCCGATCTCCGGATCGTCTTCGACGATCAGGATTCTTGCATTTGCGGCACTCGATTGCATTCTCGTCTTCCCAACCTGAACGCGCATATAATGTCTATCACGCGGGCGACAAACATTTCGCTTTGTTACGTTTTGTTGCGACGAAATGAGGCTCTAGCGCGGCGGGCGCCAGAGCATTTCCAGCCGAAGCGGCACCGCCTCGGCGTCGGATAATGCGGTAAAAACAAAAACCTAGAACGGCAATGTCCAGAAGACCGGCAGCAATTCTGCCGCCTGCGCCATCTTGATGAGCTCGATGCCGAGCCAGGCGGCCAGGAAGACGGCGCCGTCCTTGAGACCGCTGACGGCTTTCACGGAGCGCAGTGGTGTATCACCGGCTTCCCGCCACAGCGCGAAATCCGGCAAAAGCCTTGGCGTCAACCGGCGATAGTGCTCGAAGCTTTGGCCATAGCGGCCGGCGAGAAAGGCCTCCTCGCCCCGCATCGCCATGTCGAAGGCGAAATAGGCGATGCCCGTCATCGCGACCATCGACAACAGGCTCCCGGTCTGCGCCCCGAGCCCCGCAATCCCGATCAGGCTGAACAGGTAGAGCGGGTTGCGGGTGATCGAATAGGGGCCGTCGGTGACAAGCTCGGCATTCTTGCGGCCGCCGATATAGAACAGCGACCACACGCGACCGGCAATGGCCGTGAAGATCGCCAGCAAACCCGTCAGTTCGAGAAGCGAATTCACGACCGGAAGATCGGAAGGCGACGACGTCACGGCCAGCAGTGCGAACGCGACGGCGGCGAAGACGCGAAGCGTATTGATGCGGTATTGCTGCAGGAAGGGAGCCCGGACCTCAGCCATGAGCAGCCTCCCCCTTGCCAGGGTATGGGTGCAGTTTCCATGATCGGCAAACGATGAAATTCATGTTGCAACGTCCGTGCTTGGAGGAAAGGCGATGGAATTCCTTCCCACGGGCGGCACGGCGTCGGCTTAAAGATTTGTTTCGCCGTATTAAGAAGCACTGCGACGCATTACATCGCGGCTGGACGGACCATCGGCCCGAACATCCGGCTCACGCGGTCGCCCAGGCCGGACATGACCAGGTGCAGCGACGGGATCACGACCAGCGACAGCACCGTGGAGACCAGCAGCCCGCCGATGACGGCGATCGCCATGGGTGCGCGAAACTCGCCACCATCTCCCAGTCCGAAGGCCGACGGCGCCATGCCTCCCACCATCGCGAGTGTCGTCATGACGATGGGGCGCACCCGCTCCAGGCAGGCCTCGACGATGGCCTCCGTGCGGGAAAGCCCATGCGCTTCCCGCTCGATCGCGAAGTCGAGCAGCATGATGGCGTTCTTGGTTACGATGCCCATCAACATCAGGATGCCGATGACGACGGGGAGCGACATCGCATTGCCGCTGAGGAGAAGCCCCGCGGCCACGCCGCCGATCGACAGCGGAAGGGAGGCGAGGATGGTCCATGGCGCCAGCACGCTGCGGAACAGCAGGATCAGCACGATGAGAACCAGCATGACGCCCGATCCCATCGCCACGAAGAAACTCTCGAAGACGTCGCCCTCGGAATCGGAATCGCCGGTCGCCTGGAGGCGGACACCTTCCGGAAGGCGTTTCACGCTCTCCAGCTGCATCAGCCGGTCGAGGCCTTGTCCCGATGTCATGCCGTCTTGAAGATCCACGCCGATTTCGATCCGCCGCTGGCGATCGAAACGATCGATCGCCGCGACCGTCTCGTCGAAGCTGATGTCCGCGACGGCGGACAAGGGTATGTGGTTGCCCTTGTCGGACGGCACGGACAGCATTTGCAGGATCGGCAACCGGCCGCGGGCGTCCGGCGCGAGCACGACGCGTATCGGAATCTGGCGGGCCCCGTCGATGAAGCTCGCCAGCCTGCTGTCGATATCGCCGATCGTCGAGAGGCGTATTGTGTCCGCAATCGCGGCGGGCGACACGCCGAGCAGTGCCGCCTTGTCGGTCAACACGGACATCCGCAATTCCGGGCGTGTGGCCACGTTGTCGCTTGCCGGCTTGATGAAGGATGGATCGCCGGACATCTCGTTCAGGATGGCATCGGCCGCCTGTTGCACCACCTCTCCATCGCTTCCCAGCACCGCGAAGGACAGGTCGCGCCCGCCGCGATTGTTGAGGAACCGCAAGCGCACGTCGGCGATGGAGGCGAGCTTGCTTTCCATGTCCGCCTCAACGGCGAAGGAGGAACGCGACCGCTTCGTCTTGTGCACGAGGTCGATCAGGATCACGGCATAGCGCAGATCGTGCTGCCCGTTCATGCTGACCCCCGCGCGGGCGAAAACGCCCTCGACCTCCGGGAACGCGTCCGCGCGAGCCGCGATCTCATCCGTGACGGCACGGGTCTCTTCAAGCGTCGCGCCCGGCGGCAGTTCCACGGTGAGCGTCAGCCGGCCCATGTCTTCTTCCGGCAGGAAGGCCGTCGGCACCGATGCGAGCGACACGACGGAGAGCGCGAACAGGCCGAAAGCGCCGCCGATCGTCGCCCATCGCCAGCGAAGGCTTACCCTCAACAGACGCTGGTAGGCTCGCAACACGCGGCCGTCGCGCGCCTCCGTCCGCGCACGGCCGGTCATGAAATAGGCGGCGAGGATGGGTGTTATCAAACGTGCGACCAGCAGGGAGAAGAACACCGCGATGGCGACCGTCAGGCCGAATTCTCGGAAATAGAGGCCGACGATGCCGCTCATCAGCCCGACGGGCGCAAAGACCGCGATGATGGTCGCGGAGATCGCGATGACGGCAAGCCCGATTTCGTCGGAGGCGTCGAGCGCCGCCCGGTAGGCGGACTTGCCCATGTTGCGATGGCGGACGACATTTTCGATCTCGACGATCGCATCGTCGACGAGGATTCCGGTCACCAGCGTGATGGCCAGCAGGCTGAGGATGTTGAGCGAAAAGCCGAGAAGGTCGATCGCGAAGAAGGTCGGGATGATCGACAACGGCAACGCCACGGCGGCAACGATGGTCGCCCGCCAGTCGCGCAGGAACAGGAACACCACCACGATGGAAAGCGCCGCCCCCTCCAGCAAGGCGTTCATCGCCGAGCGATAATTGCCTGTCGTGTAAGAGACATTGTCATCCACCAGCAGGAACTGGACGCCCGGGTTCCTCACCGCCAGTTCCGCGACGGCGGCCGCGACAGCCGCGGCAACGCCCACCTCGCTGGCACCCTGCGAGCGCGAGACGGCAAAGCTCACGATCTCTTCGCCGTTCAACGTCGCAAAGGACCGCGGCTCGGCAACGCTGTCGCGAACGCTCGCAATGTCCGCGAGCCGCACGGAACTGTCTCCGGCAAGCGCCAGGCGCCGTTCGGCAAGGCTCGAAACGGTCTGCGCGGAGGCGGCGGTCGTCAAAACCTGTTCGCGGCCGTTGATCTCCTGGCGCCCGCCCGATCTTTCGAGCTGGCTCTGCCGGATCGTTTCATTGACCGCGCCGGCGGTGAGCGCCAGCGCCTGCAATTTGTCGGCGTCGAGTTCGACGCGGATCTCCCGTTCGCCGCCTCCGATACGCTCGACGCGGCTGACGCCGCGCAGCCCCTGGAGATCGCGCGCCACCACATCATCGACGAACCACGACAGGTCCGCAGCCGTCATGTCCTGGCTGACAACGGCGTAGGTGACGACGGACTGGGCTTCCTCTTCCAGCCGTTCGATCACCGGCTCATCGATGCCATCGGGCAGGTCGCCCCGCACGCGCGCCACCGCATCGCGCACATCGTCCATCGCCCGGTCGGGCGAGACCAGGCCGAGCTCGAACTCGACGGTGGTCACGGAGCGCCCCTGGTCGATCGTCGACGTCAGTTCCTTGACGGCAGGCAGGGACGCGACCGCGTTCTCGATCGACCGCGTTACTTCGGTTTCGAGCTCGACCGGGGTGGCCCCCGACTGCTCGACGGTGATGCGCACGAGCGGGGTGACGATCGACGGGAAATAGGTGACCGGCAACCGGGAGAAACTGTAGAGCCCGGCAACCGTCAGAACCACGAAGAGCAGGAACGACGGCAGCGGGTTTCGGATGGCCCAGGCGGACAAGTTGGCGTTCATCACCGGATCTCCCTTGTGTCGTTGACCGCCACCAGTCTGTCCGCCGGAGCGACATCCAGCGTGGCGACGACCGCCTGCACCCTGTCCTGCGCCTTCAGGAACCCGCCCGCTTTCAGCACCACCATTTCGCCGTCATCGACACCGCGCGTGATCTCGACGAAACCGCCCTGACGGGCACCGACAGTGACGGGCCGGACATCCACGGCACCTTCCGTCACGACGAAGATCGTGTCCGCACCGCGCACGGTTTTGACCGCGCTGCCCGGAAGAAGAATGTTTTGGCGTTCGGAAACATCGATGCGCCCATGTGCGAAGACGCCGGGCGTGAGCCCATCCCGTTTGTCGAGGGCTATATAAACCTGACCGCTCCGGGTCGCGGGATCGAGCTGCGCGGCCTTCAGCCTCAGCGTGCCGGAAACGGGACCATCGTGGCCGGGAAGCATCACGTCGGCGCGCATGCCGTTTTGCAGGCGAACGAAATTGGTTTCCACCACCGAGGCGACGAATTCCATGCTCCCCTCCTCCGCGATGAGAAACAGCGGCGTGGCGGCGTCCGACGTCATCGCGCCGAGGCGCGCCGTGCGGCTGAGAATGAGCCCGGCCATAGGAGCCCGCAGCGTGCTGCGCTCGATCGTCAGTTCTATTTCTGCGCGTTCGCGGGTCACCAGCGCGGCTTCCGCCTCCGCAAGGGCCAGAGACTGCCGCGCCAGGCCCAGTTCGGCCGCCGCCCGCTCATGGGCGTTGCGGTGCTGGTCCAGCACCTGTTGCGAGATGACGTTTCTGGCATGCAGCACGCGGCTGCGCTCGAAAACGCTGGCGGTTTCCGCTTCCGTCACCCGCGCCACCTCCACCCGGGCGACCTCCACGGCGACGGCTGCCTTGGCACGCAGCATGCTAACCGCATTCCGGTCGAGCCGCATCCGGGCATCGGTCGTATCGAGAACGGCGAGCGGCTGACCCTTTTCGACATATTGCCCGACCTCGCCGAGAATCTGCCATATCTCCTGCCCCTGGATGAAGGAATGCACCTCCACTTCCTCGCGAGACACCACCGAGCCGACGACGGAAACCTGTTCGGTCACCGTGCTCCGCCTGGCAACGACGACCGTCACCGGCATCTGGTCCTGCGCCTGGGCTGTGGGCGTGAAAGCGCAAGACAGCAGCAGGACGCCCAGCACCAGACCGGCGCGCGAAGAATGTGAGCTGGATTTCTCACGCATGAAACCACCTTCCGATTGATCCGAAGGCACATCGCCCCGGCATGATCCGGGTCAAAGGCTATCGATCCGGAACGGCCCGGGTGTTTCATCGCATTAAGAAAGATTGCGCCTGGACCCGCGATCTGGCGTCTTTCGGTCCAGGGGGCGGCATGCCGAGTTGCGAGCCGGCAAACTCCTTCGGGTCAGGCGCCCGCTAAAGGCGACGGTCTCACGAAGCGTTGCTCCATGACTTGCCTGCCCCATTGAGCACCGGACTGCTCTTCGACGCATGAAAATCCAAAAGTTTCGTACAGGTGGCGGGCAGCGAGCAGTCCGCTGAACGTCCAGAGGTGCGTTTGCGCGAAGCCCTGCGCATCCACGAAGCCGAGTGCGGCGGAAAGCAGCTTGCGGCCTACGCCGCCGCCACGCACGCCATCATCGACAATGAACCATCGCAGGTGCGCGATGGCGTCGCCGATATCCTCGCCGTCGATCGCAACCGAGCCAATGATCTCGCCGCCGCGCATCGCCGTCCAGATCGCGTTGCGCGGATTTTCCAAACGGTTGCAGAATTCAGCCAGGCCGCCGGCTACGACGCTCTCGAACTTTTGGCCGAAGCCGGACGTTTTTGCATAATAAAGCGCGTGCATTTGCGTGATGCGGGCGATGAGGCCGGTCTGGTATCCCCTGACGATCTCGATGGCGGGAGCGGCAATTCCTTCGCCGGTCGCGGCGCCAAGCGCTGCCGTGTAGAGCCGAAGACCATCCAGCACCGTGCGCTCCTGCCCTGTCTTAAAGTGGCGGAGCGCGTTGGCAACCTGCGCGCCCGCATAGGCATGGATCGCCTGCACGCGCCGCTTGCCGGCGGGCGTCAGCAAAAGCTTCTTGACGCGTCCATCCTCCTCCCCCGCCTCCTCGCTCACATCGCCAGCTTCCACCAGCTTGCGCAGCATCCGGCTGACGCTCGACTTCTCGAGGCGGAGGCGAACCCCAAGCTCGCGCGCGGTCATGCCTCCCTGTTCGATCTCGATCAAGGCATGGACAGCCGACGGGGACAGATCCGTGCCCGCGAAATCGCCGCCCATAAAACCCCATTCGCGCGCCATCGACCGGGAGGCGGCGCGTATCTCTTCAACCAGACGCGGGTCGGTGTTCATTTCAGAAGTCCTTGCTCAATATAGTTGCGTTATACAACTATATTGAGCAAGGGCAAGGGTACGCGAATGAAGACGACCTTATGATCCTGTATGCGCAAGCGCGGGTCGCGCGACCGGATTTCGACCGATACCCCTCCAGGGACTGAGCGGGTGTCCCTGTTTCGGCAGCGGTTCCTGCCCATAGACATCCAGCCCGACGCCGCGCGCCCGCAGGCCGGCTTCGATTTTAGGGCATACGAGTTCCTGGCTTGTTCGATGCCCTCAACCTTTATGGAAGGGCCGATCTCCTCGCGTCCCTGCCGACTTCGCCGGCCGACTGCCGGTGGGCCTGAATGAACGCCTTCGCGTGGCGTGCCAGATCCTCGCCGTCGGTCCACAGGTTGCGCCAGATGCCGAGGATGCCGCAGAGCGGCTGGCCGACGACGGTGGAGGAGAAGGATTCGAAGACGATGGGGCCGGTATAGTCGATCCGGGCAAGTCCGTTGAAGATCGCAACGAAATCCACCGAGCCGGCACCGAGATAACCGCGGTTCGATTCGCCGATATGAAAATAGCCGAGGTGCTCGCCGGCATCGACGATCGCCATTTCGACGTCCGCTTCCTCGATGTTCATATGATAGGAATCGAGGTGGACCTTGACGTTGGGCAGGCCGACACGCTTGCAGAGTTCGACGCCCTGGCCGGCGGTGTTGAGCA
Source organism: Shinella sp. (assembly GCF_035998705.1). Lineage (GTDB taxonomy): Bacteria > Pseudomonadota > Alphaproteobacteria > Rhizobiales > Rhizobiaceae > Shinella. The sequence continues at coordinate 72,058 of NZ_DASYHH010000010.1, read as the reverse complement.
CATTCGTCTCGTAGCGATTGACGACCTCGAGGCCGAGCGTGATGCCGTGGCGGTCGGCTTCCTCGCCGATGCGTGTGAGCACGTCGACAGCCCCGGCGATGCCGGCTGCGGTCGGCGGTTCGCTGTATTTCTGGAAGGCGGAATAGAGGATGCCGCAGACATGCGACGAGCCGAGTTCCGCGGCAGCGGCGATGACTTCGCGCAGTCGCGTCTCGCCGGCCTTCACCCGGTCCGCATCACCGCTCGATATATCGCTTGCGGCATCGAGGCCGAGCGAGAGGTTGGCGCGGATGCCCGCCTTCTGTAACTCCTTTGCGGTGAAGGCGATGTCCATGGCCTTCGGGTCGGGCGCCGAGATTTCGATGATGTCGAAGCCGAGTTCGGCGGTCTTGTTTACCGCGAGAACACAGTCCTCGCGGCTCCAGTCGCGCACCCAGACATTGGCGTGCAGCCCAAGCTTGTTCATGCTGTCCTCCCCCTCAAACACGTGTCATGCTGCGGCGGCGCCACTGGTCGAAGATGACGACGACTACGATGACGACGCCTTGCGCGATGCGCTGCCAGAACGGGCTGACATCGAGCAGGTTGAGGCCGTTGCCGAGCACGCCGATGATGGTCGCGCCGATGATCGATCCCCAGACGCCGCCCTCGCCGCCGAAGAGATTGGTACCGCCGATGACGACGGAGGCGATGGAGCGCAGTTCCTCCCCTTCCGCCATCAGCGCATTGCCGGAATTGAGCCGCCCGACAAGGATGATGCCGGCAATCGCGGCCAACAGGCCGGATATGGCATAGGTCATAATCTTGGTGCGGGTGATGCTGATGCCGGACGAATGGGCGGCCGCGCGGTTGCCGCCGACGGCATAGATGGCGCGGCCGAGCGCGGTGTAGCGCAGCACGTACCAGCCGGCGACCGCGCAGAGCAGCGCAATCAGCGCGCTCACCGGCACGCCGAAGAGCTGGCCGCCGCCGACCCAGGTCAGCGTCTCCGGCAGTTGCCGGGTCGCATTGAACGAGGGCACCGGCATGCCATCCGTCACCAGCAGTGCTGCACCACGGAAGGCGGTCATCGTGCCGAGCGTCGCGATGAAATCCGGAATTTTGAACGTGGAGATCAGCCAGCCGTTGAGCGCGCCCGCGACGACGCCGACGGCAAGGCCGATCAGGATCGCCACCGGCGGCGGCACGAAGCCGAGATCGACGCCGAACAGCACGAGCGACTGCGTGAGCAGGACGGCCGTAATCGATCCCGCCAGCGCCGCGATGGCCGCGACCGAAAGGTCGATGCCGCCGGTCAGGATGACGAAGGTCTGCCCCACCGCCAGGATGGCGACGAAGGCGGACTGGCGCGCCACGTTGGAGAGGTTGTCGAAGGTCAGGAAATTGGACGTGGCGAAGGCGAGATAGGCCATCAGCAGGACGAGCGCGATCAGCGGACCGGCTTGGAAGACGATCCCCTTGATCTTCGCCCCGCGGCCACCCGCGACCGGCGCGTCCGAATTCTTTTCCGCACTCATGCTGTCTCCCACTTCCTAGCTCGCATAGCGCAGCATGTTCTGCTGCGTAATCTCGTCCCGCGGCAACTCCGCCGAGAGGCGTCCGCCCCGCATGACCAGCACGCGGTCCGCCATGCCGATCAACTCGTTGAGTTCCGAGGAGATCATCAGGATCGACGCGCCTTCCGCCACCAGCCGGCTCATCACCGAAAAGACCTCCGCCTTGGCGCCGACATCGATGCCGCGCGTCGGCTCGTCGAAAATCAGGATCCGCGCACCGCTCGACATCCAGCGCGCCAGGATGACCTTCTGCTGGTTGCCGCCGCTGAAGAAGAAGAGCTTGTGCGTGGTGGAGGCCGGCCGGATGCGCAGGTCCGAAATGTAGCGCTTGCCCTCTTCGCGCTCGCGCCCCAAATCGAGCCGCGACAGCAGCGACTTGCCGGCCAGCCAGGACAGGCTGAGATTGGGGCCGACCGGCTGCATGGGCACAAGGCTTTGGCGGCGGTCGCGTGAAATCAGGCCGAGACCCGCCGCGATCGCATCCGACGAATGGCGGAAATCCGCGCGCTTTCCGGCGACCTCGATCGACCCGGCCTTGACCGTCTGCAAGCCGAACAGCGCGCCGGCGATCTCCGCCTGCCCCGCGCCCATCAGGCCGTAGATACCGAGGATCTCGCCCCGGCGAAGCGAGAAGGACAGGTCCTTCAGCGTGCCGCCGGAAGCAAGATTTTCGACGGCGAGCACCGGCGCACCGAGCGCCACCGCCTCCTTGGGAAACTGCTCCTCCAGCCTGCGGCCGACCATCAGGCCGATCACCGTCTCCTCACCCGCCTGTTCAGCGGGCAGCGTGTCGACGACGACGCCGTCGCGCAGGATCGTCACGCGATCGGCGATCATCGGGATTTCCGACAGATGGTGCGAAATATAGATGATGCCGTGGCCGCGCTGCTTGAGGCGGCGGATGACATCGAAAAGACGGCTGCGCTCGCTGTCCGACAGCGCCGAGGTGGGCTCGTCGAGCAGCAGGATGCGCGGACCCCGCGCCAGCACGCGGGTGATCTCGATCAATTGCTGTTCGGCCACTTCCAGCCTGCGCACCTCGGCCGTCGGGTCGATGGCGACGCCGAGTGCCTCCAGCGCGTGCCGCGCGGCCTCATGCGCCTTGCTCCAGCTTATCTTGCCGAAAGCATTGCGCGGCAAGCGGCCGAGAAAGATGTTTTCCGTGACGGTTAGCGCCGGGATGAGGCTCAGCTCCTGGTGCACAAGGCCGATGCCGAGTTCCGTGGCGAGCGTCGGCGTCAGCGCCGAAACCCGCTTCCCGCCAATCTCGATATCTCCGGCGGTTGGCGCGTGTTCGCCCGCGAGGATCTTCATCAGCGTCGACTTGCCCGCACCGTTTTCGCCGAGAAGCACCTGGACTTCGCCCGCGCGCACGTCGAGCGAGATCGACTTCAAGGCCACGACGCCGGGAAAACGCTTCTCGATATTCTCGAGTTTCAGAAGGATTTCGTGCTGGTCCATACGCCTCGACTACCATTCAACCGGCACCGAGCGTGCCGCTTCATCTCCTGACACCGGCCCCGCCTTGCAGGCGAACGGCGGCGCGGGGCACCTCTTCAAGAGAAGATGCGCGCCCCGCGTCCTGGGAGAAACCTTAGTTGGCTTTCTTGCAATTCGTCCGGATGGTCTTCCAGTCGATCGTTTCGAGCTTCGGCTCCGGATAGAAGTTGCGCGCATTCGCCTCGTAGACGGTGCGCGGGCGGATATCGAAGGTTTTCGGCACGTCGAGGCCGCAGGCGAGTTCGACGGCGAACTTGGTGCCGAACCAGCCCCAATCGGCAAAGCCGTGGGTCGTTTCGGCAATCATCTTGCCTTCGGCAATGCGATCGACCGATTCCGGCGTCACGTCATTGGTGAAGACCGCCACCTTGTTGTCGCCGATATTGGCGCCGTCCTGAACGGTTTCGAGACGACCGCTGGAACCGGCGACGAGCATGGCGCCGAGGCCCATTTCGTTCGATGCCGCCCAGATGAAGTCGAGGTTTTCCGGGTTGGCCTGAAGGATGTCCTCGGCGCACCGCGTGCCCTTCTCGCGGTTCCAGTCGCCGGCGCAGGTGCCGCCGACGATCTCGATGCCCGGGAACTGTTCGAGTACCTTGCGGAAGCCGTTGAGGCGGGCCGTCGAATAGAAGCCGCCGGCAACGCCTTCGATGATGGCGCCGCGCGCCTTGATCTTCGCCTTGTCCTCATCGGAAAGTTTTGCGGCGAGATCCTGCCAGAACTTCAGGTCGAGATAGGCGCCGGGCTCGACCGTGACCTTGTCACCGGCACCCAGCACACCCGGACCGCCGAAATAATCGACGACGGAATAGGCGCTGACTTCGGCACCTTGCGTGTTGTCGAAGCCGATATAGGACGAGACGTTCACGCCGTCGATCGGTTCCAGCAGGTTGACGATGATGACCGGAATGCCGGCTTCGGTGGCGCGCACGAGCGCCGGCTTGACGGTCGCGACCTCGGCCGGCGACACGGCGATCAGGTCGACCTTGCGCTGGATCATGTCCTCGATGATGCTGACCTGCTCGGCGAACGCCGTGGGACTGGTCGGCGACTTGGTCAGGACCGTGACGTTGAAGCCATTCTTGTTGGCGTCCGCGGCGGCCAGTTCGAAAAAGTTCGTCGCGGTCTTGAAGACGCCGGTAATGTCCGGCGGCACCCAGCCGATCGTGATGTCGATATTGTCGCCTTCCTGCGCCACCGCCGGCGCGGCATTCAATGCCGGCCAGAGTGCAACAGTCGCGGCTGCAGCAAACAATGATGCTTTTGCGAGCGTCTTGAACATAGCTCCCTCCCTGTCGAAAAAATCTCCTCCAACGTGCGCGATGGGCGCCGATCGGCGCTCCCACCCCTCACGTTAATCGGATGCTAGACAAAGCCATAATGTAATTCAACTACATTTTTTGCAATTATGATCACGATCTTTTGCACGTTTCCCATAGAAACTGGAACGAAAACAGTGTCGCGACCGACAGGAATCAACCAATCGGTCGCGCCAGAATGTAGTTGAGCTACGTAATTCCCTTTGAGCGCGAGGCGCCAAATTTTGCATGTTAGCTCTGCGCAGCGGCAGGCAGCACCCGATCAAGGCTTAATTTGTCATGTTGTACGTATAGCATGTCAGGATTACGATTCAAGGGCGAAAGCGTCGCCAACGTCTTGCGCCCGCGCTGTGAGATCGCAACGCGGGCCGCGGCCTTACCAGCAGGTATAACCGGCGTCGGCAGTAACGATGGAGCCGGTCATCAGGCTGAGGCGTCGGAGGCGAGAAACAGCACGATCGCGGCGATCTCGTCCGGTTGTCCAAGCCGGTGCATCGGCGTCATGTCCAGCCATCGCTCGTACATCGGCTTGTCCTCCTTGGCGAAGGTGAGGAGCGGCGTGTCGATATAGGTCGGCGCCACGGAATTGACCCGCACGCCGCGCGTCGCCCATTCGGCGGCAAACGAGCGGGTCATGTGGTGCACGCCGGCCTTGGCCGCATTGTAATGGACCTGCTGCTGCGGCCGGTTGACGATGGTGCCGGACATGGAGCCGATCGTGACGATCGATCCCTTGCCCTTCGCCAACATGTGTTTTCCGAAGGCGCGGCACGAGCGGAAGGCGCCGTTGAGGTTGATGTTGATCATCCGCTCCCAGTCGGCATCCGACAGGTCCTCCCCAGGCACGCCCGCCTGGGCGATGCCGGCATTGGCGACGAGAATATCCGCCGCCCGGCCGGCACTCGCCAGCCGGTCCGCCACCGCATTGACCGACGCGCTGTCGCCGATATCGATCACGTCGGCCTCGACGGAACAACCCTTGGCGGCCAGCACGGCACGGCCGGCTTCGCTGCGCTCCGCGCTGATATCGGTGACGACGACATGCGCGCCCGCCTCGCAAAGCGCCTCGGCGCAGGCGAGCCCGATCCCCTGCCCGGCGCCGGTGACGACCGCCACACGGCCGGACAGATCGAATTTCTGAAGATACATACCGTTCCTTTCCGGCCGCAGGTCGCGGCCCGTGCCTCGCGGCCGCCCTCACCCGTGCTGGATGTAGACGGCCTGCGTCTCCATATACTCATAGAAGCCGTGTTTGCCGTCCGCCCCGCCGATGCCGGATTTCTTGCGGCCGGCGTGGAAACCCTGATAGGCCTCGCCGTTCTCGCGGTTGATATAGGTCTCGCCGAATTGCAGGCGCCGCGTGACCTGCATCGCCCTGTTGAGATCCTGCGTGTAGAGCGACGATGTCAGGCCGTATTCGGTGTCGTTGGCATGGTAGACCGCCTCGTCGGCATCATTGACGACGGCGATCGGCGCAACGGGGCCAAAAATCTCCTTGCGCATGATCTCCATGTCCGGCGTGCAGCCCGTCAGCACCGTCGGCTCGTAGTGGTGGCCGCGGTTGCGATCGGCGCGCTGTCCGCCAAGCGCCACCGTGGCGCCCGCCTCCCGCGCCCGATCGACCATGGCTTCCACCTTGCCAAGCTGCACCGCATTGACCAGCGGCCCCATGTCGACATCGCGTTCCGTCAGCGGATCGCCATAGCTGACGGCGGCCATGCGCTTGATGAAGCGCTCGGTAAAATCGTCCGCCACCTGGCGCTCGACGAAGATGCGTTCGGCGCAATTGCAGACCTGTCCGGTATTGATGATGCGCGAGGCCGTGATCGCCTCCACCGCGAGGTCGAGATCGGCATCCTTCAGCACGATGGCCGGCGCCTTGCCGCCGAGTTCCAGATTGACCCGCGTCAGGTTCTTCGCCGCCGTTTCCATGATGGCGACGCCCGTCGGCACGCTGCCGGTGAAGCTGACGAGGTCGATGCCCGTATGGCCGGAAAGCGCGGCACCGGTCGTGCGGCCGCGGCCCGAGACCATGTTGAATACGCCCTTCGGCAGCCCCACCTCATCCGCGATTTCCGCGAAAAGAAAGGCGTTAAGCGGCGTCTCCTCGCTCGGCTTCACCACGATCGTGTTGCCTGCCACCAGCGCCGGCGCGAGCTTGCGGCCGATCAGGTAGAACGGGAAGTTCCAGGGCAGGATGCCGGCGACGACGCCGATCGGCACGCGGTTCAGGTAGATCGTCTCGCCCTTGCGATCGCTGGCGATGATCTCGCCCTCGATGCGCCGCGCCCATTCGGCCATGTAGTCCATCAGCCCGGCCATGCCGAGCACCTCGCCGCGCGCAAGGCCGAGCGTCTTGCCCTGCTCGCGGGAGATCGTCTCGGCCAGCACATCGACCTTATCGCGAATCTTGCCGGCGATTGCCTTGACGAAACCAGCGCGCTCAATTGGCGGCAGGTCGGCCCAGGCGGGCTGTGCCTTGCGTGCCGCATCGACGGCGGCGTCGACGGTCTCGGCCGAAGCATCGGGGATGTCCGCGATCTGCTCCTCGGTCGCCGGGTTGTAGACGGCGATGCGGTCGGAGGCGCTGTCCTCGACAAACCGGCCGTCAATGTAATGGGTGTTCCTGGTCATGGTGTTCCTCCCGTTGTTTTATCAGGCATCCGGCGCGACGCGGGCGACGATCTTGCCCGTCACCGCGCGAGCACGCAGGCGCTGCAAGGCGTCCGGAATGTCTTCGAGCGTGACGATCTCCTCCACCATCGGATCGAGCTTGCCCGCGGCAAGACGCGCCATCAGGTCGTCGCCCATACGGGCGAAGTCCCGCTGGGTGGGCACGTGGCCGGCATTGTAGGCGCCGCCGAGCCCGATCTCGTGGATGGAGGCGGCATAGGTATAGGACGGCACGTCGGTCATGACAGGCAGCGGATCGACCGAGACGAGATGCCCGTTATAATGCACGAAGGCGAGCGACTTGCGGGCATCGCCGGGGTTGGCCACTTCCACCATGACGTCCACGCCGTAACCGCCTTCCGTCTCGGCCTTCACCTTCTGCAGCAGGTCCGGATCGCGGTAATCGAAGACGACACCGGCACCGAAAGCGCGCACGGCATCGAAGTGCTCGGTACGCGTGAGCGCAATCACCTTCGCGCCCGCCTGGTGGGCAAGCTGCGTCGCAAAACCGCCGACGCCGCCATTGGCGCCCTGGATGAGAACGGTCTGCCCCGCCTCGATCCGCACCTTGCGGAATAGCGCCTGATAGGCGGTGTAGCCGGCGCAGGGAACCGCGGCCGCATCGGTAAAGCTGATGCCCTCCGGCAGCCGCGATGTCGCGTGCGCCGGCGCCAGGCAATATTCGGCAAAAACGCCGGACTTCCAGAGGTTGTTGTGCACCACCACCCGTTCGCCGACTTTCCAGCCTTCAACGCCGGGACCGACCGCGTCAATGATGCCGGCGGCATCGAGCCCCAGCACATGCGGATAGATCCATTCCGGCTTGTGATCGAGCGCCAGCTTCCAGTCGACCGGGTTGATCGAGACGGCGATGACCTTGAGGCGCAGCTGGCCGGGTCCGGGCTCGGGGACCGGCAGGTCGGCCAGGACCACATCGTCAAGCCGGGCCTTTGCATCGGAAACAACAATCGCCTTCATAGGGTGCCTCATGTGATCAGGTAGCCGCCGTCGATGACCAGCACGCTGCCGGTAACGAAGCTCGCAAGCGGCGAGGAAAGATAAAGGACGCCGCCGGCAAGTTCGGCCGGTTCGCCCCAACGGTTGAGCGGCGTGCGGGCGACGATGGCCGCGTTGCGCTCCGCGTTTTCGCGCAGGCCCTTGGTCAGCGGCGTGGCGATCCAGCCGGGCGCGATGGCGTTCACGCGAATGCCATCGGCCGCATAGGCGATCGCCAGCGACTTGGTGAGCTGCGCGATGCCGCCCTTGGAGGCCGAATAACCGGGCACCAGCCCGCCGCCGAAGAAGGACAACATGGAGGCGGTATTGACGATCGTGCCGCCGGTTTCCGCAAGGCGCGGGCGGGCGGCGGCGCAGACGCGCATCGAGCCGTTGAGATTGATGTCGACGACCTCGGCGAAGACGTCCGGTTCGAGTTCGTCCGTGCGGCGGATGACGCCGGCGCAGTTCACTACGTGATCGAGCCGCGGCAGGCCGGCAACGAGCGCATCGACGGCAGACTTGTCGCGCACGTCGAGCGTGGCGAAGAGCACACCCTTCATCTCCGGCCGGCTTCCGGCAGCGGCGATCTCGGCCTCGGTGACGCCCGTTGCCAGCACATCCGCGCCGAGCGCGACGAAGGCCTGGCAGATCGCAGCCCCGATGCCGGAGGTCCCGCCGCTCACCAGCACTTGCCGGCCCTCGAACAGGCCGGGGCGCAGGTAGGCGGCGGGGTTGCCGGCAGCAGCGGTCCGCCCGTCAGCGGATGAACTGGTCGACATAATCCGCTCCCAGCCCAACCGCCTCGTAATGCGCACGACACATGTCGATCTTGGTGAACACGTCCTCGAAACCGAGCGGTTCACCATAGGCATCGACGTAATACATGATGCCGTTGACCTGGAAGAAAGTGATCATCTCCTCGACATCGTCAGGGACGACCAGCGTGTGCGTCTCGCCCGGCGGTTCGAAGACGTAGCCACCCTCTTCGGCGACCCAGTCATGCTCCAGATAGTGCCAGCGGCCCTTCAGCACGAAGCCGTGCACCGCCTGCGGATGCCGGTGGCGACTGAGCACGCCGGACTTGCGCACCTTCAACAGGTTCATCCAGTAGCCGGCGGAGCGATTGAGGCAGAGCGGGCGAAACCAGACATTCGTGCCCTGCGGCACCCACACCCGGTCGTCGAGGGGGATGGCGTCCGGAATGACGATATCCGGCAGCGACTCCTTCGGCATGGGAAACTGGTAGGGCATGCGCGGGTTGGGATCGGTCTTCATGGGGGGCATCGGCGTCTTCCTCAGGCTGTCTGGAGGGTGCTGGACTCGCGCCGTGGCGCGATGCCCGCAGGCTGGCGGCGTTTTGCGCCGGTGATGAATTCCACCGCCTTGTCGGCGACGACCAGCACGGCGGCATTGGTATTGCCGGAGATGATGGTGGGGATCGCAGAGGCATCGATCACCCGAAGCCCCTCGACGCCGCGCACCCGCATATCGGCACCGAGTACGCCACCAGCGTCGCCTTCGCGCGCCATGCGGCAGGTGCCGACCGGGTGATAGACGGTCTTGACGAAACGCTTCGCATGTTCGGCGAGCTCCGCATCGGACACCTTGTCCGGGCCGGGGAAGATTTCGCGCGCGATCATCGAGCGCAGCGGTTCCTGGCTTAGGATTTCGCGGGCGCGGCGCACGCCGCCGATCGACAGGCGCAGGTCTTCCGGATCGGCCAGATAGTTCGGATCGACCAGCGGCTGGTCCCTCGGATCGGCGGAGGCAAGCTGCACCGAGCCGCGCGACCGCGGCTTGGCGACGCAGGAATTGAGCGTCAGGCCATGGCTTGCCTGCTGGTCGGTATGGTCCTTGTCGAGATAGACGGTCGGCACGCAGAACTGCTGGATCTTCGGATCATTGGAGAGATCGTCCGGATCGAAGAAGGCGCCGGCCTCCACACCATTGGACGTCACGGGTCCGGTGCGGTTTACAAGATATTCGATGCCGTTGCGCATCTGCTTCCATCCGCGGTCGTGGCCGTAATAGCCATAAGGACCATTACAAAGCGCCACGACCGGCGTCTCCGTATGGTCCTGAAGATTGGCGCCGACACCCGGCAGATCGACGAGCGCATCGATGCCATGGGTTTTCAGATGATCGGCGGGGCCGATGCCGGAAAGCATCAGCAGCTTCGGCGTCGCGATGGCGCCGGCCGCAAGCAGCACCTCGCCATCGCAGCGGGCCTCCACCACCGTCCGCGCATCGCCCTGCGAATAGCGCACGCCGACGGCGCGGCCATTCTCGATGATCAGCGAATGCACCAGGCAAGAGGTCTTCACATCGAGCCGGCCACTCGCCATGGCGGGGCGCAGGAACGCATCGACCGCGGAGCAGCGGCGGCCATCGCGGGTCGTCACCTGATAGGCGCCGACGCCGCGCTGGCTGCGGCCGTTGAAGTCGCTGTTGTGCGGCAGGCCGATGCCCTGGGCGGCCAGCACGAAGGCGCGGGAGAGTTCGCAGATGTGGTCAAGGTCCGAGACTTTCCACGGGCCGCCGACGCCGTGATAGTCGTCGTTCAACCGCGCATTGTCCTCCATGCCGGTGAAATAGGGCAGCAGCGCATCGTAGGACCATTGCTCGTCGCCGATCTCGTCGGCCCAGCCGTCGTAATCGGCCGGCTGGCCGCGCATGTAGACCATGGCGTTGACCGATGACCCGCCGCCGAGCACGCGGCCCTGCGGCACGATCAGCCTGCGGCCGCCAAGCCGCGCCTGCGCCACGGACTTGTAGAACCACATATATTTCTCGACGCCGAGCAGCTTGACGAAGCCGGCCGGCATGCGGATCAGCGGGTTACGGTCATCCGGCCCCGCTTCGAGAACGAGCACGCGGGCGCCGTGCTCGCCCGCAAGCTTGCCTGCCGCAAGGCAGCCCGCCGTTCCCCCACCGACGACGATGTGGTCGTAGCTCATGCGACGATACTCTCCACCTTGCCGGCCTGCGAGCGCGGAAAGAGCAGCAGGTGGTCCGGATCGATCGACACCGGCACGGCGTCGCCGCGTTTCGGCGTCACCGACGGATGAGCGACCAGCGTGAAGCGCGTCTCGCCGACATCGACGAAGATCAGGTTCTGGTCCTGCAATTCCTCGGTGATGAAGACCCTACCATCAACCTTGAGCGGGCCATCGCCACTGATCGACAGGAAGTGCGGACGGATCGCGGCAAGCCCGCCATCGCCGATGCCCTGTGCGGCCGCGTGCAGACGTTCCGGCAAGGCAAGCTTGCGCCCCTCGAACTCGATCGACCAGCCGCCATCCGCCGCCGCCACGCGGCAATCGAAGAAGTTGATCGGCGGCTCGCCGACGAAGCCAGCGACGAAGGCGTTCTTCGGCCGGGCATAGACCTCGTCCGGCACCGCCATCTGCTGGATCTCGCCATCGCTCATCACCATGACGCGGTCGGCAAGCGCCAAGGCTTCCTCCTGGTCATGGGTGACGTAGATCATCGTGTAGTTGAACTTCTGGTGCAGGCTCTTGATGAAGCGGCGCATGCGGTAGCGCTGGCGCGTGTCTAGATGCGAGATCGGCTCGTCGAGCAGGAACACTTCGGGCTTACGCACCAGCGCGCGCGAGAGACCCACACGCTGCGCCTGGCCGGAGGAAAGGCCCTTGGGCTTCAGGTGCAGCAGCGCCGTCAGCTCCATCTTCTCGGCGATGTCGCGAACCTGGCGATCGATCTCCTTGCTGTCGACATTGGCCGAGCGCAGAGGGAAGGCGATGTTCTCGTAGATCGAGATGGTCGTGTAGAGCGCATAGGATTCGAAGGACATGGCGACGTTGCGATCGCGGGCACGCACGTCGTTGACGCGCTTGCCGTCGAAATAGATCGAGCCTTCGGTGACCGGCTCCAGGCCCGCGATCATGCGCATGGTCGAGGATTTGCCACAGCCGGACGGCCCGAGGATGGCGACGAACTCGCCATCGGCAATCTCGAAATCGATGCCGTGCACGGCCTGGACGGCGCCATAGCGCTTGACGAGTCTTTCGGCTTTGATGGAGGCCATGGGTCAAACTCCTGCGGAAGGCGTGGCGTGCGTGACCGCCCGGGCATTCTGGAACAAGTGGACGGCATCACGCGGGAAGGCGATGGCGACCGTTTCGCCCACACCGAGCGATGTGCCGGCGGGCACCGAGACGGAGACTTGGTCATTGCCGATGCCGACAAGGGCGATCTTCATGTAGCCGAGGTTTTCGATGACATCGACGCGGCCGCGCAATGCATTGGAATCACCCTCCCGGGCGATCCGCACCTCGTTGGAGCGGAAGCCGACCTGGATTTTCGAGCCTTGCTCCTCGTTGAGATCGCTGACGGCCTCAGCCGCAAGCGAGGCGACCGGCATGCCATCCGCCGTCACGAAATCGACCCTGCCGTCGTGCCGACGAGGCTGCACGGAAATGAAGCTCATCGGCGGATCGCCGACGAAGGAGGCGACGAAGGCGTTTGCCGGTCGGTGATAAAGATCGGCCGGTTTGCCGAGCTGTTCCAGCTTGCCGGCGTTCAGCACGGCAACCCGGTCGCCGAGCGCCAGGGCTTCGCGCGAGGATGTGGTGGTGAAGACGACGGTCGCGGAGAGGTCTTCGGCGAGCGCCTTTAGTTCGGCGCGGATCTTGTGGCGCAATTTCGCATCGAGATGGCCGACCGGTTCGTCGAGCAGATAAATGTCCGCCGGCCGGATGATCGCGCGGCCGAGTGCCACGCGCTGGCGCTGGCCGCCGGAGAGGAACCCCGGGCGCCGGTCGAGCAGATGGCCGATGCCGAGAATGCCGGAGATGCGCTTGACGCGCTCCTCGACTTCCGCGCGGCCGATGCCGCGGGCCTTCAGCGGGAACGCCAGGTTCTCGCCGACCGAGAGGTGCGAATAGAGCGCATAGTTTTCGAAGGCCATCGCCGCATCGCGCTTTTCCGGCGGCACGCGCAGGATGGAGACGCCGTTGCGCAGCACGTCGCCGCTCGTCGGTTTGGTGATGCCGGCGAGGATGTTGAGAAGCGTGCTCTTGCCGGCACCGGCCGGCCCGTAGATCACGAGGAACTCGCGGTCGCGCACCGTCAGATCGATCTTACGAAGGGCGACCTTGGCGAGACCGTAGCGCTTGTGGACCGATTTCAGTTCGTACATCAGACGTCCTCCTGCATGAGGGCGGCAACTTCCGCCTCCGCCTGTTGGCGCTCGGCGATAAAGCGGCTGCGCGCGCGCACGACGAAAGCCGCCGAGATCGCGAAAGCAACGATGTTCATGATGACCACCGACATCGACTGGCTGGCGAAATACGGCTCGATGAAGCCGAGCCAGACGAAGACGACGCCGACATAGAGAAGGATGACGCGGAAGCCGGTATCCCAGCCTTGACTGAAGCTCATGATCTTATCCTCTCACAGCGCCGAAGGTGAGGCCGCGCACCATGTAGCGTTGCATGGCGAGTACGAAGACCAGCATCGGCAGGACGCTGATGGTGGCGGCCGCCGCAACAGGCCCCCAGAGAATGCCCTGCAGCGTGAAGAAGGATTCCACGCCCACCGTGACTGTGCTCGCGGCCTTGCGGGTGAGGATGTAGGCGAACAGGAACTCGTTCCAGCTGAAGATCAGCGTGAAGACGCCGGTGACCGCGATGCCGGGGGCAGCCAGCGGGCAGACGACCTTGGCCAGAACCTTCAGCCGCGACAGGCCGTCGAGGCGGGCGGAATGTTCGAGTTCGCGTGGGATATCCTGGAAGAACGACACCAGCAGCCAGATGGCGAACGGCAGGTTGAACACCGTATAGGAGATGATCAGCGCGCCCGGCTGGTCGAGGCCGATGCCGAGGAACTTGCCGGCGCCCGTCCTGCCGACTTCGCGGAAGATCAGGAAGTAGGGCAGGATGACGGCGATGGCCGGAAACATCTTGGTCGACAGGATGAAGAACAGGATATGGCCGTCGCCGACATTGTAGCGCGCGAAGCTGTAGGCCGCGAGCGAGCCGGTGATGACGACGATGATCGTCGAGGCGACGGAGATGAACAGCGTGTTCTTGATGTAGAACAGGAAGTTCTTGTCGTAGATCGCGTGGACATAGTTATCCAGCGTCGGGGTAAACAGGAAGCGCGGCGGCGACACCATGATGGCATCGGCCGGCTTGAACGACGTGATGATCATCCAGGCGATCGGGAACACGATGAAGCCGAGCACGATGACGATCAGGCCGTAGCGGAGCGCTTCCTTCGGGAAGCTTGATTCACGTTGCAGCATGGCGATCTCCTCAGCCTTCGGATGCGCGCGACGAAAATTGGGTGAGCAGCGGGCGAAGCGCGAAGAGGCTTGCGACCAGCATGGCGTAGAGGAAGAAGATCGCCATGGTGGAGGCATAGTCCATCCGGAACAGCTTCAGTCCTGTTCGGTAGAGATAGAAGGTCATGGTCTCGGTCACCGTGCCCGGCCCGCCGCGCGTCAGCACCGCGACCGCATCGTAGAGGCGCACGCTGTCGATGGTGCGCAGCACGAGGACGAGAAACAGCACCGGCTTCAGCATCGGAAAAGTCAGGGTGCGAAGCACGCGGAAGGTGCTGGCGCCATCGAGTTCGGCGGCCTCGAACGGCTCCTTCGGCAGCGCCTGCAAACCGGCAAGCGCGATCAGCGCCACGAAGGGCGTCCATTGCCAGACGTCGAACAGGATGACCGACCAGAGCGCGATCGTATAGTCGCCGAGCCAGTTGGGTTCCGGCAGGCCGATGAGGCCGAGGAAATAGTTGATCAGGCCGAACTGCGGATCATAGAGATAGCGCCAGAACAGGCCCGTTACCGCCGCCGAGGTGGCAAGCGGCAGGATCATCAGACTGCGGATGACGCCCTTGCCGACGGTTGCGCCGTGGATCAGGAAGGCGATGGCGATGCCCAGCACCATTTCGAGCGTGACGGCCGTCAGCGTGAATTTCAGCGTGACCCAGACGGAACTCCAGAAAGCGCTGTCATGCAGGACCGTCCGGTAGTTGTCGAGGCCGACGAAATCGCCGATGCGGCCGCGCGTCAGGTCGGCGAACCGGAAGGACACGTCGAGCGCATAGGCGAGCGGCAGCAGCGCGAAGACAAGGATGACCACCATCGCAGGCACGACAAGAAGGATCGAGAACCAGCGATCGGACATGGCGGTTGGGCTCGCCACGCCTTTTTCCTGCGACGCCGACACGGATAGCGACTGCGACATCAAACTCCTCCAGAAGAAACTTTTGGGCGGGCAAACCCGCCTTTCAAATCAAACTGCATGGTGGGCGGGTGCCCACCATGCAAAGCTTGGATCGATGCTTCGATCACTTGCCGATCGGGCACGGGCCGCCGCAAATCTTCTCGACTTCGGCGGCGAGCTGTTCGGCAGCCGCGCGGGCGTCGATCTGGCCGGCAGCCGCCGATTGCAGCGGGATCTGCATCGTGTTGTAGATCTTGGCGCCGAAGGGCGTGTCGAACAGGTTCGAGCGGAAGCCCTTCATCGAATCGAAGATCTTCAGCAGGGTCGAGAAGTGGCCGGTCTTCGTGTGGCTTTCCGGCGCGGCGAAGGCCGGGTCGGAGAGCACGCTCATCAGCGTCGACGTACCGCCCGCCTTGGCGAACTCCATCTGCGCGTCATGGCCGCCGATATAGGCGACGAAGTCCATCGCCTCCTGCGGATGGGCGGACGATGCGGAGACGGCGAGCAGGAAACCGCCGATATAGGCCTTCTTCTCCGGCGCCTCGGCAACGCCCATCTTGGCGCCCGGCACGCTGGTTTCGGTCGTCACGGCGTTCGGCCATTGATCGAGGAAGAAGGAATAGGTCTGGGAGATCTGCCCGTCCTTCATCTGGTTCATCACGCCGTCATAGGTGACGGTGAGCGCTGCCGGCGGGGCGAATTTCATCAGCGCCAGATAGTCGTTCATCGCCTTTTCGACCGCGTCGACCGGCACCTTGCCTTCGTCCGTCAGCCAATCCGCGCCCTGCGACCACAGCACGCCGGACATTTCATCCTGGATTTCCGGGAAGGGACCGGCCATCAGGCCGACGCCGTAAAAGTCCTTGGCGAGTGCTTCGCCCTTCAGGGTCTCGCCGGCCTTGCGCGTGAAGAATTCGGCGATATCGCGGTGCTGCGCCCAGGTGGCCGGCACGGCCAGATCATAGTTGAAACGCTTCTTGAAGGCTTCCTTCTCGGTCGCATCCTCGAACAGGTCGGCGCGATAGATATAGCCGGCGGTATAGGTGTAATAGGGCAGGCCCCAGACGTCGCCCTTGTACTGCGTCGTCAGTGCTGCGAGCGTCGGCGCGACATCGTCGAGCTGCGCCTTCTTGTCGGCGAAATAGTCCGTCATCGGCAGGATGAAGCCGTTTTCGGCGAACTCGGCCTTTTCCGACGTTTCCAGCGTCACGACGTCATAGGCGCCGGTCTGGCCGACCATCTCGATGACCTGCTTGTTGTAGAGCTGCGAGTTGTCGATGTTGATGACATTGACCTTGACGCAGTTCTTCGCCTCGAAGCCCGCGACGAGGTTCGCCATGGCATCGGTGTAGAAGCCGGCGATGGTAGACCAGGTGATCGGCACGCGGTCCGCATCGACGCATTCCTGCGCCATGGCGACCGGCGCCGTCGAGGTCATCAGTGCTGCGACCAGCAAACCCTTTTTCAGCATGGATTTCATTTCATTCCTCCCGGTTGACGGCCATGGGCTCCCTGCCCCGGCGCGTGATGGCTATGCTGTTGTGTTCTCCTTGGACTGTCCGGCCGGTCCGGCCGGGCTCCGCGGCAGTTCCAGGAACGCCGCGGTATCGGGATCGACCGGAATGCCGGTCTGCAAACGCTCGGCTTCGACGCGCCATTCGCGGTCGCCCGGCGCCAGCACCTCGGCGCCCTCCTGCGCCGGGGCGCCGCGCAGGGCCTCCAGATAGGCGGACATGCCGGCATGGAAGATCGCTCGTCCGCCAAAACGGTCCGGATCGATGGCCAGAAGGAAATGGCCCATCTGGCGCGGTGTCGAATAATCGTCGCCGCCGACCATGGGGATGAAGGCGTGATCGAGCGTCATGCCCTGGAGAACGGCCGACAGCAGCGTCGCGACGCCGGCAAGCGCCGCCCCCTTGAAGGCGAAATCCACGCCGCCGAGCGGCAGGAGCGTCTTGCCAGAAGTGGGGTCCGTGGTCGGCGCGCCCGCCTCGTCGACGGCGACGCCCTGCGGCAGTTGCACGCCGAGCGACTTGTAGAGCAGCAGGCGATTGAGCGGGATCGACGAGGTCGCCATGTCGAGCAGCCAAGGCTTTTCACCGCCGCTCGGTGCCGCAAAGGCCAACGGATTCGTGCCGTGAAAGGCCTCGCGACCCTGGAAGGGTGCCACGACGCTGTCGGAATTGGTGGTCGCAAAACCGATGAAGCCGGCTTCCGCGGCGACCCGCGCATAGGCACCGGCGGCACCGAAATGCGAGGAGTTGATGACGCCGACCGCACCGATGCCGCTGTCGCGCGCCAGTTCGATCGCCGTGTCCATCGCGACATAGGCTGCATGGTGGCCGAGCGCATTGTCGCCATCGACGATCGCCGTCGCAGCCGCCGTCTTACGGACCGTGATGTTCGGCGTTCCGTTGACCCGCCCGCCGCGCAGAACCTTGTCGTAGTGAACCACCAGCCGCACGCCGTGACTGTCGACCCCGATGCGCGAAGCATGCATCAACGCCCGCACCGCGGCAGCGGCGGACGCCTCGCACGCGCCGGCGTTGCGCAGCGCAGTTTCGACTCGCGCTTGGAGCAAATCGGGGGCAACTAGAGTCTGGACGGACATATCGGACCCAACCTAGGAGATTGCAGACGACGAGAATTAGCGTATCATATCTAATATCTCAGTGTAAATAGTTGAGGGCTCGGCGAACCTGCGTCGGCCCCTGCAAGGAAGGGAGACCCTATGAATACACTCGACCGCGGTCCGTCGCTGACCGACCTGGCGGCCCAGGAAATACGCAACCGCATCGTGCGCGGCGTGTTCCAGCTCGGCGAACCGCTCTCCGAAATCGCGCTCGCCACCGAACTCGGCGTCTCCAAGACGCCGGTGCGCGAGGCGCTGATGGTGCTGAAGCGGCAAGGTCTCATCGAGGTGCATCCGCAACGCGGCTCGTTCGTCTTCGACATGGATGCAAACCAGGTCCGCAAACTTTCCGAACTGCGCGAGGTGCTGGAACTCGCCGCCCTTCGCATGGCGCTTGCCACCGATCGCCGGGCGCTGGCCAAACAATGGGCCGACATCGTCAAGAAGATGCGCAAGTCGCTCGACGCCGACAACGCGGAGCTCTACCGCACCCTCGACGGCGGCTTCCATCGGGTGCTCTTCGAGCTTGCCGACAATGCCTATCTCATGGAGGCCTACGAGCTGATCGCCTTCCGGGTGCAGGCGTTGCGCAACCGCCTGTCGCTCGCCCCCTCGCTCAACGCCACCTCGTTTGAGGAGCATGTGCGGCTGGCGGAGCTGGTGGTGGCCGGCGACGACGATGCCGTCGTGGACCTCATGGGCCGCCACATCGAAGCGACGCGGGAACATTATCTGGCTGCGGTGACCGCGCGGGAGGCGGAAGCCGCCGTGGCGCCGGCCAAGGGACGGCGCCGAACGACGCGCCGCTGACGCATCGCCACCCACGTCGCCCAACCGAAAACGGTAGCGCGGCTGAACGCCCATTTTGCTATCCTCCCGTAGCTCAGCTACATTTTATCGAAATTACGACGCGAATTAGGCCGCGCTTACCTTCGATTTCGATAAATTCCATCCCTGCGGCATAGATTTTCGGATTGACACTCGATTGTCAAGGTAGCTAAACTACATTTTTAGAGGCGCCAAGGAGGGCGCTACCGGGAGGGGATCGTGTACGCTGAGCTTTTCAGATTGGATGGTCGTGTCGCGCTGGTGACGGGCGGCAGTCGTGGCATCGGGCTTGCCTGCGCCGAGGCGCTCGGGGAGGCCGGTGCGCGCATCGCCATCTCCGCGCGCTCCCGCGACGAGGGTGAAAAGGCGGTCCGGCACCTGGCCGGCAAGGGCATCGAAGCGCTCTACCTGCCCGCCGACATTTCCAGCGAAAGCGCCGCGCAGGCGGTCGTGAAGCAGGCGGCCGCCGAGCTTGGCGGGCTCGATATCCTCGTCAACAATGCCGGCATCGCGCGCCGTGGCGACAGCCTCCACGTCAAACCGGAAACCTGGGACGAGGTGATCAACACCAATCTTACAGGCCTCTTCTGGTGCTGCCGGGCGGCGATCGAGACGATGGTTGCGGCGGGGCGTGGATCGATCGTCAATATCGGCTCGATCTCCGGCTATATCAGCAATCTTCCGCAGAACCAGGTCGCCTACAATGCCAGCAAGGCCGGCGTGCACATGCTGACCAAGTCGCTCGCCGGCGAATTTGCCAAGAACAACATCCGCATCAATGCAGTGGCGCCCGGTTATATCGAAACCGCCATGACGCAGGGCGGGCTGGACGACCCGGAATGGTCGAAGATCTGGCTCGGCATGACGCCGATGGGCCGCACCGGCAAGCCGAGCGACGTGGCGGCCGCCGTGCTCTACCTCGCCTCCGATGCCGCCAGCTACGTCACCGGCTCGGTGCTCACCATCGACGGCGGCTACACCATCCACTGACCTTCACAGCAAAGAGATACGGGAGCAATTGAATGGCACGCGCATTCGGCGGTCCGAACAAATATATCCAGCGCGCAGGCGAGATCGACAAGCTGGCGAGCTACCTGGCACCGCTCGGCAAACGCGCCCTCGTGCTGATCGACCGCGTGCTGTTCGACACGCTCAGCGAGCGCATCGGCAAGAGCGCCGGCGACGCCCTCGACATCCGCTTCGAGCGGTTCGGCGGCGAATGCTGCACCTCCGAAATCGAGCGTGTGCGGGCAATCGCCATCGAGCATGGCAGCGACGTTCTCGTCGGCGTTGGCGGCGGCAAGACGGCGGATACCGCCAAGATCGTCGCCATCGACACCGGTGCCCGCATCGTCATCGCACCGACCATCGCCTCGACGGATGCGCCCTGCAGCGCGATTGCCGTGCGCTATTCGGAACACGGCGTCTATGAGGATTCCCTCCGCCTGCCCCGCAATCCGGATGTCGTCGTCGTGGATTCCGCGCTGGTCGCGGCAGCACCCGCGCGTTTCCTCGTCGCCGGCATCGGCGATGCGCTTTCGACCTGGTTCGAGGCCCGCTCCAACATCGAATCGCGCACCGACAACTATGTCGCCGGTGGCTTTCCGACCACCGAAGCCGGCATGGCGATCGCCCGGCATTGCCAGAACGTGCTGATGCGCGATGCCGTGAAGGCGAAGATCGCCGTCGAGGCCGGTCTGTTGACCCAGGCGGTGGAAAACATCGTCGAGGCGAACACGCTCTTGTCAGGCCTCGGCTTCGAGAATTGCGGCTGCTCGGCGGCCCACGGCATTCATGACGGGCTGACCGTGCTCGAAGAAATCCATGGCTATTTCCACGGCGAAAAGGTCGCCTTCGGCACGCTCTGCCTGCTGATGCTGGAAAACCGCGATCATGCCGAAATCGAGGCGATGATCCGCTTCTGCCGCAGCGTCGGCCTGCCGACCAGGCTTTCGGACCTCGGAGTCGTCGACGACGTGCCCGCCAAGATCGAGCGTGTGGCGGAAGCCGCCTGCCGGCCGGGCAACATCATCTATGCCACGCCCGTCACCATCACCGTGCCCGCGGTTCGCGATGCGATCCTGGCGCTCGACGCCCTTTCGCGCAGCATCGCCTGACCCGCGGGAGGTAAGCCGTGACCGACAGAAAACCCCTCGTCATGATTACCGGCGCCAGCGCCGGCATAGGACAGGAAACCGCCCGCGTCTTTTCCGCCGCCGGGTATCCGCTGCTCCTCATCGCCCGCCGCCCCGAGCTAATCGATGCGATGGGCCTCCCCGATACGCTGGCAGTCAACGCCGACGTGCGCGACCATGCGGCGCTGGTCGCAGCGATCACCGAGGGCGAGGCAAAGTTCGGCCCGGTCGACTGCCTGATCAACAATGCCGGCATCTCCCGCCTCGCACGTCTCGACGAGCAGGACCCGGAGCAGTGGCGCGACCTCGTCGACATCAACTGCCTCGGCGTGCTGAACGGCATGCATGCGGTCGCCCCGGGGATGAAGGAACGCCGCCACGGCACGATCATCAATGTCTCGTCGATTGCCGGCCGAAAAGTCTATCCGCATCATGATGTCTATGGCGGCACCAAGCATTTCGTGCATGCCGTGAGCGAGGGCATGCGCCAGACCATGTCGGCCCACCGGGTGCGCGTCATGGTCATCTCGCCGGGCGTCGCCAAGTCGGAGATCGACAAGACCATCACCCACCGGAACGCCTACGAATTCTGGGACAACGGCCGCAAGCAGCTGGATGGCGGCCTCGACGTCAACGACATCGCGCGCACCATGCTCTTTGCCTACCAGCTGCCGCAGGACGTCAATCTCCAGGAGATGACGATCACCCACACTGGCCAGGAATTCTGACATGACGGATATACCTTCCTTCGATGACCTGCTCGATTTCAGCGGCAGGACCGTGGTGGTCACGGGTGCGGCGACCGGCATCGGCCGGGCGATTGCCGAAGCCTTCGCGGCGAAGAAGGCGCGCGTCGCGCTGCTCGACCGCGATCCCTCCGTTGCCGATGTTGCCGCCTCGCTCGGCCCCCACCACATCGCCCATGTCGTGGACGTGACGGACGAACCGGGTGTCGAGCGCGCCGTTCAAGCGGTGACCGAGGCCTTCGGGCGGATCGACATTCTCGTCAACAATGCCGGCATCGGGCCGCTGGCGCCGGCGGAAAGCTATCCGACGGCGGAGTGGGACCGCACGCTCGCCATCAACCTCAAGGGCTCGTTCCTGATGGCGCGCGCCGTTGCGCCGGGCATGCTGGAACGCAAATCCGGCCGCATCGTCAACATGGCCTCGCAGGCCGCCGTGATCGGCATCGAGGGCCATGTCGCCTATTGCGCCAGCAAGGCGGGCATCATCGGCATGACCAACTGCATGGCGCTGGAATGGGGACCGCGCGGCGTTACCGTCAACGCGCTCTCGCCGACCGTGGTGGAGACCGAACTCGGGCTGACCGGCTGGGCCGGCGAAAAGGGCGAGCGCGCCCGCGCCGCCATCCCGACGCGACGCTTCGCCAAGCCGTGGGAGATCGCCGCCTCGGTGCTCTACCTCGCCAGCGGTGCGGCCGCGATGGTCAACGGCGCAAACCTGATGATCGACGGCGGCTACACCATCGTCTGAGCAAGTCCAACAAAAGTGCGTAGCGGTTTTGTGTCCGGAATTGCGCAAAACAAATGCCGAAAAAATGACAGAGACGAGGACCCAGTTTTGACACAGCTATTCGAGCCCGTCGGGTGCAAGGTCGATCTTCAGACCGGCGCCATGAGCGATGCCACGGGCGATTACCAGAAGCGTTTCCGCGATCTCGAGGGTCTCTATGCGGATGCGGATGCCTTCTCCGCCATGCAGGCCGGGTGGAGCGACACGGTCGTCTACGAGGTCTCGGAATTCCGGCCGAACGAGCGGTCCGGCGATCTCATCTTCGGCGTCACCCGCATGCTGCCGGGCAAGGTGGGCGACGAATATTTCGTCACCCGCGGCCATATCCACCGGCAGGCCGACCGGCCGGAAATCTATTACGGCCAGAAGGGCCGCGGCCTCATGCTGATGGAATCGCCCGAAGGCGAGATCCGCATCGTCGAAATCGACGCCCAGACCGTCTGCTACGTGCCGCCTTACTGGATCCACCGGTCCGTCAATGTCGGCGACGAGGAACTGGTGATGCTGTTCTGCTATCCCGCCGATTCCGGCCAGGACTATGACTGCATCGCCAAGGCCGGCGGCATGCGCGCCCGCATCGTCGACGACGGCAAGGGCGGCTGGAAGCAGGTCGACAATGCCGGCTGGCGGATGCGGGACGCGGCGACGATCGCCGCCCTCTATGGCCATCAGGAGAAGGAAAAAACCGCATGAGTGCTCCATTCGATCAGGCAGCCAAGCTCGGCGTCGTTCCGGTCATCGCCATCGACCGCGCCTCCGATGCCGTCGCGCTCGCCGATGCGCTTCTCGAAGGCGGTCTGCCGCTTGCCGAGATCACCTTCCGCACCGAAGCCGCCGCCGAAGTCATCGCGATCATGGCCGACAAGCGGCCGGAACTGCTGGTCGGCGCCGGCACGATCCTGACGCCGGAAGCGCTCGACGCAGCAATTGCCGCCGGTGCCCGCTTCGGCCTTGCGCCCGGTTTCGATGCGGAGATCGTCACGGCCGCGAACGGCAAGAGCTTCCCCTTCGCGCCCGGCATCATGACACCCTCCGACCTGACCGCCGTCACCCGCCACGGCCTGAAGCTCGCAAAATTCTTTCCGGCGAAGGCCGCCGGCGGCCCCGCTATGCTGGAGGCGATCAGCGCGCCCTTCGCGCATCTCGGCACCCGCTTCGTGCCGACCGGCGGCGTCAGCCTCGACGACATGCATGAGTGGCTGAAGCTCGGCGCCGTGGCCGCCGTCGGCGGCACCTGGATCGCGACGAAAGCGGACATCGGCGAAGGCCGCTGGGCCGACATCACGGCGAAGGCGCGCGCGGCGGTGGCAAAGGCCAAAGAGGCACGCGAGGCGAACCGATGAGCCGCTATCAACCCGCGACCCGGCCGACCTTCTACTTCATCGGCGTAACGACGGCGAAGAGCTCGATCATGCGGGTTTTCCCCGCCTGGGCGCGTCATCTCGGGCTGAAGGACGCTGTGCTGAAGGGCATCGATTTTCCACTGCATGCCGACCCGACCGCCTATCGCGAGGCCGTCGCCTTCATCAAGACGGACCCGCTGTCGCTCGGCGCGCTGGTCACCACCCACAAGATCGACCTGTTCAATGCGGCACGCGACATGTTCGACGTGATCGACCCGCATGCGCTGCTCATGCATGAGACGAGCTGCCTGTCGAAACGCGACGGCAAGTTGATCTGCCATGCCAAGGACCCCATTTCGTCGGGCCTCGCGATCGACGGTTTCGTGCCGGAAGGCCATTTTGCCGATACCGGCGCGGAAGTGCTTTCTATGGGCGCCGGCGGCTCCACCATCGCCATCACCTGGCACCTCATGCAGAAAAGCCGCGGCACCGACGTGCCGTCCCGCATCGTCGTCACCAACCGGTCGCAGCCGCGTCTCGACGAGCTGCGGCGCATCCACCAGGACATGAACGCCCGCGTAAAGATCGACTACGTGCTGGCCTACCGGCCGGAGCTGAACGACGCCGCCATGGCCGCACTGAAACCCGGATCGCTGGTCATCAACGCCACCGGGCTCGGCAAGGACGCGCCCGGCTCGCCGATCACCGATGCCGGCATCTTCCCCGAGCGGGCGATTGCCTGGGACCTGAACTACCGCGGCGATCTCGTCTTTCTCGATCAGGCACGGCGCCAGCAGGCGGCGCGTGGGTTGCAGGTCGAGGACGGCTGGACCTATTTCCTGCATGGCTGGACGCAGGTCATCGCCGAAGTCTTCGATATCGACATCCCGACCTCCGGCCCGTCCTTCGACGAGATTTCGCGCATCGCCATTGAGGCGGCAAAGGGATGAAGCGTATTCTCGTCACGCCCCGTTCGCTCTCGCTCGATCCGCCGCCGGAGCTGGAACCGTTGCGCCAAGCCGGTTTCGACCTCGTGTTCCCGACGCCCGGCCGCATGCCGGACGAGGCAGAACTGCTCGACCTCGTGCCCGGCTGCGTCGGCTGGCTCGCGGGTGTGGAGCCGGTTTCCGACCGTGTGATTGCCGCCGCCGACAGCCTGCGCGCCATCAGCCGCAACGGCACCGGCATCGACAACCTGCCGCTATCGCTGCTCAAGGGCCGCGGCATCCGCGTGCTCAAGGCCGAGGGCGCCAATGCGGTCGGCGTGGCGGAGCTTGCGATGGGCCTCATCCTCGCCTCCCTCCGCCACATCCCCACCGAGACGGCGGGCATCCGGGCCGGCGGCTGGCCGCGGTCTCGCGGCAAGGAAATCGCCGAACGCACCGTCGGCATCATCGGCTGCGGCGCCATCGGCAAGCGCGTCGCGCGCGCCGTCTCGTCGATGCGGGCCAACGTGGTCGCCCATGATCCGTTCCGCCCGAATGTTGAGGTCTACGGCCCGTTCAAATGGGCGAGCCTGGACGAGGTTTTTGCGGAAGCGGACATCGTCTCGCTGCATTGCCCGGCGCCTGCAGACGGCAAGCCGATCGTCGATGCGGCCCGTCTTGCGCTCATGCCGCCCAACGCCATCCTCATCAACACGGCCCGCGCAACACTGGTGGACGAGGATGCGGTGCGCGCGGCACTCGACGAGGGCCGGTTGCAGACCTACGCCACCGACGTCTTCGTCGAGGAACCGCCGGCCCCAGGCTCGCTTGCCAGCCATCCGCGCGTCATCGCCACCAGCCATATCGGCGGATTGACCGACGAGAGCGTCAGCAAGGCGACGGCGATCGCCGTGGAAAACCTGCTCGCCGCGCTGGTCAGGGAGAACGCCGCATGACGTCGCTCTTGCCCGTGCCATTTTCGGAAACGCTTGCCGCGCGGCTCGCAGCGCCGGCCGGCGACGTCCGGCTCTACTGGCTCGGGCAGGCCGGTTTCGTCATCGCGACCGGCCGCTATCGCATCGTCGTCGATCCCTATCTTTCCGACAGCCTTGCTCAGAAATACCAGGGCAAGCGCTTCGAGCACGACCGCCTGGTGGCCGCCCCCATCCAGCCGTCCGAAATCGGCCCGGTCGATCTCGTGCTGGTGACGCATCACCATACCGACCATATGGACCAGCAGACGCTGACGCCGATCGCCGCCGCCAATCCGGATTGCCGCTTCGTCGTACCGCGCGCCGCGATCGAGGCCGCGAAGGAGCGCATCGGCGTTGGCTCCGACAGGCTAATCGCGGTCGATGCCGGCGAGCGCATCGAACCCCTGCCCGGCCTCGCCATTACCGCCATCCGCGCCGCGCACGAGACACTCGAACGTTCCGAAGAAGGCTGGCACAAGTTTCTCGGCTATGTGGTCGAGAGCGACGGCGTCCGCCTCTACCATGCCGGCGATACGATCCCCTTCGAAGGGCTCGTCGACGAGGTCGCGCCCTTCAAGGTTGATCTCGCGCTATTACCGGTCAATGGTCGCCGGCCGGAGCTGACGCAAGCCGGCATCGCCGGCAATCTGACGCTGGACGAAGCCTGTGTGCTTTCGGACCGGATCGGCGCGGCGGACATGATCGCGCACCACTACGGCATGTTCGCCTTCAACACCGAGGACCCTGCGACGATCGATGCCAAATCGGCGGCGGCTGATTGCAGGGCGCGGCTCCATCGGGCAAAGCTGTCGGTTGAATACCGATTGTCCAAGTGATCCCGGGGGTCTCCATGTCAACCAGCGCGCTCCAGCCCAAACCGATTGGCGGCAACAATAACAACATATTGGAGGTCATCCGCATGAAGCGCGGAGAGCTCCGCAAGTCGGATCGCAAGGTGGCCGAACTCGTGCTCGCCGATCCGAAGCGCGTGATCAACGCGACCATCGCGGAGGCGGCCGAATGGGCGGATGTCAGCCAGCCGACGGTCATCCGCTTCTGCGCCTCGGTCGGCTGCCAGGGCTACCAGGATTTCAAGCTGCGCCTCGCGCAAAGCCTGGCGCTCGGCGTATCCGCGACCCATTCGGTCATCGACGGCAACGACACGCCGGCCCAGGTCTCGGAAAAGATCTTCGACTACACGATCACCAGCCTCGACTGGGTGCGCAACCATCTCGATCCGGTCAAGGTCGGCCAGGTCGTCGACATGCTCGCCAAGGCGAACCGCATCGACTTCTTCGGCTTCGGTGCCTCGGGCATCGTCGCGCGCGATGCGCAGCAGAAATTCCCGCTGTTCGGCGTGCCCTGCGGCGCAGAGACGGATGCGCACCAGCAGATCATGGTCGTCTCCATGCTGAAGCCGGGCGACGTCGCCGTCGTCATCTCCAATACGGGCGCGACGCTGGCGATCATCGAGACCGCCCGCCGGGCACGCGAAAACGGCTGCCAGATCATCGGCATCGTCGGCGCGGATGGGCCGCTCGTCGAGTTCTGCGATCTCGTGCTGAAGGTCGAGACGCTGGAAAACACCAATATCTACACGCCCACCATCTCCCGCATCGCCGCGCTGACGGTGATCGATATCCTCTCCACCAGCGTGGCGCTGCGCCGCGGCGCCGAACATGTCGAACTCTTCACCGGCATGAAGCGCAACCTCCGTTACCTAAGAATGAGCAACGAGACATAGAGATGCACAACACCCGCCACCGCTCCCCGACGCCGGTTTCGCTCTCGCCCCGCGAGCTCGCCGCCCTGATCGACATCAGCGCCGTCCAGGCTTTCCATACCGAGGCGGACGTGCGGGAGCTGGCGGAAATCGCCGTTGCGGAAGGGTTCATCGCCGCCCATGTGCTGCCGAATTTCGTGCCGCTGCTGCGCAGCCTGGTGCCTACAGGCGGGCTGACGCTCGTCGGCGGCCCGGTCGGCTTCCCGTCCGGTGGGCATACAACCCGGACCAAGGTGGCGGAGGCCACGGAACTTGCCGCAAACGGCGCGCAGGAACTCGACATGATGATCAATGTCGGCCGCCTCAAATCCGGCGATCTCGACTATGTGCGCAGTGATATCCGCGCCGTGGTGGAGGCGATTGCGCCGGTGCCGCTGAAGGTCATCCTGGAACTCGCCCATCTGACGGACGACGAGATCCGCACCGCCTCGGGGATCGTCGCCGAGAGCGGCGCCGCCTTCGTCAAGACCGGCACCGGCTGGACGCCGAGCGCCACGACGCCGGAAAAGCTGAAGCTCATCATCGATACCGTCGACGGCGCGGTCGAAGTGAAAGCCTCGGGCGGCATCCGCTCGCTGGAAAGCATTGCCGCCATGGTGCGCCTCGGCGTTACCCGCTTCGGCATCAACACGAAGGTCGCGGTCGATCTGGTGCGCGCGTGCGCCGCCCTGCCCGGCGGTCGCCTCGACATAACCGGCACGGCGGGCTGAGACCATGGCCGATACCGTTGCAGCATTCGACCTCGGCACCGGGGGCGTCAAGACGGCGATCTTCCGCCCGGATGGCACCTGCATTGCGGAAGAGGTCGTGTCCTACAAGACGTTCTACCCATCCTCCTCGCACCACGAGCAGCGCCCCGAGGACTGGTGGGACGCCATTTGCGCGAGCCTGAAGACGCTGCTCGGCAATCCCGCCGTGGATCCCGGCTCGATCCGCGCCATCGCCATCTCCGGCCACAGCCTCGGCTGCATTCCGCTCGACGAGAACGGCGCCCTGTTGCAGGAATTCGTGCCGCTCTGGTCGGACGGACGCGCCGTTGTAGAAGCGGAGGACTTCTTCACACGGGTCGATCCGGACGCCTGGTATCGCAAGACCGGCAACGGCTTCCCGGCTCCGCTCTACACTGTGTTCAAGGCAATCTGGCTGCGCAGGAACGCGCCCGATATCTTCGCCCGCACAAGAACGATCATCGGCACCAAGGACTATATCAACCTTCTGCTGACCGGCCGCATCGCCACCGATCCATCCTATGCCTCAGGCACCGGCGTCTACGATCTGAAGGCGCAAGGATATTCGCCCGAACTGATCGAAGCGGCCGGTCTCAGCCCGGACCTCTTCCCGGCAACCGTCGCCTCCACCGACATTCTCGGCGAGGTCCTGCCCGATGTCGCGAAGCAACTCGGCCTTCCGCCGGGCGTCAAGGTGGTCGCGGGTGGCGTGGACAATAGTTGCATGGCGCTCGGCGGCCGCACCTTCCTGGAGGGTGACGCCTATGCCTCGATGGGATCGTCGAGCTGGATCACCGTTTCTTCATCCGAGCCCCTGCTCGACGACCGGGTGCGCCCCTTCGTCTTCGCCCATGTGGTGCCGGGCATGTTCATCTCGGCGACCTCGATCTTCTCCTCCGGCACCAGCGTCAACTGGGTGACCGACACGCTGCTGCCGGACGTAAAGCAGGCCGCCAAAGCGGCCGGCATCGACGTGCATGACGAACTGTTCCGCCTTGCCGGCGAAGCGCCGGCCGGTGCGCGCGGCCTGATCTTCGTGCCCACGCTCGGCGGCGGCACGAGCTTCGAAGGCGGCCCCGCGGTGCGCGGCGGCTTCGTCGGGCTGGACCTGCAACATAGCCGCGCCGACATAATACGCGCGGCGCTGGAGGGCGTGGCGCTCGGCCTCCGCGTCGCGCTCGACGAGTTGCGCCGCATGACTGCCATCGGCTCGGAGATGATCATCGTGGGCGGCGGTGCCCGCAGCGCCTTCTGGCGGCAGGTCTTTTCCGACATCTTCGATTGCACGATCGTCAAGACGAGGATCGACCAGCAGGCCGCAGCCCTTGGCGCAGCTGCCTTGGCTTTCGTCGGCATGGGGCTCTGGACGGATTTTCTGCCGATCCGTGCGCTACACGTTGCGGAAGGCCGCAGCGAACCCGCGGCGGAAACGCGCGCCGTCTACGAGGCCGCGCTCGTCGCCTATCGTCATGCCGCCGAACAACAGCAGGCATTGTCGGGCGCACTCGCCGCCCTTAGGGAGGTTGCACCGTGACCGGGGAGCTTTTTCTCGCCATCGACGTCGGCACCGGCAGCGTGCGGGCAGCGCTCATCGACACCGCGGGCCGGATCGTCGAGATCGCCGCGCGCGAACACGACCAGATCGTGCCGCAATTCGGCTGGGCGGAGCAGCGACCGCTCGACTGGTGGGAGGGCGCCTGCATCGCGGTCCGCGCCGTGCTGGACAAGGGCGAGGGCGCGCGCGAGCGCATCTCCATCGTCGCCATCTGCGGCCAGATGCACGGCCTCGTGCTCCTCGACGATGCGGGGCAACTGACCCGCGATACCGCGCCGCTCTGGAACGACAAGCGCACACTGAACCTTGTGCGCAAATTCGAAGCCGAGAACGCGCCCGAAAGCTATCTCGGTGAAAGCGGCAACACGCCGACGCCCGCCTGGCCCGGCTTCAAGCTGCAATGGGTGCGCGATGCCGACCCGGAAGCCTACAAGCGCAGCGCCGTCGCCATCATGCCGAAGGATTATATCAACTTCCGGCTGACCGGCGAAATCGCCATGGATACCGGCGACGCCTCCTGCAGCTTCCTGATGAACCCGGACACGGTCGCCTGGTCGCCAGTGATGATCGAGCGTATGGGGCTCGATGCCCGCCTGCTGCCGCCGATCCGCAATCCGCTCGACATCATCGGCCACGTCACGGAGGAAGCCGCACTTGCGACCGGGCTCGCCGCCGGCACGCCGGTCATGGTGGGCGGGGCGGATTATCCGATGGCGCTGCTCGGCTCGGGCGCCTGCCGCCCTGGCCTCGGCTCGGACAGCACCGGCACCGGCGCGATCGTCACGATGATCGCGGAAAAACCGCTGCTCGATCCCGAAATCTCCAACGTCGCGACGATCGAGGGCAACTGGGCGCCCTTCGTGCTGCTCGAAACCGGCGGCGACGGCATGCGCTGGGCGCGCCGCGCCTTCCACGACGGCGCGCTGAGCTATAGCGATATCGTCGAGCGGGCCGAGAAGGCGCCGCCCGGTTCCGAGGCTCTGCTGTTCATGCCCTTTCTCACCGGCGAGCGCCTCGGCCAGCACCGCAACGCGCGCGCGCAGTTCTTCGGGCTTGGCGCGGTGCACGGCATGGAGCACCTGCATCGGGCGATCCTCGAAGGCATCGCCTTTGCCATGGCCCGCCATATCCGCATCATGGAGCATAGCTCCGGCAAGCGGCTCGAGCGCATGATCGCCGCCGGCGGCGGCGCGCGCACGAAGCTCTGGCTGAAGATCAAGGCGAGCGTCTTCGACACGCCGGTGCTCGTGCCGCAGGAGCCGGAATGCGGCCTCGTCGGCTGCGCCGCGATGGCCGCGACCGCGACGGGCCGGTTCTCCCGGCCGGAGGACGCGGCGGACGCCTATGTCCGTTACGCCGATGAAATCACGCCCGATCCTGCCTGGGTCGATGTCTACGGCCACGTCCAGCCGGTGTTCGACCGGCTCTACCATCATAGCAAGGCGCTCTACGACGACATGGACGCGCTTGCCGCCCAGATCCGCCCGGCCGGCGATCGGCCCTGAATCACCCCATTGAAGGAGGAAATCATGAAGGACATTATCGACACGTTTCGCCCGGACCTGTTTGCCGGCAAGGACATCCTGGTCACCGGCGGCTCGTCCGGCATCGGCCTTGCCATCGCCCAGGGTTTTGCCCGGCTCGGCGGTTCGGTCGTGGCGCTTGGCAGTTCGGAGACGAAGCTGAAGGCCGCGGCAGCAGACCCGGAGAACAAGGGCATCCGCTTCGAGCGCGTCGACGTGCGCGACCCGGAGGCGATCAAGGCCTTCGCAAAGACGCTTTCCAAGCTCGACGTTCTCGTCAACGGCGCGGGCATTGCCCGTCCCGACGCCGAGTTCGAGGATGAAACTTATATGGAGGTGATGGACGTCAACCTGAACAGCCAGATGCGCTTCGCCATGGCCGTGCTGCCGCTGCTGAAGGCCTCGAAGGGTGTCATCCTCAACACGGCTTCCATGCTCAGCTATGTCAGTGATCCGCTCGTGCCGGCCTATGGCGCCAGCAAATCGGGGGTGCTCGGCCTCACCCGCCACCTCGCCCACGCCTTCGGCCCTGACGGCATCCGCGTCAACGCGATCTCGCCCGGCTACCACAAGACCGACATGACCAAGGGCCTGTGGACCGACCCCGTGCCGGCCGAAAAGATCGCCCAGCGCTCGGCGCTGAAGCGCTGGGGCACGGTGGACGACCTCGTCGGCACCGCGCTCTTCCTCGCCTCCCCCGCCGCCGTCTTCATCACCGGCACGGACCTGCCGGTCGATGGCGGCTTCGTGGTCGGCGGCTTCTGAGTCAACCAACGAAGACCCCCGGCCTCTCCGCCGGGGGCCTTTTGTTGGCAAACCTCACCCCACTCTCTCCGCCATGGTCGGGCTTGTGTTGATGAGATGTGTTTTACTTGACGCATCGGCGGGGATGCGCATCCCCGCCGATGCAGGCAGGCGGCCGTTCTTTCGGGCTGGTTTAAACAGCCGAGGCCAAGCAAGGCCCTGCCTGCTCCTTTGACCCCGAATGGTTGATCGGGCTTTCGCCCGCACCACAAGCCAGGGAGCAAGGCCATGATACACGACGCTTCTTTTGTCGGCATCGATGAGGACGAGGGGATTGCTGCCAAGCGCCGCCAGATGTTCGCCGAGGCGCGCGATTTCACCGCGGCGCTGGATGTTACCGGCTGGGACTGCCGAAGGAACGGGACATGATCTTCTCCGGGTTTAGCGCCGCGAGCGGGCGGTGACGTACTGGATGAGCATCGCCAGGATGATGATCAGTCCGAGATAGACGTTCTGGTGATAACCCGGCACGCCGGCAAGGTTCATGATGTTGGTGATGATGCCGAGGATCAGCGCGCCGAGCAGCGTGTTGAACATGTTGCCGCGCCCGCCCATCAGGCTCGCGCCGCCGATGACCACGGCTGCGATGACATCAAGCTCCGCGCCGACGCCGACCTGCGGCGTGCCGATGCCCGTGCGCCCGGCCGCAACGATACCCGCGACCGCCGCCAACGCGCCGCTGATGACATAGACAGACAGCACGTAGCGCTCGACCGGCACGCCGGAGAGCCGCACGGCCTCCTCATTCGAGCCGATGGCGGTGACGATGCGGCCGAAGCTCGTATAGGTCAGCACCGCGGCGCCGATGGCGTAGATCAGCAGCATCAGGATGGCCGGCTGCGGGATGCCGAGGAAGAAACCGCTGCCGAAATCGACGAGCGACGCGCCGGGCTCTCCCATGGTGATCGGACGGCCGGCGCTGACGATCAGCGAAATGCCGCGGGCGATCGCCATCATGGCGAGTGAGATGACGAAGGACGGCAGCCGCATATAGGCGACGAAGAAGCCGGTGACCACGCCGCAGGCCGCCCCCGTCGCGATGACCAGCAGGATCGCCAGCGGCACGCTGAAACCCTGCGCGGCGATGAGATGGGCGCAGAGCACCGAGCCGACGGCGGCAATCGAACCGCCCGAAAGGTCGATGCCGCGCGTCAGCACGACGAAGAGCATGCCGACGGCCATGATGCCGGCGCCGGAGGCGACCTGGCGCACGACGTTCATCAGGTTGCGCTCGGTCAGGAACGCATCGGACCACAGTGACGCGACGATCACCAGCACCAGGAAGATGCCGAGCGTGCCGTAATGGCGGACGGCCTCCAGAATGCGGGGCGCAAGGGACGACGGCGCGGCGGCGCTTGCGGGTGTACTGGTCATAGGCTTGCCTCATCCCTGTTCCTGGCTGACTGGGTCATTGCCAGCGTCAAAAGCTGCTGCTCGGTGAACGCGCCTTCGGCGAGTTCACCGACGATGGCGCCTTCCGCCATCACGAGAATGCGGTCGCAAATGCCGAACAGCTCCTGGTGTTCGGACGAGATGACGAGAACCGCCTTGCCGGCTTTGGCCAGGTCGTTGATCAAATTGTAGATTTCGCTTTTTGCCCCGACATCGACGCCGCGCGTCGGCTCGTCGAGGATGAGCAGGTCGCAATCGGCATGGAACCACTTGGCGAGCGCCACCTTCTGCTGGTTGCCGCCGGAAAGGCTGGAGACCGGCGCGTCGACGCTGGACGCCTTGAGGCGCATCTCGGCGCCGAGCGCCGTTGCGACCTGCCGTTCCTTGGCGACGTTCAGGATGCCGAAACGGGTGATGCTACGGATCTTGGCGAGCGTCGTGTTGATGCGGATCGGCGCATCGAGGATGACACCGTGTTCCTTGCGATCCTCCGGAACGAGGCCGATCTGGGCACGCACGGCATCGCGCGGCGAGGAGAGGTGCAAAGGCTTGCCGTTGAGTTCGACCGTGCCGGAATCCATCTTGTCGGCACCGAAGACGAGGCGCGCGACCTCCGTGCGGCCCGAGCCGACGAGCCCGCCGAGGCCGACGACCTCGCCCGCGCGGACGGAAAAGCTGACATCACGGACCTTGCGCCCGCGGGTGACGTTGCGCACGTCGACGATCACCGTGCCGGGCACGCGCCCGTCCTTGGGCGGAAACAGCGCGGACATCTGGCGGCCGACCATGCGGGCGATCACCGCATCGACATCGGTCGCGGCGGTTTCCAGCGTCTCGACATGCGAGCCGTCCTTCATCACCGTGATGCGGTCGGAGAGGTCGAAGACCTCGTTCAGGCGGTGCGAGATGTAGACGACGCCGGTGCCGCCGGCGCGCAATTCGCGGATGATCGCGAGCAGCCGCTCGGCATCGCTGTTGGCGAGCACGGCGGTCGGCTCGTCGAAGACGATGATGCGCGCCTTGTTGGACAGCGCCTTGGCGATCTCGACCACCTGCTGGTGGGCGACCGTCAAGCGGCCGGCCTGCACGGCGGGGTCGATGGAGAAGCCGAGGCGGTCGAGGATATCGCGTGCCGCCCTGCGCAGTGCGCCGTGATTGACGAGGCGCGGCAGGCGCCCGAGGAAGATGTTTTCGGCCACCGTCAGGTCCGGCGCCAGCGCCAGCTCCTGATGGATCACGGACACGCCGCGGCTCGTCGCATCGCGCGGGCCGGACAACTGTACCGCATCGCCGTAAAGACGGATCCTGCCGGAAGTCGGCGCCGTCTCGCCGCCGAGCACGCGCATCAGCGTGGATTTTCCCGCGCCGTTTTCGCCGACAAGCGCATGCACTTCGCCGGCCTTCAGATCGAAATCCACGCCCTTCAGCGCCTGCACGCCGGCATAGTTCTTCCGGATACCGGATAGACTGACAAGTTCTGTCATTGGGCTCCCGAAGGGATGCACCGGAAACCGGTGCATCCTTCTCTCGCTGTCGATTTAGAAAACGGAATCGGCCTTGTAATACTTGTCGACATTGTCCTTGGAGATCACGTCGGCGGGCGTGAAGTACTCCTTCGGGAAGTCCGCCGGCAGTTCGCCCTTCAGCGCCTTGTAGGCGACGTCGAAGGCGGTGCGGCCGACGAGGTCCGGATCGTTGAGGCCCGTTGCGCCGTAGGCGCCGTCCTTGATCATCGCCAGCGCCTCGCGCTGTCCGTCGGCAGCGGCGGCGAAGAGGATCTTGTCGAGGCCTGCGGCCTTGGCCGCCTGCACGGCGCCGAGCACCATGGAATCGTTCTCGCCGACGACGAGGTTAGCGTCCGGATGGGCCTGGAACAGGTCTTCCGCCGCCTTCAGGCCGCCGTCCGTCGCCCAGTCGCCCCAGCCCTGGCCGAGGATCTGCAGGTTGACCGCGCCTTCGTTGACGAGCTGCGCTTCGGTAATGCCCTTGATGACGCCCATGCGGCGCTCGAGCCCACCCGGATTGCCCTGGTTGCCGGACAGCAGGATCATCTTGATCGGCGTGCCCTTCATCGTCTTGGCGATCCAGTCGCCGACCAGGCGGCCGTTCTCGTCGCTGGAAGAGCGGACCTGCGAGATGAAATTCGCTTTAGGATTCAGCGTCGAGTCCATGGCCACGACCTTGACGCCGGCGGCGGTTGCCCCATTGACGACCGGCACGAGCGCTTCCTGATCGCGCGGATTGATGATGAGGATGTTGATCCCCTTGGCGATCATGTCTTCGACGTCGTTGATCTGCTTGGAGAAATCGCTCTGGCTGTCCGCCGTGGTGATTTCGCAGCCCGCGTCCTTGGCGGCCTTCTCGACGGCAGCGACCTGCGCGGCGAAGTAGGGCGCATTGAGCGAGGGCATGGTGAGGCCCACCTTGCAATCCGCCGCCATGGCGGCAGAGGTGAGGCAGAACAGGGCGACGGACCCTGCCAGAAGCGTCTTGATCGTGGTCATGGTAACTCCTCCTAGTTGACTTGTTTGCATGCTATTGTGGCAAACACGACGCGGTGCGGCACCCGGCACGATGCAGTCACCAGAGCGTGTATCCTCCATCCACAAGCACGATCGATCCGGTCATCAGGCTGGCTGCCTGGGAGGACAGGAAGAGGATCACGCTTGCGACCTCGTGGTCCTTGCCCATGCGCGCCATGGGCGTGGAATCGATCCAGCGATCGAACATGGGTCGGTTGTTCTCGACGAGCGCGTTGAGCGGCGTTTCGATATAGGTGGGCGCCACCGCGTTGACGCGCACGCCTCGCGGCGCCCATTCGGCGGCAAGCGACTTGGTCAGGTGGTGCACGGCGGCCTTCGAGGCGTTGTAATGCGCCTGCGGCTGCGGCCGGTTGACGATGAAGCCCGACATGGAACCGACATTGACGATGGCGCCGCGACCGGCGTCGAGCATGTGCCGGCCGAAGGCGCGCGAGCACCAGTAGACGCCGTTGAGATTGACATCGATGACCTTGAGCCAGCGTTCGTCTTCCATGTCCTCGGCGGGAATGTCGCTCAGTGCAATGCCCGCATTGTTGACGAGGATGGAGGCGCCGCCCTTGGCGGCCAGTTCGTCGGCGATCGCCTGCATGCGCTTGGCGTCGGTGACGTCGCCCTCATGCACGGAGACGTCGTAGCCCTTGGCCTGAAGGGTCGCGCGCGCCTCTTCCAGAAGGGCTGGATCACGCTCGATGAGGGCGAGCCGTGCGCCGGCTTCGCCCAGCGCATCGGCGCTCGCAAGCCCGATGCCGCGCCCTCCCCCCGTGATGACGGCCAGTTCGCCGTCGAGCCTGAAACGTTCGAGATACACGTCTTTCCTCCGTCTACAATGCCTGATCTCCGGCCGCACGAAAGGGTGGGCGCGCAAAAGCGCGGCCCCCTGCGGACCGTCGGTCTTCGATATCGATGCGGGAGGCCGTCTCGCCGCCCGGCATTTTCTCAGGCGGGCCGGGGTGGCCCGCCGTCCTCCCCTGCCCTACTCGCCGTAGGGCACCCAGATATTCTTCACCTGCGTGGCACGCGCGAGGAACTCCCGGCCCTCGCCCAGGCGCGCATCGAACCAGTCGCGCTGCAACTGCTCCGTCCAGACCTGTTTGAGGTTGCCGGCCGAAGCCTTTTCTATGGCGCCGGCTGTGGCGGCGGGACCGAAGTACCAGATGCCGTCGACTTCCTCATGCTTGGCGAGTTCCAGCGCCAGCGCATCCCGGTCGCCCGTCACGATGTTGAGCACGCCATCCGGCACGTCGGACGTCTCCAGCACCTGATAGAAATCGGTGGCGGCGAGCGCCTGGCTTGCCGACGGCACGACGACGACGCGGTTGCCGAGGGCGATGGCCGGTGCGAAGGTGGAGACGAAGCCGAGCAGGCCGGGCTCTTCGGGGCAGACGATGCCGAGCGTGCCGACCGGCTCGTTCATGGCAAGCGCCACGCCGCGCATCGGCGGCTTGTGCACGGCGCCCTCATACTTGTCCGCCCAGGCGCCGTAGGAGAACAGGCGCGAGACGCTGGCGGAAACCTCGCGCATCGTATCCTGCCGGCGCTGGCCGGTCATGGCGGCGAGGCGGTCGGCGAACTCGCCGGCGCGGGCATCGAGATTTTCGGCGATGTAATAGAGGATCTGCGCGCGGTTGTGCTCGCTGGCGGTGCTCCAGGATGTCGCCTTGCGCGCGGCCTCCACGGCGTTGCGGATGTCCTTGCGGTTGCCCTCGCCGACTTCGCCGACAAGCGCGCCGGAGGGCGAAACGATGGCGCGCGAATAACCGCCATCGGGCCGGGCCTGCTTGCCGCCGACATAGAATTTCGCCGTGCGATCGACGAAACCGGTGGAGAGCACGTCGCCGGTCGCCTGGGCCGCCGGCTTCTCGACGATCGCCTTCGCCTTGGCGAGCCATTTTGGCCGGCTATAGGCGGAAAGCCCTTCGCGGCCGCCCTCGCGGCCGAAGCCGGATTCCTTGTAACCGCCGAAGCCGACGCCGGCATCGAACATGTTGGTGCCGTTCACCCAGACGACGCCGCATTTCAGTTTCGGCGCGATGTCGAGGGCGAGCGACAGGGTCTCGCTCCAGATGGAGGCGGCGAGGCCGTATTCCGTGTTGTTGGCAAGCTCCACGGCCTCGGAGGGCGTGCGGAAGGTGGTGGCGACGAGCACGGGGCCGAAGATCTCGACTCGCGAGACGGTGGAGGCCGGATGCACCCCGGTCAACAGCGTCGGCGGATAGAAGCAGCCCTTGCCCGGAACACCGGCCTTCGGCTGGTGCAGGGTGGCGCCTTCCTTCACACCCGCCTCGACGAGCGAGCGGATGCGCTCCAGTTGCACCGGATGCACGATGGCGCCGATGTCGATGACCTTGTCGAGCGGATCACCGACGCGCAGCGTCTCCATGCGGGCCTTGAGCTTGGCGATGAAACGATCGTGGATGCTTTCCTGCACCAGCAGGCGCGAGCCGGCGCAGCAGACCTGGCCCTGGTTGAACCAGATGGCATCGACCACGCCTTCGACGGCCGCATCGAGATCGGCATCGTCGAAGACGATGAAGGGCGACTTGCCGCCGAGTTCCAGCGTCAGGCTCTTGCCCGTGCCGGCGGTCGCCTCGCGAATGCGGCGGCCGACCTCGGTGGAGCCGGTGAAGGCGATCTTGGCAATGCCGGGGTGCTTGACGATCTCCTCGCCCGTCGCGCCGTCGCCGGTAATGATGTTGACCACACCTTCCGGCAGGCCGGCCTTCT
Organism: Shinella sp.; assembly: GCF_035998705.1. Taxonomy (GTDB): domain Bacteria; phylum Pseudomonadota; class Alphaproteobacteria; order Rhizobiales; family Rhizobiaceae; genus Shinella. Next base: position 33,389 of record NZ_DASYHH010000010.1, on the reverse strand, counting down.
GGCACATTTCGGCGAAGAGCAGGGCGGTGAGAGAGGTATATTCGGCGGGCTTCAGCACGACCGTATTGCCGAGCGCGATGGCCGGCGCGATCTTCCAGGCGAGCATCAGCAGCGGAAAATTCCACGGGATAATCTGGCCGCAGACGCCGAGCGCCTCGCGGTCGGCAAGTTCGCCATCCATCAGCTGCGCCCAGCCGGCATGGTGATAGAAGTGGCGGGCGACGAGCGGGATGTCGATGTCGCGGGTCTCGCGGATCGGCTTGCCGTTGTCGAGCGTTTCCACCACGGAAAACAGGCGACTGTGGCGCTGGATGAGGCGGGCCAGCGCATAGAGGTAGCGGGCGCGGCTATGGCCCGGAAGTGCGGCCCAGGCCGGCTGCGCCTTGGCGGCGGCCTTGACGGCGGCATCGACATCGGCGGCACCCGCCTGGGCGACACGCACCAGAACCTCACCGGAACCCGGTGCTATGGTCTCGAAACTTTCGCCGGTCTTCGCCTTTTTCCAGGCGCCGCCGATGAACAGCTTCGTCTCGCCGCCCAGCGTCTTGATCCAGGCGCGCGCTTCCTTGTCGCTTTCGGGGGCCGGGCCGTAGCTCATCGTGTCAAGAATCTCTGCAATCGACATTTCTATTCTCCCCTCGCCCGCCGTCAGGCCATGGCGTGGTGGCTGAAGGCCGCGTAACGGCCGGTGACATAATGTTCGAGCTGGCGCTCGATATCGGCGAGCAGCGAGGAGGCGCCGAAGCGGAAGAGGTTCGGCTGGAGCCAGTCATTGCCGAGCTCCTCCTTCATCAGCGCGAGATAGGCCATGGCATCCTTGGCGGTGGAGATGCCGCCGGCCGGCTTGTAGCCGACCACATGGCCGGTCATCTCGCGATAGTCGCGGATGGCGCGCAGCATGATCAGCGTCACCGGCAGCGTGGCATTGATGCCTTCCTTGCCGGTCGACGTCTTGATGAAATCGGACCCCGCCATCATCGCGACCCACGAGGCACGCGAGACGTTGCGCAGCGTCTGGAGGTCGCCGGTCGCCAGAATGGCCTTCATATGCGCCGGGCCGCAGGCTTTCTTGAAAGCCTTCACCTCGTCGTAGAGCGCCTGCCAGTTGCCGCGCAGCACATGCTCGCGCGTGATGACGATGTCGATCTCGGCGGCGCCACCGGCAACGGACGCCTCGATTTCCTTGAGGCGCGTCTCGAACGGCGAGAGGCCTGCCGGGAAGCCGGTGGAGACGGCCGCGACCGGAATGCCGCTGCCCTTCAGGGCATCGACGGCAGTCGCCACGAAACGGTGATAGACGCAGATGGCTCCGGTGGTGATGCGGCGGTTCGCAAGGCCGAGCGCTTCCTGAAGATCCTCGCGCAGGGGTTGCCGCGCCTTGGCGCAGAGCCGGCGCACGCGACCTTCCGTGTCGTCGCCGCTGAGCGTGGTGAGGTCGATGCATTCGATCGCCCGCACGAGCCAGGCGGCCTGCCACTCCTTCTTGACGGTGCGGCGGCCGGCAAGCGAGGCCGTACGGCGTTCGGCGGCCGAGAGATTGACGCGCACCGCCTCGACCGGATCCATCGAGAACGCGACGCCGGGATTGGACGGATGCGGACCTGAATTGCGCGCCTTGGCGACGACGCGCGGCGCCGATACACCCTCGATGACAGCTTCACTCACACCCACCTTGCAACTCCCGGATTTGATGTCGTCGGCCTATTCTGCTATATCAGGATAGCCGTTTGTAATGTTGTACGGACAACATACTCAAACTAGGTTCCCGGTGTCAACAGCCTGCAAAGAGAGCCGATGCTTTTCGAGATGTCCGCTTGTCATGTCATGGGAACAACAGGCACAGTCGGCTGGCCCTGGTCCGGGAGGAAGAGATTCGCATGAGCATCGAACGCAATTCACCCATCCCGCTTTATTTCCAGCTGGCAGAAACGCTGCGGGCGGCCATCGAGACGGGCGCCTATCCGCCCGGCAGCAAGCTGCCGACCGAAGGCGAACTCTGCGAGCAGTACGACGTGTCGCGCAGCGTCGTCCGCCAGGCCCTCCAATCGCTCGCCCATGACAACCTCATCGAGACGGAACGCGGCCGGGGCGCCTTCGTGCTGGAGCGCAAGGTGCCGATCGCGCTTGTCCAGCAGCTCGATCCGCTGCTCGAAAGCATGGCCAAGGCCGGCTTCAAGCTGACGACCCGGGTGCTGAAGCAGGAGCGCATCAAGCCGCCGGCCCACATTGCCGAACAGATCGGCGAAAACGACGCGATCTTCCTGGAGCGCCTGCGTTATGCGGACGGCGTGGTTTTCCTCGTGGTGCGCAACTACCTGCCCTATTCGCGCTTTCCCGACCTGCTGCAATCCAACGACCTGGAAAAGGTCTCGCTCTACCAGTACCTTGCCAAGCGTTACGACGCGGTGGCGACGACCGGAAAACGCCAGGTCGAGCTTGCCCGCATCGATGAAGAGGCGATCGCCGCGCAATTGCATGTGGAGATGAACAGCTACGTCCTGTTCAACCGCGAAGTCACCTTTGACCAGAACAAGCAGGTGCTCGAATATTACGAGTCCTGGCATCATCCCGATCGCACGCGGCTGACCATCGACCTGCACCGGACGTATTGAGCCTCAGATATGCTTCAGGCCGCGATAGGTTGCGCGGAAACGGGCAAGGAGATCGTCAAGCCCCTCGAACGGCCGGGGCTCGACCGGCGCGCCAAGCTCGTCCGGAAAGGGAATATCGTCCGGGCCGCGCCAATGGCCGGCGGCGATGCCGCCGAGATAGGCGGCGCCGATGGTGGCATTGCCGAGATCATGCGCCGGCACCAGCGGCATGTCGAGAATATCGGCCAGCATTTGCTGCCAGCGCGGATCGGTGCTGCCGCCACCCGTCAGCAGGATGCGGTCGGCCGAAACGCCGATGCCCTTCATCGCATCCCAACTGTCGCGCACCGCTAGCGCCACGCCCTCGAAGACCGACCGGATGAGCTGGTTTCGCGTGCAGCCGAGGCGCATATAGGCCCAGGTGGCAGAGGCATTCGGATCGAGCAGCGGCGCGCGTTCCCCCGTGACATAGGGCAGGAAGACGATGCCGCCGTTTCCTTCGTTTTCCTCGAAACCCGCATGGTACATTTCCGGCCAGGAGGCGCCGAGGACCATGCGCGCCCATTCGAACACCGTGCCGCCATTCTGCAAGGCGGCCATGGAGTAGAGGCTGCGACCGATGCCGCGATAGCTGTTGTAGAAGGGCTGGACCCGCGGCTCGATGGCCTCGACGACCGACATGATCTGGATGCCGGAGCCGACCTGGAGGATGGTCGAACCGGGTTTTGTCTGTCCCATGCCGAACAGGCAGGAGGCCGTATCCGAAAGGCCGGCGGCCACCGGCGTGCCGGGCGCAAGGCCGAGTTCCGCCGCGGCCGCACCCGTCAACCGGCCCGCCACCGCGTGGGACTCGACGACCGGCGCGAGGATTGCGGGATCGATCGACAGCGAGCCGAGAAAGTCCGTCGCCCAGCGGTCAGCCCCGACATCGTAAAGCAGCGTCATCGACGCATCGGCCGGCTCCGTCGCGGTCTCGCCCGTCAGGATGAGCCGCAGCCAGTCCTTTGGAGAAAGGATGCGGCGGATCGCGGCGTAGGTCTGCGGTTCGTTCTGCCTCAGCCACAGCAGGGACAAGCCCGCCATGCCGCTGATAACGGGATTGGCGAGCGGGCGGCGCACCGTTTCCGGCAGGGCGAGCACGGCATCCATCTCGGCCGTCGCCCGCTGGTCTGCCCAGAGAATGGCGGGCCGGAGCGGCTTGGCGTCAGCGCCCAGGATGACGAGGCCGTGGGCCTGGCCGGACAGGCCGATCCCACGGACCTCGCTACCGCGCCCTTCGCAGCAGGCGCGCACGGCCGCCACCGTCTGCGCCCACCAGTCGGCCGGTGCGGTCTCGGCATAACCCGGCACGGAGGATGAGACGGGATAGACACGCGAGGCCTCGGCAACGACCTTGCCGCCGTCGTCGATCAGAAGGGCCTTGACCGAACCGGTGCCAAGATCGATGCCGAGATACATGTCTTCCCCGTCCCTTGTGATTAACGCAGCAGTTGCTCGGCCTCGGAGACGACCCGCTCGGCCGTCAGGTCCATCAGGCGATAGATCTCCGGTCCTGGCGCCGATTCTCCGAAGCGGTCGACGCCAACGACCGTACCCGGCCCCTTCAGGAACTGGTACCAGTAAAGCGGCGACGCCGCCTCGACAAAGACCGTCGGCGTGCCGAAGGCAAGCACGCTGTTCTGGTAGTCGCGATCCTCCCGCGCAAAAAGGTTGCCGTTGGGGATGGAGACGAGGCGCACCGCTTTGCCCTGTCCTTCAAGCACCGCCGCCGCTTCGAGGATGAGGCCGAGTTCCGAACCGGTCGCGACGAGAACGACATCCGGCTTGCCCGCCGAATCCTTCAGCACATAGCCGCCCTTGCGGATACCATCGAGATCGCCCGACGAATGGTTGAAGACACCGCCGTCCTGCCGCGCGGCAACCACCACGCTCGGCCCCTGCCGCTTCAGCGCGTGCTCCCAGGCGACCAGCGCCTCCAGCTCGCTGCCCGGCCGCCACAGCGACATGTTCGGGATCGCGCGCAAGGCTACAAGCTGTTCGCAGGGCTGGTGCGTCGGCCCGTCTTCGCCGACGCCGATGGAATCATGCGTGTAGAGGAAGATCGCCTTGAGGCCCATCAGCGCGGCAAGACGCACGGCATTGCGGCTGTAATCGCTGAAGACGAGATAACAGGCGCCGTAGGGGATCAATCCGCCATGCGCCGCCATGCCGTTCATCATGGCCGACATGCCGAATTCCCGCACGCCGTAATGCGCGAAGTTGCCGGAGAAATCGTCGGGCGTGATGGAGCGGGCAGCACCCGTCCAGGCGAGCGTGGAAATCGACACGTCGGCCGAGCCGCCGATCACCTCGGGAACGCTTTTCAGGAGATTGCCGATAACACGGTTCGAGGCCTTGCGGATCGGCTCCTTGACGGGCGTGGCGGCAAGAATTCGCGTCACCTCGCCTGCCACCACCGCATCGATATTGTCCGGCAGCTTCCCAGCGCCGCGGCGCTCCAGCTCCGAGGCAAGATCGGGATATTGCTTCCTGTACTCCGCGAAGAGCGTGTTCCATTCGGCTTCCGCCCGCTCGCCGCGCGCGCGGGCGTCCCAGGCCTGCATGACGGGCTCCGGCACGACGAAGGCCTCGTGTTTCCAGCCGAGATGTTCGCGCGTCCGGGCCACCTCGTCCGTGCCGAGCGGCGCGCCGTGCACCTCTTCCTTGCCCTGCTTGTTCGGCGAACCATAGCCGATGATCGTCTTGCAGCAGATCATCGTCGGCTTGTCTTCAGACCGGCGGGCGGCAGCGAAGGCGGCGGCGATGGCCGCGGCGTCGTGCCCGTCCACGTCGGCGATGACGTTCCAGCCGAGCGCGCGGAACCGCGCCGCACTGTCGTCGGCGAACCAGCCGGGCGTCTCGCCGTCGATCGAGATCTTGTTGTCGTCGTAGACGGCAATCAGCTTGTTGAGCTTCAGCGTGCCGGCAAGCGAGGCCGCCTCCTGCGCAACGCCCTCCATCAGGCAGCCGTCGCCGACGAAGACATAGGTGAAGTGATCGACGACCGGAAAACCGTCACGGTTGAAATCCTGCGCCAGCTTGCGTTCCGCAAACGCCATGCCCACCGCCGTCGCAAACCCCTGGCCGAGCGGGCCGGTCGTGATCTCGACGCCTGCCGTGATGCCGTATTCCGGGTGGCCCGGCGTCTTCGAATGCAGCTTTCGGTGATCCTTCAGGTCCTGGACCGTCAAGCCGTAACCGGACAGATGCAGCAGCGAATAGATCAGCATCGAGCCATGGCCGTTCGACTGCACGAAGCGGTCGCGGTTCAGCCATTTCGGATTCGCCGGATTGTGCCGCAGGAAATCGTTCCACAGCACTTCGGCGATATCGGCCATGCCCATGGCGGTTCCGGGATGCCCGGAATTCGCCTTCTGCACGACGTCGACGGTCAAGAAACGAATGGCGTTCGCCAGCTCACGGCGTTCGGACATAAATGGCACCCTCCAGATATCTTCTCTTCATCCTATAATGTTGTACTTACAACATGACAAGAGAGATTCTGGAGATTGCCACAACCGAGCAAGCGATCAGATCGACGTGTAGCCGCCATCGGCCGTCACGATCGAGCCGGTCATCAGGCTCGAAGCGTCCGAGGCGAGGAACAGGACGACCGAAGCGATTTCCGAGGGTTTGCCCAATCGCTCCATCGGCGTCAGGTCCAGCCAGCGGCGGATGAGCTCCGGCTGTTCGTTCAGCTTGTCGAGCAGCGGGGTGGCGATGTAGGTCGGCGCGACCGCGTTGACGCGCACGCCGCGTTTGGCCCATTCGACCGCAAGCGAACGCGTCAGGTGATGCACGCCGGCCTTCGAGGCATTGTAGTGACACTGCGGCTGCGGCGTGTTGACGATGCTGCCGGACATCGAGCCGATCGTGACGATGGAGCCGCGGCCTGCGGCAAGCATCCGCCGGCCGAAGGCGCGGCAGGTCTTGAACACGCCGGTGAGATTGACGGAGATCACCCGCTCCCACTCGTCGTCCCCCATCTCCTCCGCCGGCGTGTTGGTGACGACGCCAGCATTGCAGACCAGGCTGTCGAGCGGCGGCAGCGCCGTCGCCAGGGTTTCGAGGGCGGCGGTGTCGGTGACGTCGAGCGCATGGGCATCGGCGCTGAAGCCGGCGGCTTTCAGCCGTTTCGCCGTTTCCGTCGCGCGGGCGCCGTCGCGATCGGTGCAATGGACATGCGCGCCGGCTTCGGCAAGGGCTGCGGCGCATTCGGCGCCGATGCCCTGACCCGCGCCGGTCACCAGCGCCGTGCGGCCGGTGAGATCGAATTGCTTGAGATAGGCCATCGGCGTCTCCATCATGTCAGGGCGCAACGCAGCGGCTCGCCTTTCAGCGCCCGCAAACCCTCTTCCGCCGCCAGCCGTTGCAGGCGCTCGACCGAGGCATCGGAAAAGAAGGCCGCATGGGGCGAGAAGATCGTACTGGGCGCGTCGCGAAGCGGCGCCCCTGCCGGAAGCGGCTCCTTCTCGAACACATCCAGCCCGGCGCCGCCCAGATGGCCGCTGGCAAGCGCGTCGGCGAGTGCCATTTCATCGACCAGCCCACCGCGCGAGACGTTGATCAGGATCGCGCCCCTGCGCATGCGGGCGATCTCGGCCTTGCCGATCATATGCCGGGTTTCCGGCGTCAGCGGCACGTGCAGCGAAAGGATATCGGCCTGCGCAATGACATCGTCGAGGGGCAGCATCGTCGCGCTATCGGCAGCGGAAACGTAGGGGTCATAGGCGACGATCGTGGCACCAAAAGCCTGCATGCGCGCAGCAAAGGCGCGAGCGATGCGGCCGAAGCCGACAAGCCCGACGGTCGATTGTCCGAGTGAGCGCACATGATCGACCATCGCGCCGATCTTCCATTTGCCGGCGCGGATGCCGGCGTCATAGCGGCCGAGCTTGCGCGCTAGCGAAAGCGCCATGGCGGCGGCGTGATCGGCGACTTCCTCGACGCCGTAATCGGGCACGTTGCAGACATGCACGCCCAGCCGCCGCGCCGCTTCCAGGTCGACATTGTCGACGCCGACGCCGTATCGGATGACGGTGGCGCCATGCGCCATGACGCCCATGGTGCGCTCGTTCATCGGCGCGAAATTGTTGAAGACGACATCGGCATCGCGCACGGCGGCAATGGTCTCCTCCTCGCTTCGGCACTGGTGTTCGGAAAAGGCCGCGGCCACCGCCATAGCGGTCGCACGCTCCCGGTCGACATTTCCGAAGGCGTAATCGGTGACGACGACACGCATCACCCCAAAACTCCGCGCTGCACGAGATTGCGCATCAGCGCGCGCGTGCCGAAGGTCCAGGGGGCGGCCTTGTCGCAGGAGGTGACGGTGTTGGCGAGCGTGCCGAGCAGCGGTGTGGAGATCTCCACGACATCGCCCTCCTGATGTGTGAAGCCGCTGCCCGGTGTGCCGCGATCCTGCGTCGGCGCGAACATCGTGCCGAGGAACAGCATGAAGCCGTCCGGATATTGATGGCTCGACAGCGTCTGGCGCACCAGTTCGGCCGGCGCGCGACTGATCTCGGCCATGTTGGAGCGGCCGGCGAGTTCGAACCCGTCCTCGCCGCGGACCGACATGCTCAGTTCCGCCTTCTCGATATCGGCAATGCCGAAACCCTCGTCGAACAGGCGGATGAAGGGGCCGATGGCGCAGGAGGCGTTGTTGTCCTTCGCCTTGCCGAGCAGCAAGGCGGAGCGGCCCTCGACATCGCGCAGGTTGACATCGTTGCCGAGCGTCGCGCCGCGGATCTCGCCGCGGCTGTTGACGGCGAGCACGATTTCCGGTTCCGGATTGTTCCAGCGTGAAATCGTGTTGACGCCGACGAGCGCGCCGTGGCCGACGGACGACATCGGCTGCGATTTGGTGAAGACCTCCGCATCCGGCCCGATGCCGACTTCCAGATATTGCGACCACAGCCCCTCGCGCTGCAACACGCCGCGCACATGTTCGGCCGTTTCCGAGCCGGCGCGCACATTGGTCAGGCTGCCGCCGATCAGGTCGCCGATGCGCTGGCGGATTTCCTCGGCGCGCTGCGGGTCGCCGGCGGTGCGCTCGTCGATGACACGCTCGATCATGCTGCGCGCGAAGGTGACGCCGCAGGCCTTCAGCGCCTGGAGGTCGCAGGGGGCGAGCAGGCAGGCGCGGGGCGCACCATTGCCCATCTCCGCCGGGCTCGCGACGAAATCCTCGACGGGGCCGAGCCGTTCGCCGGTCAGCGCGTCGAAGGTCGCGACACAATCCCGGTCGAGGAAGTCGGCGACGGTGGCCACCTCCCGCGTGACGTCGAACAGCACGCCGTCGCGCACGATGACGACGGACGGGCCTTCCAGTTCAGGGCGCCAGACGCGGCCGACGAGGCGCGCAGCCTTCGGAAAATCGATGCTCATGAGAAGTCCTCCTTGGGATGCGACATTACTAGTATTACTTCATTTTTTCGTCAATCCAAAATACGCCGAGGAATGCGAGCGTCGCGGCAGCGGGCGTGTCCGCGCACAAAATATTTCATCAACACAATGATTTACTGTCACTTTGCTGCTGCAACGCAACGTGATTTCGCAGGCGCAAAAATCGAATTCGTGGCGGCGACAGGGCTTGTGGATGCGTAGTTATACTATATATTGCAGCGATCCGGCGCGAAGGCGCCCTTGAAGTCCACTGCAAGAACGATGGGTACAATGCTCGACCAGCTCAGCGGCAAACTGTTTATCGACGGCGATTTCGTGACCGGGCGCGGCCGCCCGATTCCCGTGCAAAATCCAGCGACGCTGGAGGAGATCGGCTCCATCGCGCTCGCGAGCCAGGACGAAATCGACGCCGCCGTCGCTGCCGCCCGCAAGGCCTTTCCGGACTGGGCGGCAGCGCCCGCCAAGGTGCGCGCCGCAGCACTACATCGCCTCGGCGAGGTCATCGCCGCCGATGCTGACGCCATGGCAAAGGTGATGACGCTGGAACAGGGCAAGCCGGTCAACGAGGCGCGCGGCGAGATCCTGAAGCTGGCGGAAGCCTGCCATTTCTATGCGGAAGAGGCGGTGCGCGTGCATGGCGAGATCATTCCGAACGACACGACCGACAGCGAAAGCCATGTGGTGCGCGAGCCGATCGGCGTCGTCGGCGCCATCACGCCGTGGAATTATCCGGCGGAGCTGATCGGCTGGAAGCTCTGCGGCGCGCTGGCCGCAGGCTGCACCATCGTCGTCAAGCCAGCGGAACTGACGCCCTTCACCGCGCTCGCCATCGCAGCCAAGGTGAAGGAGGCGAAGATCCCGGCAGGCGTCGTCAACGTGGTCACCGGTTCCGGCTCCGTCGTCGGCCAGGCTTTGGTCGAGCATCCGGATGTCGACAAGATCGCCTTCACCGGCTCCTCCGCCGTCGGCCTGCACATCCAGAAGACCTGCCCGCGCATCAAGCGCCTGTCGCTGGAACTCGGCGGCAATTGCCCGATGATCGTCACCGCGAAAGCAGACCTCGCCGCAGCCATCAAGGGTGCCGCACGGCGCAGCTTCCGCAACAACGGCCAGATCTGCATCGCGATCAACCGCATCTATGTCGAACGACCGGTCTATGCGGCTTTCGTCGCCGGGCTTGCGAAGGCTGCCGATGAGCTGACCGTCGCCAACGGGCTCACGCAGCCCGATGCCGATATCGGCGCCATGGCCTCGACAGAGCCGCTGAACAAGACCATCGACCACCTGAAGGACGCGCTCGCCAAGGGCGCCCGGCTTGCCGCAGGCGGTGACCGGCCGCCAGGCGAGGCCTTTGCCAAGGGTCATTTCTTCCGCCCGACCGTGGTCGCCGATTGCGATCACACGATGAAGGTGATGACGGAGGAGACGTTCGGGCCGCTCGTCGGCGTCATGCCGTTCGACCGGCTGGAGGAGGCGGTGAACCTCTCCAACGACACGCCCTATGGGCTTGCCTCCTATCTCTACACGCAGGATGCCGCCGAGATCCGCCACCTGTCGCGCCGGCTCGATTACGGCAATGTCGCCGTCAACAATGTCGATGCCGGGGTGATGAACGCACCCTATGGCGGGCGTAAGCAGAGCGGCGTCGGCTATGAGCACGGCCGCGAGGGCATGCTAGAATATTTCAATTTCAAGCATATCCGCATCCGCCTCGACCAGCCGGAAGGGCTGTGAGCCATGCGGCAGGCCGTCCTCGGGATCGATATCGGAACATCGGGCTGCAAGGCGCTGCTGCTCGCGACCGACGGCGCGCTGATCGGCAGCGAGACCGCGACCTACGACCTCGCCCAGCCGCGCCCCGGCTGGACGGAGCAGGATCCGGCGCTGTGGATCGAGGGCACGCGCCAGGCTGTCGGCCGGCTCGTTGCCGCCCATCGCGACGTCGAAATCCGCGCGATCGGCCTTTCCGGCCAGATGCACGGGCTGACGCCGCTCGACGAGGCCGACCGCGTGCTGCGCCCGGCATTGCTCTGGAACGACCAGCGCAACGGCGCGGAATGTGAAGCGCTGACGGAAAAAGCCGGCGGCGACGCGGCGCTGCGAGGCTACACCAACAACCGCATGCTGCTCGGCTATACCGGCGGCAAGATCGCCTGGATGCGCAACCATGAGCCGGACCTGTTCGGCCGGCTAAAGCAGGTGCTCAATCCCAAGGATTACCTGCGGCTGGTGCTGACCGGCGAAAAGGCGACGGAGGTTTCCGATGCCTCCGGCACCGGCCTGTTCGACGTGCGCGCCCGCGCCTGGAGCTTTTCGCTGATGGAAAAGCTCGATATCGACGCCGGCCTGTTTGCACCCTGCCATGAATCGCCGGAGATCACCGGCCGCGTCAGTCGCTCCGGCGCGGAGCTGTTCGGGCTCGCCGAGGGCATTCCCGTGGTCGGCGGCGGTGGCGACAGCGTCATCCAGACCATCGGTTCTGGCGTGATTGCGCCCGGCGACGTGCAGACGACGATCGGCACCGCCGGCATCGTCGCCTCGGCGCTCGACCGGCCGATCGACAATCCCGGCAGCCGCCTGCAGGTGTTCTGCAATGTCGCGCCGGGCAAGTGGCATGCGATGGGCGTGACGCTGAATGCCGGTTTCGCCATGAGCTGGTTCCAGCGCCTGCTGCGCGGTTTCGCCGCCGGCCGCGACTGGAGCTATGACGAGATCGCCGCGGCGGCCGCCGAAAGCCAGGCCGGCAGCCGCGGCCTCGTCTTCCTGCCCTATCTCAACGGCGAGCGCGCGCCGCATTCCGATCCGGATGCGCGCGGCGCCTTTATCGGTCTGACGGGGCTGCACGGGCCGTCCGACATGGCGCGTGCCGTGATGGAGGGTGTCGCCTTCGCGCTCTACGACATCTTCACCGTGATGCGCGAGGCGGGCATCGAGGCCAGCGTCGTCAAGGCTTCCGGCGGCGGCGCCCGCTCGGTGCTGTGGCGGCAGATGCAGGCCGATCTCTTCGGCTGCGACGTGGTGACGACACAGGGAGCAGCGGAAGGCGCTGCCTTTGGCGCAGCGCTGGTTGCGGGCCTCGGCATCGGCCTTTACGACACGCCGGAACAGGCGGCGGCACTGTGCCGTCCCCTCACCCGCGAGGCAGCGGATGCGGCGGGCCGGGCGCGGCTAAGCCCCGGCTTTGCGGTCTATCAGGCGCTTTATCCGGCGCTGCGCGACAATCTGCACGCGCTGTCGCGCGCGTTCGACGACATTCAGACATGAGGGCAGCAGCGATGACGACACGCGACCAGGAATGCGAGGGCCTGATCTTCGATCTGGACGGCACGCTGATCGACAGCGCGCCGGACATTGCCGCTAGCGTCAACGAATATTTCGCCGAACAGGGCTGGCCGCAGCTGGAGGTCGCTTTTGTCGAGCGCTTCATCGGCAACGGGCCGCGCCGCCTGTTGCTGGACATGATGGTGGAACTCGGCCTGCCAAGCGACGACGAAACGGTGGACCGCGCTGTCAAAGGTTATCTCGCCGCCTATAACCGCACGCCCTCGCGCCTGACCCGCTTCTACGAGGCCGTGAAGGAAGACCTGCATGTGCTGCATGGAGCGGGCTTCCGCCTCGGCATCTGTACCAACAAGCCGCACGCGCTGACGCTGCGCATCCTCGACATCCTCGGCATCGGCCATCTGTTCGACGCCGTCGCCGGCGCCGATGACGTGCCGGCTTGCAAACCGGACCCGATTCATCTCCTGACTGTCGCAACGCGCATGGGCCTTGCGGCCGGGCGCTGGGTTTATGTCGGCGATACGACCGTGGACCAGACCACGGCGGCGCGCGCCGGGGTGCCGTTCTACGCCGTTCCCTGGGGGACCGGCCGGCAGCTCGACGTGGCGCCGGCCTACCGCCTCACCCGGCTTTCCGACCTCGCCACCCTGCGCCAACCGCTTGTCGAAGGAGACGTGCAGGAATGACCAGCGATAGCCTGTTGCAACGCATTTTGCAGGAAAGCCACGAGATGGGCACGGCGGAAGCGCGCGTCGCCCGCTTCGTCAGCACGCAGCCCAACCAGGTGCTCCACATGAGCATGGCGAAGCTGTCGGAGGAATGCGACGTCAGCGATCCGACGATCATGCGCTTCTGCCGGCGCTTCGGCTTCCAGGGTTATCAGGATTTCAAGCTCTACCTCGCCCAGAGCCTCGTGCCCTCGGCCCCTTTCGCCTACGAGCAGATCGTCGCCGGGGATTCGGTCGAGAACATCGTGCGCAAGACGGCGCGCAACTCGCTGAACGCCATCCAGCGCGGGCTGGAGGACATCATCCCCGCCCAGATCGAGGCCGGCGCCAAACTCTTGAACGGCGCGACCTGGATCGGCATCTATTCCAGCGGCATTTCCGAGATCACCGGGGTGGATGCCGAGCACAAGTTCCAGCGCCTCGGCCTGCGTTGTGCGGCGGTGAACGGCCGCAAGAAACAATGGCTGCATGCCGAGACCTCGAAGCCGAGCGAAGTGGCGCTGATCTTCTCGCAATCCGGCCATACCAAGCAGATGGTCGAGGTCGCGACCGCCGTTCGCGCCCGCGGCGCGCGCGTCGTCTCGATAACCGCGGCCGACAGCCCGCTTGCGAGCATTTCCGACGTGCTCATCGCCGTGACGCCCTATGAGCGCACGGAGCTGCTGACGCCGATCGCCTCGCGCCTCAACCATCACCTCGTCGTCAACATGCTGGTCACCTCCATGGCGGTGATCAGCGGTTCCGAGTTTCCTGACCAACTGCCGGCGCTCGACAGCTGGCAAACCGACAAGATCTGAAAGACCGGAGGAATGCAGACCCCATGAGCACCCAGGACGAAGCAAAGAAGGCGGCCGGACGCCGCGTCATCGAGGAATTCGTGCGCGATGGCATGAAGCTCGGCCTCGGCTCGGGCACGACCTCGCATTTCTTCGTGCGCGAGCTCGGCAAACATGTCGCGGGCGGCCTGAAGCTCACCTGCACCACCACCTCGCGCTCCACCATCGACGTCGCCCGCGACGTCGGCATCCAGATCACCGAGCCGAACGAGATCGGCGAGATCGACCTGACCATCGACGGGCCGGACGAAATCGACCGCGATTTCAACATGATCAAGGGCGGCGGCGCCTGCCTGCTCTGGGAGAAGATCATCGCGCATGCCTCGAAGCGCATGATCACCATCTGCGACGAGAGCAAGATCGTCGATCGGCTGGGCGGGTTTCCGCTGCCGGTGGAAGTGGTACAATTCGCCTGGAAGCAGACGGACCGCATGGTCAGGAAGACGCTGGCCGAGCACGGCATTTCCGGCATTCGCATCGAACGGCGCATGCGCGACGAACTGCCGGTCGTCACCGACAGCGGCAATTTCATTCTCGACTGCCATTGCGGCGTGATTGCCGAGCCCGGCAAACTTGAAATCGCACTGAACCGCATCCCCGGCGTCGTGGAAAACGGCCTGTTCACGCGAGAATCCGATGGCATGGTGGTGGGAAAATTCGATGGTTCTGCCTACGTGGAAATGCGAAAATCTAGTAAAACAACGTAGACTGGCATTGCCGACTTGGCGAAAACGACGCCGGAACCGGGGTTTTCGATCCCCGTCGTTCCGGCAGGAACTGTGTCGATTAACACATTGATTTTACGCACTAGATTTTCATACTGAAAAGTTAGTCAGCGGGGTTTTCCGGAGACTTCAGACGCAGGCCAGCGCTATTGACATCGTACCGATATAGTGGAAATCTAGTTTTGCTAGCTTTTCGAGGGAGGAAACCAGATGAGCGCAAATCTTCAGATCAGCCGTCGCCACCTACTGCAGGCAGGCGCGGCCTTGGGCGCGGCAACGCTTGCCGGTGGCAGCAACGTCTTTGCCCAGACCAAGCCTTTCGTGCCCTACAGCAACAAGAGCCTCGATTACTATTTCTTCGTCATCCAGGAAGAGGCCGTGAAGCGGGCCGTCTTGGCCAATGACTGGGAATTCCAGGCGACCAATGCAAGCTTCGACAACACCCGCCAGCTTGAGCAATGGCAGAGCCTGATGCTCAAAAGCCCGGCCGGCATCGTCTGCGATCCGATCGACAGCCAGGCCATCGTCAGCGTCATCAACCGCTACAAGAGCCAGGGCATTCCCGTCGCCATCATCGATACGCCGACCGACGGCGGCGAGGTCGATATCACCGTCAGCTTCGACAACCATCTCGGCGGCGTCATGGCGGCGCAGGAGATCATCAAGGGCCTGACCAAGAAACATGGCAGCCCCAAGGGTACGGTGCTCAATTGCTTCGGCGCGCTGCAATCCGTCGCCTGGCGCCAGCGCAAGGAAGGCATGGACGCGGAATTCGCCAAATATCCGGACATCAACTATCTGGCCCGTCCGACCGAAGGCGCGCTCGACCAGATGCTGGCGGTCACGCTTTCGACGCTCTCCGAATTCCCGAACCTCGACGCCGTGCACGCCCCGTCCGACAGCCCGTCACGCGGCATCGTCACCGCGCTCCAGCAGAAGGGTCGCTGGAAGAAGGTCGGCGAGGAAGGCCATGTCATCTTCGTCAATATCGATGGCGAGCCGGTGGCGCTGAACTGGATCAAGGAAGGCTACATGGATGGCTGCGTCTCGCAGGATCCGATCGCCTATGGCGAGATCGCCGTGGAGATGCTGGCCAAGCACGCGATGAAGAAGGAAGCCGTTCCGACCGGCGCCTACGAAAACAAGAAGTACTTCTGGGAGAAGGGCGAGATCGTCGCCGGCAAGACCGGGCCGACGCTGATCATCCCGCCCTTCGTCATCGATCCGTCGAACGCCGACGACAAGCGTCACTGGGGTTACATCGCCGAGAAGGAGTGGAACATCCCCTATACCTGATACCGGACACGGCCAGCCTCCCATAGGCCGCCGGTTTGAACGGGACGATGCCGCCGTGAGGGCGGCATCGTCCTTCACCAGCATGAGGACCCCATGACAACAGCGCCGACATCCCGACTTGAGGCCTCACCCGCGGCACGCACCGTGCTGAGGGTCGAAAACCTGGGCAAGATCTATGGCGGCCTGGTCGCCCTTCGGGATGTCGACCTGTCGGTCCGCGCCGGCACCATCCATGGCCTGCTCGGCGAGAATGGTGCTGGCAAGAGCACGCTTGTCGGCATCATGTCCGGCCAGCGCAAGCCGACCTCCGGCACGATCTACCTCGATGAAAAGCCGCTCGCGCATGTGGACGTGCAGGCGATGGAGAAGGCCGGCGTCTTCCTCGTCACGCAGGAGCCGATGATCATCGACCACCTGAGTGCCGCCGAAAACCTCATGCTCGGCATCTGGCCGCAACGCCGCTTCGGCTTCGTCAACTGGCGCAAGCTGCGGCAGGATGCCGAGCGCATGCTGGAAGGCACCGGCATTGCGGCCGACGCCCGCGCCGGCGCGCTGGATGCCGTGGCGCGGCGCAAGATCAACATCCTGCGGGCGATGTTTTCCGGCGGCAAGGTCATCATCCTCGACGAGCCGACCGCCGCCCTCACCGTCGACGACCGCGCCCAGCTCTTCGACTTCATGCGCCGGCTGAAAAGCGAGGGCGTGACCTTCATCTTCATCTCGCATTTCAACGACGAAATCCTGGAAATCTGCGACGCCGTTTCCGTGCTGCGCGACGGGCGTTATGCCGGCGGCTCCGAGGATGTCGGCAGCCTCACCTCCGAGGACCTGTCGGAACTGGTGCTCGGGCGCGGCCTCGTGCTCTTCGAGCGTGAAAAACGGCAATTCCCCGCCGGTGCGCCGGCCGTCATCCTGAAAGACATCCGCTCCGGCACGCTCGACGTGCCGTCCCTGGCAATCCGCGCCGGCGAGATCGTCGGCGTCACGGGTCTGCCGGGTGGCGGCGGCAAAGAGCTGGCGCGTGCGCTTTTCGGTTTGCAGCGGGCCTCTTCCGGGACGATCGCGTTTGTGGACGGAGAGGCACGCACCCTGCCCGCCCATCCCGCCGAGGCCTTCGCCGCCGGCATCGCCTATCTCTCCGACGACCGGCGCAAGGACGGCTCCATCTCGCAGATGTCGATCGCCGAGAATATTTCGCTGTCGGCCGAGGTGGCGCTTGCAAGGGGCGCCTTTATGAATGCGGAGCAGGAACGCGCCCTGTCGCAGCGCTATTTCCAGTCGCTGGGCATCAAGGCGCCGGACAGTGGCGTGGCGGTGGATACGCTGTCGGGCGGCAACCAGCAGAAAGTCTGCCTCGGCCGGGTGCTCGCCACCAAGCCGAAACTCCTGATGCTCGACGAGCCGACGCGCGGCATCGACGTCGGCGTGAAGCAGGATGTGCTGCGCATCGTCGACGAACTGAGCCGCACCGGCGTTTCCGTGATCATCATTTCCACCGACACCGACGAACTGGTGCGCGCGGTCGACCGCGTGCTGATTTTCCACAACGGACGTATCCGGGAGGAACTGGCGGGAGAGGCCATTTCGCGCAGCCGGCTGCGCAATCTCGGATAAAGCGCCGGATGCACCGATCGAGGAGGTCGGCGCGCCGCGCAAGAGGAGACATTCAGATGAGCGATACCACCATGACAGCCAAGACGACCAAGCCGCCCGCAACCAGCACCCGCCGAAGCTCGACGACGGGATGGATCCTGCACAATGTCGTGTGGATCTGGCTGATCGCGCTCGTCGTGATCTTCGGCCTGTTCAACCAGTATTTCTTCACCCTGTTCAACCTGCAGAACATCATGGTGCAGGCGACCGTGCTCGGCATGATCGCGCTCGCCATGGCGCTGCCGCTGCTGGTGGCGGAAATCGACCTGTCGATCCCCGCCAATGTCGGCTTCTCCTCGGCGCTCGGCGCGATGGCCAACACCGATCTCGGCCTGCCCTTCGCGCTCGCCGCCCTCATCGGCATCGGCGCGGCGACGCTGATCGGCTTCTTCAACGCGATCTGCATTACCAAGCTCAAGATGGTGTCACTGATCCAGACGCTATCGATGATGATCATCCTGCAAGGCGCGCTGCTGGCGCTGACGCAGGGGCGCACCATCACCAGCCTCAGCCCTGGCTACGTGTGGATCGGCCAGACGACGCTCGGCGGCTGGCCGCTGATGCCGATCGTCTTCGTGCTGGCGATCCTCGGCATGTATGTGCTGCTGCGCCACACCGTGCTCGGGCGCTCGATCTTCGCGGTCGGCGGCAATCAGGTGGCGTCGAATTCCGCCGGCATCCGCGTCGACCGGGTGAAGATCCTGTCCTATACGATCGCCGGTTTTCTCGCGGGCGTCGCCGGCTACCTGCTCGCCTCGTGGCAGATGGCGATCACCTCCAACCAGGGCTCGAGCTACCTGCTCTACGCCATCGCGGCACCGATCATCGGCGGCGTCTCGGTTTTTGGCGGACGCGGCAGCGTCATCGGCGTTCTGGGCGGCGTGCTGCTCCTGACCGTCATCCAGGTGGGCCTGGCGATCATCTCCGTGCCGTCCTTCTATGTCGGCATGATCGGCGGCATCATGATCTTCATCGCGGTCGCGATCGACGCAGTGCGCGTGCGCTACTTCGGCTGAGACGGTTTTGTCGCGATCCACAGGACATGGCGGGCACCGCCGCGCTTGCCATTGGCCCGCACATTCACCTCGTCGGCGGCGAAGCCGACATCGCGCAATCGGCGCGTAAAAGCGCTGTCCGGCGCGGATGACCAGACGGCAAGCACGCCACCCGCGCGAAGCGCGAGCTTTGCGGCTCGAAGACCATTGTGGTCATACAGGCTGTCGTTGGAAGCGCGCGTCAAACCGTCGGGGCCGTTGTCGACATCCAGCAGGATGGCATCATAGGCATCCTTCTTAGACCGGATCAGCGCGCCGACATCGCCGACATGGACGTGGACGCGGGGATCGTCGAGCGTGCCTTGGTGGATATCCGCCATGGGTCCGCGCGCCCAATCGACGACTGCCGGCACCAGCTCCGCAACCACGACGCGGGCATCCTCGGCCAATACGCCGAGGGCGGCGCGCAACGTGAACCCCATGCCGAGGCCGCCGATCAGAATGCCGGGGTTTTTCCGGCCTGCAATGCGTTCGCAGCCGAGCGTCGCCAGCGCCTCTTCCGATCCGCTCAGCCGGCTGTTCATCAACTCGTTCGAGCCGAGCATGATGGAGAATTCGCTGCCGCGCCGCTTCAGGCGCAGATCGCCGCCATCACCGGGAATCGTTGCGCGGTCCAGCTCAATCCAGGGAAGCATCGGGGTATCTCATAACGTTGTTTTCCCGGCCTCGTAGCACGGGCGCCGTGCGGAACCCATCCCATTATCGATGAATCTGTTCAGGAGCGCGCCTTGCCCTGCACGATCCGGTCGATGATCATCGCGCAGAAAAGAATGGCAAGCCCGGCCAGCAGGCCCTGGCCGACCGCCGCATATTGCAGCGCGTTCAGGACATCCTCGCCCAGCCCCTTGGCGCCGATCAGCGAGGCGATGACCACCATCGACAGGCACATCAGGATGGTCTGGTTCACGCCGGCCATGATCGACGGCGCGGCGAGCGGCAGGTCGACGCGGGTCAGCAGGAACCAGCGGGTGGCGCCATAGGCTTCTGCGGCCTCGCGAATGCTCGCCGGCACGCCCTGCACGCCGAGTGCCGTGAGGCGCACGACCGGCGGCGTGCCGAAGACCAGCGTGGCGATGACGCCGGGCGGCTTGCCGATGCCGAAGAGGGCGATGACCGGAATGAGATAGACGAAGGCCGGCATGGTCTGCATGAAATCGAGGACCGGCCGGAGCGCCGTATAGACCGCCGGGCGCCGCCCGCACCAGATGCCGAGCGGAATGCCGATCAGGAGACAGAGTACCGCCGAGGTGCCGAGCAGGGCCACCGTTTCGAGGCTCTTCTCCCAGAAACCGAGCACGGCGAGATAGGCAAGCGCTGCGGTGGTGAAGATCGCGACGCGAATTCCCGCAAGCTGCCAGGCCAGGATGACGATCATCGCCATGGTGACCGGCCATGGCATCGTCGTCAGCGCGCTGGCCGCGGCGTCGAGCACGATGTTGATGAGGCCGGTAATGGCGGAGAAGACGGCCTCGCCGGATTTCGACAGCCCTTTCAGCGCGCGATCGAGCATCGCGGCAACCAGCCCCTGCCATTCGCGATTGACCGGCGCCGTCATCAGCCAGGACGGCGGTGCCTGTGCTGCGACCCGCCAGGCGACGAGCCCATAGGCAAGGAGACAGAACGCCGCCGCAAGCAGCGCGCCGGGCATATGGAAGCCGTGCCGCAGCGTCCGGTTGGAACGCCACCGGTTGAAACGACGTTCGAGCAACGGATTGGCCAGTACCCCGACGAGGAGTTTGCCGACGAGCAATGTCAGCAGGCCCGCGCCGATCAGCATCGGACCGCGCGCCTCCGCGGCCTCGGCCTGCCGGGCGGCATTTTCCGCGGCGACCTTGAGCCCATCGGCGGAGCGCAGCATGCTGTCCGCGCTGCTCTCGCCCGCCGTCTTGGCCTTCTCAGCCTCGACGCGCCGCTCATCGGATTGCTTGAAGAGACGCTCGGCGCGCACGCGCTGCTCGCCGCCAAGATTGCCGGCAAAGCCGGTGGCGAACTGGGCGACGGCGAGGGTTTCGAGGAACAAGGCGAGCCAGAAGAGGACGGGGATGTTGCGGGCGGTGGCCCAGATCGGCCCGAGCAGAGCGGCGGCCCCGTTGAAGGACCAGGTGAAGCCGGCATGGCTGCGGATGCGGGCGAAGACGCGCGCGTAATAGTCCGCGCCCTGCCGCGTGAATTCCCTGACCAGCCCATCCTCTGAGGAAATCTCGCTCATGATGCCTCTCTCCGCTTCAGCCCTTTGAGGATCGCCGTCCGGTCGACGACGCCGACGATCGTGCCCGCATCCCGCACGGCGATGTCGCCGGAATGGCCGGCGGCGATCTCGACGAGGTCGCCCAGTACCTGGCCGGGACGGACCGAGGGTAGCGCGGCAAGGCCGGCCGGGTGACGGTCGCCGACCGGCACCATGATGCTGCGCGCCGTCAGGATGTTGAGGCGGGAAATCTCGGTGACGAATTTCTCGACATAGTCATGCTGCGGCCGGGTGACGACCTCCTCCGGCGTGCCGACCTGGAGGATCATGCCGTCTTTCATCACCGCGATGCGGTCGCCGATCCGCACGGCTTCTTCCAGGTCATGCGTGATGAAGACCACGGTCTTGCCCATGGCAGTCGAGAGTGACAGAAACTCGTCCTGCAACTGCCGGCGGATCAGCGGGTCGAGCGCGCTGAAGGGCTCGTCCATCAGAAGAATATCCGGATCGGCCGCAAGCGCGCGGGCAAGACCCACGCGCTGCTGCATGCCGCCGGAAAGTTCATGGCAATAACGGTCGCCCCAGCCGGCAAGATTGACCTTTTCGAGCGCTTCCTCGGCAATGTCGAAACGCTTCTGGCGCGAGGCACGCTGGATCTCCAGCGGCAAAGCGACATTGTCGCGCACGGTGCGGTGCGGCAGCAGGCCGAAATTCTGGAACACCATGCCGATCTTGTGGGAGCGGAGAGAACGCAGGTCCGCCGGCGATTTCGCCATGACGTTCTCGCCGCCCACAAGAATTTCGCCGGCCGTGGGTTCCAGAAGCCGGTTGATATGCCGCACCAGCGTCGACTTGCCGCTGCCGGAAAGGCCCATGACGCAGAAGATCTCGCCGCGATCGACCGAAAGATTGACGTCGGCGACGCCGACGACGCAGTTGAACCGCTCGGCGATTTCCTGCTTGCCCGCCGCACCGGCGCGCAGGGCGGCAAGCGCCTCGGCCTGCCGCTCGCCAAAGATCTTCCAGACATTGCGCATGACGATCAGCGGCTCACCGCCATAAGTCATGCGCCCGTCTGCATCAGCCCTCTGCCGATCGGTCATCGGGCCGCCCGGTCAATGGCCAAACCACGTCGAAACCGTCTCGGTGTTCGCCTTGATCCAGTCCTTGGCGACATCCGGCGCCGGCTTCTTGTTGACGATGATCTCATAGGCCATCTTGCTGACGTCCTCGGGCTTGAAGCTCATGCGCTCCAGCGCCTCCACCAGCGCCGGCTGGCGTTCCGCAAGCGAGGCGGCATAGCCGATATGGACGGTCGTCGTCGCATAACCCGACGAGACCTTCGATTTCTCGAACCATTCCGGATCGTCGTTCGGCTGCACGACGACATATTTCGCCGGGTCGTTCTTCGGCTCTTCCAACATGGCGAGGTCGTAGAGCGCGAAGTTCTGGTGCGGACCGTAGCAATAGCCGACCCACGGCTTGTTGGCCTTGGCCGCGCGGTCGAGCGATGCGGTGGCGACAGCCTCTTCGGTCACCTGCTGGTCGAAGAATTCGGCAAAGCCGTAGTCGCGTGCCTTCACCTTCTCGATATTGGTCGATTGCCAGCCGGAGGCGCCGAGCCAGATTTCGCCCTTGCCGTCGCCATTGCTGTCGAAAAGTTTGGCGTTTTCCGGGTTGGCGAGGTCGTAGACGCTCTTGATATTGTGGTCGGTGACGGTCGTCTTGGTGACGCAATATCCCTGCACCGCCTCGTAACCGTTCTTCGCCAGCTTCACCGTCTTGTCGCCGTCGACATATTTGTCGACCAGCCCCTGCTGGTTCGGCAGCCACACATCCGGCCAGATATCGACCTCACCCTTGTTGCGGCCCATCGCCTCCCAGATGACGGGCACGGCCGTGGTGGTGACGGTCGAAACTTCGAGACCGAGTTCCTGTTCGGCGGCGGCCTTGATGACGTTCATCACGGCGGTCGCCGTGGCATAGTTGGGGTCCGGCATCGTCACGTCGGCGGCGAGGGCCGGAACGGCACCGGCGGCCAGCAGCGAGAACAATGCCGTGGTAAGAATACGTTGGCCCATCTGGTTCCCCTTTTTGTAGAGCTCTTTCATAAAGTATTGAGATCGCTGGTCCGCTTCCAACGGAATTGGGATCATTAGCCAAACTGATCGGCGGCATTAGCGGCCGCCTCTCAGTAGTAGTTCTGGTCCGGCATGCTCTCCTTGCGCCTGGCGATGAAGGCTTGCAGGGCCTCGTCGATGGCCGGGTCGAGGCCGGGATCCTGGTAGCTTTCCAGCAGTTGTTTCCATTTGCGGTTGGCGCGCTGCGCCGCGTCCAGCCCGCCCTCGGAGCTCCACTGCTCGAAGGAATTGTTGTCGGCGATGGTGGAGAGGTAGAAGGCGCTCATGAAATTCGACTGGGTGTGCGCGCTGCCGAGGAAATGCGAACCCGGGCCGACGGCCGCGATGGCGTCCAGCGCCTGGGCGTTTTCCGAGAGATCGATCCCGTCGAAGAAGGCGGAAACCTTGCCGCAGAGATCGGCGTCGATGACGGTCTTTTCGTAGCCCGTCACCAGCCCGCCCTCCAGCCAGCCGGTCGCGTGGTTGACGATGTTGGCACCGGCGAGCATCGACATCATCAGGCCCCAGGTCGCCTCCTGCTCGGCCTGCGCGTCCGGCACCTTCGAGGCCGACAGCGTGCCGACGGTGTGGAACGGCACGCCGAGCCGGCGGGCGAGCTGGCCGCAGGCGAGCACCATCTTGCCCGCCTCCGGCGTACCGAAGGTCGGCGCGCCGGATTGCATGGAGATCGTCGAGGCGAAGCTGCCCATCAGGCACGGTGCACCGGGATTGATCAGTTGGACGAGGCAGAGCGTGGCGAGTGCCTCGGCCAGCACCTGCGCGACGGTGCCCGCCACCGTGACCGGGCTCATCGCGCCCGCAAGCGTCCACGGCGTGCAGGCGACCGGCTGGTTGTTGCGCGCATAGACCTTGAGCGAGCCCGACATGTTGGCGTCGAGCACCAGCGGCGCATTGGTGTTGCTGACATTGTAGAGCACGGCATTGCTGCCGACGAACGCCTCGCCGAACACGATCTTCGCCATGTCCACCGCATCCTGCGCCCGCATGCCGCCGATGAACGCGCCCATGAAGCAGCGGTCGGAATGGCGGATATGGGCATAGAGCATGTCGAGATGCCGCTTGTTGGCCGGCAGGTCGACGGGCTCGCAGACGACGCCGCCGGAATGATGCAGATGCGGGATCATCTGGTGGATCTTGATGAGATCCTGGAAGTCGGCATAGGTCGCGTAGCGGCGGCCGCGGTCGAGATCGTGCACGAAGGGCGGCCCCCAGGCAGGGCAGAGCACCGTGTTGTTGCCGCCGATCGTCACCGTATTGGCAGGGTTGCGGGCATGCTGCTGGAATTCACGCGGCGCCGTCGCCTGGATGATCTTGCGGCACATGCCGGGCTCGAAGCGCACGCGCGTGCCCTGCACATCCGCCCCGGCATTCTTGAAGATGTCGAGGATTTCCGGATCGTCATGGAACTCCATGCCGATCTCTTTCAGCAGCCGGTCGGCATTGCCCTCGATCAGGTTGAGGCCTTCCTCGTTGAGGATCTCGAAGGGCGCCAGCTTGCGGTTGATGAACGGTTTTCGCGGGGGCGCCGCATTGGCGCGCTGCTCCACCCGGCCCGACCGGCCGCCGGTGCGGGAACGACCGCGCTCCGGCACCGTGTCCGAAGCGCTCTCTTTTGTCGTGTCCATGGCTCAGCCCACTTTCCTGATTTGCTGCACGGCGGCTTCGATGCCGCGCGGCTTGAGATTGTCGGGGTCGTAGGGTGCCGCCTTCAGTTCCGTGATCGCGAGATCGCGGTCGATGACGCGGATGCGCATCGGCGCTGCCGTCGCCTTCGGCGTGAGATAGGCGAGCACCAGAGGTTTTCCCGTGCGGAAGCCGTAGGCGCCGGACGTCACCACGCCGACGGCCTGATCGTCCTGCCAGACGGTGTGATTATAGAAGGGCAACGAGACGCCATCGTCCTCGACGGAAAACAGCGCCATCCGCCAGGCGTTTTCGGATGCGGCCCGCTCCAGCATCGTCTCGCGGCCGATGAAGCTGCGGCCCTCCGTTCGCACGAGCGCCTCCAGCCCGGCTTCGAGCGGCGTGCGTTCCGTCGTGAGGTCCGCGCCCCAGCCGCGATAGCCCTTTTCGAGCCGCATGGCGTTGACGGCGTAGATGCCGAAGGGGGCCAGGCCGAAACCCTTGCCGGCTCCTGAAACAGCCCGGTAGAGATCGCCGATGCGATCGAGATCGGCGTGCAGTTCCCAGCCCAGCTCGCCGACATAGGAGACGCGGAGCGCCAGCACCGGCACACCGGCAACAGTCAACTGTTGGGCCGCCAGCCAGGGAAAGGCCACGTTCGAGAGGTCGGCATCCGTCAACGCCTGCAACAGGTCGCGTGACTTCGGCCCCACTACGCCGAGAATGCCGCGCTTCTCCGTCAGGTTCTCGATGGTGACACCGGCCCCCGCGCGGGAACGCAGCAGATCCTCGTCACGCCGTTCGGCAAAGGCGGCGCTGGTGAGGTAGTAGCGATCCTCGGCAAGCCGCGTGACGGTGAATTCCGAGGCGACGCCGCCGCGCGAGGTCAGCGCATGGATGAGGCCGATCCGGCCATCGCGCACCGGCGGACGGTTGGAGCCGAGCGAGGCCATGAAGTCCGCGGCACCCGGCCCGCTGACCTCGAATTTCGAGAAGGCGGAGAGATCGACGCTGCCGACATTGTCGCGCACGTTGCGGCATTCGGCGGCCACCGTCTCGAACCAGCCGGGGCGGCGGAAGGTGAGGTCCGGTGCCGCATCGTCCCTGGCAAACCAGTTGGGCCGTTCCCAGCCATAGGCGGCGCCGAAGACGGCGCCCTCGGCCTGCTGCTGGTCGTAGGCCGGCGTCGCGCGGCGCGGCCGGCCGGCCTCGCGCTCTTCATAGGGAAAGTGGATGCCGAACTGCAGGCCGAAACATTCGACGGCCTTGTCGATGCGATAGTCGCGGTCGGCGAAATTGCCGAAGCGGCGGCCGTCGATCGCCAGCGCATCGCGCGGCGGCGCACCGTCGACGATCCAGTCGGCGAGAAAGGCGCCCGCACCGCCGCCTTCCATGACGCCCATGCTGGAGCCCGTCAGCAGCCAGCCGTTCGGCACCCCGAAGGCCGGGCCGACCATCGGATTGGCATCCGGCGTGAAAGTGATCGGGCCGTTGACGACCGTCTTGATGCCGGCATTGGCGAGCGCCGGCACGCGCTCCATCGCCATGGCGATGATATGTTCGATGCTGTCGAGATCGGGCGGCATCAGCTCCATGCCGAAGGCCGGCGGAATGCCGTCGACGGCCCAGGGATGCGCGGTCTTTTCGTAAGGACCGACGATATAGCCGTCGCGCTCCTGACGCAGATACCAGCTTTCCTCGGGGTCACGAATGATCGGCAGCTCCGGCTCGCCGGCACGGATGCGCGCCACGATCTCCGGCACCTCCGCGGTCACGACATATTGGTGCAGCATCGGCACGACCGGCAGGTCGAGACCCATCATCTGGCCGATCTCGCGGCACCAGGTGCCGGCGGCGTTGACGACATGCTCGGCAACGATCGTGCCCTTGGTGGTCTCCACCAGCCATTCGTCCGCGGCGTTCTTGCGAAGCGACAGGACGGGATTGTGGCGAACGATCTCGGCACCCAGATTGCGCGCCGCCGTCGCCATGGCATTGGTGGCGAGCGTCGGGTCGACATGGCCGTCATTGGGCTCGTAGATGGCGCCGATGATGCCGTCGAGTTCGACCAGCGGATAGATCTCCTTGAGCTGCTGTGGCGTCAGGATCCGGAATTCGTGGCCGACGAAGTCGCCGATGCCCTGGACGTGGCGGAACTCGTTCATCCGCTCTTCCGAGCGGGTGACGCGCAGCGCGCCGCTGGCATGGAAGCCGGTCGGCAGCCCCGTCTCGGCCGTCAGCCCCTCGCGATACATCCGGATCGAATGCGCCCGCATTTCCATGATCGTCGCGTTGTGGGCGAAATGCGTGCAGAGCCCGGCGGCGTGCCAGGTCGAGCCGGCGGTCAACTCGGTCTTCTCGACCAGC
Organism: Shinella sp.; assembly: GCF_035998705.1. Lineage (GTDB taxonomy): Bacteria > Pseudomonadota > Alphaproteobacteria > Rhizobiales > Rhizobiaceae > Shinella. The sequence continues at coordinate 6,460 of NZ_DASYHH010000010.1, read as the reverse complement.
ATGACGTCGCTCCAGCCGCGCTTTGCCAGATGGTAGAGCAGTGAAACGCCCATGGCGCCGCCACCGATGACCACGACCCGTGCCTGTGTTCTCATGTTCAACTCCTCAGCCGGGTCCCGGCAGCGTCATAGGGAACCTCCGCAAGCGGCCGCAGATGATAGCGCTGGCCCGCGATGGCGATTTCATAGGTGGATGTCAGAAGCGCCTCGCGCGGTTCACCCGGCACGCAGGCGATATAGCCGAGGCAGAGCGCCAGCCCGGTGCGAAAACCCTGGCCGCCGGAGGTCGTCAGCCCCGCGAACCGGCCGTCGCGATAGATCGGCTCATCATGCAGCAGCAGCGGATTGGCGCCATCGACGGCGAAATGCATCAGCCGCCTGGTGACGCCCTCCGCCTTCTGCCGGCGCAGTGCTTCCTCGCCCAGGAAGCCGGACTTCTTCCAGGCGACCGCGAAGCCGAGGCCCGCTTCCAGCGGCGTTTCCTTCGGCCCGATGTCGTGGCCCCAGTGGCGATAGCCCTTTTCCAGCCGGCAGCCGTCCAGCGCGTAGTGGCCGCAGGCCACCAGCCCATGGGCCTTGCCCGCCTCCGTCACCGTGGAGAGAAGCTGCTCGGCAAACTCGGTCGCGACATAGAGTTCGAAGCCCAGTTCGCCGACGAAGCTGACGCGCGTCGCCCGCAGGTTGACCATGCCGATATCGATGCGGCGCGATGCGGAAAAGGGAAATGCCGCATCCGAAAGGTCGTCGTCCGTCAGGCTTTGCAGCAGTGCGCGCGACTGCGGCCCCATCACCGCCAGAACGGCTTCCGAGGAGGTGACATCAGAGACGACGACGTCCAGTCCGCGATCCTCGGCATGTCGGGCGATCCACGCGACATCCTTCTGGCGGGTTGCGGCACCGCTGGTGACGCGGAAATGGCGCTCGCCGAAGCGAGTCACCGTGACATCCGCCTCGATGCCGCCGCCGGCGTTCAGCATCTGGGTATAGACGGCCTTGCCTTCCGGCACGTCGATGCGGTTGGCGCAGAGATAATCCAGCAGCGCCAGCGCATCGCGGCCCTGCAGGTCGATCTTGGTGAAGGGCGAGAGCTCGAAGAGGCCGGCGCTCGCCGCCATCGCCTTGGCCTCGCGCGCCGCAGCCGCCCACCAATGCTGCTCGCCCATGGCGTAGCGGAAGTCCCGTTCCGCCTCATTGCCGGCAAACCAGAGCGGTCGTTCCCAGCCCGTCGGGGCGCCGAAGACGGCGCCCATCTCGGCAAACTGCCGGTGAAAGGCCGAACGCCTGACATCACGTCCCGCCTTGGCCTGTTTGTAAGGCCAGTGCATGCGGAAGAGATCGGCAACCGACTCCTCCATCCGCTTGCCGGCAAAGTATTTCGACCCCGCCGAACGATCGAATCGGGCGATATCGAGCGCCCAGAGATCGAGCCCCGGCTCGCCGTCGAGCACCCATTCCGCCATCGCCCTGCCCGCGCCGGCCGATGACATCATGCCGGTCGAGTTGAAGCCAGCCGCGACATAGAAGCCACGCAGATAGGGCGATTCACCCATCAGCGGTCTTGTGTCCGGCGTGAAACTCTCAGGCCCGTTCATGAAGTGGCGGATGCCAGCATCGGCCAGTTTCGGCACGAGGTTCAGCCCGGCCGTCATGAAGGGCTCGAACTGCTCCCAATCCTCCGGCAGCTCCAGGAACGGCTGCCCGCCCTGCACGCTTTTCGTCTGGAACAGTTTTGCATCCGGCTCAAAGCCGCCGAGCACCAGCTTGCCGGAATCGCCCTTGATATAGATGCCCTCGTCGAGATCCCGCACGATGGGAAACGGCTGTTCGAGCCCCGGGATCGCTTCGGTGACGACATACATGTGCTCGACGGCCTGCAACGGCACCGGCACGCCGGCAAGCGCGCCGACATCCCGCGCCCAGCCGCCGGCCGCATTGATGACCTTGCCGCAGCGGATGGTCTCGCCCGTCGTCAGCCTCACGCCCGCGACGCGGCCATTCTCGATGTCGAAGCCCGCACAGCCGACATTCTCTCGCAGCCGGATACCGGCCGAGCGGGCGCGTTTGGCATAGGCCGCGCAGATATCCACCGGGTTCGCCTGCCCATCCTCGGCCACCCAGAGCGCGCCGACCAGGCCATCGACCGAGAGGCTCGGCACGCGTTCGGCAATGATCGACGGGCCGATCATCTCCACATGCATGCCGGTGACCTCGCCCATATGGGCGATGCGCCGCAGTTCGACCATCCGGTCTTCGTTTCGGGCGAGCCAGAGGCCGCCGGTGCGCTGGTAGCCGGAACTCTGGCCCGTCTTCTCCTCCAGTGCCGGAAACAGCTCCATTGCATAGCGGGCGAGATGGGTAAGGTTGAGGCTGGCGCGCAACGGCCCGACGATGCCGGCCGCATGCCAGGAGGTTCCGCTCGTCAGCTGGTTGCGCTCTATGAGCACGACATCGCTGACGCCGCGTTCGGCGAGATGATAGGCGATGCCAAGGCCGATGACGCCGCCGCCTATGATTACGATACCCGCACTTTCTGTCACCTGCACGTCACCCCGCTCTGCCGCCAGCATGAGAATTCAGGGAAGGAGACTTGCGTTCAACTCGATTTTCGCTTCATTAGAAAAACTGATGGTGTCGAACAGATGATGGCCTCCATGCTCAAGGGTAGCTTCGATTTCAACCTCTTCCGTGCTATCGAAGTCTTTGCTGCGGTTGTCGAAACGCGACATGTGACGCAGGCCGCGCAGATGCTCGGCATCACCCAGTCGGCCGCGTCCCAGCACCTGAAAAACCTGGAAACGGCGCTTGGCGTGAGGCTCTTCGACCGCAACCTGCGACCGATCGAGCTGACCCGCGCCGGTGTCGCCCTGCACCGCCGCTCGATCGCGATCCTCAGCGAGGTCGAAGAATTGCGCACGGACGTCCGCCGCCTCAACTCGGCGCCTTTGCCGCTTCTGCGCATTGCCATGCTCGCCTCGGTCGCCACCACGCTGGCGCCGGCTCTGTCGGTGCTGGCGCGCGACGGCTTCAACGTGCCGGAACTCAGCCTCTATGCGGGCCTCGCCACCGATCACATCAACCTGCTGCGCGCCCGCAAGGCCGACCTCGCGGTGACATCGAGCGAGATGTTCGAGGTCGAGGGCCTGATCCGTTTTCCGATCATGACGGAAAAATTCGTGCTGGTGACGCCGAAGGGTTTTGCCGGCGATGTCGGTGATATTCACAAGATCGCGAAGACGCTGCCCTTCGTGCGCTTCAGCCGCGAAACCCCCGTCGGCATGCGCATCGACCAGCATTTGAGCCGTCTTCGGATCGAAATCCCGCGCGGCATGGATGGTGACCGGTCGAGCGTGGTCATGGCGCCGGTTGCCAACGGCATGGGTTTTACCATCCTCACGCCGACGCTCCTGATCGACGGCCTCGCCGAAGGCATGGAGATCGGCGTGCATCCGCTGCCCTTCGCCGGTTTCTCCCGCAGCCTGAAGCTGGTGGCGCGCGAACGGGAGCTTGGCGATATTCCGGAGGCCTTCGCGCGGCGTTCGGCAGAGGTTCTTTCGGAGACCATCACGCGCCGGCTGCCGCAGCTGGCTCCGGAATACTGCACCGTGGACATCTGACGCCTAATCGGCTTCATCAGTTTCTCTGATGCAGTGGTTTCACCGTGACAAGGTCGATCGTTCGGTGATTTCATGGCCCGTATCTCACGAGGAGCGCGTCATGAACCAGGCCCAACTTCCGCCCGCGATGGACATCGATTGGTCGACCGACGGCATCGTCGCGCGCCGCGAACGGTATTACGCCGCCTCGCAGCGCAAGTTCGTGCCGTTCAAGGATCCGCTGATCATCAAGCGCGGTCGCGGACAATATGTCTGGGACGAAAACGACAACAAATACATCGACCTGCTCGGCATGAACCTCTGCATTTCCGTCGGCCACGCGCATCCGGAAGTCGTGCGGGCCGCGACAGCCCAGGTCGCGGAACTCACCCATTGCACAACGATGTTCTACCATCCGGTGCCGGCGCACTATGCCGAGGAACTGGCGGCAACCATGCCGAAAGGCCATGACTGGGTGGTGCATTTCACCAATTCCGGCGCCGAAGCCATCGATCTGGCGCTTCTGATGGCGCGCGCGCATACCGGCAATATCGACATGCTGGCGCTGCGCTCGAGCTATCACGGCGCGACCTTCGGCGCCCAGGCGCTGACCGGCATCGCCGGCTTCCGCCACAACGTGCCGCAGCTCGGCGGCGTCGCCTTCGTGGCGGAGCCCAACCAGTATCGCGGCATCCATGGCGAAGGCGTCGAGCCTTATCTCGCGGAAATCAAGCGTGCGATCGACTATTCGACCAGCGGGCGCCTCGCCGGCATGATCATCGAGCCGGTGCAGGGTTATGGCGGCATCGTGCCGATGCCGAAGGGCTACATCAAGGGCGCCGCCGAGAAGATCCGCGCCGCCGGCGGCCTCCTCATCATCGACGAGGTGCAGTCGGGCGTCGCCCGCACCGGCGAGGCCTTCTGGTCCTTCGAATCCCACGATGTCGTTCCCGATATCGTCGTGGTCGCCAAGGGCGTCGGCAACGGCATCCCGCTCGGCGCCGTCATCGCCAAGCGCGACGTGGCGGAATCGATGGCGGACAAGTTCCTGTTCCACACCTACGGCGCCAATCCCGTCGCCTGTGCCGCCGGCCGCGCGGTGCTCAAGGTCATCCGCGAGGAAAAGCTTCAGGAAAACGCCCGAAAGGTCGGCGGTGCCCTCAAGGCACGGCTCACCGAACTCAAGGATCGTTTCGAGCTGGTCGGCGACGTGCGCGGCGAAGGCCTGATGCTGGCAATCGAGCTCGTCAAGGACCGGCAGACGAAGGAGCCCGCCCCGGACGAGGCACTCGCCGTCTTCGAGGCAACGCGCCGCAACGGCCTCGTCGCGAGCCGGTCCGGCCCTTACCGAAATGTCATCCGCATGTGCCCGCCGCTCTGCCTGTCGATGGACGACGTGGATGAGGTGATGGACCGGTTCGTGCGCAGTTTCGAAGCGGTGTAAGGCATAGCGCCCTGCATCGTGAACGGGCAGGCGGGACTTTCCCGCGTGGGGGGCGAAGTCGGCATATTCGCGGAGCCGGAGCGCCCGGTGTCTAGCCGCGCTGAACCACCAGAAAAGCGGCGACGATCAAGAGCAGGAACATTCCGGCCGCAGCGGCCGCCAGGCCCAGGAGCGCGAACCACGTCCGTGCATTGCGCAGACTTGGCCGCTGGCCGTCGGCCGCCTTCGTGCCGAGAAACGCCAAAGTTGCCAGAACGACCGGCGTGCCCCCGCCAACGACCATTGCCATCGCCCCGTCCGGAGCCGTGGTTCTCCAGATCATCCCGAACAGGTAGATGCCGGCAATCGTTCCAGTGACCCGGGAGCCAAGAATTAGGAGAATGCGCATTGTGTTCCTATGGAAGGTGCAGGAAATAGAGGCGATTATCGACGAGTTGACCATCGCCGATCGCAGCGACGCCGCCAAGGTTACATGGAGTTACAGCATTGGGCGATGAAAAGGAGGGCGTGACGGCCCTCATGAAGTCGGCGATCGAAGCGCCGAAGCGGGATAACACGGACTATCACCACGCCATCGCGGCGGTCCGGCGGGCGTTCGCGGAAGCGGATGCGGCCTTCGGGCCTGAGATGCTGGTGAGCACGAAACGCAAGTGGAAGCGGAACGGCGACTACGTCGTGAAGATGACATTCAAAAAGAAAGCCCCAGGCGACTGAACGGCGCCTGACATGCCATCCCGAGGCGTGCCGTTACCAGTCTGCTCTCCTTACCACTCGGCCACGCTGCCGCCCTCATGGCGCCAGACGGGATTGCGCGAGCGATGGAGGAATTCGGGAACATCAGGTTCGGACTAGGTTCGCCGGGAATGAATAGGTCGAGAGGCGACGGCGGAGAGGATCGCGAGAATCCCGATATGAGCGAAATACAGAACAAGGCGGTCGCCCTGGCGGCGCAATATGAAAGCGCACTCGCGTCGCAATCCTCCTGCGAGCGCGGCACGCTCTTCCTAAAATCGGCGCTGGATCTGTTCTATGCGCTTGGCGGCAGTGAAGAAGCCGGCCGGGCGCTCGCAAGCGCGCACCCTGCAACACCCCTGCGGATCGATTCGGCGATCGCGAATGTGATGGTGGAAGTGGCCGTGCTCAGCCATATCAACGATATCGACATGATCCAGGCGACGTACAATCGCCTCGATGCCGAATTGCAACGCAACGCTTAAAGCCTGGACCGCTTGCCGCGATAGGTCTTTGGCGGCGGCTGGTCGGCATGCGCCTGCGCGAGGGTTTCGAGCCAAAGCGCCAGGCCGTCGGGAATTTCGTCATTCCCGACCTCCATCGCCTCGACCCACGAGAGATCGCATTGCAGCGCCGACGCCAGGTTGATGGGCGTCCAGCGGATCAGGATAAGACATTCGATAAAGCGTGCG
>NZ_DASYHH010000033.1:0-456222 GCF_035998705.1 Shinella sp. | reverse complement strand
CGCCGCCATCTCTTTTGCCGCCCCGTCGCAGGCCGGCTATTACAGCTACGGCTACAAGCCGCACTGCTTCATCAAGAAGGTGAAGTCCTACGACTACTACGGCAACGTCATCATCAAGAAGATCAAGGTCTGCAAGTAAGCGTCCCCGGCACAGACCTTGTGCGAAGGCCCGGAGCCCCAGCCTCCGGGCTTTCTGCCGTTTACCCTTGTCATCGGAAAAATAGAGGCTATATTATTTCCTATGAAAGGAGATGGTTCATGCAGCGCAAACCCATACCGCAGGCCAATGCAGAAGGCGCCGTGCTCACCAAGGCTGCCGTCAGCGCGGCCGACCGGCTGGGGCTGACGGCGCGCATCCTCTCGGCGGTCATCGGCGTTTCGGAGGCGACGGTGTCGCGGCTGAAGCGGCAGGACGTGCTCCTGGAGCGCGGCACCAAGCCCTTCGAACTGGCCGTGCTGCTCGTGCGCCTGTTCCGCTCGCTCGATGCCATTACCGGCGGCGACGAGGGTGTCGCCCGCGCCTGGATGACGGCGGAAAACGCGGCACTTCGCGCCCGCCCCGTCGATCGTATCATCTCCATTTCCGGTCTTGTCGATGTCCTTGCCTATCTGGACGCCCGCCGCGCTCTCGTCTGAGGCGCGACCCTTCTCGGGCAATGTCTGGCGCTTCGTCGAGGCGCAGCACCGCGTCTCGACGCTGAAACTCGTCGATACGCTGGAGGAGCAGGCGCTGCTGGAGGACATCCTGGAGGAAAGCAAGCCGGTGCTGCCGCCGGAATGCGCCGGCCTCGATTACCTGCTCGCCACGCCCTTCCGCTACGGCGCGGTCTATCCGCACGGCTCGCGTTTTCGCAGGGCAGGGCGCACGCTCGGCGTCTATTACGCGGCGCTGACGGTGGAGACGGCGCTCTCCGAAATGGCCTTCTACCGCCTGCTGTTCTTCGCCGAATCGCCCGCCACGCCGCTGCCGGCCAACGCCGCCGACTACACCGCCTTCTCCGCCGCGATCGGCACCGGACACGCCATCGACCTCACAACCCCGCCGCTTGACCGCGACGCGGCGCTGTGGACGCATCCGACCGACTACGTCGCCTGCCAGGCGCTGGCCGACGGCGCACGGGCGGCGGGCATGGCCGCCATCCTCTACCGCTCGGTGCGCGACCCTGCCGCCGGCACCAACATGGCGCTGCTCACCGCCACCGCCTTCGCCCAGCCGAAACCGGTGGAGCGCCAGACCTGGCGCATCCGGTTGTCGGCGCTCGGCGTGCAGGCTTTGTGCGACCACCCGCCACGCCGCATCGGCTTTTCCCGCGAGGATTTTCGCGCCGACCCGCGCATCGCCTCACGCGGATAGAGCGGCCTCGGCGAAGAAGTCCTCCGGCCCCTCCACCTCGATCAGCCGCCGCTTCTCGATCACCCAGAAGCGGTTCGCCACCGCGCGCACGAAGGCGCGGTCGTGCGAGACGAACAGGCAGCTTGCCTCGCGCGCCGTCAGTTCCCGCTCCAGCGCTTCCTGCCCCTCGATGTCGAGATGGTTGGTCGGCTCGTCGAGCAGGTAGAAGTTCGGGTTGGTGAGGCGCAGCACCAGCATGCCGAGCCGCGCCTTCTGCCCGCCGGAAAGCAGGCCGACCGGCCGCCCCTGCATCTCGATCGAAAGGCCGGCGCCGGCAAGCAGGCTGCGCGCCTTCTGGTCGCCGACATCGAAGCGGTGGATGATCGTGCCATGCGGCGTCTCGCTGTCGGACAGGTCGGACAGCGCCTGGTCGCCGTAACCGAGCACCAGCGACGGCGTCGCCTTGATGCCGTGATGGTTGGCACCTGCCGCCTCGACCGCCTGGCGGAGCAGGCGCACCAGCCGCGTCTTGCCGGCGCCGTTCGGGCCGAGCAGCACGATGCGGTCGCCCTGGCAGATGAATTTCTGGCCGGTGCGGAAGAGCGGCGTGCCGTCCGGCGTCTCCACCGAAGCATCCTCCAGCGTCACCAGCACCTTGGCATGGGTGCCGCGGTTGGCGAGCCGGATGGCGCCGGCCGAACGCTCCAGATGCGCGGGTTTCGCCGCATCCTCGATGCGCTCCGCCCGCTCCTTGAGCTGCTTGGTCTTCACCACCAGCAGGTCGCTGCCGGAATTGATGCCGATATTGTTGAGCTTGGCCGCCTGCTGGCGAAGCTGCTGCGCCGCCTTCATGTCCTTCTCGAAGCGCTTCTCTTCCGCCGCGTCCATCTCGTCCAGTGCCGCCCGCGCCCGGGAATAGGGCAGCGCAAAAAGCTGTGAGCGCTCCGGGCGCAGAAACAGCGTGCGGTTCGTCACGGCATCGAGGAAGGCGCGGTCGTGGCTGGAAATGACGACCGGCATGTCGCGCGGCAGCGATGCGAGCCACGCCTCCAGCTTTGCGATCTTGGTGAGGTCGAGATGGTTGGTCGGCTCGTCGAGCAGCAGCACGTCCGGCTCGCCGACGCGCACGCGCGCGATCAGCGCGATGCGCTGCCAGCCGCCGCTGAGTTTTGCAAGCGGCCGTTCGCGCAAGTCTTCCGGCACCTCCAGCTCTTCCAGCGTCACATCGGCCCGCCAGCTTTCGCTTTCCTGCTGCTCCGGGGAGAGTGCGGCGAGCACCGCCTCGCGGAAGGTGAGGCTGTCGAGCCCGGCAGGCAGGTTCTGCTCCATATGGCCGAGCGTCAGCCCGCGAGCGCGAAAAATCTCGCCGGTCGTCGGCTCGACATCGCCGGTGATGCATTTCAGCAACGTGGATTTGCCCCGCCCGTTGGCGGCGACAAGCCCGATACGATCGCCGGCGGCGACGGAAAGGGTGAGGTTGGCAAAGAGCGGCGTGGACAGCGTGACGCCGAGCGCACGGATGGTGATGAGCGACATGGGAGGTCTCTGGTCTTTCAGGGCCTCGGGCGGCGCGGCATTCAGCCGTCGGTCACGCGCAGAGGCTCAAGGAAATTCGACGCGGCAAACCGCGTCGCCGGAAAGGCAGACCAGAAGAAAAGTGTTCGTTCCGATCAGCCCTGCAAACGCATCTGCAGGGCATGACCGGGGCCATGCGTGCGATTAGGCAGGAAGTCGATCTTCACGCGCAGCCCCTCTCTTACGTGTTGCTAATCGGGCGTATGGGTAGCATTGGAAGGGAGAATTGGCAACGGGGGCGGGTGGAGCTACCCCCCTCTGTCCTGCCGGACATCTCCCCCTCAAGGGGGGAGATCGGATGGAGCACCGTTTCGCTCATCATGGACGGCGTGATTTTGGCAATGTTCACGCCTCTTGCCGATCTCCCCCCTTGAGGGGGAGATGGCCGGCAGGCCAGAGGGGGGTGCCAAGGCCTCAGACCTCGCGTTACCGCCGCAAACTCCCCAAAATCCCGCGCACCAGCGCCCTGCCGAGCGATGACGCCACGGTGCGGGCGACCGACTTCATCGCCGCCTCCGCCACCGTCTCGCGCTGATAGCCGGTGCGGCCCTTCGGCTGCTTCGGGGCGGGCTGCGCGGCCGGTTCCTCGTCGCCGAAGCCGGGCAAGGTCCAGCGGCTGCCGCCGGCGGGTTTTTCCTCGGGTTGGGCTTGCGCCTGTTCCTGCGCGGCGGCCGAATCGGCGGCTTTCTTGGCGCGCGCCGTCAGGATCTCGTAGGCCGACTCGCGGTCGAAATCCTCGTCGTAGAGGCCGGCGACGGGGCTGACCTTCATGATCGCCTGCCGCTCGGCCTCCGTCACCGGGCCGAGGCGCGAGGCCGGCGGGCGCACGAGCGTGCGCTCGACCATCGAGGGCGCGCCCTTGCCTTCGAGCGTCGAGACCAGCGCCTCGCCGGTGCCGAGATTGGTGATGACCTCGGCGCAGTTGAAATCAGGGTTCGGGCGGAAGGTGTCGGCGGCCGTCTTCACCGCCTTCTGCTCGCGCGGCGTATAGGCGCGCAGCGCATGCTGCACGCGGTTGCCGAGCTGGGCGAGCACGGTCTCCGGCACGTCGAGCGGGTTCTGCGTGACGAAATAGACGCCGACGCCCTTGGAGCGGATGAGGCGCACGACCTGCTCGACACGCTCGGTCAGCACCTTCGGCGCGTCGTTGAACAGCAGATGCGCCTCGTCGAAGAAGAACACGAGCTTCGGCTTTTCCGGATCGCCCACTTCCGGCAGCACCTCGAAGAGTTCCGACAGCATCCAGAGCAGGAAGGTGCCGTAGAGGCGCGGGTTCATCATCAGCTTGTCGGCGGCGAGCACCGAAATCGCGCCGCGCCCGTCATTGGTGGTGCGCATGATGTCGGAAATCTTCAGCGCCGGCTCGCCGAAGAACTGCTCGGCGCCCTGCTGTTCGAGGATCAGCAATTCGCGCTGGATCGAACCGACGGAGGCCTTGGAGATGAAGCCGAACTGGTTGGAGAGCGTCGCGGCATTCTCGCCCATATAGTTGAGCAGCGCCTGGAAATCCTTGAGATCGAGCAGCGGCAGGCCGCCCTGGTCGGCGATCTTGAAGGCGATGTTGATGACGCCTTCCTGCGCATCCGTAGCGTTCATCAGGCGCGACAGCAGCAGCGGCCCCATCTCCGACATGGTGGTGCGAACGCGATGGCCCTTCTCGCCGTAGAGATCCCAGAAGATCACCGGGAATTCCTGGAATTCGTAAGGCGTCAGCCCGATCTGGTCGGCGCGCTTCTGGAGGAAATCCTTGGGCTCGCCGATCGCGCCGATGCCGGAAAGGTCGCCCTTCACGTCCGCGCAGAACACCGGCACGCCGGCATTGGAAAACCCTTCCGCGAGGATCTGCAAGGTCACCGTCTTGCCGGTGCCTGTCGCGCCCGTCACGAGGCCGTGACGGTTGCCGAACTTCAGGTCGAGATATTCCGGCTTGTTGTTCGTATCGTCCGGCTTGCGGCTGGTGCCGATATAGAGCTTTCCGTCCTGAAGAATCGATTCCGTCACGTTGAAACTCCCTGAAACCGTTCGTCCCGGGTGGGGGCGGATCACCGCGCCATCCCAAGTTTTCATTGAATCGTCTCAGGCAGGTTATAAGGATAGTCCGGCACGGGAACAACACGCTTTCAAAGGGCGCCCCGTCCTGCCGTTCAAGGCCCGTGCGCCCGGCTTGAGTTTGCCGGAGAATTCATTTACCTTGACGTCAACGTCAATTTCCCTCGGAGGGTTTTCCATGAATGAACTCGTCACCCGCGTTGCCGATGCCGTCGGCATCGATGCGGCTCTCGCTGAAAAGGCCATCGGCATGATGCTCGGCTTCCTCCAGCGCGAAGCGGCCGACGGCCCGGTCGCCCGCATGATCGAAAGCATTCCCGGCGCCTCCGAGCTGGTTGCGCAATATAATGGCGAGGGCACGGGCGGCGGCGGCCTGCTCGGCGGCCTGATGAGCGCGATCGGCGGCGGCGGCGTCATGGGCCTCGGCCAGCAGCTGATGAGCGAAGGCCTCGGCATGGGCGAAATCACCGGCCTCGCCAAGGAAACCATGGCGGTTGCCCGCGAGCACGCCGGCGCCGACGTGGTCGACGAAGTCGTCGCCTCCGTACCGGGCCTCAGCCAGTTCGTCTGATCGGATAAAGCCCCTCCACGAGGCATCCCCCCTCTGCCCTGCCGGGCATCTCCCCCTCAAGGGGGGAGATCGGCAAGAGGCGAGCACCTTGCTCACAATGCAAGGTCGAAAGGGGGCGAAGCGGTTCGTCATCCAATCTCCCCCCTTGAGGGGGAGATGCCCGGCAGGGCAGAGGGGGGGGTGCCGCTACCGCCGCCGCGAAATCATCAGCGCGGCGGTGAACACCACGAGGATGAGGCCGACCGAGAGCGGTCCGGCTTTCGGCCCGCCGGCCTCCATGATTGCGCCGGTCATGCCCGATCCGGCACCGCTGCCCGCCGCATAGGCGAGCGCGAAGGCGGCGCTTCCCGCCACCAGCATGGTGCCGTTGTAGCGTTCGCCCAGCATGGTCAGCGCGCAGGTATAGAGCGAGAAGGTCGCCGTCCCCATCAGCGCGAAGACCGACAGGATCGCCAGCTCCGACTGCATCGACGGCAGCAGCAGATAGCTTCCCGCCGCCACGCTGACGGCGACCATCGCGACGCGCTCGCGTGGCAGTCGGTCGAGAGCCATGCCGATGAACGGCTGGGCGATCGCCGTCGGCAGCGCCAGCACGGTGACGCTGATTGCGGCAAATGCCTCCGTGTGCCCCATCTTCACGAAATAGACCGGCATGGCGGAGATCGCCGCGATATCGGCGAAACCGAAGACGAAGACCATGCCGACGAGCAGCGGTGCCGCCCGGAAGAAGCGGAAGACGTCGCCGGTCGACGACGGCTCCGGCACCGTGCGGGTGGAGAACATCAGCATGGCGGTGGCGAAGGCGACGATCGCCAGATAGACGGCGGTCAGCGCGAAGCCGAAGCCGCCCTCGCTGCCGAGCAGCGGAATGGCGAGCGGCCCCGCGGCAAAACCGGCGCACATGCCGGCGCCATAAATGCCGGAAACGCGGCCGCGCAGCCGGTCCGGGCAGGCGGCGTTCAGCCAAGCCTCGCCGAGCATGAAGATGAGGCTCGCAAAAAAGCCGAGCAGGAAACGCGCGACGAACCACACGGCAAAGGAATCGAAGGCCGCGAAGGTGGCGAGGCAGAACGAGCAGCCGATAAGGCTTGCGACGATCAGCCGGTCGGCCCGCCAGCGCGCCGTCAGGCTGCCGAGCAGCAGCGTCGAGGCGGCGAGGCCGCCGGCAAACGCCAGCGCATTGACGCCGATCAGCGCCGGCGAGAATCCGCGCGCCTCCAGCGTCAGCGAGATCAGCGGATAGGTGAGCCCCTGCGCCACGGAAAAGGCGGTGACGCCGAGAACGACGGCGGCAATGGCCGGCCAGTCCGGCGCGAAGACGGTGGGGGACGAGGACGACATGGAGGGCTCCCTGCGCCACATTTTTGGCGCGCCCCCTCCATATCGGATCGGACCCCTGATTGGGAAGGGGCCGCTCAGCCGATCACGCGCAGCAGCGCGCGCAGGATTTCACCGGCTTCGGCCGTACAGGAGACCGATCAAGGATTTGCGCACCGATGCGACACTGGAACGGTGAGCGTGATGGCCGCGCTCGAAGACCACGTGGCCGTCACGCACGGCGAGCAGGGCATCGAGATCGTCCAACAGGGCCTCCTCGCGGCGCGGAGAATCGGAGGCCAAGTCTGGCATTTCCGGGCATGAAAATCTCCCGCGACCTGAACCGCGGGAGAGGGTTTTGGGCAATCAGGCCGGCTGGCAGGCGGCGTCCGGCTGGCGGCTTTCGCGCCGGTCGAGCGCGCCGCTGGCAAGCGTCAGGCCGAGCGCGGCGGCGACCAGGATGGCGCCGACCCAGGGCGTGGCGCCGAGGCCGAGCGGCGAGGCGACCACCAGCCCGCCGATCCAGGCACCGGCGGCAATGCCGAGGTTGAAGGCGGCGATGTTGAGCGCCGAGGCGACGTCGACGCCGGCCGGGCGGTGGCGCTTGGCGATATCGACCACGTAGAGCTGGAGGCCCGGCACGGTGGCGAAGGACAGGAAGCCGAGCGCGGCGAGCGTGACCAGCGCCAGCACCGGCGAGGGCGCGGTGAAGGTGAGGGCCACCAGCACGACGGCCTGCAATGCGAAGAGCACGACGAGCGCCTTCACCGGATCCCGGTCCGCCACCTTGCCGCCGACGATATTGCCGAAGGCGATGGCCGCGCCATAGAGCACCAGCACGAGGCTGACGGTGTTGGCGCTGAAGCCGGTGATGTCCTGCAGCAGCGGCGAGAGGAAGGTGAAGGTGACGAAGGTGCCGCCATAACCGAGCGCCGTCATGGCGAAGACGATGAGCAGGCGCCCGGAGCCGAGCACGCGCACCTGTTCCAAAAGGCCCGCCGGCTTTTCCCGGCGAAGGTTCGAGGGCAGCAGCAGCGCGATGGCCGCAAAGGCGACGATACCAAGGGCGGCAACGGCCCAGAAGGTGGCGCGCCAGCCGAAGGTCTGGCCGATGAAGGTGCCGAGCGGCACGCCGGTGACGATGGCGACCGTCAGGCCCATGAACATCATGGCGATGGCGGAAGCCCGGCGGTCCGGCGCGACGAGGTCGGCCGCGATGGTGGCGCCGACGGAGAAGAACACGCCGTGCGCGAAGGCGGAAAGCACGCGGCCGGCCAGCAGCATGCCGTAGCTGGTGCTGAGCGCCGCCAGCACATTGCCGGCGATGAAGAGGGCCATGAGGCCGATCAGCAGCGGCTTGCGGCCGAGCTTGCCGGTCAAAGCCGTCAGGATCGGTGCGCCAAAAGTGACGCCGAGCGCGTAGACGGAGACGATGAGGCCGGCGAGCGGCAGGGTGATGTCGAGGTCGGTCGCGACCGTCGGCAACAGGCCGACGATGACGAATTCGGTGGTGCCGATCGCGTAGGCCGCGACGGTCAGGGCAAAGAGGGCGAGTGGCATGGCGGTTCCCTGCGCGCGGTCTTGGGTCCGCGCGGCTTGGCTGGGTTGCGATGTTGGTTCGGGGATGAATATGGGGCAAAGCCACTTGCCCGTTAACGAGGCATAGTGGATAAGCATATGTGAATTCGATTCAAAGGCGGGGCATGGACAACCGGGCCGGCGAAATGGAGGTTTTCGTGCTGGCGGCGGAGCTGAAGAGCTTTTCCGCCGCAGGCAGAAAACTGCGCCTGTCGCCCTCGGCGATCAGCAAACTCGTCACCCGCATCGAGGACCGGCTCGGCGCGCGCCTCATCGTGCGCACGACGCGGCGGCTGGAGCTGACGCCGGAAGGCGAGGTCTATCTCGGCCGCGCCCGCGCCATCCTCGCGGAGATCGCCGAGACGGAGCGCATCGTTGCGGAAGGGGCACGCGTCGTGCCGCGCGGCGCGCTGCGGGTGAACGCCTCGGTCGGTTTCGGCGAGCGTTGTATCCTGCCGCTGGTGCCGGATTTCCTGGCGCTCTATCCGGAAATCGAACTCGACCTGACGCTGACCGACGGCGTCATCGACGTGATCGGCGAGCGGACCGACGTCGCCATCCGCTCCGGCCCCTTGCGCGATTCATCCCTGAAGGCGCGGAAGTTGCTGGAAAGCCGGCACGTCGTCGTCGCTTCCCCGGCCTATGTCGCGCGCCACGGCATGCCGTCGCACCCGGATCAGCTCGGCGGCCATAATTGCCTGCGGTTCAATTTCCGTCGCGCGCTCGAGGCATGGCCGTTCAAGGTGGAAGGCGCGGTCCGGCACTATGACGTTTCCGGCAACATGCTGATTTCCAGCGGTGCGATTTTGCGCCAGCTCTGTCTCGACGGGCTGGGGCTCGGCCGCAGAGGACGCTTCCACGTCGAGCCGGACATCGTCGCCGGAACGCTCGTGCCGGTGCTGGAGGATTACAATCCCGGCGATATCGAGATCGCGCACGCCGTCTTCGCCGGCCACGAACACCTCGCGGCCCGCATCCGGGCGTTCATCGATTTTCTGGTGGAGAAGATTTGAGGCGTTAGCGCCGTTGCACCCCCCTCTGTCCTGCCGGACATCTCCCCCTCAAGGGGGGAGATCGGCAAGAGGCAAAGACGATGCTCTAATCGCAACATCTGGAATAGGCGAGACGCTGCTCCATCCAATCTCCCCCCTTGAGGGGGAGATGCCCGGCAGGGCAGAGGGGGGTGCCTTGCGCCAACGCCAGACGGTTACGTCTTCACCGCCACGATAAAAAGCCGCGGAAACCGCAACAGCCGCCGCCCGTCCGCCATGGGCGCATAGGCCGCGGCGATACGGCTCTCGTAGTCCGCGAGGAAGCCGTTGCGCTCCTCGACCGGGATGCAGTCGAGATAGGGGCGCAGGCCCGTGCTCCTGACCCATTCGACGATCGCGCCCGCATCCGCCATCGGGTGGTTGTAGGCGGTGTGCCAGACGTCGACGCGAGAGGCCTTCGGCCCGAGTGCGTCCATATAGGCGGCGGGGGCGGGGAGCGGGTTTCGCCGTGGCGTGCCGCCGGCAAAATGGCTGCGCCAGGGGCCGGCAAAGGCGCTTTCCTTCATCAGCATATGCGACGGCTCGGCCAGATTGTCCGGCATCTGCACGGCGAGCACGCCGCCGGGACGCAGGCCGTCCATCAGGGCCGTCAGGACGGCCAGATGATTGGGCAACCACTGGAAAACGGCATTGGCGAAGAGCAGGGCGGCCGGTTCGGGCGGGCGCCATTTCGCGAGGTCGCATTCGACGAAATCGACGCCCGGCAGCCGCTCGCGTGCCGCCCGCAGCATGTCCGCCGCATTGTCGACGCCGCGCACGCCGCGGCCGGGAAAGCGCTCCACCAGCAGTTCCGTCGAATTGCCGGGACCGCAGCCGAGATCGTAGACCGTGCCGGCGACGAGATCGGCCGGCACCTGGTTGAGAAGGTCGCGGGCGGGCCGTGTGCGTTCGTCTTCGAATTTCAGGTATTGTGCCGCGGACCAGGCCATTCAGAGACTTTCGAGCGAGGGCAGGATCAGCGCCGG
Organism: Shinella sp.; assembly: GCF_035998705.1. Classification (GTDB taxonomy): domain Bacteria; phylum Pseudomonadota; class Alphaproteobacteria; order Rhizobiales; family Rhizobiaceae; genus Shinella. The sequence continues at coordinate 445,782 of NZ_DASYHH010000033.1, read as the reverse complement.
GCCGAGGTCGAAATATTCGTCCGGCATGTCGTTGCGGTTGATCCAGACGGTGCGGAAGCCGAATTTCGTGGCGCCCGCAATGTCCCAGCGGTTGGAGGACTGGAAGGAGACGGCATCCGGATAGAGCCGGTAATTCGTCGTCACGAGATCGTAGACCGCAGGCGCCGTCTTGTAGGTCTTCAGCGCGTCGACGGAGAAGATGTCGTCGATGACGGTGTCGAGCGCGGCGTTCTTCACCGCCGAGGCTAGCATGGCCGGCGAACCGTTGGAGAGGATGGCGATATGCGCGCCGCGGCTCTTCAACGCCTTCAAGACGGCCGGCACTTCCGGGTAGCAGTCGAGCTTCCAGTAGGCATCGAGCAGTTTCTGGCGCAGCGCCGGATCGACGCCGCCGATGCGCTTGAAGGTGAAGTCGAGCGCCTGCTCGGTGAGCTGCCAGAAATCGGCATAGGACCCCATCAGCGCCCGCGTCCAGGAATATTCCAGCTGCTTGGCGCGCCAGACCTCGGAAAAATTCTGGTAGTTCGGCCCCACGTCGCCCGCATGGCGGCGCACCGCCGCATGCACGTCGAACAACGTGCCATAGGCGTCGAAGACATAGGCGGCATGGGCCATGGGCGGCGATTCCTTGTCAGCATTCTCACCGGCGATTGGGTGTTATCGGCCGGTGAATGTCAATTGTGCGGGGCATGTGTGGTTACCCCCCTCTGGCCTGCCGGCCATCTCCCCCTCAAGGGGGGAGATCGGATGAAGCAACATTCCGCCCATCTTTGACGATGCGGTTGAGCGAGGTTCTTGCCTCCTGCCGATCTCCCCCCCTTGAGGGGGAGATGCCCGGCAGGGCAGAGGGGGGTATGCCGAGCCGCAAAATCCCTCAAAACCGCGTAATCACGCTGATTCCCAGATCCGTCGCCTTGTCCATCGCCATCAGCGCCGGCACCGCCTCGTCGAGGCTGATATGACGGCCGATGAGTTTTTGCGGGGCGAGCTTGCCGCCGGCGATCATCGCCAGCATGGCGTCGTAGCGCCAGGCCTGCATGCCGTGGCTGCCGTAGATCTCCAGCTCGTGGCCGATGACCTGCGCCATCGGGATCTGCGGCGTCGCATGATCGGCCAGCATCAGCCCGACCTGCACATGCCGCCCGCGCCGGCGCAGGTTCTTGATGGAATTGAAGCAGGTGACGGGCGAGCCCAGCGCATCGACCGAGGCATGCGCGCCGCCGCCAGTAATCTCGCGCACCGCCTCTGCCACGTCGGCGACGTCACGCGCATTGACGGTCGCCACCGCCCCCATCTGGCGCGCGAAGGCCAGCTTTTCGTCGGAAATGTCGATGGCGATCGGGTTGGCGCCGAGGGCCGCGGCGATCATGATCGCCGACAGCCCCACGCCGCCGCAGCCGTGCACCGCCACCCATTCGCCGCCCGTCACCCGCGCCTGGTCGACGATGGCGCGAAACGAGGTGGCGAAGCGGCAGCCGAGGCTGGCGGCCGTTGCGTAGTCGATGGTTTCGGGAAGGTGCACGAGATTGTGGTTGGCATAATCGATCGCGACATAGTCGGCAAAGGAGCCCCAATGGGTAAAGCCCGGCTGGAACTGTTCCTCGCAGATCTGCTGGTTGCCGGATCGGCACTCGCCGCAATGGCCGCAGCCGGACACGAAGGGCACCGTGACCCGCTCGCCTTCGCGAAACCGGCTGACCGCGCTCCCCGTCGCCACCACCCGCCCGGCCAACTCGTGGCCCGGCACATGCGGCAGGCGGATATCCGGATCGTGGCCCATCCAGCCATGCCAGTCGCTGCGGCAAAGCCCGGTCGCCTCGACCTTTATCACCACGCCGCCGGGCGTCGGCGTCGGATCGGGCAGGATGCGGATCTCCGGTGTCGCCTCGAAGGCCTCGTAATACATCGCGCGCATGTCGGTTCTCCCTTTATGTTTGTATGGCATGCGCCCACCGGGCTCTCAACCGGGTGACCCATGACAAGGCCTGATACACCCATTCAACATCTTGAATGGACAAGCACTGCCAGCTGTCGGAAGGCATTTGCGACTTGACCGGCCCGCCCGCTCGGGCCTTGATGGGCGAAAAGGAGTAGAAAAATGCCAGTCGATACCGCACCCCGCTCGACGACCTGGACCTTCGTGGATGGCGAATGGATTTCGGGCAACCCGCCGCTCATCGGCCCCACCTCGCATGCCATGTGGCTCGGCTCGACCGTCTTCGACGGCGCGCGCTGGTTCGACGGCATCGCGCCGGACCTCGACCTCCATTGCCAGCGTGTCAACCGCTCGGCCGAAGCGCTCGGCCTGAAGGCGACGGTCAGCGCGGAGGCGATCGAGGCGCTCGCCTGGGAGGGTGTGGAAAAATTCGACGGCAAGACCGCGATCTACATCAAACCGATGTACTGGGCCGAGCACGGCTCGCCGACCAGCGTGGTCGCGCCGGATCCGGATTCGACCCGCTTCGCGCTCTGCCTGTTCGAGGCCTCGATGGGCGACCCGAAGGCGGCGTCCTCGCTCACCGTCTCGCCCTTCCGCCGCCCGACGGTCGAATGCATGCCGACGGATGCCAAGGCCGGCTGCCTCTATCCGAACAATGCCCGCATGCTGGTGGAGGCCCGCAAGCGCGGCTTCGACAATGCGCTGGTGCGCGACATGCTGGGCAATGTCGCCGAAACCGCCTCGTCCAACATCTTCATGGTGAAGGACGGCGTCGTCTTCACGCCGGCCGCCAACCGCACCTTCCTTGCCGGCATCACGCGCAGCCGCGTCATCGGCCTCCTGAAGGACGCGGGCTTCGAGGTGGTGGAAACCACGCTGACGCTCGCGGATTTCGAGACGGCCGACGAGATCTTCACTTCCGGCAACTATTCCAAGGTGGTGCCGGTGACGCGGCTCGACGACCGCAATCTCCAGCCCGGCCCGATCACCGCCAAGGCCCGCGACCTCTATTTCGACTGGGCCCATTCGAACGGCGACGCCTGAGACAAGAGAGCCGGCCGAAAGGCCGGCTTTTGCACATGCACCCGTCTCGGATATATGCGAGCGCCCTACCTCTCCTCCGTCATCCTCGGGTCAAGCCCGAGGATGACGGAGGAGAGGGGCGTGGCGGATTTAGAGCACGGGCGCCTGGTGAAGCTTAGCGTTCTATTCCTGTCCCGTCTCGTCCACGGTCTTGTTGTCGCCCGTCGCCGCGCGTTCCGCCGCGGCGGCCTCGCGCTCGCTTTCGCGCACCACATGCAGGAACTCGGCGGCGATGGCGGGCGTCACCTGCACCGTCTTCTTCTGCTTGTCGTAGACGCAGACATAGGTGACCTGGCTCTTCGATTCCGGCGAAAGGCCTTCGACCGCGGCGATGCCGAAGGATTCGGTGCCCGTCGGCTCGACGAAGACCGTCGGCGTGCCGAGCGCCTCCGGCAGGCTCGCCACGCAGCTCTTCTCCACATCGGCGCGGAATTCCTCCCAGGCATCGGGCGACGAGGCGTGGGCGGCGGACGCGGCGAGCGAGAGGGCGAGGGCGGTAAGCGGAAGGACGCGCATGGGATGCTCCGGATTGATGGGTGTCGGACGAAAATGTCCCGAATCGGTTTTCGTTCCGCTTCGTCATTGATCTGACACGGAAAACGGCAAGGATTTTGTCGCAGGTCGGGAAAAATTGGAATCCTTACGGTTGCCTCTTCCAGTTGCCGCTCCTATGTTCCGCTCACGGATTTCATTTACAAAATTCCGTCGCCAAGAGGAGACACCACGATGGCTTTCGAACTTCCGCCGCTTCCCTATGATTACGAAGCGCTTGCGCCCTTCATGTCGCGCGAAACGCTCGAATATCACCACGACAAGCACCACAAGGCCTATGTCGACAACGGCAACAAGCTGGCGGAGGAAGCGGGCCTCGCGGACCTCTCCCTCGAAGAGATCGTCAAGAAGTCCTACGGCACCAACCAGGGCCTCTTCAACAATGCCGGCCAGCACTACAACCACGTCCATTTCTGGAAGTGGATGAAGAAGGGCGGCGGCGGCAAGAGCCTGCCGGGCGCGCTCCAGAAGGCTGTCGACAGCGATCTCGGCGGCTATGACAAGTTCAAGGCCGATTTCGTCGCCGCCGGCACCACGCAGTTCGGCTCCGGCTGGGCCTGGCTCTCCGTCAAGGACGGCAAGCTCGCCATCTCCAAGACCCCGAACGGCGAAAACCCGCTGGTCCACGGCGCCACCCCGATCCTCGGCGTCGACGTCTGGGAACACTCCTATTACATCGACTACCGCAACGCCCGCCCGAAATACCTCGAAGCCTTCGTCGACAGCCTGATCAACTGGGACTACGTCCTGGAGCGCTACGAAGCCGCCACGAAGTAAGCCGTTTTCGGTTTTTTCGAGTTTGTGAAAACCCCGGTCGGAAGCGGCCGGGGTTTTTCTTTGTCGACAGATCGTCCGGATGATGGCATAAATGCCAACATGGATGCCGTGCTTCTCGATCGGTCGAAAACGATGTTGCCGGATGGTGCGATCGTCGAGATCGTGCTCTGGCGGGTTCCCGAGCCCGTTGCGGGAAGCACCCATCTCTACAAGTACCGTCTGTTCTACGGGCGGGACGGCCGGCGTATCGTCGGCTTCGACAATGAACGCGGCAAAGGCGATCATTGCCACCTCGACGGGAAGGAGCATCCCTACATTTTCTCCACCGTCGCCGCACTGCTCGAGGATTTTCGGGCCGCGATTGCAAAACGGAGGCCTTGAATGAAGCGCGCCCATATTCAGATCCGCAGCGATGCCGAAGCTCTTATGTCGGAAAACCTGGTGCGGGCGGCCGAAGCGGCCCGCACGGGCGTGCCGTCCGACCCGGTCGCGACTTTCACCTTCAGTTCACCCGCGCAACTCTTCTCCGTGATCAGCCCGAAGCGCTGGGAACTGATCGAGCACTTGCAGAAGATCGGCCCGAGCAGCATCCGCGCATTGGCGCGTTCGCTCGAACGGGACGTCAAGCGGGTGCACGACGATGTGGTTGCCTTGGCGGAGTGGGGAATCATCGAGCGCACGGAGGACGGCAAGGTCGTAGTGCCTTTCGACGTCATCCATGCCGATTTCGATTTGCGGGCGGTCGCTTAGTCTCATCCCACCCCCCGCTGGTTCTCCGCCCAGCCTGAAATCCACGCCTGCCTCAGCCCGTCGCCCTGGCCGCGGAAATGCGCGCCCGTCGCCGCGCAGGCTTCCACCCGGTCGGCGCGGAAGTTGCGGATGGCCTGGCGCAGTTCGCACCAGGCGACGATGTTGGCCGTCTCGGAATAGTAGATGAGGGCGATGGGGCGGATCGTGCGCTCGGTGGCGCGGGCATATTCGTCGCGGTAGTCGATCACCAGCTTTTCCTCGTCGCGGATCGCGCGGCGCACGGTGGCGAGGTCGATGCCCTCCGGCTGGGGTGGCGTCGTGCCCCAGGCATGCAGCGCGCGGGCCGAGAGCGTCTGGCGCAGCGGCGGCGGCACGGCCCCGGCGATCTTGTCGCCGACGCGCCGGGCGGCGGCGCGCAGTTCCGTATCGCCGGTGCGTTCCAGCAGCGCCAGCGCCAGCACTACCGCTTCCGTCTCCTCGATGGAAAACATCAGCGGCGGCAGGTCGAAGCCGGGGCGCAGGATATAGCCGATGCCGCGCTCGCCCTCGACCGGCACACGCATCGCCTGAAGGGCGGCGATATCGCGGTAGATCGAGCGCACCGTCACCTCCAGCCGCTCGGCGATCTCGGCCCCGGTGACGGGCTTGCGGGCGAGCCGCAGGATCTGGATGATCTCGAAGAGCCGCGAGGCCTTGCGCATGGTCGTCTCCATTACAACTGACACATCCCTGTCAGTTGGCCTTCGATATAGCACGCTTCAAGCGCTTGAAACAAAAGGAAGCACGGCGCTTCCGAGCGAATTGTGGTGACGGACAACTGACATGACCTACAGCGAAAACCTCTGGCTCTTCTTCCTGCTCGTCTCCGGCATCATCATCGTGCCGGGGATGGACATGGTCTTCGTGCTCGCAAGTTCGCTCTCCGGCGGGCGCAAGGCCGGCTTGTCGGCGACCTTCGGCATCATGGCGGGCGGGCTGGTGCACACGCTCTATGCGGCAATCGGCGTCGGCATGCTGCTGCATTTCGCGCCGAGCCTGTTCAACATCCTGCTCGTGCTGGGGGCCGCCTATGTCGCCTGGATCGGCTGGCAGCTCTTCCGCTCGTCGATCACCATCGATGCGGTCGACAGCCTCGATCGGCGGGGCATGCTGACCCGCTTCCGCCAGGGCGCGCTGACGAGCCTGATGAACCCGAAGGCCTATCTCTTCATGCTCGCGGTCTTCCCGCAGTTCCTGCGCCCGGAATTCGGCCCGCTGTGGCGGCAGGCGACGGTCATGCTGCTGATGATCTGGGTGACGCAGCTTGCGGTCTATGGCGGGCTGGCGCTCGCCGCCGCCCGCAGCCGCGACGCGCTGATAAACAGCCCCGCGGCCACCCGCTTCATCGGCCGCGCGGCGGGCGTGCTGTTGCTGGTGATCGCGGTGTTTACGGTGTGGCGGGGCTGGGGGACGCTGTGACGTCGTCTTCGATACGCGACCGCGCGCCGAGCAACCGTTTCACGGCGCGGTGCAGCAGCCAGACGACGAGGATGGAGACATAACCATCGATGGCATAGTGCCAGCCGAGCAGCACGGCGCTGACGGCGATGACCGCGACATAGGCGAAGGCCAGAAAGCCGACGAGCCGGCCGGTCTCGCGCAGGAAGAGCGCATTCATCATCGCCGCGCCGACATGCACGCTCGGAAAGGCCGAGATTCCCGTGCCGATGCCCACCGTGCCGTGGACATAGCTTTGCCAGAGGTAGGCGCTGATGCGGGAATCGGTATGTTCGCCGAGAACCGCCATCTGCCCGCCGAACCGCGCCGCATCGCCCGTCACGCCCGCATAAAAGATCGGGCCGGCCGAGAGCAGGCCGAAGGCGATCAGATTGCCCAGGACCGCCCAGACGAGCGCGAAGCACAGGAAATAGCGCAGGCGTACCGCGTGGGCTTCCGGCCGGACGGCGATGAAGAAGGCTGGCACGATGGTCAGCGCCGTCCACACGACGGCATAGTTCCACTGGAGGCCCTGCAGCACGAAGGGGTAGCCGACGAGTGCCGTCAGCGCCGGCCCGGGATCGACGCCGCCATGCAGGAACGCGTCGATGTCGGCAAGCAGCCGATCATGCGGAAAACCGCCGGCCAGCACGGGCATCAGTCCTTTGAAGGTGGTGAACGATCCGAGGAAGAGCACGAGCATGCCGAGCGTGGTGGCAGCCGATACCGTCCGGCCGAGAAGGGCGCCGGGCGAAAGCGCCGCGTGGGGTGGCTGGCCCGACCGCAGGATCGACAGGGCGACATGCGCAACGGCAAGGGTCGCCGGCAGGATGACGAAATAGAGAGGTGCAAGCTGCGTGACGTACTGGATGTAGGCATTCAGGCCGAGGGCGCCGTACATCGCCGCGATCGCCAGCACGATTGCGGTATAGGCGAGCACGAAGGCATGGAACGGCATCATCTGCCGCAGGTCCACCCGGAAGGTGTCCACGAAAGATCTTGGCATGGTCGACACGTAAAGAGTTCAGGCGCTTTAGATTTACGCTTACGGTTTTGCACGCGATGGATGAAGAAACAATAAAGTTGCGTCCGGGCGTTGACGCTTTCGCGACAGGTTCCATCAAAAAGATTTTACTGTCTGGAATCGTTCAAAATGCAATCATGCTCATGCATCGTTAAACCGGCGGCGCGGAACAACCGGCCGCCAGCAATCGGGAGAACTTGATGAAGTTCAGGACATTGGCGGCCGCGGCCGTGCTTGCGGCCATCGGCGCCGGCGCCGTCATCGCGGCGGATGAACCGCAGGTCGTGCGCCAGGGCATGATGAAGAGTGTGGGCGGTGCCATGGGCGCGCTCGCCGGCATTGCCAAGGGCGAGAAGCCCTATGACGCGGAGATCGTCAAGGCATCGCTGACCACGATCAGCGAAGTCGGCAAGGCGTTCCCGGATCAGTTCCCGGCCGGCTCCGAGACGGGCCATGAAACCGAAGCGAGCCCGAAGATCTGGGAAGCGATGGACGACTTCAAGGCAAAGTCGGCGAAGCTCGGCGCGGATGCCGACACGGTGCTCGCCAGCATGCCTGCCGACCAGGCGGGCGTGGGCACCGCCCTCGGCACGCTCGGCCCGAATTGCGGCGGCTGTCACGAGGTCTACCGCCTGAAGAAATAGGCGCGGTAGGCCGGTTCCACCCCAGAAGAACAAACACTGTCCCGGCCTCCGTCCGGGGCGGTGCGTTGACGTCTCAATCCGCAAGGACCGCGCAGGCGGCGAGAGGGAATGGCTCATGGCACTGAAAAAACTCCTCGGCGGGATCGTCGTGCTGGGCGCGCTCGGCGCGGGCGCCTTTGTCTTCCTCACGGCGCCGGAGCGGCTGCCGGCGGAGACCTGGGCTGCGGCGGGCGAACCGGATCTCGCGAACGGTGAACGCATCTTCCATGCCGGCGGCTGTTCGAGCTGTCATGCGGCGCCGGGGGCCGCGGACGACCAGAAGCTGGTGCTGGCCGGCGGGCTGGCGCTGAAGAGCCCCTTCGGCACCTTCCACGCGCCGAACATTTCACCGGACGAGTCGGCGGGCATCGGGGCGTGGACGCTCTCGCAATTCGGCGATGCCATGAAGCGCGGCACCGGCCGCGACGGCGAGCATCTCTACCCGTCCTTCCCCTACGCCTCCTATGCGCGCATGACCGTGAAGGACGTCAACGACCTCTACGGCTACCTCAAGACCCTGCCGAAGAGCGCGAATGTCGCGCCCGGGCATGAGCTGCCGTTTCCGTTCAACATCCGCCTGGCGCTCGGCGGCTGGAAGTTTCTCTACCTGAACGAGGCGCCGCGCGTCGAGCTGGCGAATGCCGACGAGACGGTCAAGCGCGGCCAGTATCTCGTCGAAGGCCCCGGCCATTGCGGCGAATGCCACACGCCGCGCGACATGCTGGGCGGGCTGAAGACCGACCAGTGGCTGGCCGGCGGGCCGAACCCGGAAGGCGAGGGGCGCGTGCCCAACATCACGCCGGCCGAAGGCGGCTTCGGCAGCTGGAGCGCCGGCGACATCGCCAGCTACCTCGAAACCGGCTTCACCCCCGACTTCGACAGCGTCGGCGGCGCCATGGTTTCGGTGCAGAAGAACCTGGCGCAACTGCCCAAGGAGGACCGCGACGCCATCGCCGCCTATCTGAAGGCGATCCCGGCGCGGTGAGAGCAGGAGAGGGCGGCTCCTCGAAGGGAAACGCTTTACCCCCCTCTGTCCTGCCGGACATCTCCCCCTCAAGGGGGGAGATCGGCAAGAAGCGAAACCTTGCTCAACCAGCAACGCCGGAGATGGGCGACACGCTGCTCCATCCAATCTCCCCCCTTGAGGGGGAGATGGCCGGCAGGCCAGAGGGGGGTGTGGCGAGGTTCGTCGGGTCAAGCGGATGCAGGGCGGTGTTCGTCGCCGTACATGCCGAGATAGCCGGAGAGTTCGTCCGAGCCGAGGCCGATGGCGTCGAGAATTTCGCGGGCAAAGCTGACGGGTGCTGCACCCGAGGCGGTGATGACGCCGCGGTCGCGCACGGCCTGCGGCTGGTTGCGGTAGAGCGCCTCGCCGCGATAAGCCGGCACGACCTGTTTCATCTGCCCGGAAAAATTGCCGGTATGGGCGCGGTCATCGAGCAGGCCGAGGCGGGCGAGTTCCAGCGTGGCGTCGCAGATCCCGGCGACGGGCTTGCCGGCGGCCACGAAACGCCCGACCGGAGCCGAAAGATCGGGCGCGGCATGCGATTGCCAGATCGTGCCGCCGCAGAGCACCAGCACGTCGAAATCGTCGGGCGAAACCGCTTCCACCGCCCCGGCCGACGTGATGGAGACGCCGCCGAGCGAGGTGACGCCGGTGCCGCCGGGCGTCAGCACCACGGTCTCCGCCCCGCAGTCGCCGCGCGCCGTCGCCATCAGCAGCCCGCATTCCCAGTCGGCGTAACCCTCCGTCAGAAGGATCGCCAGTCGCTTCGCCATGATGGCCTCCCTCTTAGCCCAGCGCCTGTACATAGCGCATGCCGGTGACCGGGCCGGCGCGGAAATTCATCTGCTCGTAGAAGCGGTGCGCGCCGAAATTGCCGGTCGCGGCACTCACCGAAAGGTAGCCGCAGCCGGCGATGCGGGCGTGCTCGCGGGCGCGGGAGACGAGGTGGCGGCCGATGCCGTGGCCGCGATTGTCCTTGCGCACGAAGATCTGGTGCAGCTCCATGCCGCGCAGGCCTTCGAGCGCGCGGTAGAGCGGCACGAGCAGCGCGTAGCCGATCAGCCGGCCGCCGGCTTCGGCGACGAGTGCCGTGACCCAGGGATTGACGCCGAACAGGTCGCGGTCGAGATCGGCGGCGGAGATTTTTGCGGTGTCGCCGTGGCATTCGGCATGCAGCGTGATCATGTCGAGGATCTGCTGCAGGTCGCCCGGGCGCGCGGCGCGGATGGTCAGCATGGGCGGGCGTTCCAGCGCGTGCGGTTCAAGCTTGATGACGGTATTGTGCATTTCGGGCTCCTTCGGTTTTCTGCCATCAGGTGCCTTAGAAACAACAAAGCCGCCTGACGGCGGCTTGTTGACATGATCAATCAGCCGCTCCTTATCGGAACAGCCAAAAATACGTTGCGGCGATGTGCGTGCTCTTGATCATGGATGCGATATTTTCCGTTTCGCGCCGTTTGTCAATTGGCCTGCCGCAAGAAAAAGGGGATGAAAGCGGAGACTGGTCAGGCCTCCGCTTTCTCCGTGCCGGCGGCGGCTTGCCCTGCCGCCGTGCCTGCCTCGGGGTTCTCGTCGATGCCGAGCTGTTGCTTGATCGCGCGGCGGATCTCGTCCTCGATCGCGTCGCGCGCTTCCGGCGGAAGGGCCGCGAGGCTCTCCTCCGTCAGGCCCATCTCCTCCAGCATTTCCTTGCGCAGGCGCTCGGCCGCCGTCATCCTGGAAAGCTCCATGAATTCGGCGACGAGGCTGTCGCTGCCGTCCTCGGCCTTGTCGAGCTTGGCCTGCGTCAGCCAAAGGGCATTGGCAAAGCCGGAAGAAATCGGCGCGATGGGGCCGACGGTCGGGATGTTGCGGGCCGAGGAGCCGCCGCCGCCCGTGCCGCTGTAGAGGCTGTCGTCGCTGGTCGGGGTGCGCGGCTTGCCGAGCGTGTAGGCGGAAAGCATGCTGCCGTCGATCTTCATGCAAATGGTTCCCCGAAACAACTTTAGGGAACCCTAGCGGTTGCAGCTTTTGCGAGACTTACTGGTTTTGGAAGACTTGCCGGTCCTTACACCTCACTCTCGACGCGGCCCGCGCCGAGGCGCACGACATGATCGGCGGGCGCGATGACGCTTTTGCGGTGGGTGACGGCAAGGATGGTGATGTCGCCGGCAAGGCCGCGGATATGCTGCATGATTCCCGCCTCCGTCGCCTCGTCCAGCGCCGAGCTCGCCTCGTCGAGGAAGAGGAATTCCGGATCGGCATAGAGTGCTCGCGCAATCGCGATGCGCTGCCGCTCGCCGCCGGAAAGCTTCATGCCCCGCTCGCCCACAACCGTCGCAAAACCCTCCGGCAGTCCCTCGATGAAGGCGAGGATCGCCGCCTTTTCCGCGGCGCGCTTCAGCCGCGCCTCGTCCATTTCGCGGCCGAGCACGATGTTGACGGCGAGCGTGTCGTTGAGCAGCACCGCCTCCTGCGGCACGATGCCGACGGCGGCGTACCAGTCGCGCTGCGAGACACGGTCGAGATCGACGCCATCGACGGTGATGCGGCCCGCGGCCGGGCGGATCGATTTCAGCACGAGCCGCAGCAGCGTCGATTTGCCGGAGCCGGTCTCGCCGACGAGATAGGTGATGCGGCCGCGCTCGGCGGCAAAGCTGATATTGTCGACGCCCCGGCCGTTTTCATGGACGTAGGAGACGGCCTCGAAGGCGAGGCGGCCCTCGCCGGACGAGAAGCTGCCGGCGGTTGCGCCATCCGGCTCTTCGGGGGCGGCCCAGATGCGGGCGAGCGGCAGCAGGTTGGCGCGGGCGCGCACCACGTCGTCGATCGCATGGCCGATCATCTCGAAGGGCTGGTTGAGCTGCAAAAGCAGCGTGTTGAACAGCACGACGTCGCCGACGCTGAACTCGCCGGCCCGGTAGCGCGGCAGGAGCAGCAGGAAGGTGACGACGAACTGCACGGCAAGCCCCGCGCCCATCAGCGACGAATAGCCGATGCGCCGGCGGCAGAAGGTGATCCAGTTGTCGCGCTCCTCTCCGGCCTTTTCGGAAAAGCGCGCCTGCATCCAGCCATGGCTGCCGAAATGGCGCAGCGTCTCCATCGCCGTCATGGCATTGCCGACGAATTTCGCGTTCTCCTGCCCGGCCTTGATCGCGTCGTCGAGGTACTTTCGCGTGCGGTGGTTGGCGATGGCGGTGAGCGTGATGAAGGCGGCGCCATAGGCAAGAACGATCAGCACGACGTCGAGGTTGATCGTCGCGCCGAGCATGACGAGGGCGAGCGCAATCTGGGTGGCGCCGGGAATGAACACGATGAGGGCGAGCTGCACCAGCGTCATCATCGCGCCTTCGCCGCGCTGCCCGGCGCTCTCGATCTCGGCGGGATTGTGCTCGGTGAAGAAGGCGGCGCTCTTCTTCAGCAGCCGTTCGAACAGGCTCGTGCTGGCGATGAAGCTGAGGTTCTGCGCGCTCATGAAGGAAAGGTACTGCACCATGTTCTGAAGCGCGGCGGACGCGCCGATCAGCAAGGCATAGAGCACGAAACCGGCCGCCAGCACCTCGGCGAACCGGTCGGCCGTCAAGGTGTCGACGAGGCGGGAGAACAGATAGGGTGCCGCGACCGAGGAGATCGCCGAAAGGAAGACGATCGCCGCGACGAGCGCCAGCAGGCCGCGCGAGGAACGCCAGTAACTGACCAGAACATGTTTCACCGGCGCGGCAATCAGCCGCCAGTCGTCCTTCATGGCGAATCTCCCGGGGAGGATTTTTGAAAGCCGGCATCATGGGAAAGCTGGCGCGGTGAGGCAAACGCTTTCGCGGCGTCCACCCCCCTCTGCCCTGCCGGGCATCTCCCCCTCAAGGGGGGAGATCGGCAAGAGGCAGGAACAGCACTCAAACTGCGCCCGCAAAGATGGGCTGAAGGTTGCCCCATCCGATCTCCCCCCTTGAGGGGGAGATGCCCGGCAGGGCAGAGGGGGGAGCGGCCTCTCCTTCGCCGAGGGACGCCGACCCTACGGCAGCGTATAGGCGATGACGTAGTCGCCGGGTTTGGTGCCGACGGAGCCGTGTCCGCCGGCGACGATCAGGACATATTGCTTCTGGCCGACCGTGTAGGTCATCGGCGTGGCCTGGCCGCCGGCCGGAAGGCGGGCTTCCCAGAGCTGGTTGCCGCTCGTCAGGTCGTAGGCGCGCAGATAATCGTCGACCGCGGCACCGAGGAAGGCGAGGCCGCCCTTGGTGATGATCGGGCCGCCGATGCCGGGCACGCCGACCTTGAAGGGCAGCGGCAGCGGCGTCATGTCCATGACCGTGCCGTTCTTGTGCTTGTAGGCGATCTTGCCGGTGGCAAGGTCGGCACCCGCGACATAGCCCCATGGCGGCGCCTGGCAGGGAATGCCGAGCGGCCCGAGGAACGGCCCCATGAAGACGCCGTAGGGCGCGCCGTCATTGCGGTTGAGGCCCTGTTCGGAGCCCTTCTCATCCTGCCCCTTCGGCGGGATCTGGTCACGCGGCACAAGGCGCGAGGTGAAGGCGAGGTAGGTCGGCATGCCGAACATCACCTGCCGCTCCGGATCGACCGCGACGGACCCCCAGTTGAAGGTGCCGAAATTGCCGGGATAGACGAGCGTGCCCTGCAGAGAAGGCGGCGTGTAGCGGCCCTCGTATTTCAGCGACAGGAAGTCGATGCGGCATTTCAGCTGGTCGAACATCGAGATGCCCCACATGTTCTTCTCGGTCAGCGGCGGGGGCGAGAAGGTGAGGTCGGAGATCGGCTGGGTGGGCGCGGTGAAATCCTCCGGGATGGCGCCGGTCGGAGCCGGTATTTCCTTGATCCCGATGATCGGCTCGCCGGTGCGCCGGTCGAGCACGTAGATGTCGCCCTGCTTGGTCGGGCCGACGAGGGCGGGAATGGTGGCGCCCTCGCGGGTGATGTCGATCAGCGCCGGTTGCGCCGGAACGTCCATGTCCCACAGGTCGTGATGCACCGTCTGGCGCACCCAGCGAACGGCCCCGCTTTTGATGTCGAGCGCGACGATCGAGGACGAATATTTCTCGACATGCTCGCTGCGGCCCATGCCGAGCTGGTCGGGCACGCGGTTGCCGAGCGGTATGTAGACGAGACCGAGCGCCTCGTCATAGCTGAAGACCGACCAGGAATTCGGCGAGTTGACGGTGTAGACCTGGCCTTCCGGCAGCGGCGTCGTGACGTCCGGATTGCCGGAATCCCAGTTCCAGACGAGCGCGCCGGAATTGACGTCGAAGGCGCGGATGACGCCCGATTGCGAGTGGGTCGAATAGTTGTCGTTGACCGCCCCGCCGATGATGATCTTGCCGTCGGTGATCACGGGCGGCGAGGTGGAATAGTAGTAGCCGGCCGGGTTGTAGGGCATGCCCTGTTCCAGCTGGAGCACGCCGTTCTGGGCGAAGCTGGTGCAGACGTCGCCGGTCTCGGCATCGAGCGCTATCAGGCGGGCGTCGGATGTCGGCAGATAGACGCGGGTGGCGCAGGTCGTACCGGCTGCGGCGGCCGGTTCGGCATAATAGGTCACGCCGCGGCAGGTCTGGTGCTGGCGATCCGGGTTCATGCCGGAGTTGGAATCGTATTTCCACTTCTCCTTGCCGGTCGCGGCATCGAGCGCGATCGCCCAATTGTGCGGCGTGCACATGTAGAGCGTGTCGCCCACCTTCAGCGGCGTCACCTGGTAGGTGGTCTCGCCGACATCGTCGGGCAGTTTCACATCGCCGGTCTGGTATTGCCAGGCGACCTTCAGCGTCGAAACATTGTCCGTGTTGATCTGGTCGAGCGGCGAATAGCGCTGGCCATATTGCGTGCGGCCATACTGGTGCCATTCGCCGGCCGGCACGTTGCCGCCGAGTGCGGGCGTCGCGTTGACGATATCGGTCGGCAGGTCGCCGGCCATGTCGTGCGGGTCCTGCGTCAGCGAAAAGCCGGCA
Organism: Shinella sp.; assembly: GCF_035998705.1. Taxonomy (GTDB): domain Bacteria; phylum Pseudomonadota; class Alphaproteobacteria; order Rhizobiales; family Rhizobiaceae; genus Shinella. Next base: position 430,556 of record NZ_DASYHH010000033.1, on the reverse strand, counting down.
ACGCCGATGGCGACGACGACGGCGACGGCGAGCGGCAGGGCGGACGCGGCGTAGCTTGTGCCGGTGGGGCTGGCAAAACCGAGCGGCCGGCGGATGGCCGGCAGCATCAGCCAGAGACCGAGCAGCACGATGACGCCGCCGCGCGGACCGAGCTGCCACCAGTCGAAGCCGACTTCCCAGATGCCCCAGCCGAGCGAGCCGAGAATGATCAGCGCATAAAGCCACAGCGCCGCGCTGGAGCGGCGCAAAAGCAGGATGGCAGTGACGATGAAGGCAATGCCGGTGACGAGATAGTAGGGGCTGCCGCCGAGCGACAGCAGCCACCCGCCTCCGCCTGTCAGCACCAGTCCGATAAGGGCGATGAGGGCGGCGGTCAGCGTGAGCAACATGGCAGTCTCCGTTAGCGATGCCGGCCGGGGGAGGCGGGGCCGACATGACGTCCGGCTCGAGGAGGGACGTTGGAGAAACTAGGGCGGAGCCGGGCTGCTTCAATGCTGCCGCATTTCAAGTTTTTGCGCAATCTGTACTTGTGAAATACCTCACGTCCCGCAGAAGGTTGCCGTGATCTCCTCGCCGGGTTTGGGCGGCCCGGCATAGGCGGCGAAGGCCGGCTGATCCTCGTAGGGCCTGGAAAGCAGGTCGTTCAGCGCTTCGAACAGCGAGAAATCGCCATGGTCGATCGCGGCATTCAACGCCTCCTCGACCTTGTGGTTGCGCGGAATGAAGGCCGGGTTGACCTGCCGCATCTGCGCCGCCCGCGCCTTGGGCGACACGCCCTCCTGCGACAACCGGTCGCGCCAGGCCGCAAGCCAGGGCGTCAGCGCGTCCGGATCTTCGAGCAGTCCGCCGAGTGCGGCATCCGCCGCATCGTCCTCGGCGGCATCGGCCAAGCGCCGGAAGGCGAGCGTATAGTCGGCCTTCTGCTCGTAGAGGATGGCGAGAAGGTCGCGGATCAGCGCCTGGTCGATCTCCTGCTCCGCCTCGCCGAGGCCGGTCTTGGCGCGGATCACCGCCTTCCAGTGCTCCTGGAACCGCTCCATGAAGCGGGTGACGGCGGCGTTCGCCGCTTCCAGCGCCTTGTCCTCGTTCTCGTCGAGGATCGCCAGCATCGCCTCGGCGAGCCGCGCGATGTTCCATTGGCCGATTGCCGGCTGGTTGCCGAAGGCGTAGCGTCCGTGCTGGTCGATCGAGGAAAAGACGGTGCGCGGGTCGTAGCGGTCCATGAAGGCGCAGGGGCCGAAGTCGATCGTCTCACCCGAAATCGTCATGTTGTCGGTGTTCATCACGCCATGGATGAAGCCGACGCAGAGCCATCGGGCGATCAGCGCCGCCTGCCGGTCCGCCACCGCGTCGAGCAGCGCGAGATAGGGCTTTTCGGCGCCCTTGAGCTTAGGATAGTGCCGATCGATGACATGGTCGGCGAGCACGCGCACGTTCTCGGTCTCGCCGCGCGCCGCAAAGAACTGGAAGGTGCCGACGCGGATATGGCTGGCGGCGACGCGGGTGAAGACGGCACCCGGCAGCACCCGGTCGCGATAGACCGCCTGGCCGGTGGCGACGGCGGCGAGCGCCCGCGTCGTCGGGATGCCGAGGGCATGCATGGCCTCGCTGATGATATATTCACGCAGCACCGGACCGAGTGCCGCCCGCCCGTCGCCGCGCCGCGAATAAGGCGTCTGGCCTGCGCCCTTCAGCTGGATGTCGCGGCGCCTGCCGTTGCGGTCGATCACCTCGGCAAGCAGGATGGCGCGCCCGTCGCCGAGCCGCGGCACGAACTGGCCGAACTGGTGGCCGGCATAGGCCATGGCGAGCGGCAGCCCGCCGGGCAGCGGTACGTTGCCGGAGAAATAGCCCGCGCCATGCCGCTCCAGCGCGTCGGCGTCGAGGCCGAGTTCCTCCGCCAGCGCCCGGTTGAACTTGATCACCCGCGGCGCCTCCACCGGCGTCGGATCGACGGGCGCGAAAAAGATGTCCGGCAGGCGCGCATAGCTGTTGTCGAAGGCGAATGCCTCGCCGATGGGCTTCGGGTTGCTTGCCTCGTTCATCACGTCCTCGTCCGGCATATTTCTCGTCTTCTATAGGTAGCGACTGGCGACAGGAATGAAAGGGTCCGTCCGCTTGTAGCACTTTCGGCGGGGTGCTACCGTCGCGGGTGGAATTTGGCCGTCCACCATTTCGGGGTTTTGACAGGATGCGTTACCTCGCCCTCGTTTTCCTCTTCCCGTCGCTCGCCTTCGCCCAAAGCTGCGATCCCTGGAGCGCCGGCATGTCGGAGGAGGAAGAGGGGCGCATCATGATGGCCTCCGTCTGCCAGGCTGCCGGCGGCAAGAACCATGATCTCTTCCTGAAATGCGGCGCGGACGGCGAGCTTTCCCTGCGCTTCCTCGTGCAGGCGGCGGATTTTCCGCCGGGCGACGGGCCGGAGTTTTCAAGCCCGCTGCGCCTCACCGTCGATGGCGAGGCCTTCGACCGGCCGGCGCATCACGAGGCGATGGACAACGCCATGGTCAGCGATTTCCCGGTCAAGGGGCCGCTCGTCGAGCGCCTCAAGGCCGGCAAGACGCTCACCGTCGCCTATCCCGAAACGAAACTGCCGCCGGTCGCCTTCCCGCTCAAAGGCTCGAAGGCGGCAATCGACACGCTGCTCGCCGCCTGCACCGGCTCCTGACGGCACATCCCCGTTTTGTCCCGCCGGGGCCTTGCGGGCCGTCCGAAGATCGAATTTCATAACCCGCTGAATAAGCAGGCGGTGTCGTCCGTCCCTTTCTTCAGCATGCAATGGGTGAGCGAATTTCGGTTGCCGGCGTACCGGCCGCCTCGGTCATGTCCTCAGGGAGGGTATCGTGCAGCGGACTATCCATCGGTTGATCGGGGCGCTTGCCGCCTGTCTCTTTCTCCTCGCAGCGCCCGCGGCCTTTGCCGCAGAGCGCTATGCGCTTCTCATCGGCAATGCGGAATACGAGGATGCCGAGCCGCTGGAAAACCCGCTGAACGACGTCGACCTCGTCGGCGAGGCGCTGGAGCGGGCGGATTTCTCGGTGACCCGCGTCACCGATGCCGACCATCTCGGCATGCTCTCGGCGCTCAACAACTTCACCCGGGTGGCCGAAAAGGTCGAGAACCCGGTGCTCTTCGTCTATTTCTCCGGTTATGCGGTGCAGATCGACGGCGACAACTACCTGCTGCCGACCGACGCCTCGGGCCGCACCCTGACGGGCCTGCGCAACCGCTCGCTCGCCGTCTCCGAGGTCACCGCGACGCTGCGCAAGCTCGGCACCGGCCTCAAGGTCGTGCTGTTCGACGCCGCGCATGACAACCCCTTCGTGCTGCTGCGCGATATCCAGGACGGCCTTGCCGAACCGAAGAACGCCGACGGCATCCACTATGCCTATGCATCGGCGCCCGGCACGACCTACGACTACGAGGGCACGCCGATCAGCCCCTTCGCCTCCGCCTTCGTCGATGCGATCAGCATTCCCGGCATCGTGCTGGAAGATGCGTTCCGCAAGGTCGGCGAGATCGTCAAGGAGCGCAGCAAGGGCAAGCAGGAGACCTGGCAGAGCGATGCCGACTACGGCAAGTTCGCGCTGAGCGCCAAGGACGCCAAGGTCGACGAGGCGGAAATCGCCTTCTACGAATTCGCCTCGCTCGCCGATAACCGCGAGGCCTATGACCGCTATCTCAGCCGCTATCCGGAAGGCGTCTTCGCCTATATCGCAGAGCGCAAGATCGACCTTCTCGGCCGCCGTTTCGAGGGCGACCACGAGGATACCGGCGAGATGCCCATCCTCTCGGTCTCCAACGACCGGCACGATCCCTGCGGCCGGCTCGAATTCGGCGGCAACCAGCGCGACCGTCGCCTGTCCGACGTCTACAAGGACGGCCAGCTCGTGCTGATCGATTTCAGCTTCTGGTATCCGCCGGAAAAATGCGACTACCTCTCCTATTTCTCCACCGTCTATTCGCATGAGCGCCTGCGCAACATCATCACATCAGCCAGCATTCCCGAGCGCCAGATCTATGTGGCGACCGAGGATGACCTGAGCCCCAGCGAGGAACGCGCGATCTACGATTATTTCGACGAGGACCGCCGCGGCTATTCGCAGTCGCTGATGTTCCGCGCGATCAACGAGGAGCGCCGCCACGGGCTCGGCATCGCGGTGAAGACGCCGGACGACAATGCCCGCGAATATGTCGATGAAGTCGAATGCGGCGACGGTTGCCTGCGCTTCCGCGGCCTCGTGCGCTTCCGCGACAATAGCGTGCGCTCGCTGGAGGACTACGAGTTCGAATTCGTCGACGTGCGCCGCCTCGGCTTCTACGACAAGTACCGCGATGCTCTGCGCGACTTCCCGCACGACGAACACGCGTCGAACGACAGCGCTAGCCACGACACCAGGACGGACAGCTACGACAGCGCCTCGAGCCACGAGACGAAGACGGACGCCTATGGCGAAAGCTCTTCGTCGAGCCATGACGACGGCTACGGTTCGGACGCCGACCCGTACCGGTCGTCGCGCTCGGTCGGCGGCTGGGATATCGTCGCGGACTTCTCCGACGACCGCCGCTTCCTGAACTGCCGCGCCATCCGCCGCAGCGGCGACGACCGCTACGCCGCCTTCCGCTGGTACGACGACGGCCACGTCACCTTCGGCTTCCAGGACACGTCCTACGACTATGCCGACGACTACACGAAGGACGCCAAATACTGGATCGACGACGGCCAGGGCTACGACGTCAGCGGCAAATCCTACGGCCAACGCGAAATCGCCTACGACCTCGGAAAGGACCGCTCGGTCATCGACGCCCTGAAACGCGGCAACCACATCCGGATCGGAGACGTGGAGACGAGCCTGAAGGGATCGAGCGCGATGCTGAACGACTTGCAGGAATGCGTGGGGGCGTTCCGGTAGGGGCTACCCAATCCAGTCGCCTGAAACACATCGTATGGCACCTACCTCCCCCTTGAGGGGGGAGGTCGCCGCAAAGCGGCGGGTGGGGGTGACCCGCATCCGCACCGGCGTGCCAAATGGAAACGCCGCGTCACCCCACCCCGGAGCTTCGCTCCGACCCTCCCCCTCAAGGGGAGGGTACAGGCGCGCCAAGCGCGGTGTTCAGAAGGCCCGCAGTTTTCTCCCGAATTGATGGCCTACATCTTCCCCGCAACCTTGATCGCAAACGCATATTCGAACGCGATCTCCTCCAGCCGCTGGAAGCGGCCCGAGGCGCCGCCGTGGCCGGCGCCCATGTTGGTCTTGAGGAGGATGGGTTCGCTGCCGGTGGTCTTTTCGCGCAGCTTGGCGACCCATTTGGTGGGTTCCCAATAGGTGACGCGGGGGTCGGTGAGGCCGGACAGCGCGAGGATGGCGGGGTAGGGTTTCGCCTCGACATTGTCGTAGGGCGAGTAGCTGGCCATCAGCTGATAAAAGTCCTTGCTGTCGATCGGGTTGCCCCATTCGGGCCATTCCGGCGGCGTCAGCGGCAGGGTGTCGTCGAGCATGGTGTTGAGCACGTCGACGAAGGGCACGGCGGCGATGATGCCGCCGAATTTTTCGGGCGCCATGTTGGCGATCGCCCCCATCAGCATGCCGCCGGCCGAGCCGCCTTCCGCGACGATCTTCGCGTAGGACGTGAACGTCTCTTGATTCAGATAGTCGGCCGCCGCGATGAAGTCCTTGAACGTATTGGTCTTCCTGTCCATCTTGCCGTTTTCGTACCAGGCGAAACCCTTGTCCTTGCCGCCGCGGATATGGGCGATGGCATAGACGAAGCCGCGGTCGACGAGCGACAGGCAATTGGTGTTGAAACCCGCCGGAATGGTGATGCCGTAGGCGCCGTAGCCGTAGAGCAGGCAGGGCGCGGAGCCGTCGAGCGGCGTATCCTTGCGATAAAGCAGGGTGACGGGCACCTGCTCGCCGTCGAAGGCCGGGGCGAAGACGCGGCGTGTGACATAGTCGTCCGGGTTGTGGCCGGAGGGCACGTCCTGGGTCTTGAGCAGCGTGCGCTCGCGCGTCGCCATGTTGTAGTCGAAGAGCTGCGAGGGCGTCGTCATCGAGGAATAGGAGAAGCGGATGACGTCCGTGTCATATTCCGCAGCCCCCGAGAGGCCGAGCGAATAGGCCTCTTCCGCAAAGGCGATGGCGTGTTCCTCGCCGCTCTTGCGGTCGCGCACGACGATGCGCGGCAGGCCCTCGTGGCGCTCCAGCCAGACGAGGTGGCGGGCATAGGCCATGTGGTTGAGGATCAGCGTGCCGGCGCGATGCGGCACGACCTCGCTCCAGTTTTCGCGGCCCGGTGCGGTCACCGGGGCTTGGCAGATCTTGAAGTCCTTGGCACCGTCGGCATTGGTCAGGATGTAGAAGACGTCGCCGCCCTCCGTCATCGCATATTCGAGCCCCGTCTGGCGCGGTGCCACGACGACGGGCGTCGCCGTGAGATCCTTGGTCGAGAGCAGGCGGTACTCGCTCGTCTCGTGGTCGTGGATGTCGATATAGATGTAATCGTCGATCAGCGAGCCGCCGACCGACATGAAGAAGCCCGCATCCTTCTCCTCGTAGACCAGCCGGTCGTTCTCCTGGCGCTCGCCGAGGATGTGATGGAAGATTTTTGACGGGCGATGGTTTTCGTCCAGCGCGGTGTAGAAGAAGCTTTTCGCATCCGGCGCCCAGACGCCGTCGCCGCCGGTGTTGTCCAGCGTGTCGGAACGGTCCTCGCCGGTCGCAAGATCGCGCACGCGCAGCGTGAAATATTCCGAACCCTTGTCGTCGTAACCCCAGATGCCGAGCGAATGGTCCGTCGAATGGCCGATGCCGGCAAGCCGGAAATAGTCCTTGCCGGCGGCCTCCTTGTCGCCGTCCAGAAGCAGCTTGCGGTCGCCGCCCTCGCGCGGTTCGCGGAAGTAGCGCGGCTGCTCGCCGCCGGTGACGTAGGACGTGCCATAGGCGAAGGGACCGTCCTTCATCGGCACGGAGCTGTCGTCCTCCTTGATGCGGCCGCGCATCTCGGCAAACAGCACCTTTTGCAAGGCTTCCGTGTCGGCCATCGCCGCCGTCATATAGGCGTTTTCCGCCTCCAGATGGGTGCGGATCTCCGGCTGGAGGATCGTCGGATCCTTGAACATCGCCTGCCAGTTCTCGTCGCGGAACCAGGCATAGTCGTCGGTGCGGGTGATGCCGTGACGGGTGTCGGAGATCGGCTTCTTGGCGGCGACGGGGGCGGCGGGCAGGTTTTGGAAGACGGACAAGGTTTCACTCCGGCAAATCGCTAGGCGGGATCAAACAGATAGTGAGCCCGGGCGCAGGCATCAAGCAAAGCTTTTGCGCGGGGGGTGGTTTACCCCCCTCTGTCCTGCCGGACATCTCCCCCTCAAGGGGGGAGATCGGCAAGACGCGGGAACATCGCTCAATCAACAACGCTTGAGATAGGCGAGGCATTGCCCCATCCAATCTCCCCCCTTGAGGGGGAGATGCCCGGCAGGGCAGAGGGGGGCAGCCGGCACGTCAACCCGGCAGGTTGCGTTTGTTGGCCTTGCGCTTGGCGGGGCGCAGTTCGTCGGCGATGGTCATGCCGATGATCGACAGCGGCAGGGCCAGCATGGCGCCGGCGGCACCCCACATCCAGGTCCAGAAGATGATGGCGGTGAAGATGATGAAGGCGTTGACCTCCAGCCGCTTGCCCATCACCGCCGGCATGACGAGGTTTTCCATGGCGAGGTGCACGAGGAAGAAGGCGAGCGCCGGCATCAGGCCCATCATCAGCGTCTCGTGCGTCAGGAGGCCCGCGGTGGCGAGCGCGATCGTCATCAGCGTCACGCCGAGGAAGGGCACGAAGGAGGACAGGAAGGCGAAGAGCCCCCAGAGCGCCGGCATGGCAAGCCCGCCGCCCCAGGTGATCAGGGCGGTAACCACGCCGAGCGCGCCATAGACGAGGGCGGCGGTCGCGAAATAATAGCCGAGCGCGCTGTCGATGGCGTTCATGATGCGGATGGTGGTGAGCCGCTGGCCGCGGCGCGGGAAGGCCATGATGATCATCTGCCGGAGCTTCAGCCGTGCCGAAAGGAAGAGCACGAGGGCGGCAAAGAAGATCATGCCCTGCAGAAGGGCGGGCGTGAGGCTCGAGGACAGGATACCGAGAATGCTGCCGGTGTTCTCCAGCACCTTCTCCATGGTCATTCCGCCGCTCTGGAACGTCTGCTCGCTGATGTTCAGCCAGCCGAGGCGGGAGAACAGCGGCGTGATGCGATCATAGGCGCCGCGCACGAGATCCGGCGCATTGGCGGCGAGTTGCGTGATCGGGTCGGCGAGCAGGCCCGCGAGGAAGAACAGGCCGAGACCGAACAGGCCGGCCAGCAGCAGTGCGGTCGGCAGCGGCGGAATGCCGAACTCGTGCAGCTTCTCCGCGGCGACGCCGAAGATCAGGCCGGTGACGACGGCGAGAGACAGCGGAATGAGGATCGGCGCCATCAGATAGACGACGGCCATCGCCATGATCGCAAAGATGCCGATCACCGCCCAGGCGGAGGCGATGTCGAGGCCGTAGCGGCGCGGCGCGTCCTCTCGAAGGTTCTTTTCGATGTCGATGCTGCCCCGCAGGAGACGCCGTTCGGCTGGTTTTCCTAGTATTTCGTGCATGTCGCTTTCCCCGATCCGCGCTTGAAACGCCCGGGCAAGGTGGAAGTTCCATAAGCGATCGCTTGAAACCGCAGGTGGGTTGCCATGTGTCGTGAAATGGCCATATTGCCCGCCGACCCCGAATTGAAGCGTCGCAAATGACGAGACCAAGAGGAGGCAGACAGGTGAAACGGCAGGCAATCGGGCTTCGAATCGCCCTTTGCACCCTGGTTCTTGCGCCGATGGCGGCATCGCCGGCTTTCGCGATCGATGCGCGGCTGCGCAGCCAGCTTGAAAAGCTGACGCCGGAAGAGCGGCTGGAACAGCGCTGCGACATGGAGGCGATGGACCAGATCGGCGACGGCAAGGGCGGCTTTCGCCCGGACAAGGTGATCGCCTACGCCTTCGGCGATCCGAAGCTCGACGGCACCACCATCAAGACGCGCGGCGCCGTGTTCCGCAGCAAGGGCGAATGGTATCGGCTGTCCTACAAATGCGAGACGAGCGCCGACCGGCTGGAGGTCCACGCCTTCAAGTACAAGGTCGGCGACGTGGTGCCGCACGAGGACTGGGCGGCGCATTATCTCTACGACTGAGGGTCGGCCTGCGCGAAATGCGCCATCCCGCGATACAGCAGGCAGGCACCGATTTCGAACACATCGATATCACCGTCCTCCAGGAACGGCGCTTCTTGCAAAACACCGTTTTCATCGGTCTGGTTCCGGAAAGGCCAAGTCGTTCAGGCCGAGAGCTTGAGGCCGATGCCCCAGGGGTCGACGAGCGAGACCGTGTCGCCGGAGCGCGTGGTGGCGATCGCCAGTTCGTCGAGCGTCTTCAGGGCGCCGTCCAGTTTTGCCGGATCGTTGAAGCGGATCGTGTAGTCGGCCAGGCCGGTCATGCCCGCCTGGCACTTCGGCTGGCCGCTCGAATTCCAGACATTGGCCGCCACATGATGGTGGTACTTGCCCGTGGCGAAGAAGCTCGCGCCCGGATAGGTCGTCATGATGTCGAGGCCCAGCACGTCATGGAAGAAGGCGTTCGCTTCGGGGATATTCGAGACCTGGAGGTGGATGTGGCCGATCACCGTGCCGTTTTCCTGGCCCGTCCAGCCGTCCTTCGGTGCCTCGTCAAAGAGCGCCTGGAGATCGAGCCGGTGCGTCGCCATCTTCACCGTACCGTCAGGCCCATAGGTCCATTCGGCGCGATCACGGTCGCGGTAGATCTCGATGCCGTTGCCCTCGGGATCGTCGAGATAGATCGCCTCGCTGACCAGGTGGTCCGAGGCGCCGGTGAGCGGCACGTTGTTTTGCACGGCATGCGCCAGCCAGCGGCCGAGTTCCTTGCGGTTCGGCACGAGGAAGGCGGTGTGGAAGAGGCCCGGCGCATTGCGCGGCGCGCGCGCGGCATTGCTGCCCGTCGTCAGCGTCAGGAGCGGCCGGCCGGCAACGCCGAGCGTTTCGCCCGAGGCGGATTTTTCGAGAACCGTCAGGCCCATCGCCTGCTGGTAGAAGGCCGAGAGCATCGGCAGGTCGACGACCGTCAGGTGCGAATGGTCGACGAAGGCCGGCATGTTGACGGCGTGGCTCGGCTGGCTGGTCGTGTCGGTCATGCTGGCGGTCTCCGCGCGAATGGGGCCGGCCTTGCTTGCGGCGATGCCCGCGGCGGCAGCGCCGAGGAATGTCCGTCTGTCGAGGTCCGTCATGGTCTGTTTCCCGTTTCGGTTTCCCCTGGAAACCGTTCTGTCGGGCGGACTATGACGGAACGAGGCCGTTCACGAAAGCTGATGTTTCAGCGATTTACTGTCAATGTGGCGTTGACGATGACGATGGGGAAACTTTTGTGATCCGCGGGCGCTTGCCCCTCCGTGCCAAACCCGCCACCATGGTGGAGGATGAATGCAGGACCAGCCGTCGTGGAAATCAAGGGCATCAAGTGGAACTATGACCGGTACGAGGTGATCGCCGACGGCATCGTGCATGGTGTCGGCGTCGTCTTCGCGCTGATCGGCGTGACGGCCCTGATCTTCTATGCGACCGTCTGGGCGTCCAGCGGGCAGCTTGCGGCGGCCTGGGTCTATGGCGTCGGCCTTGTGCTCGCGCTCGCCACGTCCTTCGCCTACAATCTCTGGCCGGTCTCGAAGGTGAAATGGCACCTGCGCCGCTTCGACCATTCGGCGATCTTCGTGCTGATCGCCGCCACCTATACGCCTTTCCTCCAGCGCGGCATCGATGATCCATTCCTCGCCGGCATGCTGGTCTTCATGTGGGTGATGGCGGTGGCGGGCGTGGTGCTGAAATTCTTTTTTCCCGGCCGCTACGACCGGCTGGCGATCCTCATCTATCTCGGCATGGGCTGGAGCGGCGTCTTTGCCGCCGGCCCGCTGACGACGCATCTGTCGACCGCCACGCTGACGCTGATCGTCGTCGGCGGCGTGCTCTATTCGGTCGGCGTCGTCTTCCATGTCTGGGAGAAGCTGCGCTTCCAGAATGCCATCTGGCACGGCTTCGTCGTGGCCGCCGCTGCCGTGCATTACTCGGCGGTCGTCACCAGCGTCGTCTCCGGCATCTGATCATTGCGCTGACGGGGCCGCTCCCTGCGCGCTCGTGCAGCCTTCCGCCGGATGCAGCGATTTCACCAGCCGCCCGACAAGCGGCGAAATCTCCGCCTTCATCGACTGCGGATAATCCAGCACGAAGGTGGCGACCGCGTCGTCGCAGAGCGCGATGACCCGGTGATAGAGGATGGAATCGACGAGCGTGCCGGAAAGGCTCGCCCAGCCGGCCGTCTGCCGGTCGTAGCTGAGATCCCAGCCTTCCTGCTGGTAGGTGGTGCGCCGGTCGGCGACCTCCTCCTCGAACGGGCCGGCCGTCAGGTAATGCGCCCAGACGCGCAGTTCCGCCTTGCCGTTCCTGTAGGTCCGCCCGTCGCCGTTGTCGGCCTCCTGGACGAGCGTGAAGCCCGGCGGGATCTCGACGGCAAAGCCGTAGCGCGCATTGACATAGGGCTCCCACTCCGCGGCGAGGGCGGACGTGGGCAAAAGCAGAAGGAAAAGAAAGAGGAAGCGTTGCACGTTCGATTACTCGCTGAGGACATGATAGAGATAACGGACAAAGGCGGGCGTTTCATCGCCGGGCCGGCAATCAGGCTGGACAGGTTTCCCGCTCCTCCTGTAAGCCATGCAGGCAAAGCCGGGGGGACTATGGACATAACGATACGCGACGCCGCGGAGGCTGACCTCCCCGGCATTCTGGATATCTACAATGATGCCGTCGCCAACACCACGGCGATCTGGAACGAGGCGGAGGTCGATCTCGACAATCGCAAGGCTTGGTTTGCCGCGCGGCGTGCGCGCGATTTCCCGGTCCTCGTCGCCGTGCGCAACAAGCAGGTGATCGGCTACGCCTCCTACGGCGACTGGCGCGCCTTCGACGGCTATCGCCATACGGTGGAACACTCCGTCTATGTGCGCGGCGACGCGCGCGGCACGGGCACGGGAAAACGCCTGCTGAAGGCGCTGATCGACCGGGCAAGCTTCAACGGTATCCATGTCATGATCGCCGGTATCGAGGCGGAGAACGCCGCCTCGATCAAGTTGCACGAAAAGCTCGGTTTCCGCGCCGTCGGCCGCTTCAGCGAGGTCGGCATCAAGTTCGGCCGCTGGCTGGACCTGCTCTGTATGGAACTGAAAGTCCCCAAACGTTAGACGTTTTTTTCTGCGCAATTCCGGACGCAAAACCGCTGCACACTTTTGCTGGAATTGCTCCGGTCAATCCGGATCGAAGCTGAGCGCCACGCCGTTCATGCAATAGCGCAGGCCCGTCGGCGGCGGGCCGTCCGGGAAGACGTGGCCGAGATGGGCGTCGCAATCCGTACAGCGGATTTCCGTGCGCGTCATGCCGTAGGAATGGTCCGGATGGTCGGCGACCGCGCCGGGTTCGATCGGCTGGTAGAAACTCGGCCAGCCGGTGCCGGAATTGTATTTCGTTTCCGACCGGTAGAGCGCCTTGTTGCAGCAGATGCAGCGATAGGTGCCCTTCTTCGACAGGTCGAAGTCGGGGCTGGAAAAGGCCCGCTCCGTGCCATGCTCGCGCGTGATGCGGAACTGCTCCGGCGTCAGGATCTGGCGCCACTCATCCTTCGTCTTGTTGACCTTCAATGTCGTCGTGTCGCTCATGGCGTCCTCCTGTTGCCCCATAGATAGGACGCGAATTGCGGCAAGACAATTGGGCGGAGCGTCCCATTGCAAGACTCGCAATCGATAAGGTTCTGCCCTATAGTAATACCGATTTCCAGCATGGTATTATCGAGGTTCTCATGGGAACGACAGTGACGAGCAAGGGGCAGGTGACGATCCCGAAGGCTGTTCGCGATTTCCTGGGCATCGGCCCGGGCAGCAAGGTCGAGTTCCAACGGGTCAAGGATGGCAGCGTCGTCGTCGTGCCGCTGGGGGAAGGGCGGCCCGAAAGCCGGTTTGCGCGGCTGCGCGGTCATGCCGGTGCCGGCATGACGACGGATGAGATCATGGCCATGACCCGCGGCGACGACTGACATGTATCTGGTCGACACCAATGTGCTGCTCGACCTAGTCACGGAGGATGAAGCCTGGGCCGCGTGGTCGATGGCCGAGCTGGAGGCGTCGGCGCTTCTCGGCCCTCTCGGCATCAACGACGTCATCTATGCCGAATTGTCGGTGCGCTATCGCGACATCGCCGATCTCGACGCGATGATCGCGTTCGCGGAACTGGACCACCTCGCCATTCCCAGGGAGGCGCTGTTCCTTGCCGGCAAGGCCTTTCAGGCCTATCGCAAGGCCGGCGGCAATCGCACCGGCGTCCTGCCGGATTTCTTCATCGGCGCTCATGCCGCGGTCGCTGGCTTTACTCTGATTACCCGCGATGCCGGGCGCTACCGCAGCTATTTCCCGAAGCTCGCGCTTCGCACACCCGATGGGGGCGATCATCAAGGCGCGTGAAAACGCCGCGCCCTTGCTGTTCAAGGGTGGCGATTTCCCGCATACCGACGTAGAAACGGCGCTCTGACATATTTTGACAACGACGGGCGAAGCCCGCGCAGAAAGGACGGGGGATGACACCAGACACGATGGGCTTGACCTTCCTTGCCTTCTGTCTGCCGTTCCTCGGCGCGCTCGTGGCACCGGCGCTCACGCGGGTGCTCGGCCACAATGCCGCCTGGCCGCTGGCGCTCATTCCGCTCGCCATCTTCGTCCATTTCCTCGACTTCAATGCGGAGGTCGCGCGCGGCGAGGTGGTGACCGGCGGTTATGCCTGGGTGCCGGCCTACAATGTCAGCTTCTCCTGGATGATCGACGGCCTGTCGCTCGCCTTCCTGCTGCTGATTTCCGGCATCGGCACGCTGATCGTGCTCTATTCCGGCGGCTACCTGAAGGGACATAGACACCAGGGCCGCTTCTTCTCCTTCATCCTGATGTTCATGGGCTCGATGCTCGGCCTCGTCGCCTCCGACAGTTTTCTGATGCTCTTCATCTTCTGGGAGCTGACCTCGATCACCTCCTTCCTGCTGATCGGCTTCGACCATGCGCGCGAGGCCTCGCGCCGCGCCGCCTTGCAGGCGCTGATCGTGACGGGTGGCGGCGGGCTGTTCCTGCTGGCGGGGCTGCTGCTGCTGTGGAACGTCACGCAGGTGACGCAGCTCTCGCTGCTGATGTCCTTTGGCGCGGAAGTGCGTGCGAGCCCGTTCTACCTGTCGATCCTGTTCCTGGTCCTCGGCGGCGCCTTCACCAAGTCGGCGCAGTTCCCGTTCCATTTCTGGCTGCCCAACGCCATGGAGGCGCCGACGCCGGTCTCCGCCTACCTGCATTCCGCCACCATGGTGAAGGCCGGCGTCTACCTGCTGATGCGGCTCAACCCGGTCATGGGCGAAACGCTCGCCTGGGAGACCATCCTGCCGGCCTTCGGCGGGCTGACCCTGCTGGTGGGCAGCACGCTCGCCATCCGCCAGACGGACCTGAAGCTGATGCTCGCCTATACGACGGTCGCCTCGCTCGGCCTGCTGGTCATGCTGACCGGCTTCGGCTCCGAGCATGCGGTGGCTGCGGCGGCGCTGTATCTGGTGGCGCATTCGTTGTTCAAGGGCGCGCTCTTCATGGTCGCCGGCCTGATCGACCACGAGACCGGCACGCGCGACATCACGAAGCTCGGCGGCCTCCGGCGCGCCATGCCCGTCACCTTCCTGGCGGCCGTGCTGGCAGCGCTCTCGATGGCCGGCCTGCCGCCGTTCTTCGGCTTCCTCGCCAAGGAGGAAATCTACGCGGCCCTCGCCGGCGGCAATCTCCGGGCGATCGCCTTCACGGCCGCCGCCATCATCGGCAACGGCCTGATATTCGCCGTCGCCTTCGCCGTGGCGCTGAAACCGTTCCTGGGTGCCCGCCGCGAGACGCCGAAACACGCCCATGAGGGGCCGGCGCTGCTGTGGAGCGGCCCCGTGTTGCTGGCGGTCACGGGCCTCGTCGTCGGCCTCTTCTCGGCCATAACCCACGCCATGCTGACCTCGCCGCTCGCCTCCGCCATCGCCGGCAAGGCCGAGGTGATCACCATCTCCGCCATGCCGCATTTCGGCGTGGCCTTCGTGCTGTCGCTCGCTACCATCGCCTTCGGCATCCTGGTCTTCCTCTCGCTCGACAAGGTGCGCGCGGCGGCGGACCGACTCGTGGACGATATCGGCTGGGGGCCGGACAAGGGTTTCGACCAGGCGATGCGCGGCCTCGTGCGGGTTTCGTCCGCCATCAGCCGCTTCACGCAGCCCGGCCTCATGGAAATCTACATGACGGCGACCTTTGCCGTGATCGCGCTGGCGCTGCTCGTGCCGCCGGCCGTCTATGGCGAATGGCCGCGCCTGCCGGTCTGGCCGGCAAACGTGCCGTTCCACGAGCTCGCTGTCATGGCGCTCGCGGTCGTCGGCATCGGCGCGGTGCTGCGGGCGGAAAACCGCCTGACGGCGATCGTCGCGCTCGGCATCCAGGGTTTCTGCGTCGCCGTGCTCTTCCTGCTCTTCGGTGCGCCGGACCTCGCCTTCACCCAGTTCATGATCGAGACGCTGTCGGTCGTCATCCTCGCCCTCGTCATGACCCGGCTGAAGCTGACGCCGCGCGACCATCGCCCGCTCCGCGAAAAAATCCCGGATGCCGTGATCGCCATCGCCTGCGGCCTCGGCTTCTCACTCTATCTCCTGAAGGTCACGCAGGGCCGCTTCGACACGGCGCTCACCGATTTCTTCAACCTCTATTCCAAGACGATCGCCCATGGCGCCAATGTGGTGAACGTCATCATCGTCGATTTCCGCGGCACGGACACGCTGGGCGAGATCGCCGTGGTCATGGTGACGGGGCTGGCGATCCTGTCGATCATTCGCGTCAGGGCAGGGAGGAAGGTGTGATGGTGGGAGTTCGCCGTTACCCCCCTCTGGCCTGCCGGCCATCTCCCCCTCAAGGGGGGAGATCGGCAAGGGGCGGGCTCATTGCTCCCTTGCAAACGTCTCTATTTGGCGGTGCCTCTCTCCATCGATCTCCCCCCTTGAGGGGGAGATGCCCGGCAGGGCAGAGGGGGGTGCTGCAGCACGCAGCCGCGGGAGGATCGTGCGCATGAACACACTCATCTTCCGCACCGTCGCCCCCTTCCTCACCGCCCTCATGGTGCTCTTCTCGCTCTTCGTCCTGCTGCGTGGCCACAACGAGCCGGGCGGCGGGTTCATCGGCGGGCTGATTGCCGTCTCGGCCTTCGCGATCTACGGCATCGCCAACGGCGTCGCGGCCGTGCGTCAGGCGCTGTGGTTCCACCCGATGGCGATCTCCGCCTTCGGGCTGTTCATCGCCTGCATCGCCGGCCTCGTGTCCATCGTCTTCGCCGTGCCCTTCATGACCGGGCTCTGGGTCTATCCGACACTCCTCGGCGTCGAGATCCCGCTGTCCAGCGTCATGCTGTTCGATGCCGGTGTCTATCTCGTCGTGGTGGGGTCGATCACCTCGATCGCATTGGCGCTCGAAGCGGGGGACGACGTCTGATGGAACTGCTCTTCGTCATCCTGATCGGCCTGTTCTTCGCCGCCGCGGTCTATCTCATGCTGTCGAAATTCCTGGTGCGCGTGCTGCTCGGCGTCGTGCTGCTCGGCAATGCGGTGAACCTCCTGCTCTTTACCAATGGCCGCATCCTGCGCGGCGTGCCGCCGATCATTCCGGAAGGCCACGACGTGCCGGCGACGCTGACGGCCAATCCGCTGCCGCAGGCGCTCATCCTGACGGCGATCGTCATCTCCTTCTCCTTCTTCGCCTTCCTGCTGGTGCTGGTCTACCGCGCCTACCAGGACCTCGGCACGGACAACGCCAACGAGATGCGCGTCGCCGAGCCCAGGAACGATCCCCTCCCGCCGACCGGCTACTGACAGGAACCGCCCCGCCAATGGCCGCAAGCCCCGCCGATCTTTCCGCAGCCTTCGTCATGACCCCGGTCGCGCCCGCCGACTGGCTGGTCGTGCTGCCGCCCGCCTGGTGCATCCTGGCCGGCGCCGTGCTGCTGATGCTGCGCAAATCCGTTCGCCTGCAGGCGACGATCGCCATCCCGGCGCTCGCCGTGCTGGTCCTGTTCGATGCCCTGCTGCTCGCCCATGTGTCGCAGAACGGCCCCGTCACCATGGTGATGGGCCGCTGGCTGCCGCCCTTCGGCATCGCCTTCACGGCAGACCTGACGGGCGTGCTCTTCGCGCTCACCGGCGCCGTCGTGGCGCTCGCCGGCAGCGTGCATGCGCTCTCCGACATCGACGGCACCGGCCGGCGCTACGGCTTCTACCCGTTCCTGCTGCTGCTGATGGCCGGCGTTTCCGGCGCCTTCCTGACGGGCGACATCTTCAATCTCTATGTCTGGTTCGAGGTGCTGCTGATCTCGTCCTTCGGGCTCGTCGTGCTCGGCTCGGAGGCCCGCCAGATCGACGGCGCGATCAAATACGCCTTCCTCAACCTGGTCGCGACGACGCTGTTCCTCATCGCCACCGGTTATCTCTACGGCATCTTCGGCACGCTCAACATGGCCGATATCGCCGTGAAGGCGGCCGCCGGCCGTGCCGACCTGCCCTTGATGACGCTCGCCACCCTCTACTTCGTCGCCTTCGGCATGAAGGCGGCGGCCTTTCCGGTGAATTTCTGGCTGCCGGCCTCCTACCACACGCCGCGCGTCGTGGTGTCGGCGCTGTTTGCCGGGCTGCTCACCAAGGTCGGCATCTATGCGCTGCTGCGCACGCTGATCATGCTGTTCCCCATCGAGCGCGAGGAACTGAGCTTCGTCATCGCGCTTGCGGGTGCTGCGACGATGATTATCGGCGCGCTGGGTGCGCTCGGCCAGAGCGATATCCGCCGGCTGCTCGGTTACGTCGTCATCTCCGGCATCGGCGTCATGCTGGCGGGCCTGTCGCTCGGAAGCCCGGGCGGCGTCGGCGGCGCGATCTTCTATGCGCTGCATTCCATGGTGGTGATGACGGCGCTCTATATGGCAGCGGGGCTGGCGGGCCGCCTCGCCGGCACGTTCGATCTCAACCGGCTCGGCGGGCTCTACGGCCGCTCGGCGCTGTTTTCCACGCTGTCGCTGGTGCTGTTCTTCGCCGTCTCCGGCCTGCCGCCGTTCTCCGGCTTCTGGCCGAAGGTCATGGTGGCGAAGGCGGCGATGGATATCGGCGCCTGGTGGCTGGTGGCGACGGTCCTGCTGACCGGCTTCCTGACCACCATCGCGCTCGGCCGCGTCTTCGCGCTCGCCTACTGGCGCCCCGCAGGCGAGGCGATGCCCGATGCGGCCATACCGGCCAGTGCCCTCCTCCCGCTCGTGGCGCTCACGGCGCTGACGGTGGGCTTCGGCCTGTTCCCGAATGCGCTGCTCTCGACGATCCAGCACGCGGCACAAGGCCTTGCCGATCCGCGCGCCTATATCGGTTCCGTCTTTCCGGGGGTGAACTAGATGCGGCCCGCTGTCATCATCGCGGTGTTCACCGCCTTCTGGCTCGCCGTTTCGGGCAGCTTCACGATCCCCAACCTGCTGCTCGGTATCGCCGCCAGCGCGCTCTCGCTGGTGTTGATACGTGGCCGCGCCCGCTCCGAGGGCCGGCGTCTCCGGCCTCTGAAGGTGCTGTCGCTGCTGGTGCTGTTCATCAAGGAACTGGCGCTCTCCGCATGGAAGGTCGCCGTGCTGGTGGCGAGCCCGAAGATGGCGCTGAAGCCCGGCATCTTCGCCTTTCCGCTGACGGTCGACCGGGATTTCGAGATCACGCTGCTCGCCAATCTCATCACGCTGACGCCGGGCACGCTGTCCGTCGATGTTTCCGAGGACCGGCGCGTGCTCTATGTGCACGCGCTCGACTGCTCCGACCCCGTCGCCACGCGGCGCGACATCGCCAACGGCTTCGAGAAGAAGATCATGGAGGCCTTCCGCTGATGGCTGCCGATACCGTCATCTCCGTCGCATCCGCCATCGCGCTCTTCCTGATGTGCGCCGCCTTCTTCCTGACCGCCTGGCGGGTCGTCCGGGGACCGACGCTGCCGGACCGCGTCGTGGCGCTCGACATGCTGGTGGCGATCGCCATCGGCTTCATCGCGGTGGTCGCGATCAGGACCGGCTTCAACCTCTATATCGACATCGCCATCGCGCTCGGCCTCGTCGGTTTTCTCGCGACCGTCGCCTTCGCGCGCTTCATCATGAGCCAGGGCATGCAGGCGGGCGAGGCCGGCGCGCCGGACGGCGAGGTGGCGCGCAAGGGTTTGCGACACGACAAGCCGGGCAGGGCGAGGAGGGCACGCTGATGCTGGATCTTGCGCTCGCCCTCGTCGTCGCCGTCATGCTGGTCGCCGGCGGCATCTTCACCTTCCTGGCGGCGCTCGGCCTCGTGCGCCTGCCGGATGTCTATACGCGCATGCATGCCGCCTCGAAGGCCGGCACGGTCGGCTCCGGCCTCATGCTGCTTGCGGCCGGCCTGCATTCGCTTGATGTCGCGATCTTCACCCGGGCGCTGGCCGGCTTCGTGTTCTTCGTGCTGACGGCGCCCGTCGCCGCCCATCTCGTCGCCAAGGCGGCGCATGGCGCAGGCTATCGCCTGTCGCGCCACAGTGTCATCGACGACATGCGCGACTCGCAGGAGCGCGCCGGCAGGAAGCGCGACAAGAAGCATTGACAAACGGTTGAAAGGACGACCCCTAAAATTTGTAGTATCCGCTAATTTTCTTGGGGACGATTTCTATATTAGAATCTCTGGTTTTGGTTCTGCAAAATAATACTGGACATTGAATTGTGGAATGATATTTCAGACCAAGTAAAGTATTCGGGTTGATTTAGCTTGCATATGGTTTTCCTGTCTAGGTTGAATTCGGACGGTATTAATGCCGAATCGGTACATGTACCGGCAAGAATTTCTGCGTGATGGATAGCCGCCGTAATCGAAAGTTATAGTGACGAAAATGTCCCTGTTTCGACGGGTGAGCATTATTCTGCCATATGATCGCCCGAAAAGCACACTTTGCCGCGAATTTGATGTCCGGGTCGACGGATAGGGCCATCGACCTTCGTTTTGTCCGACAGGAGAAAGAAATGACCGAAACAACCCTTGGCGCCGGCTCCAATCTGCTCGTGGAACTGACCGCCGATATCGTCGCCGCCTATGTCGGCAACCATGTCGTGCCGGTTTCCGAGCTGCCGGGCCTGATCGCCGACGTGCATGCCGCGCTCAACAACACGACGCAGCCGGTTGCCGCCGTCGAGGCGCCTGTGGTGGCCGAAAAGCCGAAGCCGCCGGTGCCGGTGCGCAAGTCCGTGCAGAACGACTACATCATCTGCCTGGAAGACGGCCAGAAGTTCAAGTCGCTGAAGCGCCACCTGATGACCCATTACGGCATGACGCCGGAAGAATACCGCGAGAAGTGGGACCTTCCGGCCGATTACCCGATGGTCGCTCCGGCTTACGCCGAAGCGCGCTCGCGCCTCGCCAAGGAAATGGGCCTCGGCCAGCGCCGCAAGGGCAAGTAAACGCCGTATCGGCAAACGGGATTTGCAAGGCCGGAGCCGCGAGGTTCCGGCCTTTTGCGTTCGGGGCTGACCCTTATTGAGGAATAAATCCCTAGTTCGGGGATATGCGTCGTAAATTTATTAAGAAATTCAATGCGAGGTTGTGGCTTGAGGCTTCATTCATCCCCGCCTGTCCTCTAGGGTGTATGAATAAATTCCTATCAACAGGAGTGGCCAGTCATGCACCAGTTCATCGTTCCCCAGAGGCGCTCGTCCCCCGTGGCTCCCCCCGGCCCGGCGCCGGAAAAGAAGAGTGCGGGCGCTGAAGAGGGATTGCCGCAAGCTCGCCGGGCGACGAGCGAACCGCAGATGCCCGTCGTGCCGCCCGGCATCGCCTGCCGGATCGTGCGCCAGCTCGTGCTGGAAATGACGGCGATTGCCAGCGACCGGCCGCTCTGGCGGCGCGACAGCCGGCGCTCCACCTGCCATGTGCGCCAGATCGCCATGTATGTCAGCCACGTCGTGCTGAGCCTCTCGCTGTCCGATATCGGCGCCGCCTATGGCCGCGACCGCACGACGGTCGGCCATGCCTGCAACGTGGTGGAGGATCGCCGCGACGATGCGGCCTTCGATGCCTTCGTCGCGGCGATCGAGCGCGTCGTGCTCTCCGTCTTCGGTCCGGCGGGGATCGGCAGCCATGAGTGAGGGTGCTGGGAAGACCGCCAACGATCTCGCCCGGCTCCTCCGTTTCGTGCTGGCGGCGGGGCCGGTGGCCGTTGCCGACGGCGACATGCTGGTGGCCGGCGACGGGCGCAGGCAGCCGGTGTCCGCGGCCGTGCTGGCGGAAGCGCTGCGGCTCGGCCTCGTCAGCCCCGCCGGCGAAACGCTTGCCGCGACGCCGGAGGCGCGTGCCCACCTGAAACGCCGGCTCTGCAACGCGGAAACGCCCTTTGCCGGCCAGCACCGCGACATGGCGCAGGTGCTGGTGATGCGCGACGGGGTGCGCGAAAAGGCCTTTGCCAACCGGCTCGAATCACCGCTGGCCGCGCTCGCGCGGCTGAAGGAGAAGACCGGCGAGGCCTATCTGCCGGAAAATGCCATCGCCGCCGGCGAGCGGCTGCATGCCGATTTCACCCGCGGCGGCCTCCAGCCGCGTTTGACCATGTCGTGGGAGCCGCGCGTCGCCGGCCGCCAGAAGGGCGAGGCGGGGGCGGGGCGCGAACTGACCGATACCGCGCTTGCCGCCCGCCTGCGGGTCGCCCGCGCCATCCAGGCGATCGGCCCGGAGCTTTCCGGCGTGGCGCTGGACATCTGCTGCTTCATGAAGGGGCTGGAGACGGTGGAGCGCGAACGGCAATGGCCGGCCCGCTCGGCCAAGCTGATGCTGCGCACCTCGCTGATGGCGCTTGCACGGCACTATGCGCCGGCAGCTCCGGCGGGGCGGCGGGCGCATGTGTGGGGCGCGGAGGGGTATCGGCCGAAGATTTCGGGGTGAGGGCAGGCCGGATGAGGGGCTATCTCAACCCCGTACCTTCAAGCCGCCACCCGCACCGCTGCCTCTTCCCGAATCCGCTTCACCATCGACCGCAGCCCGTTGGCCCGCTGCGACGACAGGTGTTCGACAAGCCCGATCTCGTTGAACGTGTCGATGGCATCCAGCGCCGCGATCTCCGAGGCGTGTTTGCCGGAATAGATGGCGAGCACGATGGCGACGAGGCCGCGCACGATATGGGCGTCCGAATCGCCCTCGAAGGTCATCACCGGATCCGCGCCGTCGTCCGTATGGCTGACGAGCCAGACCTGGCTGGCGCAGCCCTGCACCTTGTTGACGGCCGTGCGCTTGTCCTCCGCGAGATCCGGCAACGCCTTGCCGAGTTCGATGACATAGCGGTAACGGTCCTCCCATTCCTCGAGGTAGGCGAAGTCGTCGATGATCTGTTGAAGCGTGGCCATGTCGGTTCCGTTCGCGGCTTTGGCTTTCATATAGGGGAGGTGGCTGCCAATTTGAACCGGAATCGATCCGCACAAAAAGAAACGCCGCATGGAACGGGTCCATACGGCGGTTGCAGGGGCAACGAGTCAGGCAGGCAGAAACGTAAAAGGCGCGTCAGCTCTTGTGGTCGGGACGGCGCGTCGGGATGGCGATGGTGCCGGTGATCACCTCGTCGTCGGCATCGATGGCGGCGACATCCGGAAGCGGCTGGTCGAGCGCTTCCTTGGCGACCGGATCGGCCTTGGCAACGGCGGTGCCCTCTTCGGCAAACTGGGTATCGAGGAACTGGTAGGCGATGCGGGCGCCTTCGCGGGCCCGGTGGCCGAGGGCGACGAAGGTTTCAGCACCCTTCTCGCAGACGTCCGGCTTCTCCAGGCACATGGCGGTGACGTAGTGCAGCGCTTCGCTGGCGGCATTGAAGGTATCGCCGATCTCGACGTTCGGACCCTTCTCCAGCTTCGCGGAGGATTCCGCGTCGATGAAGGGGAGCAGGACGAGAACCATGGAGAACCAGAACGTTCCCTTGATCAGAAACCACATCGCTTGCCATCCTTGTTATAGGGCCTCGGCTCTTTGCGGCCTTCGGCTTTCGTGTTGGTCCTTGGCGAACCGTTGATGCGAGAATAGGGGCCGGAAGGAAATTCCCCTTTTCAGGAATCGCTCAGGTTTTGCCCAGATTTAAGTAAAATGCGACCTATCGGCAGCTTTACCGGCATTTGAGGCAGATTTTAGCGATTGCCGTTAAGGATGAAGGCGGGGCATGCGGGCGCCGCCGCCCGGATTGCCGGGAAGGGCACTTCCTCGCTGCTGCCCCAGAGGTTAATACGAACAGAAAAATGCCGCAAAATGAGGCGCTTACGCCCCGTTAACCACGCCGGACGAATGGCCGGTGGATTGCCTCGAAATGGGACTTTTCGGGCTTTTCGAGCCCTTTCAGGCCCCTGTCGTTTATTCTTTCCTTAAGTCGCCGATGCGATTTTGGGCTCACAGAAAAGAACATAAACGGCAGGGTTTTGCATTGCGCCAATTGACCACCATCGCTGACAGAATGGCCGCCCGCCTGGGCGCCGTTGCAGGCGTTGCTGGCGCGCATGCCGCCGATGAACGCCCGTCCGCGTCGCTCCGCGCGACGACGCTCGCCCTTCTTGCCGCCGTACCCGGCCTGCCGCTTGCCTTCTCCGCCGTCATGCCCGCGTCCGCCGCCCTGCCGGCCGGCGTGGCGCTGGTGGGTGCCGGTGCGCTGCTCGCTGCTGCCGCGACCTCCGCCTGGCCTGCAAAGCCGGTCCAGCCGAAGGTAGCGCAGATTGACGACGCGCCTGTTACAGAACCGGCGCAGACCTCTCCTTATGATCTCTTTGCCGGCCTCGTGACGCTGCATGATGCGCGCGGTTTCGTCACCGCCGTGCATGGCCGCGACCGCGCCGACATGCTGGCCTGGATGCGCGACCCGATGGGCCGCGGCTATCTCGACCAGATCCACGTCTCCGACCGCCTCGGCTTCATCGCCGGCATCGATCGCCTGCGCCAGGGCGGCGTGCGCGAGACGGTGGACGTGCGCATCGACCGCCCGCGCATGCAGGCGGATGCCGAGCAGTTCACGCATATGCGCGTGGAAATGACGGCGCTGTGCGGGGCGGATGGCGCGCTTGCCACCGTCGTCGCCCAGTCGCGCGACGTTTCCGACGAGGCCGTTCTCAGGACCGAAAACGCCCGCAAGACGGCGCTGGCCGAATCGGCCAACGATGCCAAGACGCGCTTCCTTGCCGCCGTCAGCCACGAGCTGCGCACGCCGCTCAACGCCATCCTCGGCTTCTCCGATATCCTGACCGGCGAATATTTCGGCAAGCTGGAAAACGACCGCCAGCGCGAATATGTGGCGCTGATCCACCAGTCGGGCGCGCACCTGCTGTCGGTGGTCAACACCATGCTGGACGTCTCGAAGATCGAGGCCGGCCGCTACGAGCTGCTGACGGAACCCTTCGTCGTCGCGGACAGCGTCAAGGCCTGCGAGCAGATGCTCGGCCTCCAGGCGCGTGAAAAGGGCATCAAGCTGACGAGCCGCGTGCCGCGCGCCATCGGCGAGGCCGTTGCCGACCAGCGGGCGATCCAGCAGATCCTCATCAACCTCGTCGGCAATGCGATCAAGTTCACCGATCGCGGCGGCGTCGTCACCATCGATGCGGCGCGCGAGGGCAAGGACCTGTTGCTCACCGTCAGCGATACCGGCATCGGCATTCCGGCCGACAAGCTGGCGCTGATCGGCCAGCCCTTCATGCAGGTGCAGAACGAATATACCCGCAAATACGAGGGCACCGGCCTCGGCCTGTCGCTGGTCAAGGGTCTCGTAGCGCTGCACGGCGGCAGCTTCGTTATCCAGAGCCGGCCGGGCGAGGGCACGGTCATCACCATCCGCGTACCAGCGGACGGTTCCGGCGTGGTGTGCGAGGGCGACCCGCGGCCGACCGCATCCACCGTCGATTTTCCGCCGCGCCTTGCGGCTGCCATTGAGACCGTTTACGAGCCGTCGCTGGATGGCAAGGACACGAACGATGAACGCGCACGTCAGAAGACAGCCTGAGCGGCGGCCCCAGGGCCAGGCCCGCAAGGGCCGATCCGGCACCCGCGCCGAGCCGCAGCGCAGGCCCAATATCGTCATTACCGGGCTCGTGGCGCTCGGCAGCCTCGCCGCGCGCCACCCCAGCACCGTCGGCGGCACCTGCGCCTTCCTGGTGGTCTTTTCTTTCGTGGCGGCGAATGCGCTGTGGTATCAGCCGGGCGGCCATCCCGCGCCCTTCCTGAAGATGCGCTCGGCGGACAATTCGCTGGGCTTTACCGCCACCAAGCCGGAACCCCACGACGTGACGACCTTCGTCATCGAGCGCGAGGGCGAAGAACAGGACCTGCCGGAGGTCACCGACGTGACGCCGGCCGAGCGGCCGTTCGACGAGGTGGCGAAGGTCATCGAGAACAAGCCCGCGAAAACGCAGGCCGAGGAAGAGGTCGACCCGGTCGCGGCCGCGATCATGGAGGCGGAAGCCGATCCTGGCGTCACCTCTGCGGTGGCAAAGCCGGTGCCGAGCGAGCTGGTGATGAAGATCCAGAAGGGTCTGAGCAACATCGCCTATACGGATATCGCGGTCGACGGGCTGATCGGCGAGAAGACGCGCACCGCCATCCGCCACTTCGAGAAGCATTACCGCCTACCGGTGACGGGCGAGCCGAACGAGCAGGTGCTCGCCAAGCTCAAGGATATCGGCGCGCTTTGAGCTTTCTTGTTTTTCGCAATTCCAGACGCAAAACCGCTTCACACTTTTGCTGGAATTGCTTCAGGCATGCGACCAAAGTCGTACGCCTACGACAGGCTTTCCCGTAAAGGATGCATTAACCATGTCTGCCGGATGATCCTTCGACAATCTGGAGGATCGTCGAGCCATGTCCAACGCTGCCCTGCGTGAGACTGCGCATAGAAGGCAAGAGGACATGCCGGAGCCGCAGGCGGATGCCGCGGTGCTGCGCCGCGTCGTGGGGGCGCTCGCCGCCGAGGCGTCGGACCTCGGCCTGCACCTCGTCGATATCGCCGGCTCCATCCAGGACACCGCCGCGCAATCACGCGAACATGCGACGCTCTTCACCCGGCTGACGCAATCGGCAACGGCGATCGCCAGCGCCAACGGCGGCATCGCCCGCGCGCTAGGCGAGACGGACCAACTGGCCGCCAGCGCCCGAAAGGTGCTGGGCGAGCAGGCGGTGCAGCTCGACGGCTCGATTGCCGCGATCGACCACATGGTGACAGCCTCCAACGAGATCGGCACGGAAATCGCCGCCTTTTCCGGCGCGCTCGCCGATGTCGGGCGGCTGGCGGATGCGATCGGCACGATCGCCCGGCAGACCAACCTCTTGGCGCTCAATGCGGCGATCGAAGCGGCGCGAGCGGGCGATGCCGGCAAGGGTTTTGCCGTCGTGGCGGCGGAGGTGAGGGCGCTTTCGCTAGAAACATCGAATACGACTGCCTCCATCCAGAAGACATTGCAGGAACTGCGCGCGCGCATCGACCGGCTGGAAGCGGCGGGCGAGGGGGCGCGTGTTTCCGCCGAGGGCGTCAAGGTGACGGCCTCGGACGTGCAGGGCTCGTTTGCCGGTGTGGAAGAGGTCATGTCGAAGATTCTCGACAGCGCCTCGTCGCTGGCCGCGACGACGGGCGCGGTGGACAAGGAATGCAGCGAGTTCGCCCGGTCGATCGGGGCGGCGTCGGCAGAGATCATCCGCTCCAACACGGTGCTGCAGGGCGCCTCCGGCAAGGTCGGCGAGGTGGTGACGATCTCCGAACGCATCATCCAGGCGACGGCGAGTGCCGGCATCGAGACGCCGGACAGTCCCTATATCAACTTGGTCCAGACGCTTGCCGACGAGGTCTCCGCCCGCTTTTCCGCGGCCGTGCTGAGCGGCGAGATCGGCATGGAGGCGCTGTTCGACCGGCAGTATCGGCCGATTGCCGGCAGCGACCCGGTGCAGATGATGACGCGCTTTACCGATTTCACCGATCGCGTTCTGCCGGCCATCCAGGAGCCGGCGGTGGCGACCGACGAGCGCATCGCCTTCTGCGCGGCGATCGACGACCAGGGCTACCTGCCGACGCACAACCGCAAATTCTCCGAGCCGCAGCGTTCTAGCGACCCCGCCTGGAACACCGCCAACTGCCGCAACCGCCGCATCTTCAACGACCGCGTCGGCCTCGCCGCCGGCCGCAACAAGCAACCCTTCCTCGTCCAGACCTACCGCCGCGACATGGGCGGCGGGCAGTTCGTGCTGATGAAGGATATTTCTGCGCCCATCACGGTCAATGGGCGGCACTGGGGCGGGTTGAGGTTGGCGATCCGGGTCTAGATCTCGCGATTGCCCCGCGGCTTCGCGCCGTGTAAGCCGCCACCATGCGCCTTCGCTCCGACATCTTCGTTTCCGCCCTGATGCGCCGCGTCTTTGCCCGCGGCGATTTTGCGGCTGTCGAGGCAAAGGGGGCGGAGGAGGCGGGGGCTGTGTTCGTGCGGCAGATGTTTCGCGATGGACTGGAAAGCCTGCATGCGCCTGCGCCGCAGAGTTTCTTCGAGGCGGACGAGACGGGCATGCGGCTGTTCGAGACGCGGCTGGCGCGTGTCGAGGCGCAGCTTGTGGCGGAGGCGATTGCGCGGGAGCGGCGCTTCGATGGCGACCTCTGGGTGGTTTCGCTCGAGACGGACGAGCTTGGTGACCTGATCGATTTTGCGGCTGCCGAGCCGAAGGATGACGGGTTTTTCCGGCGTTAACCCTGTGGCCATGGGACGCGCACGATTGCCCTGTTTTAAACGGATTTTTCGCCGAAGAGGCGATAGAGCATTTCCAGCCGAAGCGGCATCGCTTCGGCGTCGGATAATGCGGCAAAACAAAAAACTAGAGCATTTCCGGTGAACCGGAGTTCACCGGAAATGCTCTAGGACGTGGCCACGTCAATGATGGACGCCTGATTGCTATGAGCAAATACGACATTCTGGTCGACATGACGTCGGCGCTCACCGCCCGCGAGGCCAACAGCCAGTGGATCGTCGCGCCCGGCGTTTCGATCTCCACCAGTGCCACGGCCGTCGATGCCGGTGGCGCTTTTGCCGGGCGCACGCTGGTAGTCGATGGCACGGTGAATTCTTCGGTGGGCAATGCGGTGGTGTTTGGCTCCGCCGCGCTCGCCGCCAATGCCGGCACCGTGGCGATCAAGGCGGATGGCGTGATCTCGGCCGCGCTCGTCGGGCTGAACGCGGCGGGCGGCGGGTTCGTGTTTTCCAACCAGGGCACGCTTTCGGGCGGCACGGCAGCGGGTGTCTTCAGCGGAGCGGGGCTCAACCTCACCAATCGCGGCTCGGTGCTGTCGTCCGGTGGCGCAGGCCTCAAGGCGACCGGAAGCGATGCGCTCGTCACCAACCATGGCATGGTGAAGAGTGCCGGCGATGCGGTGACCGTGTCGGGCACCAAGGCGATCATCACCAATTACGGTTTCATCCAGTCGACGGCGGATGACGGGATCAGGAGCATTGGGGCGACGGCGATCGTCACCAACAGCGGAACCATCGATGCCAGGCTCGATGCGGTGACCGTGACGGGCGCCGGCGGGGTCGTGACCAACAACGGCAAGATCGTCTCGCGCGCCGATGAGGGCGTAGTGATCACCGGTTCGGGCGCCGTGATGGCGAACAACGGCACGATCTCGGCCGCGAAAGATGGCGTGCGGCTTGATGGTGCGAAGGTCAATTTCGCCAATCACAAGGCGATCACCTCGACCCTGGGCGACGCCATCGATATCGGCGGCGCCTATGCGCAGGTGATGAACAACGGCACGCTCAAGGGCGCCTCGGGTATCCACATCGATGGCACCGGCGCGACGCTGACGAACAATGGCTCGGTGACGGCCACGAAGGGTATTGCGGTCGAGCTTTTCGGCAAGGGCACGAACACTTTCGGCAACAACGGCACGCTGAAGGCGGGCGACCTGGCGCTGAAGGGCGGGAACGGCGTCGAGGTCGTCATCAACAACGGCACGATCCGCGGCAATGTCGATCTCGGTGCGGGCAACGACACGTTTGATACGCGCGGCGGCAAGGTTTTTGGCACGGTTGCGGGCGGCAAGGGCAATGACACCTACCTCGTTGCCGATGCCAAGCTGAAGCTCGTCGAAAAGGTTGGCGGAGGCACGGACACGGTGCAATCCACGGTCAGCTATACGCTGGGCGCCAATCTGGAAAAGCTCATCCTGCTCGGCACGGCGGGCATGAGTGGCACGGGCAACGCTCTATCGAACGTCATCATCGGCAACAGCGGCGGCAACACGCTCTCGGGCGGGGCCGGCAACGATATCCTCGATGGCGGCAAGGGCAATGACGCGTTGACCGGCGGCTCCGGGGCGGATGTCTTCATCTTCTCCAAGGGCCGCGACACGGTGACGGATTTCAAGCCGGGCACCGACCGGGTCGATCTCTCGCATGTCGCCGCCATTACCGGTTTCTCCGACCTCATGAAGAGCCATGCCGTGCAGAGCGGCGACGACGTGCTGATCCGCGCGGGCGGCGACGTGCTGGTGCTGAAACATGTCGATCTGTCGGATCTCCACAAGGGTGATTTCCTGTTCTGAGATCCTGTTCCCGCGGGAACATCGTGCGCGGCTCCATCATGGGAAAAGGGAGACACACAGGCAGCGGCCTGTGCCGAACCCCTCCAGGAGGAACGCCCCATGTTTATCGTGCTGCCTGCCCTTGCACTGCTGATTTCGGGAATGTTCGTCGCGACCACGCTGGCGGCGCTCTCCGCCGAGCGCAACGAAAGTGCTGCGGTCCGTGTGCCGGCCAAGCGCCGGGTATTCTGAGAAACCTGATCAGCCGGCGGCGCGCTGCCGACCGGTTTCGGAGGACCTGTCATGGTGATCCTGCCCGTTCGACTGCGCGTCGTCGGCGTTGGCCGCCTCTCGCACGCCGTCGCCATTCGTATAGCTGTCCGCCCGCTGCCAGCTCTCGACCCGGAGGGTCGCGTCGGCCGGATCTAGCGCCCAGAGCATCAGTTCGGCGCTGCCGCTCGCGAGATGCGGGTAAATGCATGTGAGCACGAAAACGGTATCTGCACTCGGCATGTCGAGCGCCACCAGCGTTTCGGCAAGCTGCCGGCCGGACACGTCGAGGAGGATACGCTCGGACAGCCACTGGCTGGAACCGAGCGCGTCGGCGAGTGTCACGGCCAGCATGCCGACCTCGCCCGCGCGGGCAAAACGCACCAGCAGCGCCTGGTGCACCTCGCTTGCCGGCTGAAGCGCAGGAGGCGCCTCGACCGTGGGCGTCGCGGCGCGCACGAGGGCACGTAATTCTTCCCGGATACGCTCTTCCCGTCCCAGCCTTGCGGCTTCCTCGAGCGAGGCTTCGCGGTCTTCGCCGCCGCGGCGGCTGGCATGGTCCTGGTGGCTTCCGACCAGCGCCTCGATCATGACGGGCGAGAGATTGTCGCGCCGGCCGATGGCGCGGGCATGTTCCGGGCCGGTCGCGCGCAGGATGCGCATCAGCGTGGCGTCGGGGATGGCCTTCGCGCCCATGAGGAAGATCGCGGCGACGCCGATCGGCTGCGAGGCGATGAAAAGCGCTGTTTCGTCGGGGATCTGCGGGCAGCGCGAAAGGGCGGCGACGGCCTGGCGGCGCGCCTCCTCGGTGGAGGCGTTATAGAGCGGCTCGAACAGCTCGCCGAACTGGTGCAGATCGGAGCGCGACGGAAAACGCAGGCTCTCGAAGCTGGACACCGTGGCCATCAGAACGATGTCCTTCGGCCGCCCTGCCTGCGGTCTCTCCAGTTCGCGAAACCTGTCCGCCACAAAACACCTGCTAAAATCCCCGGAACGGCAGCCCCTTGCCGTCTCCACAATCGTTCATGAAAAGTAGAGGAAAAGCGTTAGCAACGCGTTAACCTTGCTCGCGCGGAAACCGCAATGTTTACAAGCGACTGCCGTCTGGGTTGCCGTGGCGTCGCAGTGCCCGCGTACCGTATCGGGACGGGCGGCGTCGGCCTTCAGGTCTGGCCGCTAGCGTGCTATCGCTCGGCCATGACCATGCCCATCGTTGCCGGCCGATCCTGCGGCCCCTGCACGCTCTGTTGCCGCCTGCCGGAGATCGACCTCTTCGACAAGCCGGCGGACGCCTGGTGCACGCATTGCGTCGCCGGCAAGGGCTGCTCGACCTATGCCGATCGGCCGTCGGTCTGTCGCGATTTTCTCTGCCTGTGGATGACCAGCGACGAGCTGGGTGCGGAATGGGAGCCGGCGCGATCCCACATGATGATCTACGGCCAGGGGCCGCAAATCACGGTGCTTGCCGATCCCGACCATCCAGACCTGTGGCGCAGCGAACCCTATCACGCGCAGCTGAAGGCCTGGGCGAAGGGAACGGAGGCTGCGGGCGGTTACGTCATCGTGTTCTGGCGCGACGAAGTGCACAAGATCTGACGGCGCCACGGCCGCGACCGGCCTTTCGCAGATCATCGAATAATCCCGATCGCCCGCCCGTTTCTCTTCACAGGTGCATCCGGTTGTTCACGACGAGACCGGTCGATTTTGGGAACGGGGGCGACCCTGTTCCATGCGGAACAGCACGATGCCGCGCGATGGCATAGAATTAACAACATGTTAACCGAATAGTCGCTAGTTTTAGGGACATGAATCGGCTCGTCTATCGTGATGGACGTGTTATGATTCGATCATGTGAACGGTGGATACCCTGACGGTGCCGCCGTTCCGCGAGGGAAAGGTGCGATGGTCCGGATGCCGGGCGGTCACCAGACAAATTCCCGTGAATGGGAAACTCTGGAACCCGTATCGCCGTTTTCTACCCGTATGCGACTGGGAGACATCGACTCATGTCGCAGCCGGGGTGACGGAACCGGATGCACCGGCCCGTAAGACGGGCAGGGTGAGAATGTAAAGTGCTTCATCCGTCTCGGTTCTTCTTTTTGGAGGCGAGAATGGCAGACGTAGTACGATTGAAGGAGTGGCTCGCGCGAACACCGAGACGCGACACCATTCGACGCGAGGCTCCGGCCCAGATACTGCTTTTTACCGGCGTGCGTTACGAGCGCCTGACACCGGCCATGCTGGCTTCGCGCAGCAAGGCGGGCAAACACGGCGCCCCGGATACGGCCCGCCGTCCCTGACCATTGCCCGTCGCCGCAACAGCGGCGATGGCCTGTGCGCGTGCGGCCGCGGCGCACCATCGATCGTGGGGTAACCACGCCCGTAGCTCCTTACGGAGCAAGCTTTCCTATTGTTCTGCCGCGAGAGGTTCGCAGCTTGCATCCGCGAGGAAAGCGGTTGCCGCTTCGTGCCGGCTTTCGGTGGGCACGAAGGTGCGCAGCACCGCGTAGCCTTCATCGCCGCGCATTTCCACCAGGATCGACTGTTCCAGCTCCGCGGGCACCGCCTTGCGGATGGCGATGAGCTGGATGGGAGTGGCGACCAGCGTGTCGAGATCGCCATCGACCGAGGTGCGGTCGTTCATGCTGAACACCTCGTTGGACGCGCTGTCATAGACCGCGAGCGACCAGAACGGCACGTCGCCGCCGGCAAACAGCCGGATGGGGCCGCTTTCGACGGAAAAGGCGCAGACGGCGGTCTTCATCGCCGGATCGTCGTTGATCGGCGCCAGCGTGTCGCCGGCATTCGCCAGCGGGAAGAAGCGGTTCGGCTCGCCAAAGGCCTGCACGCGCGTATAGGCATCGCGGCCGGTGAAACTCGGCAGCGAGAGGATGATGACGATGTGCAGCAGTGCCGCACCCACGAGCCCGATGGCGATGGCATAGACGAAACTACGCATCGGCGCAGTCCAGCCGGGTGATGCCGGGCATGGCGAGGTCGATGACGCCGGAACTGCCGGCGGTCGGCGTGTCGAGCAGCGTCATGACGAGCAGGAACGGCGCCTTGCCTTCCGGCACCGCCAGCCAGTTTCCGGGTGTTGCCGCAGAAGCGATGCGGATCGAAAAATTGCTGTCCGGCGAGCGCAGCACCGACCAGGCATTGATGCCGACCGGCAGGCCGGGACGGCTGCCCGGCAGCGGGTCGCCATCGGTATCGGCCGCATGCAGCGTCCAGAGCCGGGCAGGGGGCGTGATGCCCTCGATTTCGTAGCGGCAGCTTTCGACCAGCGTGCGCCCGCCGCTATCGGTTGCGGCGGTGAAGGTGAGGCCCTCGGCGCCGCCGAGCAGCAGCCTGCCGTCGCGCGCACGGTGGGCTTTCGCATAGGGGTCGGCATTGACGGTCTGGGCGGTCGGGAAGGCCGTCCACGGCCCGAGCGCGATGGCGCCGAAGCCGACGGTCGCGCGCAGCGCATAGATCGAGCTGAGGATGCCGAGCCCGAAGGCGACGGCGAGCGCTGTGGCGATGACGAGGGGCGTGCGGAACAAGGGCGACCGGTCGTTGGAATCAGCAGGGTATCGTCACTCTGTCCGGTTCGGTTGAGTGCCGTCAAGCGCGGCGACCCGGCCATCGGCCTTCAAGGGCTTGGCCTCGTTGAACTGGCGGGCGACATCCTTCAGGAGCTTGGTGACATCGGCCGAGAGGGAACGGGGGCGGACGAGGGCGGGAAGCGCGTTTTCGTCGCTCGAGGCGGCGGCGACCTCGCTTGCCTTCTTGCCATCCGGCAACGGGTTCTCGATGCCCGGGATGGGGCGCAGCTCGATGCCCTGGTGGGCATAGTCCATCAGGCGCTTGAAGGTCATGGCGGGCAGCGAGCCGCCGGTCATGTTGTTCGTCGAGGTATAGTCGTCGTTGCCGAACCAGACGGCGGTCGTGTAATTGCCGGTGAAGCCGACATACCAGGCGTCGCGATAGGCCTGCGTCGTGCCGGTCTTGCCGCCGGAGACGATGCCGCGGTCGAGCGCGCCGCGCCGCGCCGTGCCGCTGACCGGGATGGTGACGAGGATGCGGTTCATCGAGGACATGGCGGCTTCCGACAGGATCTCTTTCGCCGGCTGCTCGTCGCGGCCGAAATCGTAGAGGATGTCGCCGTCGTAATTGATCATCTGGCTGATGCCGTGGCGGCGCGACTGCATGCCGCCGGCCGGGAACACGGCATAGGCCGTCGCCTGGTCGAGCACGGTGACTTCCGAGGTGCCGAGCGGCATCGTCTTGTCGGTGCGGATGGGCGTCTCGACGCCCATGGCCTTGGCCATCGCGGCGATCTTCGGCGTGCCGAGCTTCTCCTTGGCAAGGCGGACGGGGACCGAGTTGATGGATTTCGCCAGTGCCGTCATCAGCGTCATGCGGCCGGCGAAGCTCCGGCCGTAGTTCTGCGGCGACCAGCCGCCCCAGCTGATCGGCGCGTCGACGATGGTCGTCTCCGGCGTCATGCCGGCTTCCATCGCTGCCGCGTAGGTATAGACCTTGAAGGACGAGCCCGGCTGGCGCAGCGCCCTTGTCGCGCGGTTGAACTGGCTCTCGCCATAATCCCGGCCGCCGACCATGGCGCGCACGGCGCCGCCGTTTTCCACCATCACCAGCGCGCCCTGCTTGACGCGGTAGCTCTCGCCGTACTGGCGCAGGCCGCTTTCCACGGCCTCTTCGGCGGCGGCCTGCAGGCCCATGTCGATGGTGGTGCGCACGATGAGCGAATGCTGGGCGAAGGGTTTTGCGATGCGCTGCACCTCCTCGAAGGCCCAGTCGAGGAAGAAATCCGGTGCGGTCTTTTCGTTGCGGTCGATGACGGTCGCAGGGTTGCGGCGCGCGGCGATCACCTGACCTTCCGTCATCAGGCCGCCCTGGACGAGGTTGGTCAGCACCTCGTTGGCACGCGCACGCGCAGCCGGCAGGTTGACATGCGGCGCGTAGCGGGCGGGCGCCTTGAACAGGCCGGCGAGCATGGCGGATTCGGCGAGATTCACGTCGGTGACGTTCTTGCCGAAATAGAACTGCGCCGCCGCCGCCGCGCCAAACGTGCCGCCGCCCATATAGGCGCGGTCGAGATAGAGCCGCAGGATCTCCTTCTTGGAGAGGTTGGCTTCCAGCCACAGCGCGAGAAAGGCCTCCTTGATCTTGCGCTCGATGGTGCGCTCGTTCGAGAGGAACAGGTTTTTCGCCAGCTGCTGGGTGAGCGTCGAGCCGCCCTGCACGACGCCGCCGGCGCGGGCATTCTCGTTCATGGCGCGGGCGAGACCGAGAAAATCGATGCCGAAATGACTGAAGAAGCGGCGGTCTTCCGTCGCCAGCACCGCCTTGATCAGGTGGTCCGGCAACTCATCGATCGGAACCGAGTCTTCGTGGATGATGCCGCGATGGCCGATCTCGTTGCCGTAGCGGTCGAGGAAGGTGACGGCGAAGTCGCTCTGCGCGCGCCAGTCGCCCTTGGTTTCCTCGAAGGCGGGCAGCGCCAGCGCGAGCAGCAGCACGAAGCCGGCCGTGCCGAGGTTCATGCCCTCGCCGACGACCTCGAAGACGGCCTTCTTCCAGCCTTTGGCGTGGAAGCGGCGGGAGAAGATGGTGATCTCCTCCCAGATTTCGGCAGCGCGAAAACCGGCATTCCAGACCGTGGAATCGATCCAGGAATCGATGCGCAGGAAGAAGTGCCGCTTGCGGCGGCGCGGTTTTGGGGGCTTCTGGCTGTCGTCTTCCACGTTTCGCTTACCTTTGCCGGCGGATGCGGGCCGCAGCCTGCCCGCCTCTGGTTAACGTCCTGTGACCACCGGTTTATTCAGGCACGATAGCAGTCTTTTGACGGCGACTGAACGGATTTCGCGGGGAACGGTTACCGGCAAGGGCCTTGACCTTTACGCCCAAGGGGTTCAGGGCTCGGGCATGGTTACGAAGAACGCGGAAAAGCAGGACGACCTGCCGTTCTGGAAGACGAAGACGCTGGCCGAGATGAACGACGTGGAGTGGGAAAGCCTCTGCGACGGCTGCGGGCTCTGTTGTCTCAACAAGCTGGAAGACTGGGAAACGGCCGAGATCGCCTGGACCTCGATCCGCTGCGTGTTGCTCGATGGCGAAAGCTGTCGCTGCTCGGACTACGAGAACCGTCAGGCGACCGTGCCCGACTGCATCCGCCTGACGGTGGAGAGCGTGTCGGAAATCTCCTGGCTGCCGCCGACCTGCGGCTATCGCCTCGTGCGCGACGGCGAAGACCTCTACTGGTGGCACCCGCTGGTCTCCGGCGATCCCGAGACCGTGCACCAGGCCGGCATTTCCGCCCGCGGCCGCACCGTCAGCGAAGAGGGCCTCGATGTCGAGGACTACGAGGATTATCTCGTGACCTGGCCGCTGGAAGTGGGCAACGGCAAATAGCCGTCAGTCCGGGCTTGCCGCGGCCAGCTTCTTCGGCGCCACGTTGCTCCAGGCGGTGCCGATGAGTTCGCGCACCCGCGCGCCATCCGCGCCGTCGAAATAAAGCGACGTCCAGCCCTTGAGCCCCCAGCCGCCCGGCACCGGCGCACACAGCCCCGGATCGGTCTCGACCGCCATCAACTGCTGGTCCGGCGTGAGCTTCACGACGGCCCGGCCGGCCTGCGGCAAAGACATGAAGATCCTCTCGCCCACCCGGAAGTCCCGCTTCCCGAAATGAGCACTCTCCCGCGCCTCCGGCATGCCGAGCGCGATCGCGATGAGATCGTCGGATGTCATGGGTGGAGGGTAGCATTGTTTGAAGGCGCGTAAAAGTTTCTGGATAAAATAGGAAAATAGTCCTTGACGGCGTCACGGTGGTCTGGTAGGGTTATGGCATAGTCGGAAAGGTGCGGGCGGAGGGATTTGCCGGACTTTTCGGAGGCTGATGGTTTGGCGGTATCCGCCCGCGGCCGGCTTGATGGGAATTTATTGACAGGCGCTCGTTCCTCTGGACCGGGCGCCTTTTCATTTTCGGGTGTGGCGATGGACAGCGGTTTGACGGTTGATCTCGGGCTTTTCGGCATCTCGCCGGACATGGCGGCCTATGATGGGCTGGCGGGGCGGCGGGCGGATTTTGCGGGCGGGGCGGCGCCGGTGCTCGATATCAAGGCGGAAGCGCCGCTCGATCCGTTTCTCGACATGCAGGCCATGCTTCTGGAAATGACGAAGGAGCTGCGCGAGCGGTTCCAGCGCTTCCAGAGCCAGCGGGCCTTTGCCGAGCGGGACGCCGATGCCGCCGAGGACGAGGCTTCTCGCAAGCTGGCGCAGACGGATGCGAAGGCTGCGATCGAGGCGGTGTCGCTGATCGTGCGCACGCTGGAAAAGATCGACAGTTTGCAGCGCACGCTGATCAACGAGCGGGCCGAGGCGGAAGCGGCGCTGGGCGAGCCGGACGACGGCGAGGCGCTGGCGGCGGAGTTCGACCGGCTGGTGGAAGAGCGGGTGAAGGACCGGTTGAATGCCGCGAGGGAAGACTGGATGCGGGAAAACGGGACTGGCGGCGATGCTGCCGCGCGCGCGGAAAGCGGACCGTAGGGACCGGCTCGCCCTTCGGGCGGCCGGGCGGAAGATCGATGCGGATAGGACGGCGGCGGCAGCGGGCTTGCGGATGATCGAGGAAGAACGGGCGCGGACGGCTTTTCGGATTGCTGCCGATGAATTGGAGGCGGGGCTCGGGCGGCGGGGCGAAACCCCGGAGAATGCGAGTTGCCCCTCATCCCCCTGCGGGGACGTTCTCCCCGCGAGCCAGGATGTCGATGTGGCCGAGCGGGATGCCGCTCGCCGGACCGGGCTTCGCAAACGTCAGGATTTGCAGCGATGGCACTTTCAATCGCGCCTGGCCCAGATGCCGCCCAAGGGCGACTGGCGGGTCTGGCTGCTGATGGGCGGGCGCGGCTCCGGCAAGACAAGGGCGGGCGCGGAATGGGTGCATGCGATGGCGCTGGCGCGGCCGGAGAGCCGCATTGCGCTGGTGGCCGAAACGCTCGGCGATGCGCGCGAGGTGATGATCGACGGCGTGTCCGGCATCTGCCGGATCGCCGGACGGTCGCGGCCGGAATTCGAGGCCTCGCGCCGGCGCCTCGTCTGGCCGAACGGCTCGATCGGGCAGATCTTTTCCTCCGAAGACCCGGAAAGCCTGCGCGGGCCGCAGTTTCATCTCGCCTGGTGCGACGAGCTCGGCAAATGGAAACATGCGCAGGAGACCTGGGACATGCTGCAATTCGGCCTGCGCCTCGGCGACGATCCGCGCGTGCTGGTGACGACGACGCCGCGGCCGGTGCCGCTTTTGCGGGCGCTGGCGACGGATGGCAAGACGGCGGTCCGGCGCATCCGGACGGAAGACAATGCCAAAAATCTCTCGCCGCGCTTTCTCGATGCCATGGCGGATCGCTACGGCGGCACGCGGCTGGGGCGGCAGGAGCTGGATGGCGAACTGATCACCGACCGCGCGGATGCGCTGTGGAACCGGGCGCGGCTGGAGGCGATCCGGCTGCGCAATCCGGGGCCGCTGTCGCGCATCGTCGTGGCGGTCGATCCGCCGGCGACGGCGTCCGCGGCCTCGGTTTGCGGCATCGTCGTGGCGGGGCTGGATGGCGGCGGGCGGGCTGTGGTGCTGGCGGACTGTTCGGTGACGGGTGCCAGCCCGGCGGGCTGGGCGGGCGCGGTGGTGCGCGCCTTTCGGCGCTTCGATGCGGACCGGGTGATCGCGGAAGTCAACCAGGGCGGCGACATGGTGACGGCGATGCTGCGCAGCGTCGACGCCAATCTGCCGGTCGCGACGGTGCGGGCGACGCGCGGCAAATTTTTGCGGGCGGAGCCGGTGGCGGCGCTCTACGAGCAGGGGCGGGTGGCGCATGCGGGTGCCTTTGCCGAGCTGGAAGACCAGATTTGTGATTTCGGGCCGGACGGACTGTCCGCCGGCCGCTCGCCGGACCGGCTGGATGCGCTCGTCTGGGCGCTGACGGCGCTGGTGCTCGACCGGCTGGGCGAACCGCGGGTGCGAGGGGTTTGACATGGTGATCGATCGCAAGGCGTTTTTCGACGAGGTGCGCGGGGCGCTTTACGCCGGCCGGCTGGGGCAAGGGCAGGTCGCGGGCTTGACGGCCCTGCTCGACCGGTTCGAGCAGGGCGGCGAGACGCGCGACCGGCGCTTCCTCGCCTATATGCTGGCGACCGCGCATCACGAGACGGGCGGGCGCCTGCAGCCGGTGCGCGAGACCTTTGCCGCAACCGACGCCGCGGCGATCGGCGTGCTCGACCGGGCCTTTGCGGCCGGGCGGCTGCCGCAGGTCTCAGCACCCTACTGGCGGCGCGATGCGGACGGGAAAAGCTGGCTCGGACGCGGGCTCGTGCAGATCACGCACCGGCGCAACTACGAGCGCCTGGCGGAGCTGACCGGCATCGACCTCGTCGCACGGCCGGAGCGGGCGATGGAGATGGCGACCTCCGTCGAAATCCTCTTCATCGGCATGCTGCGCGGCGCCTTCACCGGGCGGCGGCTGGCCGATCATTTTGCGGCCGGACGGGCCGACTGGGTGGGGGCACGGCGCATCATCAACGGGCTCGATAGGGCCGAGCGCGTGGCGGGGTATGGGCAGGCGTTTTTTGTGGCGCTGGGCGGGTAGCTGTCAGGTCCTGTCTTCCAAGCGCTGGACGCGCTGGATGACATCGCCGACGGTTGCTACGACGCGTGCAAGGGAGTTTTCGATAGACGTTTGGATATTGGCCATGGAGCCACCGAGCTCCATCTTGATCATGAGTTCAAGATCGTCACGAAGTTCGACCTGACGGCGTTCGGACCGGCGTGTAAGTTCATAACTGGCGGTGAGAAGCCGCATCATTTCGGCCAAATCCTTCCGGACGAGTCGCATCTCATCCATGTTCGATTTTGCCTGTCTTGCCAGATAGTCGAGGCTTAGCGTTTCACTCGTCATGGCCGCTCTCGTTTCCACACTACCACTTTATCGCCTGGCGTCACAAATCGCAATCGGCGTTCGAAACGGCACGTCTCGTTCAATTCCTAAAACCGAGGACATCATGAAGCTACCATCCTTCCTTTCGCGGCGGCCGAGGGCGGCGGCGGAGACCAAGGCGTCGGGTTTTTTCGCGCTGACGGCCGAGGGCCGGGCGCATTGGTCGAGCCGCAGTTATGCGTCGCTGTCGCGCGAGGGGTTCATGAAGAACCCGGTGGCGCACCGGGCGGTGCGGATGATCGCGGAGGCCGCCGCTTCGGTGCCCTGGCTTGCCTATGCGGGCGAGGCGGAGCGGCCGGACGAGCCGTTGCTGGCGCTCATCGCCCGGCCGAACGGGCGCATGGCGGGCACGGATTTCTTCGAGACGCTCTATGGGCACCTGATGCTCTCCGGCAATGCCTTCGTCGAGGGCGTGCGGGTGGGCGAGGAACTGCGTGAACTGCACCTGCTGCGGCCGGACCGGATGCGCGTCATCGAGGGGCGGGACGGGTGGCCGGAGGCCTATGAATACCGGGCGGGCAGCCATGTGCGCCGGCATATGGCAGGCGAGGGCCAGGCGATCCTGCATCTTCGGCTGTTCCATCCGCTCGACGACCAGGTGGGGTTTGCACCGCTGGAGGCGGCCTCCATGGCGCTCGACCTCTCCAATGCGGCGGCGATCTGGAACAAGGCGCTGCTCGACAATTCCGCGCGGCCTTCCGGCGCGCTGGTCTACCAGCCGAAGGAGGGCGGCAACCTGACGCCCGACCAGTACGACCGGTTGAAGAGCGAGCTGGAGGAGGGCTATTCGGGCCCGGCGCGGGCCGGGCGGCCGATGCTGCTGGAAGGCGGGCTCGACTGGAAGGCGATGGGGCTTTCGCCCCGCGAGATGGATTTCGTGGAGGCGAAGAATGGTGCTGCGCGCGACATCGCGCTCGCCTTCGGCGTACCGCCCATGTTGGTCGGCATTCCGGGGGACGCGACCTATGCCAACTACCAGGAGGCCAACCGGGCTTTCTGGCGGCTGACGGTGTTGCCGCTGGTGCAGCGGACCGCGGCGTCTTTTGCGGCCTGGTTCTCCGAGGGTCAGGAAACGGCCCTGCGACTGGTGCCGGATCTCGACCAGGTGAGCGGGCTTGCGGCGGAGCGCTCGGAATTGTGGGCGCGCGTGGGGGCGGCGGCGTTTTTGACGGATGAGGAGAAGCGGCGGGCGGTGGGGTATTGAGGGGCGCTTTTACCCTCCCCTTGAGGGGGAGGGTCGGACCGAAGGTCCGGGGTGGGGTGACGCGGCCTCTCCACAGGCGATGCCGGTGCGGATGCGGGTCACCCCCACCCGCCGCTTCGCGGCGACCTCCCCCCTCAAGGGGGAGGTAGGCATGCGCGGCGCCGTTGGAATATCGGTGTTGATCAGTGTTCTGCTCGGCTTTTGTGAATCTCTTTTTCGCCTACAGGATTCAATTCTTGAAGGCGTTGAATCCGCCTTCGAACAAAGCCGCATAAGCGATTCAAAAGACTCGGCGTTTTCCGCCGCCTGACTCCGCGCGAGGCAGGACGCGT
The DNA here is from genome assembly GCF_035998705.1 of Shinella sp. GTDB lineage: Bacteria > Pseudomonadota > Alphaproteobacteria > Rhizobiales > Rhizobiaceae > Shinella. Next base: position 389,022 of record NZ_DASYHH010000033.1, on the reverse strand, counting down.
CCGGCCCTCTGTGGCCGTACCGATCGAATTTTATAATAATCTGAAAGGCTTAACAATGGCTGACATCGGAAACGATGGCGGGCTGTGGACGGCTCGTCTGGTTGGGGCTTCGGCGGGTGCTGCCGTCTCGCTCATCTATCTCTTGCCCAAGAGCCGGCGCGAGGCGGCCTGCCGGTTTTTCACCGGGCTTGCCTGCGGGCTCGTCTTCGGCGGACCGGCGGGGCTCTGGATCGCGGTCCGGCTCGGCATCGCCACCTATCTCGGGCCGGCGGAGGTGCTTTTGACCGGATCGGCGGCGGCGAGCCTTTCGGCCTGGTGGGGGCTCGGGGTTTTGGCGCGGGCGGCGGAGAGGATGAGGGGGTAGGCAATAGGCAATGGGCAGTAGGCAGTAGGCAGTAGGGAAATAGGTTCGGAACGCCTGCTGCCCGCTCCCTTCTCCCATCACAATCCCTACTGCCTACTGCCCATTTCCTACTCCCTCATTCCACATCGGAGCAAATCATGATCACCGACGACCTGCCGGTCTGGCGGACGAAGAAATATGCCGATCTGACGCTTGCCGGCGTCTCCGGAGACGGGGTGTTTTCCGGCTATGCGAGCCTGTTCGGCGAGGTGGACCTCGGCAAGGACGCGATTGCGCCCGGCGCCTTCGTGCGCTCGCTGGAAAAGCGCGGGCCTGCCGGCGTGCGCATGCTGTTCCAGCACGATCCGGCCGAGCCGCTCGGGCGCTGGCGCACCATCCGCGAGGATGCCCGCGGGCTCTATGTCGAGGGCGTGCTTTCGCCCGGCGTGGCGCGGGCCCGCGAGGTGCTGAACCTCATGAAATCCGGCGCGCTGGATGGCCTTTCCATCGGCTTCCAGACGGTGCGCTCGAAGACCGACAGGACGAGCGGCGTGCGCCGCATCCTGGAGGCGGATCTTTGGGAAATCTCGATCGTCACCTTTCCCATGCTGCCTTCGGCGCGGGTGTCGAACGTGAAGAATGCGCGGTGGTTCCGCGACCGGGAAACGGAGCTCGTTCGCATCATGCGCCGGGCGGCCCGGATGATGAAACGCTAACAACTGAAGAGGAAGACATGACGGAGATCCACAAGACCGCGCCGGAAATCAAGGCCGTGCCGGAAACGATGACCGCCGCCTTCGACGACTTCATGGAGGCCTTCGAGGCCTTCAAGGAGACCAACGACCGCCGGCTCGGCGAGATCGAGCAGAAACTGACGGCCGACGTCGTGACGCGCGACAAGGTGGACCGCATCAACCGCGCGATCGACGAGCAGAAGCGCGTGCTCGACCATCTGGCGCTGAAGAAGGCGCGCCCGGCACTCGGCGGCAGCGGCGAGGGCAGCCTGGAAGCGGCCGAGCACAAGGCGGCCTTCTCCGCCTATATGCGCCGGGGCGACGAGAATGCGCTCAGGGCGCTGGAGGGCAAGGCCATGTCGGTCGGCTCGGCGGCCGATGGCGGTTATCTCGTGCCGCCGGAAACGGATACGGAGATCGGCCGCAGGCTTTCCGCCGCCTCGCCGATCCGTTCGCTCGCGACTGTGCGCCAGGTCTCGGGCGCGGTGCTGAAGAAGCCGTTCGCCACCTCCGGCATGGCGGCCGGCTGGGTGGCGGAGACGGCAGCGCGGCCGCAAACCGGCAATGCGCAGCTCGCCGAACTCTCCTTCCCGACCATGGAACTCTACGCCATGCCGGCGGCGACGGCCGCACTGCTCGACGATGCGGCGGTGGATGTCGAGGGCTGGATCGCCTCCGAGGTCGACATCGTCTTCGCCGAGCAGGAAGGCACCGCCTTCGTCTCCGGCGACGGCACCAACAAGCCGAAGGGCTTTTTGAGCTATACCAACGTCGCCGATGCGAGCTGGAGTTGGGGCAATATCGGCTATATCGCGACGGGTGCGGCGGGCGCTTTCAAGGCGAGCAATCCCTCCGACACGCTGTTCGACACGGTCTATTCGCTGAAGGCGGGGCACCGGCAGAACGGCACCTTCGTGATGAACCGCAAGACGCAAGGCACGATCCGCAAGTTCAAGGACACGGACGGCAACTATCTCTGGCGCCCGCCGGCCTCCGCCGGCCAGGCGGCCTCGCTGCTGGGCTTCGCCATCGCGGAGGCCGAGGACATGCCGGATGTGGCGGCGGACAGCTTCTCCATCGCCTTCGGCGACTTCCGCTCCGGCTATCTCGTCGTCGATCGCACGGGGGTGCGCGTGCTGCGCGATCCCTATTCGGCCAAGCCCTATGTGCTGTTCTACACGACCAAGCGCGTCGGCGGCGGGGTGCAGAATTTCGAGGCGATCAAGCTGGTGAAGTTTTCGGCGAGCTGAGGCGGCTTACCCTCCCCTTGAGGGGGAGGGTCGGGCCGAAGGCCCGGGGTGGGGTGATGCGGCGTCTCCACAGGCGATGCCGGTGCGGATGCGCTCACCCCCACCCGCCGCTTCGCGGCGACCTCCCCCCTCAAGGGGGAGGTAGGTGCCGAGCCTTGAACGCTTCAACTTTTCTCGCACCGGCGGTCGTTCCCTGACGCCGGTGCTGGCGGGCGTGGTTTCCTCCCGGCTGCGCCCGCCGTTCCTCCAGACCGGACAGGACCCCATGACCATTGCCGAACTGATGCCGCCGGCCGCGGAGCCGATCACGCTTGCCGAGGTGAAGGCGCATCTGCGCCTGGATGCCTCCGACGAGGATACCCTGCTTGCGGGCCTGATGCGCGCCGCGCGGGACTATCTGGAGGGGCAGACGGGGCTGGCGCTGATTGCCCGCACCTTCCGCCTCTATCTCGACGACTGGCCGGAGACCCGGGTGATTCAGATTGCCAGGGGGCCGGTGCAAACCATTGAAGCGGTGACGGTTTATGACGCCGCCGGTGCGCCGGTGGAGGTCGATGCGACCGGCTATGTGCTGGATGGCACGACGCGGCCGGCGCGGCTGGTGCTGCCCGCGCGTCCGGCGACGGAACGCGCGCTGAACGGCATCGAGATCGATTTTACCGCCGGCTTCGGCGAGAGCGGCGCTGAGGTGCCGGGCACGCTGAAGCGGGCGCTGCTGCTGCATGTCGCGGCAATGTACGAGCTGCGCGGCGTGCTTTCGCTGGACGACCAGCCCGGCGCGGTGCCGCAGGGTTACGACCGGCTTGTCGCGCCCTATGCCCTGCGGAGGCTCTGATGGCCTTCGACGAAACCATCGATCCGGGCGCCTTCACGGCGCGGCTGGTGCTGGAACAGCCGGTGGAAACGCCGGACGGGCAGGGCGGCGTGGAACGCACGTTTTCTGCGCTGGCGACGCTCTGGGCGCGCATCGAGCCGACGGTCGCGAAGGCGGACGAGGCGGCGGGAACGCTGCCGGTGACGGTGACGCACCGCATCTGGATGCGGCGGCGCGAAAACCTGGCGGGCGGCATGCGGCTGCGCAAGGGCGCGCGGCTCTTTGCCATCCGCGCCTTCCGCGATCCGGATGAGACCGGGCGTTACACGCTTGCCGACTGCGAGGAGATCAAGCCATGAGCGCGGCATCGGCCCTGCAGAAGGCGATTTTTGCCCGGCTTTCGGGCGACACGGCGCTGACGGCGCTGGTCGGCGCAAGCGGCATCACGGACCGGCGGCTCGCCGAACCGGCGTCGCCGCTGGTGGTGATCGCCGGCATCGACAGCGCGGACCATTCGACGGCCAGCGAGACGGGCGAGGAACATACGGTGACGCTGGAAGCCTGGTCGGAGGCGGCGGGGCACCGGCAGGTGCAGGCGATCGCGGCGGCGGTGCGCGCGGCGCTCGACGACGCGGCGCTGACGCTCGCAGGGCATCACCTCGTGTTGCTGTTTCATCGCGATACGCGGCTCAGGCGCGACGGAAAATCCCGCTTTCACCGTGCGGAAATGCGTTTTCGGGCGGTGACGGAACCGCACACTTAACCCCAACTCACGAAGAGGAACCTTGCCATGGTGGCACAGAAGGGGCGGGATCTGCTGCTCAAGATCGACAACGGCGCGGGTTTTGCGACGGTTGCGGGGCTGCGCTCGAAGCGGCTGTCGTTCAATGCGCAGCTTGTCGACGTGACGGACGCGGAATCGGCGGGGCGCTGGCGCGAACTGCTGGGCGGCGCCGGCGTGCAACGCGCGGCGGTCAGCGGCAGCGGAATTTTCAAGGACCAGGCGTCGGATGCGACGGTGCGCGCGCTGTTCTTCGGCAGCACGATCGTCGACTGGCAGGTGGTCATTCCGGATTTCGGCACGGTCGAGGGGCCGTTCCAGATCGCCGCGCTGGAATATTCTGGCGCGCATGACGGCGAGATCGTCTTCGAGATCGCGCTGGAATCGGCCGGTGTCCTGACCTTCGGGGCACTGTGATGGGCGCGCGGGCGAACCGGCACCGCGGCGAGATCGAGGCCGTTTTCGATGGCGAGCGGCGGGTGTTGTGCCTGACGCTGGGGGCGCTGGCCGAGCTGGAAACGGCCTTCGCCGTCGACAGCCTGACGGGGCTCGCCGAGCGCTTTTCCTCCGGGCGGCTGAAGGCGGACGACCTGATCCGCATTATCGCGGCGGGGCTGCGCGGCGGCGGCAATCTCTTCAGCGACGAGGACGTGGCGTCGATGGCGGTGGCGGACGGGCTTGCGGGTTTTGCGCGCATTGCCGCCGAACTGCTGCAGGCGACGTTTGGAGCCGGTGGTGAAAACCCTCCGGGGCCGCATCCGGCGTGAGCGGCGAGAGGGCCGCCTTCCCCTGGGAGGCGGTGCTTCATGCCGGGCTCTGCCGCATGCGGCTTTCCGCGAAGGACTTTTGGGCGATGACGCCGCGCGAGCTCGGCTTCGCGCTGGGCGTGCTGCGGCCTTCGCCGGCGGTGCCGGGGCGCCAGGCGCTTGCGGCGCTGATGCAGGCCTTTCCCGACAACAAGGAGTGAACCATGGCGGACGACAATCCTCTCTCCGGCACGCTGGACGATGCCGGCGCGCTTTCGACGATCTTCGACGACCTGGAGGCGCGTTCGCGCTCCTTCGGCTCGGCGCTGACGAGCGCGCTGAAGGGCGCGGTCGTGGATGGAAAGGGGCTGGAAAGCGTGTTGCGGGGCCTTGCGCTGCGCATGAGCGACATCGCGCTTTCCGTCGGGCTGAAGCCGCTGGAGGGGCTGTTGTCCTCCGGGCTTTCCGGCCTGCTTGGCGGGGCGACGCCCTTTGCCAAGGGCGGTGTGGTGGCGTCGCCCACCTATTTCGGCAGCGGCGGCGGGCTAGGGCTGATGGGCGAGGCGGGGGCGGAGGCGATCCTGCCGCTGAAGCGCGGGCCGGACGGGGCGCTGGGTGTCGCGACCGAGGGCGGCGGCGGGGCGCGCATCGTCTTCAACGTGACGGCGCAGGATGCGGCGAGTTTCCGCAAATCCGAAGGTCAGATCGCGGCGATGCTGACCCGTGCCGTGGGGCGCGGGCAGCGGAATTTGTGAGGCGGCCTTTTACCCTCCCCTTGAGCGGAGGGTCGGACCGCAGGTCCGGGGTGGGGTGACACTCGCCGACGGCAGAGTTTGCCGCGGGTCCCCCCCACCCGCCGCTTTGCGGCGACCTCCCCCATCAAGGGGGAGGTGGGCGCCTGACGGGACGTCGGCGTTCTGTGGCGCCGCCTATTCAACACCGGAGACATCGGATGGCAGGATTTCATGAGGTGCGGTTTCCGTTGCGGGTGGCGCTGGGCACCAGCGGCGGGCCGGTGCGGCGGACGGATATTGTCAGCCTGTCCAACGGGCGGGAGAACCGCAACCGCCGCTGGCAGGATGCGCGGCGGCGCTACGATGCGGGATCGGGCGTGCGCTCGGTCGAGGATCTTTATGTGGTGCTCGCGTTTTTCGAGGCGCGGGCGGGGCAGTTTTACGGGTTCCGCTTTCATGATCCGGTGGACCACAAGTCCTGTGCGCCGGGCGGAACGGTCAGCGCGAGCGACCAGCAGATCGGCACCGGCGACGGGGTGACGGCGGCGTTCCAGCTGGTGAAGCGTTATGCGGATGCGGGTGGCGAGACGGTGCGGCCTATCGACAAGCCGGTTGCGGGCACGGTGGTGGTCTCGGTGGCGGGCGGTGTCCGGTCGGCGGGCGATTATACGGTGAATTCCGCGACGGGGGTCGTGACCTTCAAGCCGGGGAAGATCCCGGCTTCGGGCGTGATCCGGGCCGGCTACGAATTCGACGTGCCGGTGCGCTTCGACACGGACCGCATCGATATCGACCTCGCGCAGTTCAATGCCGGGCGCATTCCGTCCATTCCGCTTCTGGAGATCAAGCCATGAGGACGATCCCGGGCGGGCTTCAGGCCCATCTCGACGGCGAGGTGACGACGCTCTGCCATGCCTGGCGGGTGACGCGGCGCGACGGCGTGGTGATGGGTTTTACCGATCATGACCGCGATCTTTCCTTCGGCGGGCTGGACTATCTGGCGGCGAGCGGTTTCGAGGCGAGCGAGGCGGAGGACGGCAACGGGCTTTCCGCCGAGGGCGGCGATGTTTCGGGTGGGTTTTCGGCGGACGCGGTTCGGGCGGAGGACCTTTCGGCGGGGCGCTATGACGGAGCGAAGGTCGAGGTCTTTACGGTCAACTGGCAGGACCCGTCGCAGCGGCTGCTGCTGCGCACGGCGGAGCTTGGCGAGGTGCGGCGCGAGGGCGGGCTTTTTCGCGTGGAACTGCGGCGGCTGACGCACCGGCTGGACCAGGTGCACGGCCGTATCTACGGGCATCGCTGCGATGCGGTGCTGGGCGACAGCCGGTGCGGCAAGGATGTTTCGACATCGGCATTCCGGGCGACGGCGACCGTGAGCGCGGTGCTGGATGACATGCGGCTGCGGGTGAGCGGGCTTTCGGGTTTTGCCGACCGGTTCTTTCGTTATGGCGTGCTGACCTTCACCAGCGGCGCGGCCGAAGGGCTGACGGCGGATCTCGAGGACCAGCGCAAGGCGGGCGGGGAACTGACCTTCTGGCAGCCGGTGCCGGCGGGTGTTCTCGTTGGCGATACGATGCTGGTGACGGCGGGGTGCGACAAGCGCTTTTCCACCTGTAAGGCGAAGTTTGCCAATACGCTGAATTTCCGCGGCTTTCCGCATATGCCGGGGAGCGACTTCACCTATGGCTATGCGGATGGCGAGACGGTGCATGACGGGAGGCCGCTTTATGAGTGACGGCCGGTTGAAACCCCCTCATCCGGCCTGTCGGCCACCTTCTCCCCCCGGGGGAGAAGGGGAGCCGCTGGTGCCGTCAGTTTCCACCTTGGCCGCCGCGTGTGGGCGGAGCCTTTCCACCCCTTCTCCCCGTGGGGGAGAAGGTGCCCGAAGGGCGGATGAGGGGGTGGGCGAGCGCGTCGTCGAAATCGCGCGCAGCTTTATCGGCACGCCCTATCGCCACCAGGGATCGCTGAAGGGCGTCGGGTGCGACTGTCTGGGGCTGATCCGCGGCGTTTGGCGGGAGCTTTACGGGGCGGAGCCGGAGGTGCCGGCGCCTTATGCGGCGGACTGGGCGGAGCGGGCGGGGGAGGAGCGGCTGCTTGCCGCGGCGGCGCGGCATTGTGGCGGCGTGCTTCCGGTTTCGGCGCTCCGGCCGGGGGACCTTCTCATTTTTCGCTGGCGGGCGGGGGTGGCGGCGAAACATGCCGGCATCGCGGCGCCCGATGAGCGTTTCATCCATGCCTACGAGCAGGGGGCGGTGATCTCTTCGCCGCTCGTGCCTTCCTGGCGACGGCGCATTGCCGGCGTCTTCCGCTTTCCGGAGATTGGCTGAGCCATGGCGACACTTCTTTTCCAGGCGGCGGGTGCTGCGCTCGGCGGAATTTTCGGGCCGTTCGGCGCGATTCTTGGGCGGGCAGTGGGCGCGCTTGCGGGTTCGGCCGTCGACCGCTCGCTGATCAACGGCATGACGACGATTTCCGGCGCGCGGCTGAACGACGGGCGCGTGCCGGGCGCCGAGGAGGGCACGGCGATGAGCCGCGTCTATGGCACGGCGCGCGTCGGCGGCACGCTCATATGGGCGACGCGGTTCGAGGAGGAGGTTTCCGTCGAGCGCACCGGCGGCAAGGCGACGGGGCCGCGGGTCGAGACCTACAGCTATTTTGCGAACTTCGCCGTTGGGGTGTGCGAGGGGCCGATTGCCGGTATCCGGCGCATTTTCGCGGACGGCCGGGAGATCGATCTGACGGGCATCGAGATGCGCGTGCATCGCGGCACGGCGAGCCAGGCGCCCGATCCGTTGATCGAGGCCAAGCAGGGGGCGGGCAATACGCCGGCCTATCGGGGCCTCGCCTATGTCGTCTTCGAGCGGCTGCCGCTCGACATGTTCGGCAACCGCATTCCGATCCTGCAATTCGAGGTGCTGCGGCCGGTCGGATCGCTGGAAAGCAAGATCCGGGCGGTGACGGTCATTCCGGGGTCGAGCGAGCATGGCTACGATCCGCGGCTGGTGACGGAGAAGATCGCGTCCGGCAAGGGGCGCAACATCAACCGCAACACGCTGGTTGCCGCGACCGACTGGGTGGCGTCGATCGATGAATTGCAGGCGCTCTGCCCCGATCTTGAACGGGTCGGGCTCGTCGTTTCCTGGTTCGGCACGGATCTGCGCGCCGGGCATTGCCGTATCGTGCCGGGCGTGGAGGTTTCCGCGCGGCAGGAGGAGAGCCGGCCTTGGAAGGTCTGCGGCATCGCGCGCGAGGATGCTTATGTCGTCACCAAAGTGAACGACCGGCCGGCCTATGGCGGCACGCCGTCGGACGCGAGCGTGATCGCGGCGATCCGGGACCTGAAGGCGCGCGGCATCGCGGTCTATCTCTACCCGTTCCTGATGATGGACGTGCCGATCGACAACGACCTGCCCGATCCCTATGGCGGTTCTGCGCAGGCGCCCTATCCCTGGCGCGGCCGCATCACCTGCCATCCGCCATCGACCAACAAGACGGCGTCGGCGCGGGGGCAGGTCGAGGCCTTTGTCGGCAATGCCGATGCGGGCGACTTTGCCGTTTCGGGCGAGGAAATCACGGGGCCGCTCGGCGACGAGGGGTTTCGGCGGCTGGTGCTGCATTATGCGCTGCTGGCGGAAGCGGCGGGCGGGGTGGACGGGTTCCTGATCGGCTCGGAAATGCGGGGCTTGAGCTGGCTGCGCGACGGCAGCGGGGATTTTCCCTTCGTCGAGGCGCTGGTCGACCTGGCGGCGGATGTGCGGGCGATCGTCGGCGGCGGCACGAAGATCACCTATGCGGCGGACTGGAGCGAATATTTTGGGCACCAGCCGGGCGATGGCAGCGGCGAGGTGCGCTATCACCTCGATCCGCTCTGGGCGTCTTCCGCCATCGACGCTGTCGGCATCGACAATTACATGCCGCTCTCCGACTGGCAGGACGCCGATACGCTTGCCGGCAATCCGGACGGGTTTCGCCATTCGGAGGACATGGCGGCGATGCGGGCGATGATCGCCTCCGGTGAAGGGTTCGACTGGTACTATCCCGACATGGACGCCCGCCGGGCGCGTGAACGCGCGCCGATCTCCGACGGCATGGCGGGAAAGCCGTGGGTGTTCCGCTACAAGGACCTCGAGAACTGGTGGGGCAACCGGCATTACGAGCGCGGCCCGGGCGGCGCGGAACTGCCGGGCCACACGGCCTGGGTGCCGCGCTCCAAGCCGATCTGGTTCACCGAACTCGGCTGCCCGGCAGTCGACAAGGGGGCGAACCAGCCGAACGTCTTCGTCGATCCGAAAAGTTCGGAGAATGCGCTGCCCTATCATTCCGGCGGGGCGCGCAACGACGCGGCGCAGCGGCGCTTCCTCGATGCGCACCATGGCTGGTGGCAGGGCAGCGGGCCGGAAGCGGGCATGGTCGATCCGGACCATATCTTCATCTGGACCTGGGACGCGCGGCCCTATCCTGCCTTTCCGGAGGATACGGCGCTGTGGTCGGACGGGCTCAACTGGCAGCGCGGGCACTGGCTGAATGCGCGGCTGGGGGCGGGCACGATTGCGGATGTGATAGCCGCGGTGCTGAAGGACCATGGGTTTACGGATTTCGATGTTTCCGGTGTCGCGGGCGATCTCTCGGGCTTCGTGCAGGCGGACCAGACGTCGGCGCGCGGGCTGATCGAGCCGCTGATGGAGGCGTTCCAGATCGATGCGCTGGAGGCGAACGGCAAGCTCGTCTTCCGCTCGCGGCTGAAATCGGCGCTGTTGCCGGCGGAGATCGAGATCCTTGCGGAGCGGCCGGACGAGGCGCTGTTCGAGGAGAGCCGCGGGCATATCAGCGATTTTGCCGGCGAGGCGATCCTCGACCATTTCGATGGGGCGGGCAGCTATTCGCGGGTGACGGCGCGCTCGCGCCGCATGGCGAATGGCAACGATCGCGTGCTGCGGCTGGCGCTGCCGGCGGTGCTACATGCCGGGGCTGCTGCGGCAAGCGTCGAGACGGCGCTGCGCGACCAGCGGGCGGGGCAGCGTCGGGTGACGTTCCGCCTGCCGCCGACGGCGCTTGCCGTGACGCCGGGCGATATCGTGCGGCTGGCGGATGGGCCGGAGGGGCGGTTCCTGATCACGGGCATCACCGATGGGCTGGTGCGCGAGGTGGAGGCGCGGGCGATCGCGGCGGGGGAAAGCCCGGCGCCGCTGCTGATCGAGGGCGCAAGCCGCCCTTCGAGCGGGGCGGGGCCGGGGGATGCGTTTACGCCCGAGGTGGTGTTTCTCGATCTGCCGATCCTGGGTTCCGGGACGGCGCAGGATTTTGCGCGCGTCGCGGCCTACGCGCAGCCCTGGCGGTCGATGGTCGTGTCGAGTTCCGAGGGCAGCGAGGGGTTTCGCAGCCGCGTGCGGCTGGAGCGGCCGGCGCGGATCGGGCGGCTTGCCGATCCGCTCGCCGTGGGCGTCGTCGGGCGGTTCGATCCGGGCCGGGCGGTGGTGCTGGATCTTGCCGGCGGCGGGCTCGCCTCGGCGGAGACGCTCGCCATGCTGAACGGCGCCAACCGCATTGCGGTTCGCGGCGGGAACGGGGCCTGGGAGATCATCGGCTTTACCGGGGCGAGCGAGATTGCGCCGGGGCGCTGGCGGCTGACGGGGCTGTTGCGGGCACTTCACGGCACCGATGACGCGATGGCCTCCGGCCATGCGGCGGGAGCCGTGGTCGTGGTGATGGACGATGCGGTCCGGCCGCTTGGGCTGGATGTCGAGGAGGTGGGGCGGCTTTCCAACTGGCTTGTCGAGGCGGTCGGCGGGTCCGGCGGGCAGGCGGGGCCGTTTGCCTTTGCCGGGGGCGAGCGGGCACTGACGCCGCTGGCGCCGGTGCATCTGCGCGGCCGGCGCGGGGCGGACGGCGTGGTGCGGCTGTCCTGGGTTCGGCGCGGGCGGATCGATTCGGATACCTGGCTTGCCGCCGAAATCCCGCTCGACGAGCCAAGCGAGGCCTATCGCCTCGAGATCCTCTCCGGCGAGACGGTGGTGCGTCGCGTCGAGACCGCGGTTCCCGCCTTCACTTATGCCGCCGCCACGGAGCTTGCCGATTTCGGCGCGCCGCTGGCGGCGATCGCTATTCGCGTGCGCCAGCTTGGGCGGGCGGTGCCGCTCGGCCTGCCTGCGCGCGCCACCATCTCCCTTTGAACGAAAGGAAAAACCGATGAGTGAGGATGTAAAAGCCTGGTATCAGTCGCGCACCGTCTGGGGCGCATTGATCGCGATTCTCGCCTCGCTCGCCCATGTGGCGGGCGTCGAGGTGACGGCGGGCGACGAGGGGGAATTGGCCGATCTCGTGGTGTCGGCGGTAGGCACCATCGGTGGCCTGATCGCGCTCTACGGGCGCATTTCGGCGCGCCGGCAGGTGCGCTGACGCCGGCCCGATCGTCCACAGGGCATTCATTTGCCATTCAGCGAGGATCGTTTATTGCTTGCATCACACTGATCCGCACCCGAAAGTATATCCATGGCATCGCCACTTCTCATAACCGCACTTGCGGCCAGCCTGCTCCTTCCGGGGCCCGTCGAGACGGGAACCGCGCGGGATGTCGTCGCGGTGGCCGGCGATTGCAGCGCCGCTGCGGCGCAGGTGGTGGAGCAGACCGGGGGCGAACTTCTCTCGGCGCAGCCGAAGGGCGACACCTGCGTGGTGACGGTGCTCGTGCCCGGCAAGGGCAATGCCCGGCCGCGCAAGGTGACCGTGCGCGTACCGATCTAAGGCCGCAAAAAAAGCCTTTCGCGATGAAATGAGAGAGATAGGAAAGAGGCCGAATGCGCATTCTGGTGGTCGAGGACGACGTCAACCTGAGCCGGCAGCTCAGTGAAGCCCTGAAGGAAGCCGGCTATGTGGTGGACCAGGCCTTCGATGGCGAGGAAGGCCACTATCTCGGCGACACCGAGCCCTATGACGCCATCATCCTCGATATCGGCCTGCCGGAAATGGACGGCATCACCGTTCTCGAAAAGTGGCGCGCCGACGGCAAGACGATGCCGGTGCTGATTCTCACCGCCCGCGACCGCTGGAGCGACAAGGTCTCCGGCATCGATGCCGGCGCCGACGACTATGTGGCAAAACCCTTCCATGTCGAGGAGGTTCTGGCGCGTATCCGGGCGCTCATTCGCCGCGCGGCGGGGCATGCGAGCCCCGACATCGTCTGCGGGCCGGTGCGGCTCGACACCAAGGGCTCCAAGGCGACGGTCAATGGCGAGACGCTGAAGCTCACCTCGCATGAATACCGGCTGCTTTCCTACCTCATGCACCATATGGGCGAGGTGGTGTCGCGCACGGAACTGGTCGAGCACATGTACGACCAGGACTTCGACCGTGATTCCAACACGATCGAGGTCTTCGTCGGGCGCCTGCGCAAGAAGATCGGCGTCGACCTGATCGAGACCGTGCGCGGCCTCGGCTACCGGATGCAAGCCCCCGCCAATGGCAAATAACGCCAGGCGCTCCCGCTCGCTCACCTTCCGCGTTCTGCTTCTCGCCTCGCTCTGGGCGGCGGTTGCCCTCATCGTCATCGCCGTCGTCATCTCGACGCTCTACCGCCAGAGCGCGGAAAAGAGTTTTCGCGATCTTCTGCGCGCGCAGCTCTACAACGTCATCAATTCCGTCTCCACGGACGAGAACACCCGGCTTTCGGGCGCGCCGCAGCTCGGAGACCTTCGCTTCTTCCAGCCGCAATCGGGCTGGTACTGGATCGTCGAGCCGATCGGCGGCGCGCTGGCGACGGAGACGCTGACCTCCTCCTCGCTCGGCATCGGCAGCATTCCGATCCCCGATACGGACAGCATTCCCTTCGATACGCGTTACGAGCGCTTCTACACGACGATCGATTCCTTCGGGAACGACGTGGAAGTGGGGGAGACGGAAGTGGTGCTCGACGATGAGGGGCGCACGGCGCGTTTTCGCGTCGTCGGCAACCGCGATGTGCTCGAGGCCGATATCGACGACTTTTCCGGCAGCCTCTATCTCGCGCTTGCCGGTTTCGGCTTCGGCAGCCTGCTGCTGAACGCGGCGGCGATCCTCATCGGCCTGCGGCCGCTCGACCGGGCGCGCAAGGCGCTGGAAAAGATCCGGGCCGGCGAGAGCGAGCAGCTCGACGGCGAGTTCCCCCGTGAAATCCTGCCCCTGGCGAGCGAAGTGAATGCGCTGATCGACAGCAACCGGCGCATCGTCGAACGCGCGCGCATGCAGGTCGGCAACCTTGCGCATTCGCTGAAGACGCCGATCGCCGTGCTGCTCAACGAGGCGCGCCTGCTGGCCGCACCCCAGGGCGATCTCGTGCGCACCCAGGCGGAAGCCATGCAGGGCCAGGTGCAATCCTATCTCAACCGCGCGCGCATCGCCGCGCAGCGCGAATCGGTGCTCGCCCGCACGGAGACGCTGCCGGTGCTGGAACGGCTGGTGCGCGTGATGCGCCGCCTCAATGTCGACAAGCAGTTTCCGCTCGACGTCGATCCGCCCGGACTTGTGCTGGCGATGGAGCAGCAGGATGTGGAGGAAACCGTCGGCAACCTCCTGGAAAATGCCGCGCGTTATGCCCGCACGACGGTGGCGATCCGGGCCTCCCTTGCGCCCACGGAGGTGCGCGGCAGCGACGATGCGCGCAAGAGCTGGATCGTCATCGAGGTCGAGGACGACGGGCCGGGGCTGGAGCCGGGCGAGATCCGCGAGGCGATGAAGCGCGGCAAGCGGCTCGACGAAAGCAAGCCGGGCACCGGGCTCGGCCTGTCCATCGTCACCGAGATTGCGTCGGAGTACCAGGGCACCTTCGGGCTTTCGCGGGGGTCCGGCGGCGGTTTGCTGGCGCGGCTGGTGTTGCCGGCCGTCACAAAGGATGTTGCCTGAGGCGGCGGACAATGCAACAAGGGAGGGGCTCGCGAATATGAGGATCGCGGGATGGACGAATTGCCGGGCGGCGTGCCGCCCCATGCGTGAAGAGAGACGGTTCCAGCGGATGAAGACGGGTTTGCGCGGCGCCTTTTTCCCTTTCCTTCTGGCAGCAGCGACGGTTTCGGGATGCACGACCATATCGGGTGGCAAGACGCAGACCGGCGGCACGGTGCCGGCGGGCGCGGGCGTGTACATCACCGCGTTGCAGGGCGGGCTCGTCAGCCGTAATGCTGCCGCGCTTTCCAAGGCTGACATGCAGCGCGCGCTGGAAGCCGAATACCGCGCGCTTGAAGCCGCGCCCGGCGGCCAGCCGGTCGTCTGGCAGGGCAAGGGCGTCAGTGGATCGGTGGTCGCGGCAGCCCCCTATCAGGTCGGCTCGCAGAACTGCCGGCAGTACAGCCACACGCTGACCGTCGATGGCCGCGATACAGCGACCCGCGGTGCCGCCTGCCGCAATGCGGACGGGGCCTGGACGCCGCTTTCCTGATAACGCTTTGACGGTTGCGGCGAAACGCCTCAAATTTGCGTCATTGTTCCCTGGGGAATTGGAAACCCCGGCGCGTTCCAGTATTTGATCTGTCATGCTTTTCTGGATTCTTGTCGCCATCCTGACGGCCGCCGTCGCCGCCGTCCTGCTCCTTCCCCTGCTGCGCCGCCCCGTTGCGGCCGCGGGCGACGCCAGCCATGACGTCGAGGTCTATCGCGACCAGCTGGAAGAATTGAAGCGCGACCAGGCGACGGGCCTGATCGGCGCGACCGAGGCCGAGCTTGCGCGCGCGGAAGTGGCGCGCCGGCTCATCGCCGCCAGCAAGGCCGAGGCGAAGGATCGGGCGAGCCCGGCGGAACGCCGCAACCTGATGGCGCAGGCCTTCGTCATCGTGCTGCTCCCCGCCATCGGCCTCTGTCTTTACATCGCGGGCGGGCGGCCGGATCTTCCGGCCCAGCCGCTCGCAGAGCGCCTCGCAAACCCCGGCAACGACATCAACATGCTGATCGCGCGCGCCGAAAACCATCTGGCGCGCAATCCGCAGGATGGCGCGGGGTGGGACCTGCTGGCGCCGATCTACTATCGCGGCGGGCGCATGGAGGATGCGGCGAACGCCTTCTCCCAGGCGATCCGGCTGCTTGGCGCCACCCCCGAGCGGCTGGACGGCCATGCGGAAACGTTGATCGCGCTGTCCAGCGGCATCGTGACCGCAGAGGCGCGCAGCCAGCTCGAACAATCGCTGAAGCTCAACGCGGACAATCCGCGCGCAAAATATTACCTCGCGCTGGCGCTGGAGCAGGAGGGCAGGAAGCCGGAAGCCCGCGCCGCCTTCGAGGCTCTGGCGAAGGAAGCGCCGGCGGATGCGCCCTGGCTGCCGCTGGTCAACCAGCATATCGCGGCGCTTGGCGATGGTGCGCCCGGCAACCCGACGGCGGAGGACGTCGCGGCGGCAGAAGGCATGGCGACCGGCGACCGGCAGCAGATGATTGCCGGCATGGTCGAGAGCCTGGCGACAAAACTTCAGGAAGATCCCGACAATTTCGACGGATGGATGCGCATCATCCGTTCCTATGTTGTGCTGGATCAAAGGCCGAAGGCGGAAGCCGCTCTACAGACGGCGCTGAAAACCTTTCCGGCGGCGAGCGAGAACGGCAAACGGCTTCTGGCGCTGGCCAAGGACCTATCGATTTCGGCTGAGGGCGGCGGACAATGACGCGCAAACAGAAACGCCTGGCGGTGATCGGCGGCGGCGTGGCCTTCCTGGTGGCGGCCGTGCTGCTCGTCATGTTCGCCTTCAGCCAGTCGATCGCCTATTTCTACGTGCCCGGCGATCTCGCCAAGGCCAATGTGCCCCCCGGCACGCGCATCCGGCTCGGCGGCCTGGTCGAGAACGGCACGGTGAAGCGCGGCGAGGGCTCGACCATCACCTTCACGGTGACGGATACGCTCTCCACGGTGCCGGTTCGCTATACCGGCATCCTGCCCGACCTGTTTCGCGAGGGGCAGGGCGTGGTGGCGGAAGGCGCCTTCGGCACGGACGGGCTTTTTATCGCCGATACGGTGCTCGCCAAGCATGACGAGACCTATATGCCCAAGGACGTGGCGGACCGCCTGAAGGCGCAGGGTGTGGAACTTTCCGGCAAGGAGACGATCAAATGATCATCGAGCTTGGACACTATGCCCTGGTCTTGGCACTGGCGACGATGATCGTCCAGTCCGTGTTGCCGCTGGTCGGCACCATCCGGGGCGACCGGTCGCTGATGGCGGTGGCGCCCGCCGCGGCGTTTGCCGGTTTCCTGCTGGTGCTGTTCTCCTTCTCGGTGCTGACCTTCGCCTATGTCGTCTCCGATTTTTCGGTGGCGAACGTTTGGGAGAATTCGCATTCGCTGAAGCCGATGATCTACAAGATCTCCGGCGTATGGGGGAACCATGAGGGCTCGATGCTGCTCTGGCTGCTCATCCTCGTCTTCTTCAGCGCGCTGGTCGCCACCTTCGGCGCGAACCTGCCGGAGCGGCTGCGCGCCAATGTCTTGGCGGTGCAGGGGCTGATCTCGACGGCCTTTGCGCTGTTCATCCTGCTGACGTCCAATCCTTTCCTGCGCCTTTCGCCGGCGCCCGCCGAAGGCAAGGATCTCAATCCGGTGTTGCAGGATATCGGCCTCGCCATCCACCCGCCGCTGCTCTATCTCGGTTATGTCGGCTTTTCCGTCTGTTTCTCCTTCGCCATCGCGGCGCTGATCGACGGGCGGATCGATGCCGCCTGGGCGCGCTGGGTGCGGCCGTGGACGCTCGCCGCCTGGAGTTTCCTCACCGCCGGCATCGCGATGGGCTCCTACTGGGCCTATTACGAACTCGGCTGGGGCGGCTGGTGGTTCTGGGATCCGGTGGAAAATGCCTCGTTCATTCCCTGGCTCGCCGGCACGGCGCTGCTGCATTCCGCGCTCGTCATGGAAAAGCGCGAGGCGCTGAAGATCTGGACGGTGCTGCTCGCCATCCTCACCTTCTCCATGTCGCTGCTCGGCACCTTCCTGGTGCGCTCCGGCGTGCTCACTTCGGTGCACGCCTTCGCGACCGACCCGACGCGCGGCGTGTTCATTCTCGCCATCCTCGTCTTCTTCATCGGCGGCGCATTGTCGCTTTTCGCTTTCCGGGCGGCGACGCTGAAGGCCGGCGGGCTCTTCGCGCCGATCTCGCGCGAGGGCGCGCTCGTCCTCAACAACCTGATCCTGACGACCGCGGCGGCGACCGTGTTGACCGGCACGCTCTATCCGCTGGTGCTGGAGGCGCTGACGGGCGAGAAGATCTCCGTCGGCCCGCCCTTCTTCAACCTCACCTTCGGCCTCTTGATGCTGCCGCTGCTCTTGGCGGTGCCCTTCGGGCCGCTGCTCGCCTGGAAGCGCGGCGACGTTTTTGCGGCCGGACAACGGCTGTTTGCCGCGGTCGGCGTCGGGCTGCTGCTGGCGGCCGCGGTGATCTATGCGCAGAATGGCGGGCCGGTGCTCGCCTATTTCGGGCTCGCCATCGGCTTCTACATGATTGCGGGTTCGATCACCGACCTGTGCCTGCGCGCGGGCATCGGCAAGGTGGCGCGCAAGGTCGCGTTCCGCCGCTTCATCGGCCTGCCGGGCTCGGCCTTCGGCACGGCGCTCGCCCATATCGGCGTCGGCGTGATGGTGGTCGGCGTCATCGCGGTGACGGCCTTCGAGACCGAGCACGTTGTGGAGATGAAGCCGGGCATGCAGGTGGAGGCGGGCGGCTACACGCTGACCTTCGACGGCATGCGCCGCGGGCAGGGGCCGAACTATTCCGAAGAATCCGGCCACTTCACGGTGGCGCGCGGCGGCGTGACGGTGACCGACGTCTGGTCCTCCAAGCGCTTCTACACCGCACGCGGTATGCCGACGACGGAGGCGGGCATCCGCACCTTCGGCGTCAGCCAGCTCTATGTGTCGCTCGGGGACGCGATGGCGGATGGCGGCATCGTGGTGCGCGTCTGGTGGAAGCCGATGATCCTGTGCATCTGGCTCGGCGCGCTGATCATGATGGCGGGCGGCGTCGTCTCGCTCTTCGACCGGCGCCTGCGCGTCGGGGCGCCACAGAAGGTGCGCAAGGTGAAACCGGCGCTGGAGGCGGCGGAATGATGCGCCGCCTTCTGCTGGCTGCGGCCTTTCTGTTTGCCGCATTCCCGGCTTTTGCCGTCAATCCGGACGAGGTGCTCGCCGATCCGGCGCTGGAGGCGCGTGCAAGGGCGCTGTCGTCGCAGCTTCGCTGCATGGTCTGCCAGAACCAGTCGATCGACGATTCGAATGCCGAACTCGCCCGCGACCTGCGCCTTCTGGTGCGCGAGCGGCTGAAGGACGGCGACAGCGACGAGGCGGTGATCGACTATGTCGTCTCGCGCTACGGCGAGTTCGTGCTCTTGAACCCGCGCCTGCGCGGCGAGACGCTGCTGCTCTGGGGTGCGCCGATCGTGCTGTTCCTCGCAGGGGCGGCGGCGATGGTGCTGTTTGTGCGCAAACGCGGCGGCAAGCCGACCGGAACGCCGCTTTCCGAGGCGGAAAAGGCCGAGCTCGAAAGCGCGCTCAAGCGCGACTAGAGCATTTCCGCTTTTCTTCGAATCGCGAAAACGCCCTACCTCTTTTTTTCGCGCAATTCCGGACGCAAAACCGCGTTCCGCACTTTTGCTGGAATTGCTTTGACCCGTAATTCTCCAACATTACCAAAAATTCATGCCGCGGATAGTGCGCTGTAATGTGCGCGAGCCTATCTCTTCCTCATCGGCTGCCGAACGCGGCCATGAAATGAGAGAAAAGGTGCAAAGAATGTCCAAGATTTCAGCATTCCGTCCCAACCTCAAGACCGTACTGAAGACGACCACCGTCGCCGGACTTGCGGCCGTGATGCTCGCGACCGGCATTCCCGCGCGCGTTACCGAGAGTTTTGCCGAGGCCGTTTCCGTTCAGGCGCCGCAGGTCGCGAGCTTCGCCGACGTCGTCCAGGCCGTCTCCCCGGCCGTGGTTTCCGTTCGCGTCCAGTCCGATATCAAGCCGGCTTCCGATGAGGGCGGCAACAGCTTCAGCTTCAATTTCGGCGGTCGCGATCTGGATGAGCTGCCGGACAATCACCCGCTGAAGCGCTTCTTCCGCGAGTTCGGCGGCCAGGACGGCTTCCGCGGCGACCGCGGCCCGGATCGCCGCTTCGGCGAACGCCGTGACCGCAAGCCGCACCTGCGCCCGACCTCGCAGGGTTCCGGCTTCTTCATCTCCGAAGACGGCTACATCGTCACCAACAACCACGTGGTCAATGACGGCTCGGCTTTCACCGTCGTCATGAACGACGGCACCGAGCTCGACGCCAAGCTGATCGGCAAGGACAGCCGCACTGATCTGGCCGTGCTGAAGGTGGAAGAAAAGGACAAGCGCAAGTTCACCTATGTGAATTTCGCCGATGACAGCCAGATCCGCGTCGGCGACTGGGTCGTCGCCGTCGGCAACCCGTTCGGCCTCGGCGGCACGGTGACGGCCGGCATCATCTCGGCGCGCGGCCGCGATATCGGCTCCGGCCCCTATGACGACTACCTCCAGGTGGACGCCGCCGTGAACCGCGGCAATTCGGGCGGCCCGACCTTCAACCTCAACGGCCAGGTCGTCGGTATCAACACCGCGATCTTCTCGCCGTCGGGCGGCAATGTCGGCATCGCCTTCGCCATTCCCGCGTCCGTCGCCAAGGGCGTCGTCGCCGACCTGATGAAGGACGGCAAGGTCGACCGCGGCTGGCTCGGCGTGCAGATCCAGCCGGTGAGCCGCGACATCGCCGATTCGCTCGGCCTTGCGGATGCCGCCGGTGCCCTCGTCGTCGAGCCGCAGACGGACTCGCCCGGCGCCAAGGCCGGCATCCGGAAGGGCGACGTGATCACGGCGCTCGATGGCGAACCGGTCAAGGACCCGCGTGACCTCGCCCGCCGCGTCGCCGACATGTCGCCCGGCACCAAGGTCGACGTTTCGGTCTGGCGCGACGGCAAGGCGCAGACCGTCTCGGTCGAGATCGGCACGCTTGCCGGCGAGCAGATCCAGGCCGCCACGGGCACCACCGAGGAAGCCGAACCGGAAGCCCCCGCCAGCGAGCAGGCGCTTGCCGATCTCGGCATCAGCGTAACGCCCGATGACAAGGGCCTGACGGTCTCCGCCGTCGACCCGGACTCCGACGCCAGCGACCGCGGCCTGAAGGAAGGCGACCGCATCACCTCCGTCAACAACCAGGCTGTGAAGTCTGCCGACGACGTGGTGAAGGTCATCAACAACGCCCGCAAGGACGGCCGCTCCAAGGCGCTGTTCCAGGTCGAGACCAATGACGGCAGCCGCTTCCTGGCGCTGCCGATCGACCAACAGGGTTGATATGTTCGGATGATACGGCGCGCCGCGGGATTTTCGTCTCGCGGCGTTGCGCTTACCCCCCTCTGCCCTGCCGGGCATCTCCCCCTCAAGGGGGGAGATTGGATGGGCAGCGTTTCATTCCCTTTTTAACATTGCAATTTGGGGAAGATTCTCGCCTCTTGACGATCTCCCCCTTGAGGGGGAGATGCCCGGCAGGGCAGAGGGGGTAAAAGGGGCTGAAGCCATGAAGATATTGATTGTGGAAGACGATCTGGAGGCGGCCGCCTATCTCTCTAAGGCCTTTCGCGAGGCGGGCATCGTGCTCGACCATGCGAGCGACGGCGAAAGCGGTCTCTTCCTCGCCACCGAGAACAGCTACGACGTGCTGGTCATCGACCGCATGCTGCCGCGTCGCGACGGCCTGTCGCTGATCTCCGAGCTGCGCCGCCGCAACATCCACACGCCGGTGCTCATCCTCTCGGCGCTCGGCCAGGTCGACGATCGTGTGACGGGCCTGCGTGCCGGCGGCGACGATTACCTGCCCAAACCCTATGCCTTCAGCGAGCTTCTCGCCCGCGTCGAAGTGCTCGGCCGCCGCAAGGGCACGCCGGAGCAGGACATGGTCTACCGCGTCGGCGATCTGGAACTCGACCGGCTGTCCCACACCGTCAAGCGGGCCGGCAAGGAAATCCTGCTCCAGCCGCGCGAATTCCGCCTGCTCGAATATCTGATGAAGAATGCCGGCCAGGTGGTGACGCGCACCATGCTCTTGGAAAACGTCTGGGATTATCATTTCGACCCGCAGACCAATGTCATTGACGTTCATGTCTCGCGGCTGCGCTCGAAGATCGAGAAGGATTTCGACCAGCCGCTGCTGCGCACCGTGCGCGGCGCCGGATACATGATGAAGGACGAGGCGGCGGGCTGACCTCATGAATCGGATGCTCGGCCGGCTGACCGCACTCTACCGAACCACGGCGGTGCGCCTTTCCGCGGTCTATCTGCTGCTGTTCGCCACCTGCGCGGCCTTCCTCGTCTTTTACGTCTCCTCCATGTCGGAAAACCTGCTGCAGCAGCAGATGCGCGAGGCGGTGGCGCAGGAGACCGAGCAGATCGAGCGTGTCTTCGACAACAATGGCATGAACGGCCTGTTGCGCACGCTCGAGCGGCGCTCCCGCCAGCCGGGCGCCAATCTCTACGTCATCGCGAGCCCGACGGGCGAGGTGCTGGCCGGCAACGTGGCCTCGCTGCAACCCGGCGTGCTGGACCTCGAAGGCTGGACGGAAACGCCGTTCCGCTACCAGCGCTATCAGGAGGAGGCGCGCGGCAACAAGCGCCCCATGGCCTATGCGCAGGTGAGCGTGCTGTCGAACGGGCTGCGCGTTCTCGTCGGCCGCGACCTCGGCGAGCCGGAAAATTTCCGGTATCTGGTGCGCCAGGCGCTGATGGTGGCGCTCGGCGTCATGGGCGTCGGGGCGCTCGCTATCTGGTATCTCATCGGCCGCAATGCGCTGAAGCGCATGGACCGCATGTCCGGCGCCAGCCAGCGCATCATGGCGGGCGACCTCTCGCAGCGCCTGCCGACGAGCGGCTCCGGCGACGAGTTCGACCGCCTGTCCGAATCGCTCAACACCATGCTCGGCCGCATCGAGAAGCTGGACGAGGGCCTGAAGCAGGTTTCCGACAATATCGCGCACGACCTGAAAACGCCGCTGACGCGGCTGCGCAACAAGGCGGAGGCGGCGCTTGCCGGTGGTGAGAAGGCCGATCACCGCACGGCGCTGGAGGAGATGATCACCGAATCCGACCAGCTCATCCGCACCTTCAATGCGCTCCTGATGATCTCCCGCGTCGAGGCCGGCCAGGCGCCGGCGGAAATGAGCGCCATCGACATCAGCGGCATCGCGCATGACAGCGCCGAACTCTACGAGCCGGTCGCCGAGGATTGCGGGTTGAAGCTCGTGACAGAGATTGCCGCCGGTATCGAGATCAAGGGCAATCGCGAACTCGTCGGCCAGGCGCTCGGCAACCTCATCGACAATGCGGTGAAATATGCCGAGGGCAGCGGCGGCGAGCCGGAAATCCGCATCAACCTCGCGCGACGCGAGGGCGACGTGGTGCTCTCGGTTTCCGACAGTGGCCCCGGCGTGCCGGAGAACAAGCGCGACGACGTGGTGAAACGCTTCGTGCGCCTCGATGCCAGCCGCTCCAAGCCGGGCACCGGCCTTGGCCTGTCGCTCGCCGTCGCCGTCATGGAGATGCATCACGGCCGGATGGAACTCGATTCCACCCATCCGGAGCGGGAAAACAATCGGGGGCTGACGGTCCGCATGGTTTTCCCCGTCGTTGCGGACTGATACAGCTCGTCGTTAACGAGCAATGCCAGCAAAAGTGCGCAGCGGTTTTGCGTCCGGACTTGCGTAAAAAAGCTCTTGCCGAGGAGACATCATGAGCGCAACGGAAACGACGCGGTTTTCCGATCTTTCGACGAGCCCGATCCGGCCCCTGAGCCAGACGGAGGTCAAGTCGGTGCTCTCCGATCTCAAGGATTGGGGCAGGGACCACGCCGCCATCGCCAAGCTCCTCGGTGAGGATGGGCCGCTCAAGGACTTCATCGTCGCGGCCTTTTCCGTCTCGCCCTATCTGCGCGACACCGCGCGCATCGACCCCGGCCTGCTCGTCCGCGCGCTCGAAGAGCCGATCCTGCCCGCCATCGACGCCGCGATCGCGCGTGCGCGAAACGCCTGGCGGCCAGCCGGCGAGGTGACGGAGGCCGTGCTGATGACCCGGCTGCGCGTCGCCAAGCGCGAGGTCGCCTTCCTCACCGCGCTCGCCGACCTCGCCCGCATTTTCGACGCGCGCCGGACGACGGCGTTGCTGACCGACCTTGCGACCGCCGCGACCTCCGCCGCGATCGACCATCTCCTGTTCTCGGCGCATGACAGCGGCAAGCTGAAGCTGCCCGATCCCGCGCATCCGAGCGACAGATCGGGCCTCATCGTGCTCGGCATGGGCAAGCTCGGCGCCTGCGAACTCAACTATTCCTCCGATATCGACCTCGTCATCTTCTTCGATCCGATGGCGCAGATCGCGGTCGACGCGAATGAGGCCGTCGAGACCTTTTCTCGCTTGGTGCGCCGGCTGATCCGCATCATGCAGGAGCGCACGGGCGACGGTTACGTCTTCCGCACCGATCTGCGCCTCCGGCCCGATCCGGGTGCCACGCCGCTCGCCATCTCGGTCGATTCAGCCATGCTCTATTACGAGAGCCGGGGGCAGAACTGGGAGCGTGCCGCCTTCATCAAGGCGCGGCCGATCGCCGGCGACATCGAGGCCGGCGAGGCTTTCCTGAAGGACCTCGTACCCTTCGTCTTCCGCAAATATCTCGATTATGCGGCGATCGCCGACATCCATTCGATCAAGCGACAGATCCATGTGCACAAGGGCCATGGCGAGATCGCGGTGAAGGGCCACAACGTCAAGCTCGGCCGCGGCGGTATCCGCGAGATCGAGTTTTTCGTGCAGACCCAGCAGCTGATCGCCGGCGGCCGCGTGCCCGCATTGCGGCTGCGCGCCACCGAGCCGATGCTTTCGGAACTGGCCAAGGCCAACTGGATCGACGAGACGACGGCCGGGGAACTGACCGAAGCCTACTGGTTCCTGCGCGATGTCGAGCACCGCATCCAGATGGTGCGCGACGAGCAGACGCATCTTCTGCCGGAAACCGAGGCCGAGCTGAAGCGCATCGCCTTCATGCTGGGCTTCGAGGACACGGCCGGCTTTTCCGCCAAACTCGTTTCGGTGCTGAAGACCGTCGAGCGGCGTTATGCGGCGCTGTTCGAGCAGGAGGCGAAGCTCTCGTCGGAGACCGGCAATCTCGTCTTCACCGGCCAGAAGGACGATCCCGATACGCTGGAAACGCTGAAGCGTCTCGGCTTCGAGCGCCCCGCCGACATTTCCCATACCATCCGCACCTGGCATTACGGCCGCTACCGCGCCACGCAATCCGTCGAGGCGCGCGAGCGGCTGACGGAGCTGACGCCGCAACTGCTCAGCGTCTTCGGCGAGAGCAAGCGGGCGGACGAGGCGCTGCTGCGCTTCGACAGTTTCATCTCCGGCCTGCCGGCGGGCATCCAGCTCTTCTCGCTGCTCGGCAACAATCCGGCGCTGCTCTCCCTTATCGTCAACATCATGTCGTCGGCACCGCGGCTTGCCGAGGTGATCGCCGCCAAACCGCATGTCTTCGACGGCATGCTCGATCCGAGCCTGCTCGCCGAACTGCCGACGCGCGCCTACCTTTCCGAGCGCATCGATGGCTTCGTCTCCGGCGCCCGGCACTATGAGGAAATCCTCGACCGTTTGCGCATCATCGCCGCCGAACAGCGCTTCCTGATCGGCATCCGGCTCCTCACCGGTGCCATCACCGGCAAGCAGGCCGCCCGCGCCTTGACCCATGTGGCGGACCTCATCGTCGCGGCGGCGCTGAAGGCGGTGCTGGAGGAGATCGAGGCGGCGCATGGCAAATTCCCCGGCGGGCGCGTGGCGCTGGTCGGCATGGGCAAGCTCGGCAGTTTCGAGCTGACCGCCGGCTCCGACATCGACCTGATCCTGCTCTACGACCACGATGGCGACGCCTTCGAATCGGACGGCGCCAAGCCGCTCGACAACATCAAATATTTCACCCGCATCACGCAGCGGCTGATCGCGGCGCTCTCCGCCCCGACCGCCGAAGGCGTGCTCTACGAGGTCGACATGCGGCTGCGCCCGTCGGGCAACAAGGGCCCGGTGGCGACCCGCATCACCTCCTTCGCCAAATACCAGATGGAGGAGGCGTGGACCTGGGAGCACATGGCGCTGACCCGCGCCCGCGTGCTTTCGGGCGACGAGAGCCTTGCGGCAGAGGCGCAGGCGATTTTCGCCTCCGTGCTGGGACGCAAGCGCGAGGTCGGCAAGATCGCCAAGGACGTCGCCGAGATGCGCACGCTCATCGACCAGGAGAAGCCGCCGAAGGACATCTGGGACCTGAAGCTCATTGCCGGCGGGCTGATCGACATCGAGTTCATCGCCCAGTTCCTGGCCCTCGTGGCGCCGGCGAAGGGCGCGGCCCAGCCGGCAGAGGTGCTGCCGACGGCCGATGCGCTGGCCCTACTCGGCGCCGAAATGATGGATCCGAACGACCTCGACACGGTGCAGACGGCGCTGACGCTCTATACGGAGATCTCGCAGATCGTGCGCCTCTGCGTCGACGGCGGCTTCGATCCCAAAGAGGCCCCCGCCGGTCTCATCGACCTCGTCTGCCGCGCCGGCGACTGCCCGGACCTGCGCACGCTGGAAGCCGAAATCCGCCGGCTGTCCAAGGCGGTGCGCAAGATCTTCCAGGCGACGGTCAAGGGGTGACTGCCGTGTAATGCCCTGCCGCACCCCCCTCTGCCCTGCCGGGCATCTCCCCCTCAAGGGGGGAGATCGGCAAGACGCGAAAACCCCGCTCCATCAGCAACGTTAGAAATGGGCGAAACGTCGCCCCATCCAATCTCCCCCCTTGAGGGGGAGATGTCCGGCAGGGCAGAGGGGGGTAAAATCCCTATCCCCTCAAGCCGCCTCGAGATGCAGGGCCGCGAGGCGTTCCCGGTCGGGGATGCGCACGGAGATGATCGTGCCCTTGCCTTCGAGCGAGTGGATGCGCATGGCGCCGCCGTGCAGGTGGGCGAGGGAGCGGGAGATGGCGAGGCCGAGGCCGGAGCCGCCCTTGCTCTTGGCATACTGGCTCTGCACCTGCTCGAAGGGCTGGCCGATCTTCTGGAGCGCGGATTTCGGGATGCCGATGCCGGTATCGGCAATCGTCAGCGTGATCGCGCCGTCGACGCGGCGCGCCCGCACTTCCACCTCGCCGCCGGCATTGGTGAATTTCATGGCGTTCGACAGCAGGTTCAGCAGGATCTGCTTCATGGCGCGGCGATCGGCGACCGTCAGCAGGCTGTCCGGATAGGTCTGGCGCACCTCGATCTGCTTCTTTTCCGCCTGCAACATGGTGAGCCGCAGCGTCTCCTCGATCAAAGGCGCCAGGTCGATCGTCTCGCAGCTGACGCGCATGTGGCCGGCCTCGATCTTCGACATGTCGAGGATATCGCTGATGACGTTCAGGAGGTGTTTGCCGCTCTCGTGGATGTCGCGGGAATATTCGCGGTACTTGTCCGAGCCGATCGGGCCGAACATCTGGTTTTGCAGGATTTCGGAAAAGCCCAGGATGGCGTTGAGCGGCGTGCGCAGCTCATGCGACATGTTGGCCAAAAATTCCGATTTGGCGCGGTTCGCCGCCTCGGCACGGTCCTTTTCCACCTGGTAATTGGCGTTGGCGAGCGAAAGCTCCGCCTTCTGCCGCTCCAGTTTGGCGCGCGACGCCGAGAGGTCGCCGATGGTCGCCATCAGCCGGCGCTCGGATTCGCGCAGCCGCACCTGATGGCGCTTCATCATGGTGATGTCGGTGCCGACGGAGACGAGGCCGCCGTCGCGGGTGCGCCGCTCGTTGATCTGCAGCCAGCGCTCGTCGGCAAGCTGCACTTCGCTGGTCTGCGACGCGCCGGTGCCGTCCGCATCGGCGATGCGCCGCTCGATGACCGGGCGGGCGGCGGCGGCATGCACGGCCGCGCGCTCCGTGCCTGGCACCAGCACGTCGTCGGGAAGGCCGTAGGCCTGCTGGTAATGCGCGTTGCACATGACGAGTCGATCGGCCTTGTCCCACAGCACGAAAGCTTCCGACGTGCATTCGATGGCGTCGGCAAGCCGCTGGTCGGCTTCCTGGTAGCGCTGGGCGAGGCGGTGCTGTTCGGTCACGTCCATGGCGATGCCGATCATGTGCATGCGGCCCGATGCCATGCGGATGAGCTGGGCGCGGGCGCGCAGCCACACATAGTGCCCCTCGGCATGGCGCATGCGGAACACCTGGTCGACCTGCTTGGCCTCGCCGCGCGCGACGGCGCGTGCAACCTGGTAGATGCCGTCGTCGTCGGGATGCATCAGGCGCGCCGCATCGCCGAAGGACAGCACGCTGTCGCGTGCCGGCATGCCGAGCATCTCGTACATCGAGCGCGACCAGAACAGCCGCCGGCTGGTGAGGTCGAAATCCCACAGGCCGCAGCGGCCGCGGGCAAGCGCCGTCTCGACGCGCAGGTTGGATTCCGCGAAGATCGCATCCGCATCGCGCGCGCGCTTCGCCTGGATGTAATAGGCGTAGAGAATGACGAGCAGGATCGCCGAAATGCCGGAAAACAGCGTGACGTTCAGCGCCACCTCGTCGCGCCAGAACACCGCGAGCTTGCCGAGCGGATTGGCGACGATGATGAAGCCGCCCTTCTTGGGCATCTGCACGAGCGAGGCATAATATTCCTCGCCGTCGATGCGGGCGCGGAAGACGCCGGCCGGCTCGCCGAAATATTGGCTCGCCGCAAGTTCGGGCGAGAAGCGCGCGAGCGACTGGCCGACATAACGCGCCGCCGCAAGAGATGCGCCGAAGACATGGCCCTTCTCCTCGACGAACAGCACCAGCCCGCCGGGCTGCATGCGGTCCTGCGGCAGGTTGAGCGACAGCGCCGCCTCGACCGCCATGCGGTCGGATTTCGCGAGGCTGTCGGCCATCCGGCCGGAGAAGACGGCGCCGACGGCCAGCGCCGTCAGCGAGGTCGTGTCGCGTACGCTCGTGTCCATCCGGTCGTGCTCGACCAGGATGCCGACCATGCGTGAAATGGCCACCACGAACAGGAAGGCGATGATCAGGATCGGTATCGACCGCTTCAGCACGGGCTCGGCCCGTGTCAGATGCCGTGCGGCAGGTCCGGCGAAAATCTTCGCCTGTCCCGTCAGTTCATCTTCCCAGGCCGCCATTCCCGGAAATTTGAGACGAGTCCACCCGCCGGCTGCGCGTCCTCGTTGCGCGTCCGCCATAGTCTTAAACCTTGTACCTTTTCCTGATTCGGCGCGCCGCTCGCCCGAATCTACCCTAATGAATCAATTGTGATTCCGCTTGTCCAGTGGAAAAGGTAACGATGTCTTAACCAATTCTTATGGTTGGGAAATTGCAGTTGCGGGATCGTCCGCGCATGTCTGGCCGCGTTCGCTGCGGCGCGGACCGTTCTCCATTTCGCGCCATCCTTCCAGCAGCTGATGGCGCCGGCGCGGATACCGCGTGTCCAAAAGTGCGATCTCCTGCATGCGGTCGGTCCGAAAATGCCGGTAGTCGTCCCGCGTCTCGCACCAGGCGACCAGCATGCGCGTGTCCTCGAAATAGCCGAGCGCAATGGGCCATATGACGCGTTCGGACAGGTTGCCCGCGCCATCCGCATAAGCCAGTCTGAGCTTGCGCTCGCGGCGCATCGCCGCGCGGATGAGGGCAAGGTCGACAACCTCGCTGTCGACCACCTTGCGCGGACCGACGAGCAGCGCGGTGTTCTCCAGCTCGTCGCGCAGGTCCGCCGGCAGCACCGTGGAAATCTTGGCCAGCGCGTCGGACGCGGCTTTGGTCACCGGTGCGTCGGCGAATTTCTGCACCCAGCGGAAGCCGAGGATGAGCGCCTCCAGTTCGCCTTGCGAGAACATCAGCGGCGGCAGCATGAAGCCCGGCCGAAGCACATATCCCAGGCCCGGCTCGCCCGCGATGTCGGCGCCCTGCGCCTGGAGGGACGCGATGTCGCGGTAGAGCGTGCGGATGCTCACGCCGGTTTCCTGCGCCAGCACTGCCCCGCTGACGGGGCGGCGATGGCGCCTGAGGACCTGGAGGAGCGTGAGCAATCTTTCTGAACGGGCCATGGCGACATACTGCCACTTTCTGACAGTGGCGTCGCCTAGGATCCTTTCGTCAACAGAACGAAAGGACATGTCCCATGATCTCTCCCGGCCTTCTCATCCTCTATGTCGAGGATCCAGCTCGCAGCAGCCATTTCTACCGGAAGCTTCTCGACCGAACCCCGGTCTTCGTATCGCCGGGCTATGTCGGCTTCGATTTCGGAAACGGCCTTGGTCTCGGCCTCTGGTCGACGACATCGACGGAGTTCGTTTCCGGCGGCACGGGCAACCGGTCGGAAATCGCCATCGTCCTGGACGGTGACAATGCGATCGACGCGATCCACGACAAGTGGAAGGCGGAGGGCGTCGAAATCGAGCAATCGCCCTTCGATGCCGTCTTCGGCCGTACCTTCGTGGCGCGCGATCCGGACGGGCACCGCATTCGCATCTGCCCGCCGGACAAATAAGGCCGATCAGCCCTTCAGCATGCGCTCCACGATGTCCGACACGTCGGAGGAGAGCCTTTCGCCCGCGGCGATGCTGCGCAGCGCGTTGCGGGCGTGGTCGGAGCGCACTTCCTCCAGCGCGCGCCAGGAGCGCATGGAGGTGAGGATGCGGGCGGCGAGCTGCGGGTTCTTCGGATCGATTTCCAGGATCTGCCCGGCAAGGAACCGGTAGCCGGCGCCGTCCGCCCGGTTGAAGCCGGTCGGGTTGGAGAAGGCGAAGGTGCCGACGAGCGCACGCATGCGGTTCGGGTTCGTCTTGTTGAAAAGCGGGTTCTCCATCAATGCCTTGACGCGCTCCAGCGCGCCGGCGCCCGGAATGGTCGACTGGATGGAGAACCATTTGTCGATGACCAGAGCATTGTCGGCAAAGCGCGCGCGGAAGGTTTCCAGCGCCGTCGCCGTCTCCGGCGCATCCGGGAATCGGTGGGCGAGCACGGTGAGTGCGGCGCTGAGGTCCGTCATGTTGTCGGCGGCCGCGAAAGCCTCCACGGCGCGCCCCGGCGTGCCGTCGGAAACGGCGAGGTAGGCGAGGGCCGCATTGCGCAACGCCCGGTGCCCGGCCCCCTCCGCATCCGGCGTGAACGCGCCTTCGATGCGGTGGCGCTCGAAGAGGGCGGCGAAGACGGCCGGATCGCGGTTCGCCACGAAGGCGAGCACGGCCTCGCGGCCGGCGCGGATGGCGTCGGGATCGTTGTTGCTGCCGAGCTCGCGCGCGATGTCGGATTCGGACGGCAGCGCCAGCGCCTGCGCCCGGAAGGCGGGCTCCAGCGTCTCGTCGCCGGCAATGGCGATCAGCGTGTCGGCGAGAACCGGGTTCGTCTCGACCTTTTCGCCGGCCCGCGCCTTGCGCGCCGCCTCGACGAGGTTCGGAAGGGCCAGATCGTTCAGCGCCTGCCAGCGGGCGAAGAGATCGCTGTCGTAGCGAGCAATATGAGCAAGATCGGCCGGCGCCTGCTCGAAATGCAGGTTGATCGGCGCGGAAAAACTGCGGTTGAGCGATAGGACCGGACGCGAGGCGATGCCGGAAAAGGTCACCGTCTGGCGGCGTTCCCTGAGATGCAGCACGTCGCCGGTGACCTCGGCTCCGCCGGTGGCGCCGGGCGTTGCCTCGGAGCCGTCGGCGGAGATCAGGCCGAAGCGCAGCGGAATGTGCATCGGCTCCTTGGTGCTCTGGCCCGGCGTCGGCGGGATCATCTGTTCCAGCGACAGCGTGAATTCGCCCTTGCCCTGGTCATAGCTCGACGAGACGCTGACGAGCGGCGTGCCGGCCTGGTGATACCAGAGCGAGAATTGCGTGAGGTCGACGCCATTGGCCTCCTCGAAGCACTTGACGAAATCCTCGATCGTCGCGGCATCGCCGTCATGACGCTCGAAATAGAGGTCCATGCCCTTCTTGAAGCCGTCCCTGCCGACGATGGTCGCGATCATGCGCGTCACCTCGGAGCCTTTTTCATAGACGGTCGTCGTATAGAAGTTGTTGATTTCGCGGTATTTCGTCGGGCGTACCGGGTGGGCGAGGGGGCCGGAATCCTCGGGAAATTGCTCGGACTTCAGGTGCCGTACCTCGGCGATGCGCTTGACCGCGCGCGAGCGCTGGTCGGCGGAGAATTCGTGGTCGCGGTAGACCGTCAGGCCTTCCTTCAGGCAGAGCTGGAACCAGTCGCGGCAGGTGACGCGGTTGCCGGTCCAGTTGTGGAAATATTCGTGCGCGATGATCGCCTCGATATTCGCATAGTCCTGGTCGGTCGCGATTTCCGGGTCGGCGAGCACGTATTTGTCGTTGAAGACGTTGAGCCCCTTGTTCTCCATGGCGCCCATGTTGAAGTCGGAGACGGCGACGATCATGAAGATGTCGAGGTCGTATTCGCAGCCGAAAACGTCCTCGTCCCACTTCATCGAGCGCTTCAGCGCATCCATCGCATAGGCCGCGCGCGGCTCCTTGCCATGCTCGACGTAGATTTTCAGCGTGACCTCGCGGCCGGACATCGTGGTGAACGTGTCTTCCACGACGCCGAGATCGCCGGCGACC
Source organism: Shinella sp. (assembly GCF_035998705.1). Lineage (GTDB taxonomy): Bacteria > Pseudomonadota > Alphaproteobacteria > Rhizobiales > Rhizobiaceae > Shinella. Next base: position 357,028 of record NZ_DASYHH010000033.1, on the reverse strand, counting down.
AGTGCGAAGAGGTACGAGGGCTTGGGATGCGGATCGAACCAGGCGGCAAAATGCTTGCCTTCGCCATAACCCGCGCCGCCCAGGAAATTGCCGTTGGACAAGAGCAGCGGGCAGCTCGCCTTGTCGGCGATGATGTTGACCGTATAGACGGCCAGCACGTCCGGCCGGTCGGGGAAATAGGTGATGCGGCGGAAACCTTCCGCCTCGCACTGCGTGCAGTAGACGCCGTTCGTGCGATAGAGGCCCATCAGCTGGGTGTTGGCCTCCGGGTTGATCATCGTCGTGATCGTGATCTCGAAGGGCTCCGTCGCCGGCAGGTCGCGGATCGTCAGGCTGTCCGGCGTCGCGTCGTAGCGCGCGGCATCCAGCTCCATCTGGTCGAACAGCAGGCCGGTCATGACGAGCTCGTCGCCGTCGAGAACCAGCGGGGCCGCAAGATCGGCGCCTTCGCGGCGGTGGAAGATCAGCCGCGCCTCGACCTTGGTCTCCGTCGGATCCAGTTCGAAGGTCAAATCGACGCGCTCGAGAACAAAGTCGGTCTGGCGATAATCTGCCAGATGAATGATCCGGCCGTTCTCTGTCCGCATGAATATGTCCTGCATTTTTGCCGTCCGGCCCGTAACGTTCTGTGCAACGCCACGGGCTACAAGGACGGTCTGCCCCCAGTTCCCTGGATAGATATGCTTATTCGCTTAACATCTCATTTCCAGCCGACCCCCATTCACAATTTTGTGCCTTGTTGGCACAGAAGGTCCGGCTGGCGCCTGATCGCCAGGTTCCGATCAAAATTATCCGCAACGCATCACCAGAATTGATCCCATCCGGCGGACAATCCCGCTAGACTTGCAATCCTCTGTATCGGTTCTCCGGTCTCTCTCAACGCCTGATGCCACGGCCAGCCGGCCGTGACGAGTTTCCCATGGACATGCCATACCCAAACCCCATGCGGGGCATTTTCCTCAAGGTTACCTCCGTGGTGATCTTTCTCTGCATGTCCACGCTCATCAAGGCGGCCGGCAAGGATCTTCCGGCCGGGCAGATCACCTTCCTGCGCTCCGCCTTCGCCATGGTGCCGATCATCGTCTTCCTTGCGGCACAGGGCCAGTTGCGCGGCGCGTTTCGCACCAACGACATTTTCGGCCATTTCAAGCGCGGCATGATCGGCATCCTCTCCATGGGCTTCGGCTTCTACGGCCTGGTGCACCTGCCGCTGCCGGAATCGATCGCGCTCGGTTATGCGCTGCCGCTCGTCACCGTGATCATCGCCGCCGTCTTCCTCAAGGAGAAGGTCGGCATCTATCGCTGGTCGGCCGTGCTGGTGGGGCTGGTGGGTGTGGCGATCATCAGCTGGCCGCGCCTGACGCTGTTTCGCGATGGCGGCTTCGGCTCGTCGGAGGCGATGGGCGCGCTCGCCATGCTGGCCTTCGCCGTGCTCGGTTCCATTGCCATGGTGCTGGTGCGCAAGCTCGTGCAGACCGAGCGCACGCCGACCATCGTGCTCTATTTCTCGCTGTTCGCCTCGATCTTCTCGCTCGGCACGCTGCCGTTCGGCTGGGCCGAGCTGAGCTGGCAGGCATTGGGCCTGATGGCGCTTGCCGGCTTCTGCGGCGGCGTCGCGCAGATCTTGCTGACGCAGAGCTATCGTTATGCCGATGTCTCCACCATCGCGCCGTTCGAATATACCTCGATCGTGCTCGGCCTGATCATCGGCTATTTCCTGTTCGGCGACGTGCCGACCGGCGCCATGCTGACCGGCACCGCCATCGTCGTCGTCGCCGGCATCTTCGTCATCCTGCGCGAGCACCAGCTCGACCTGAAACGCCGCGCGGCGCTCAAGCACCAGACCCCTCAGGGCTGACGCCAGTCCGGCGTCGTGGTGTCCTCCAGCCGCTCCTCCGTCACCGCATCCGGCTGGAGCGCGCCGGCGGCGGCATCCGCACCCAGCGGCTGCGCGGTCATCGCCTGGAAATCCGTCTTGGCGACAAGGCCGTCATTCGCCTCGCGCCGGCTGATGCGCCAGGCGGCATAGGCGGCGTAGAGCAGGAAATACACCGCCAGCACGGCGAACAGCGAGCCCGGCCCGAAACGGTCCATGATCGGGCCGACCATCAGCGGCCCGGAAATCGTGCCGATCCCGTAGACGATCATCATGCCGGACGAGACCTCGACATATTCGTCCGGCTGCGCGCGGTCGTTCGCGTGCGCGACGTTGAGCGCATAGATCGGGAAGATGACCGAGCCGACGAAGGCCGCGACGACATAGAGCAGCACCGGCGACCCGCCGGCGACGAGCGCCATGGCAAGGCAGGACAGCGTGCCGACGAGGCCGCAGGCGACCATGACGAGGCGGCGGTCCATGCGGTCCGAGGCGCGGCCGATCGGAATCTGCGCGATGGCGCTGCCGAGCAGCACGCAGGCGAGCAACGTCGCTCCTTCCGCTGTCGAAAGGCCGATGCGCTGGGTGAACACGCCGCCGAGGTTCAGCCAGGCGCCGGAGAGCGCGCCGGCGAGGAAGGCACCGATCACGGCAACCGGCGAGCGCCGGTAGAGTTTTGCCACATCGAACCGCGCCTGCGTCGGCGGTGCGGGCAGCGGCGAGGAGGTGAGCGCCGTCGGCAGCAGCGCCACGGAGAAGATGATGCCGCAGAGAATGAAGAGCGAGGTGTTGGACGGGTCGCCCAGCGGCACGAGATATTGCCCGCCGATCGTGCCGACCATGGTGGTGATCAGGTAGACGGAAAAGATCGAGCCGCGGTTCTCATTGGTCACCCGCTCGTTCAGCCAGCTTTCGATGATGAGATAGCTGCCGGAAATGGCAAAACCCGACATGGCGCGAAACAGCATCCAGGCGCGCCAGTCGACCACGAGCGCGCAGAGCAGGATGCCGATGGCGAGCAGCGTGATCAGCGCCACGAAGACGCGCACATGGCCGACGAGCAGCACGAATTTCGGCGTGACGATGCAGGACAGCGTGAACCCGATCGTATAGCCGGTGGCGATCATCGAGATCGTCTGCGTCGACCAGCCCTCGGCGACCGCGCGCACCGGCACGACATAACTTTGCAACCCGAAGGCCACCATCATCAGCAGGGTGGACAGCATCAGGCTGAGAATGGAGACGAGGCTCGCCAGCATAGGGGCTCCGCAAGAATAGCGTTCAATGTGCGAGTGTCGCTCTATTGCGGACGCGTTGCGCTGTCCACTGCGACAGCGGCTGACGTAAAAAACAGGAAGATTGTCGGGAGGGGTCAGGAGGGGGAGCGAATTCCCGGCACGGTTGTGCTAAGGGGAATTGTCGAGGCGAAAGCCCCGACGCAATGAAAGGAGGTGAGACGTTTGAAATTCCGGCTTACGGTTGTCGTCAGGGTGTTCGGTTGGCGCCTGACACTGACGATGACTCGCTAAGAAAAGGGGATCGGCCTTCGGGCCGGTCTCCACCGGAGACAAAGGCGTCTCACCTCCTCACGAAAACAACTTTAGCACGACGCGCGCCGGTTTCAAAGCCACGGCCGGCCGTCAATTGGGCAGGAAGGCCTTGAGAGGGTCGCGGCGCTGCGCCGCATCGCGCGGCAGCGAGGCCAGCACGGAATATTCCCGGGCGGCATTCACGGCGGCGCGGATGTCGGCAATGTCGGACATCAACTTGCGAAAGGCGGCCATGGTTTGCTCCTGGGTTCGGGTTGCATCGGGCGGCGCCGTCTGGCGCAGCACCCGCGTGTCAGCGCTGGATGAAGTCGGAGAAGAGCTGAACGGGGCGGTTGATGCGGGCGAAGCCGGTGGCCGTGAGCTGCTCGTTGGCCGGGGCAGCGATGCCGCCGAAACCATGGACGGTGCGAAGGCCGGAGTGGCGGAGCGTCTCGAAGCTCGAATGGATGGGCCGAAAACGGGCGGCGGTCATGGGTCTATTCCTTAAATCCTGTCCTCCCGTGCTCTCATATTGCGCCGCAACATTAATTTTGCAATGCGACATTCTGCCCGGCAGATATGTGCAATTCGCATGGCTGCTGAAACAATTTGTTCATGTCTGAGGCAGATTTGCGCCTGTTATGGGACGGCGCCCAAATGCCCATCGCCAAGTCATTGAAAAGATTGACGAGGGATTATCGGCTAGGCTTTGAGCCCTGCACGAAAAGCGAGCAGGTCCTGCCAGGCGAGGCGCTTGCTGATGGGCGCCGTCGCAAGATCCTGCGGATGCAACGTTGCAAAAGCCGGGATATTTCGGCCGGAAATCGTGATCTCCCGCCATTCGCCGCGCAACTGGTGGATCGTATCGTTGGAGCGGAACAGGAATCGCGCGGCAAAATTGCCGAGAACGAGCAGGTGATTCGGCTCGGCGAGCGCGATCTGCCGCTCGATGAAGGGGCGGCAGATATCCGCCTCGCGCTGCGACGGCGGCCGGTTGCCGGGCGGCCGCCAGGGCACGACATTGGTGATGAGCAGGTCGGCGCGGGCGAGCCCGATGCCGGCAAGCATGCGGTCGAGCATCGCGCCCTGCCGGCCGGAAAAGGGCTGGCCGTCGCGGTCGTCCTCGGCATTCGGCATGGCGCCGATCACCATGACGGCGGGTTTGGCCTTGCCCTCGGCAAAGACGAGGCAGCGGGCGCTGGTCTTGAGGTTGCAGCCGTTGAAGGCCTCCATCGCCGTGCGCAGCTCGTCGAGGGACCGGGCGCCGCCCGCGGCAAGCTCCGCTTCCGCCACTGCCTGGCTGTCCGGGATAGCGACATTCGTCAGGGGGGCGGGGGCCGCGGGACGCGGCTGTTCCTGCCGTGCGGACGCCTGCCGGGCCGGCGCTTGCGGCACGGGCGCCGCCTCGCGCTGCGGGGCAATGCCGCGCGCCGCGCGCATCGCCTCGAATTCGGCGATACGATCGACCGCCTCTTCTTCCAGCAGCCATTCCACGCCCGCATCGGCATAGAAATGCAGGAGCGATCGCAGCTGGTCGGGATTGAGATCTCGCGCGGTGTTCATGCCCTGCACCTTAGCGAAGCGAACCCGGCGAGGAAAGCGCCGCGCTCACGCCGCCCATTCGGCGACGTCGTCGCTTTCGCCGATCAGCGCCAGGCCGTGGGCGATGGAGAGCAGTTCGCCGCCGCTCTCGATCCTGCCCGCGTCGAAGCGGCGGGTGAAGATGCGCCGCACGGCGGGCACGAAGGAGGTGCCGCCGGTCAAAAACACCTTGTCGATGGCGTCAGGCGCCGTGTTGGTCTTCTCCAGCACCTCGTCGAGCGCGCCTTCGATGCGGGCGAGGTCCGGCGCGATCCAGTCTTCGAAATCGGCGCGCCTGACCGTCTTGTGGCCGGCGCTGCCGAGCGGCGGGAAGTGGAATTCTGCCTCGTCCGCCCCGGAAAGCGCCATCTTGGTCGCCGAGATGGCCTGATAGAGCGGATAGCCCTCGTCATGCTCGACGAGGTCGATGAAGAGCTCCAGCTTTTCCGGCTCGATCGCCGAGCGGACCAGCGACTTGAGATCGGTGAATTCCCGCGTCGTCTTGAAGATCGAAAGCTGGTTCCAGCGGGCGAAGTTGGCGTAGTAGCCGGAGGGCACCTCCAGGAGCTTGTCGAAGCTCTTGAAATAGGTGCCCTTGCCGATTTCCGGCGCCACGAGATGGCTGATCATGCGCGAATCGAAATGGTCGCCCGCAATGCCGACGCCCGAATGGCCGATCGGCGTTGCCGACAGTTGGCCGGCCTTGCGCTCGAAGCGGATCAGCGAATAGTCCGTCGTGCCGCCGCCGAAATCGGCGACCAGCACGGTGGCATCGCTCTTCAGCGTCTGCGCGAAATAATAGGCGGCCGCGACGGGCTCGTAGACATAGTGGATTTCCGGAAAGCCGAGCCGCGTCAGCGCCGCATTGTAGCGTTCGAGCGCCAGCGCCGGGTCCGGGCTTGCGCCGGCAAACTGCACCGGCCGCCCGGCAATCACCCGCGACACGTCGCCCGGCCATTCGTCGCCCGCATAGGTCTTCAGCCGGCGCAGGAAGATCTCCATCAGGTCGTCGAAGGCGTGCCGGCGCGCGAAGATCAGCGTGCCCTGAAACAGCGCGCTCGCCGCGAAGGTCTTGATCGATTGCAGGAAGCGGCAATCGCCGGGATTGTCGATGAACTGGCGGATCGCCGCCTGGCCCGCCTCGACCTTCAGCGCCTGCGCGCCGACCACCGGGTCCTTCATGAAGGAGAGCGCCGTGCGCATCGTGTCGGTGACGCCGACGCTGCTGGTGAAGCTCATCGATTGCGTGTCGCTGCCGCCCGTCGAAAGCGCCATGACCGTGTTCGTGGTGCCGAAATCAAGCCCGAGTGCCCGTGCCATCGCCGTGCCCCTATGATCGTCGAATTGTCTTGAAGCGAGGCATGAAGCCCGCGCGCGAAAAGGGCGCGTCAGCGCGCGCCCGGAATTGGGAGAGGGCGCCAGATGGCACAGGCCGGCGCCGATGGCAAGGGGAAGTGCCGCTCTTAGACCGAGCGCGCCGCTCCGCCGTCGCAGCGAACGAGGCTGCCGGTGACGTAGCTTGCCGGCACGCTGCACAGGAAGGCGGCGGTGGCGGCGAATTCCTCGACGGTGCCGTAGCGCCGTGCGGGAATGGCCTTTTCCGAGGCTGCGCGCACGTCATCCACGCTTTTGCCGCTGCGCTCCGCGGCGGCTGCGTCCAGGCTCTTCAAGCGGTCGGTCATGATGCTGCCGGGCAGCAGCATGTTGCTGGTGATGCCGTGTTGGGCAACTTCTGTCGCCAGCGTCTTCGACCAGCCGGCGAGCGCCGGGCGCAGCGTGTTGGAGAGCGCGAGGCCGGAAATCGGCTCGATGACGCCGGAGGAGGCGACGGTCAGGATACGGCCCCAGCCTTGCTGCTTCATGCCGGGCAGCAGCCGGTTGGTGAGGGTGATGATCCTCAGCACCATGGAATTGAAGTAGGTGACGAGCTTTTCCTCGCTCATGTCCTCGGTCGAGCCCGGCGTCGGCCCGCCGGAATTGTTGACGAGGATGTCGACGCCGCCGAGCTTGTCGGCAACGCCCTTCACGATGGTCTCGACGAAATTATCCTCGCCGAGATCCGCCTGCACCCAGTCCGCGCGGCCGAAACTGTCCGCATTGATCGCGTCGCAATTCGCCTGGAGCGTCTCGGCGCTGCGGCCGCAGAGCAGCACATGCGCACCTTCGCGGGCGAGCGCCACGGCGATGCCCTTGCCGAGGCCGCGGGAGGAGGCGAGGATGAGGGCGCGTTTGCCGGTAATTCCGAGATCCATGGTGATGTCCTTTGTTTCAGTCGGCGCGGTAGGGCACCTTGCCCGGATTGAACAGGTTTTTCGGGTCGAGCGCCGCCTTGATCGCCTGCGCCACGGCGCGGCGGGCGGCGTTGCCATAGGTCAGATAGGCACGGCGCTTCTCGGTTCCTACCCCGTGTTCGGCGGAAAAGCTGCCGCCGAATTCCGCAACACCCGTATAGACCGCATCCTCGATCGGCGCCTTCAGTGCGGCAGCCGTGACGCCCTCGCCGATGACGGAAAGGTGCAGGTTGCCGTCGGCGATATGGCCGTAGACATAGGCGTCGAAGCCGGGGTCGATGGCCTTCAGCCGCGCCCGCAGGCCCGCGACATAATCGTCGAGCGAACCGGGTGGCACCGAGACGTCGTAGGAGGGGGCGGCGGGAAAATGCCGGTACATGAAGTCGCCGTCCTCGCGCAGCGCCCAGAAGCGGCGCGCCTGGTCGAGCGAGGCGGCGACGATGCCGCTCGTCAGCCCGTGTTCCTCCCAGAGGCCCGCGAGACCCTCTTCCAGCGCCTCGCGCGCCTGCTCTTCGCTTTCGGCGGAAACCTCCATCAGCAGGATCGCCGGCGTGTCGTCCTCCAGCCAGCCGAGATCGAAACCCTTGTCGCCCGCGCTGTCGCGCAGGTAGCGCTGCCACATCAGTTCCGCGCCTTCGAGCTGCAAGGCCGGCTGGGCGCGGAAATGGGTGATGAGCGCAAGGGCTGAGGTCGCATCGCGAAGGCCGACGAGTGCTGTGGCGCGCATGGGGTTGAAGCTTTCGAGCTTGAGCACGGCGCGGGTGACGAAACCGTAGGCGCCTTCCGAGCCGATGAGGAGCTGCTTGATATCCGGCCCGGCGCTCACTTTCAGCACGCGGGTCAGGTCGCTGAACAGCGTGCCGTCCGGCATCACGGCCTCGATGCCGAGCACCTGGTGGCGCATCACGCCGTTGCGGAAGGCGAGGATGCCGCCGGCATTGGTGGCGATCATGCCGCCGATCGTGGCGCTGCCGCGCGCCGCAAGGTCGATGCCGGGAATGAGGCCGACTTCCGCCGTTGCCTCCTGCAACGCCTGCAGGGTGACGCCGGCGCCGACGGTGACGGTGCGGGCGAGCGGATCGATCGCCTTGATGCGGTTGAGCCGTGCGGTGGAGAGAATCAGTTCGCCCGGCCGGCTGATGCCGCCGCCGACAAGCCCGGTGCGCCCGCCCTGCGGCACGATCGGCACGTCGTTTTCGAGGCACCAGCGCACCACCGCCGCGGCGGCCTCCGGCGTTGCCGGCTCGACCAGCACGCCTGCGCCAAAATTGTCGCGATGTTCGCCGGGATGCCGGTTTGCCAGCCGTTCGCTTCCGACAAGGTGAAGATCTTCGCCGAAATTGTTCAAGTCGCGTTGCAGCGATCGGATAATCTCGCTCATGGCATGGATCCTCTGCCGGGTTGGCTGGCCGCGAATGCCTAGTCCGACAGGGAACCGGAATCAAGCGAGCAAGGCGGGACGCAATCGACAATCGATTGACGTTTACGTTAAAGTAAATAAACTTTCGACCCTGTCATGAGGTCATGCGCAAATGCGGGGAAAGTCTGTCGCAGAACGGCTCGACAAGGCTTGCGTCATTTGCCATGACAGGTGCCGACATGAGGCCGACCCGAGGGAATACCGTGGCTTTTGATGGGTTGCGGGTGGAGAAGACGGATGAGCGAAGCAATGGAACTCCCCGAACGCGAGAGCATGGAATTCGACGTTGTGATCGTCGGTGCGGGGCCGGCGGGCCTGGCGGCCGCGATCCGGCTGAAGCAGGTCAATCCTGACCTCACCGTCGTCGTGCTCGAAAAGGGCTCGGAAGTCGGCGCCCACATCCTCTCCGGCGCCGTCGTCGATCCGATCGGCATCGACCGCCTGCTGCCCGATTGGCGCGCCGATGACAGCCACCCCTTCAAGACCGAAGTGACGGACGACCATTTCCTGCTGCTGGGTCCTGCCGGCTCCGTGCGCCTGCCGAACTTCGCCATGCCGCCGCTGATGAACAACCACGGCAACTACATCGTCTCGCTCGGCAATGTCTGTCGGTGGCTGGCGACCAAGGCGGAAGAACTCGGCGTCGAGATCTATCCCGGCTTTGCCGCCACCGAAGTGCTCTACAATGACGAGGGCGCGGTGATCGGCGTCGCCACCGGCGACATGGGCATCGAGCGCAACGGCGAGCCCGGCCCGAATTTTACCCGCGGCATGGAGCTTCTCGGCAAATACACGCTGATCGGCGAAGGCGTGCGCGGCTCGCTCGCCAAGCAGCTCATCTCCAAATTCGATCTCCAGAAGGATCGCGAACCCCAGAAGTTCGGCATCGGCCTGAAGGAGCTCTGGCAGGTCAAGCCGGAGAACCACAAGCCCGGCCTCGTGCAGCACTCGTTCGGCTGGCCGCTCGGCATGAAGACCGGCGGCGGTTCCTTCCTCTATCACCTGGAAGACAATCTCGTCGCCGTCGGCTTCGTGGTGCACCTCAACTACAAGAACCCCTATCTCTACCCCTTCGAGGAATTCCAGCGCTTCAAGACGCATCCGGCGATCCGCGGCACCTTCGAAGGCGGCAAGCGGCTCTCCTATGGTGCGCGCGCCATCACCGAGGGCGGCTACCAGTCGGTGCCGAAACTGTCCTTCCCCGGCGGCGCGCTGATCGGCTGCTCGGCCGGCTTCGTCAACGTGCCGCGCATCAAGGGCAGCCACAATGCAGTGCTGTCCGGCATCCTCGCCGCCGAAAAGCTGGCGGATGCGATTGCCCATGGCCGCGCCAATGACGAGCCGATCGAGATCGAGCAGGGCTGGCGCGACAGCGCCATCGGGTCGGACCTGCGCAAGGTCAGGAACGTCAAGCCGCTGTGGTCGAAGCTCGGCACGGCGCTCGGCGTGGCGCTCGGTGGCCTCGACATGTGGACGAACACGCTGTTCGGCGGCTCGATCTTCGGCACGCTGAAACACGGCAAGACGGACGCCCAGTCGCTCGAACCGGCGGCAAAACACAAGCGCATCGACTATCCGAAGCCCGACGGTGTGCTGACCTTCGATCGTCTCTCCTCGGTCTTCCTGTCGAACACCAACCACGAGGAAGACCAGCCGGTCCACCTGCAGGTGAAGAACCCGGAGCTGCAGAAGACCTCCGAACTCGACGTCTATGCCGGCCCGTCCACCCGCTACTGTCCCGCCGGCGTCTACGAATGGGTGGAGAAGGACGGCAAGGACGTCTTCGTGATCAACGCGCAGAACTGCGTCCACTGCAAGACCTGCGACATCAAGGACCCCAACCAGAACATCAACTGGGTGCCGCCGCAGGGCGGCGAGGGGCCGGTCTATCCCAATATGTGAGCGACGTAGCGGATTGCTCTTCCCTCTCTTTCGTCATCCTCGGGCTTGACCCGAGGATCCACACTTCGCGGACAACCCTGCATTTGTGGCATGGATCCTCGGGTCGAGCCCGAGGATGACGGAGTGTGGAGCAAGGTTTCCGGACAGCCAGGGCCGCCCTCGCAAGGCGGCCTTTTTGTTGCCACGCTCGTTAATCGTTCCTGCAACCGCAGCGCGCCGCTTAACCGTCGATTAACCATAACCGCATAATTCTCAGCCCCGAGGATCATATATTCAAGGGGCTTTAACCATGTCGATTTCCCGCCGGGGATTCCTGCTCGGCGCATCCGCATTGCTCGCCGGCTGCGCGACGAACGGCACCAGCGACCGCGCCAATTACGGCGACCGGCTGGACGAGCGGCACCCGCTGAAGGCGATGCCGCTCGACAAGGTCAAGCCGGAGCTTCGCCGCCAGGAAGTCGCCTATGACACCCGTCATGCTGCCGGCACCGTCGTCGTCGATACGCCGGAGCGCCGTCTCTATTACGTGCTCGGCAATGGCCGGGCGATGCGCTACGGCATCGGTGTCGGCCGCCAGGGCTATTCGCTCGCCGGCGGTGCCATTATCGGCCGCAAGGCGGAATGGCCGACCTGGACGCCGACGCCGAACATGATCCGCCGCGATCCCGGCAAGAACCTGAAATATGCCAGCGGCGTGCCCGGCGGCCTCAACAACCCGCTCGGCGCCCGCGCCATCTACCTCTACCAGGGCGGCAACGACACCATGTTCCGCATCCACGGCACCAACCAGCCATGGTCGATCGGCCAGGCCATGTCGAGCGGCTGCGTGCGCATGCTCAACCACGACGTGATCGATCTTTACCAGCGCGTCGCGGTCGGCGGCCGCGTGCAGGTCATCCAGGGCCGCCGCGAGGCCTGATCGCGCCATGTCGCAACGGGAGAGGCCGGCACATGCCGGCTTTTTTCGTTTTGCGGTTTGAAAAAGCTGAATTGTATCATACCATTGCCCGCGTGATCCCCGGTTCGGACAAAGTCGGGCCGGTCTCGAAAAATTGACCCCTCCATGACGCATAGAGGTCAATGGCAGACGCATTCGTACCGGCATTCGACCGCGTAGCTGCAAAAGTCGAAGATGCGGTATCGCGAACATGCAGGGCTTTCGGCCGGCCTGTCGCGACAGACCCGCAGAGGATCACGGGCCCGGCGCCGGCGGTGCAGCGGGCCCTTGTCGGCACAATGACACCGCCGAAATGAGGGAACGGATATGAAACATCTTCTTGCTTCCACCTGCCTCGTCGCTGGCCTTTTCGCCATGACGGGTGCGGCGCGCGCCGAATGCGGCGACGTGACCATCGCCAGCATGAACTGGCAGAGCGCCGAGGTTCTCGCCGCACTCGACAAGTTCATCCTCACCGAAGGCTACGGCTGCAACGCCGAAGTCATCGTCGGCGACACGGTGCCGACCATCACCTCGATGATCGAGAAGGGCGAGCCGGATCTTGCGCCGGAAGGCTGGGTCGACCTGCTGCCCGACGTCGTCAACCGCGGCATCGAGGAAGGCAAGCTGATCGGTGCTGCCGTTGCCCTTTCCGACGCCGCCGTGCAGGGCTGGTGGATCCCGAAATACATCGCCGACGCCAACCCGGACATCAAGACGATCGACGACGCGCTGAAGCACCCCGAACTGTTCCCGGATCCGGAGGACAAGTCGAAGGGCGCCGTGCACAACGGCCCGCAGGGCTGGGGCGGCACGGTGGTGACCGGCCAGCTCTACAAGGCCTATGGCGGCGAAGGCGCGAACTTCACGCTGGTCGACACGGGCTCGGCCGCCGGCCTCGACGGCTCGATCGCCAAGGCCTACGAGCGCAAGTACGGCTGGGTCGGCTATTATTGGGCGCCGACGGCCCTTCTCGGCAAATACGAAATGGTGAAGCTCGAACACGGCGTTCCCTACGACGCCGCCGAGTGGAAGCGCTGCAACACGGTTGCCGATTGCGCAGACCCGAAGAAGAACGACTGGCCGAAGGACAAGGTCCAGACGCTGGTGACGAAAACCTTCTCCGAGCGCGCCGGCGCCGATGTCATGGGCTACCTGAACAAGCGTTCGTGGAGCAACGACACGGTCAACAAGCTGATGGCCTGGATGACCGACAACCAGGCGAGCGGCGACGATGGCGCCAAGCACTTCCTGGAAGAGAACGAAGCCCTCTGGAAGGACTGGGTCTCGCCGGAAGCCGCCGAAAAGATCAAGGCTGCTCTCTGATCACGCCATCGGGCGGCGCGTCCTCGGGCGCGCCGCCCTTCGTTTTAGCGCATGCCGTTGGCGCAAACCGATGCGCACATCCCGGCGACATGCATCAGGGTTGGCTTAAAGACCGGCACAGATTGGTCGAAGCCGGAAGGGGTTCGATATGGAATGGTTCACGAAATTTCCGACGATGGACGCGGGCACCCTTCGCGACCTCAAGAAGGTGATCGATGAAGGCTTTCGCGCCTTCACCCGCGCCTATGGCGACAGCATCGAAACCATTTTCGTGCCGTTGCAGCATTTTCTCATCTGGTCCGAGCGTTTCATGACGCGCACCCCCTGGCCGATCATCATCCTGCTGATCGCGGCCGTCGCGTGGTTCGCCAGCCGCAACTGGAAGATCGTCGCCGGTGCCGTCGGAACGCTGCTTGTCATCGGTTATTTCGACATGTGGGACGATACGATGAAGACGGTGTCGATGATCTTCGTCTGTACGGTCCTGTCGATCGTCATCGGCATCCCGATCGGCATCCTCATGTCGCGCTCGGATCGCTTGCAGGGTGTGATCAACCCGGTGCTCGACGTCATGCAGACCATGCCGAGTTTCGTCTACCTCATCCCGGTCGTCATGCTGCTCGGCATCGGCAAGGTGCCGGGGCTGATCGCGGTGGTCATCTACGCCATCCCGCCGATGATCCGCCTCACCAATCTCGGCATCCGCCTCGTCGACAAGGACGTGCTGGAGGCGGCCGACGCCTTCGGCTCGTCGAGTTGGCAGAAGCTGAAGAACGTGCAGATGCCGCTGGCGCTTCCCACCATCATGGCCGGTATCAACCAGACGATCATGATGGCGCTCGCCATGGTGGTCATCGCCTCGATGATCGGCGTGCAGGGCCTCGGCCAGCCGGTGCTGAAGGCGATCTCCAACCAGTATTTCACCCTCGGCATCTTCAACGGGCTGGCCATCGTCGGCATCGCGATCATCTTCGACCGCGTCAGCCAGGCCTTCGGCAAACGCCTGCAAAAACACCGCGAGATCATCCACGGCTGATTCGCGCGGACACGAAAAAGGGCGCCCCGGTGACAAGCCGCGGGCGCCCTTTTTGTTTTTGGACATCAGTGCTTGCGCGAGAACAATCCGGTCGAAAGCACCACGCCCGCACCGACGACCAGCGCCGCGGTGATTTCCGCCGCCCCAAAGCTTTCGCCGAGGAAGACCGCGCCGCCGAGCGTTGCCAGCACCGGCGTAATCGCGGTGAAGGCGGCGGCCTGGCTGCCGCCGAGCGCGCGGATGGCGGTGCCATAGGCGAAGGTGGCGATGAGGCCGGAGAGGATGCCCTGGCTCGTCACCTGGAGCGCGAGGTCGGAGAGCGAGGCCTGGCCGAGATGCGTGCCGTAGACGGCGGCGAGCACGAGATGGATCAGGAACGACCAGACGGCAATGAGGGCGGCACCCTCCAGCGCGCTCAGCCCCGAGCGGCGGAAGGCATGGGTGAAGCCGGCCCAGAGCACGGCGCCGAGCGGCAAAAGCACGAAACCGGTCATCGTCATGCCGCTCTTCTGCAGGCTGGCGGCCAAAAGGATCACGACACCGGCGACGATGGCGGCAAGACCGGCAAGGCGCATGCGGTCCGGCCGCTCGCCGAACAGCACGATGCCGATCAGCGCGGTCGCAAGCGGCATCGAGCCGCCCAGCAGGATGCCGCCGGGTGCGGCGGGCGTCACGTGCAGCGCCGCGGCCGTCACCTGGAAAAACAGCGCACCCGCGCCCGCCACCATAACGACGACGAGTTTCAGCGGCACATCCTTCGGCAGCAATCCGGTCTTCAGCCAGATCGGCGCGAGCAGGATGGCCGGCACGCCGTAGCGGATGAGGCCGATATCGACGGTGCTAAGCGGCGTTGCCGCGGTGTGGCGCGTCGCCAGCACCCAGGTCGCCCAGATCAGCACCGTGACGACCGCGCCGGCATAACCGGCGACCTGCGGATTGGATTTCCCTCCGGACGAAAGCGAGATCATGGCCATGGTAATTGTCCTTTCGGCGGTGGCTCAATTCATGGCCAGACTCTAGCGCCGGAGGCCGAGGCATGTCCTTGCGACTTATGCCTCCTGGACTATAGAATACGCAGGATCATGCCAAAATCGGCGAGGAAAGTTTCGAAAAATGCCAAATCTCGATAAATTCGATATCGCCATCCTGAAGGTGCTTCAGGAGGATGCGCGCGCGACGAATGTCGAAATCGCCGAGCGGGTGAACCTTTCGCCGTCGCCGTGCCTGCGCCGTATCCGCAACCTGGAGAAATCCGGCGTGCTGCGCGGCTACCGCGCCGATATCGACCGCAAGGAGGTCGGCCTCGGCCTCACCGTCTTCGTCGAGATCAAGGTGGGCCGGCACAGCAAGGAAAACGCCATGGCCCAGCAGGAGGCGCTGCTCGCCATTCCGGAAGTAGTGTCCTGCTTCCTGATTTCCGGCAATGCCGATTTCCTGGCGGAAGTGGTGGTCGAGGATCTCTCGGCCTACGAGCGGCTCCTGACCGAAACACTGCTCGCCATGCCCGGCGTCACCGATATCCGCTCCAATTTCGCGATCCGCAGCATCAAGACGGGCGGCCCCCTGAAGCTCCCGTCGATCTAACGCAAGAAAACCGCCCCGACGAGAGGCGTCGGGGCGGTTGGGACGGCCGGAGAGGCGGGGCCGTCCGGGGACGCCACCCCCGGAGAAGGGGCGACGCCCGACCTGTCGTCAATGCGCAGAGGCGACAGGCGCTTTCGCGGATTTCCAGGCGACGACCATCAGCGCGCCGATGACGGTGATGTGTTCCATCACCACGTAGAATTCGATCGTGCGTATCGGCTCCTGCATGGTCCAGAAATTATGTGCGATCGGGATGGTCAGCGCCGTGAAGACGGCGAGCATGCCGGCGCCGAGCCAGGTCCAGCGGTTGGCGATGATCAGCGCCGAGCCGACCAGTTGGGTGATGGCGACGGCGATGTTGAAACCCGTCGCCGGCTCCAGCCCGAAATGCGCCATCTCGGCGACGCCTGCGTTGAAATCAGCGAGTTTCGCGATGCCGGAGAGCCAGAACATCGAGGTGAGGATCGTGCGGGCGAGGAAGCCGAAGACGCGGCTGCCGGTAATGTTTTCGATGAGGGCGGACATTCTGGGGCTCCGATGGAATGCATGGGCTGCAGGGGAATTTGCGGGCTGCGATGACCTATGTCTAGCAGAGTTCAGGCGCGGTTTTGTCACCTTGGTAACAGGCCCGCACAAACGAAAGCGGCGCCCGAAGGGGCGCCGTCTGGTGGTTTCGATCCGGCCGGATCATTCCGCCGGGCAGACCGGCGTCGCTTCGCGATCGATCTTTTCCAGCGTCAGCGAGACGAGGAAGACGCCGAGGCCGATGACGGCCGTCGCGGCACCGACGAAACCCATCGAGCCGTAGCCGTAACCGCCGCTGATCGCCAGGCCGCCGAGCAGCGCGCCGAGCGCATTGGCGACATTGAAGGCCGAATGGTTGAGGGCGGCCGCGAGCGTCTGCGCATCGCCGGCGACATCCATCAGCCGCGTCTGGAGCGCCGGGCCGACGACGAAGCTGCACCCGATGAGGAAACAGCAGACGCCGAGCAGGACGGGGTTCTCGGCCGTCAGCGAGAGAGCGACCAGGACGAAGACATAAAGCGCCAGCGAGCAGCCGATGGTGCGCATCAGCGAAATGTCGGCGAGCTTGGCGCCGAAGATGTTGCCGACGATCATGCCGCAGCCGAAGATCGCCATGATGACCGGCACCATGTTGACGTTGAGACCGGCGACCTCGGTGACAATGGGCGAAATATAGGTGAAGACGGCGAACATGCCGCAAAACCCGGTGGCGGCGATGCCGAGCGTCAGCCAGACCTGCTTGCGCTTCAGGGCGCCGAGCTCGGTCAGCGCATTGATGCCCCTCGGCCGCTTGTCGCGCGGCAGGAAGAGGGCGATCAGCGCGACCGTCAAGAGCCCGGTGATGCCGACGGCGACGAACATGTACTGCCAGTCGAGCAACTGCCCGAAATAGGCGGCGAGCGGCGTGCCGATCAGCGTTGCAAGCGTAAGGCCGAGCATGACCTTGCCGACCGCCTGCGTGCGCTTGTTGACCGGCACCATGGAGGCGGCAACGAGCGCCGCGACCCCAAAATAGGCGCCGTGCGGCAGGCCGGAGAGGAAGCGGAACAGCATGAAGCTATGGAAGCTCGGCGCCACCGCGCTGGCAAGATTGCCGGCGGCGAAAAGCCCCATCAGCACCAAGAGCAGGTCGCGGCGGCGGAAGCGGGCGCCGATGACCGCGATGACCGGCGCGCCGACCACGACGCCGAGCGCATAGGCGCTGATGACGTAGCCCGCCTCGGCGGTCGTGACGCCGAACGTGCCGGCGACGTCAGGCAGAAGGCCCATGATGGCGAATTCGCCGGTGCCGATACCGAAACTGCCGACGGCGAGCGCCAGGATGATCAGGGTGACGGTGAGGCTGGAAAGCGGCGGCGGCCCGGAGGAGAGGACGGCATGGGGCAGGGGATGTTCGGACACGGGTGGCTCCGCAGGAATTGCTCAGGCGCGGCAAATCGGCGACAGACCCGGCAAGGGCGGCCACTCCTCCTGGCTGCTGATGCGGTTTGGTCCGGCCCGAAAGGCCACGATGGGGAAGGTATCGTCCAGCCGGCAGGCGTACTCCCGACGCAGGCGACCGGCGGCCAATATATCAGACCAAGCCGCGCTGCCTACTGCGAATTTTCACCCTCCCGCATTTGGCCGAAAGCACTTGCGCTCACGATTTATTGCACTCTGTTGCACGATCGCCTGTTAATCGCCGCTTTCTCGACTATTTAATGGATCGAAAATCACCCTTGGGCGTTTTCTCGGCCGAGATGCGGAGTATGCGAATGAGAGTGCAGGCGATATTCAACAAGGACGGGGGCACGTTTCGCACCACCGACATGGAGGCCTATGCCCGCCACGCGGAAAAGGTCTTTTCGGATGCGGGGCACCATCTCGATTGCGATATCGTCGAGGGGGCCGATATCGAGATGGCGCTGCGGCGCTGTTCGGATCGCACCGATCTCGATGCGATGCTCGCCGGCGGCGGCGACGGCACGGTGTCGGCCGCGGCCGGGCTTGCCTGGCAGAGCAAGATGCCGCTCGGCATCATTCCGGCCGGCACGATGAACCTTTTTGCCCGCTCGCTGAACATTCCGCTCGACATCTGGCAGGCGATCGATGCGCTGGCGGATGGCGATATTGCCGCCGCCGACATCGGCACGGCGGATGACCGCGCCTTCGTGCATCAGTTTTCCGCCGGCCTGCATGCCCGCATGGTCCGGTTGCGCAATACCATGACCTATCGCTCGCGCCTCGGGAAGATCGCGGCCAACACGCGCGCCGCCTTCGGCGTCATTCTGGATCCGCCGGAATTCGAAGTGGAGTTCAATCTCGATGGCGTCGAAGAGCACCGCAAGGTCTCCGCCATCAACGTCTCGAACAACCGGTTCGGCGAAAACGGCCTGCTCTATGCCGACGACCCGACCGGCGGCCATCTCGGTTTCTACACGACCAAGCCGCTGAAGCCCGCAGGCGTCGCCAAACTCGCCTTCGACATCCTGCGCGGAAAACTGCGCGAAAATGCCGACGTCATCGAAATGACCGGCACGGAAATCGACCTGCATTTCCCCAAGGTCGACCGCGCCATCAACTGCGTTATCGACGGCGAGCTGCTGCCGATGGACCGCGAAGTCTCGATCCGCCTGCATCCGGGTGAGTTGAAGGTGATGGTGCCGAAGGTGGCGGCAAGCACCGCGGCGACGAGCGAACCGGCGGCGGCTTGACGCGGCGTCGGCGAGGCACCCCCCTCTGCCCTGCCGGGCATCTCCCCCTCAAGGGGGGAGATTGGATGGAGCAGCGTCTCGCCCGCTTCAAACGTTGCGACTGGAGCACCGTGTTTGCCTCTTGCCGATCTCCCCCCTTGAGGGGGAGATGCCCGGCAGGGCAGAGGGGGGTAAGCCGCATTCGCGACGGCCCTAAATCCGCGGCAAATACGTCTGGTAGTCGAAATCCGAGACCGTGCGCAGGTAGACGATCGCTTCCTTGCGCTTCGTATCGCCGTACAGCTTCTGGTATTCCGCGCCAAAAGCGTCCCTGATGAAGGGCGAGGCCGAAAATTCTTCCACGGCCGTCAGGAAGTCGTGCGTCAGCCGTTTGGCATCCGGCGCATCCTTGCCGGGCTCCGTCACCGGACCCGGATCGAGGTTCTCGTCGAGGCCGAGCAGGATGCCGCCGAGGATGGCCGTCAGCAGCAGGTAGGGGTTGACGTCGGCGCCCGCCACGCGGTGCTCGACGCGCGCCGCCGGGCCGTCCTTGTCCGGAATGCGGATGGCGGTGCCGCGGTGGCCGAAACCCCAAGTGAGATCGACCGGCGCAAACGAGCCGGGCTGGAAGCGGCGGTAGGAATTGGCGAAGGGCGCGAAGACGAGCTGCGCATCGCGCATCGTCCGCAACATGCCGGCGCAGACCGATTTCAGCTTTGCCGGATCGCCACCCTTGGCATCCAGAATGTTCTTGCCATCCTTGTCGATGACGCTGCAATGCACGTGCAGGCCCGAGCCCGCATGTTCGGCATAGGGCTTTGCCATGCAGGTGGATTTGAGCCCGAAGCGACGCGCAGCCTGTTCTGCGATGCGCTTCAGGTAGATGCAGTCGTCGGCAGCGGCAAGCGCGTCCGGGCGGTGCAGCAGGTTGATCTCGAACTGGCCAGGGCCGAATTCCGCCGTGGTGGCATCCGCCGGCAGCTCCATGTCCTTCGCCCAGGCGCGCACCGTCTGGAGATAGTCGTCGAGCGCATCCGTCGCGCGCATGTCGTAGAGCTGGAAACCGTTCGGCTCGTCGCGATACATCAGCGCTGCCGGCGGGCGCGGCTTGCCGGTCACGCGAAAATCGTCCTCCACAAGGTAGAACTCGAGTTCCGTCGCGACGACCGGCGTCAAGCCACGGTCTTCAAAACGCTTCACCATGCGCGCAAGAATGGCGCGCGGGTCCATGAAGGAGGCGGTGCCGTCGAATTCGTGCATGGTGGCGAGCACCTGGCGCGAGCCTTCCGGCGCCCAGGGCATGGCGGCGAGCGACCGGCGGTCGGGAATGCACACGCCATCGGGATCGCCGACGGAAAGGGACAGGCCCGTGATGTCGTCATTGTCGTCGCCCCAGATGTCGAGCGACTGGGTGGAGGAGGGCAGGCGCACCGAACCGTCCCAGATTTTCTTCTCGCCTTCGAGCGGAACCTGCTTGCCGCGCAGGTCGCCATTCATGCCGACGAGGAGGATTTCGATACGGGGCTGGGCATTGATGGGCGCATTGGCGGGCGGCGAACCGGCTGCCTTGGTGTTTTGTGTCATGGTGCCTGCTTTGCTTTGGCGGGAAGCATGGACAAGAAATTTTGCCTTCGCTCGATCTCTTGCCAAATGCCTGTTGTATGGGCATTTTCGTAACTCATTCTGTCCCGCCGTTCAATAAGGCGGGACCTACCCCTAAGGATGTATTCAAATGTCGAACAGCAGTGCAGCAGCCGTATCCAACCTCGGTGCCCTCGATGCCGCCCATCACCTTCATCCCTTTTCGGACATGAAGAAGCTGAACGCGACCGGCACGCGCATCATCGAGCGCGGCGAGGGTTGCTACATCTTCGACAACCACGGCAAGCGCTATCTCGATGGTTTCGCCGGCCTCTGGTGCGTCAATGTCGGTTATGGCCGCAAGGAGATCACCGACGCCGTCATGCGCCAGATGAACGAGCTGCCCTATTACAACACGTTCTTCGGCACCACGACGCCGCCGGCCGTGCTGCTGGCGCAGAAGATCACCTCCCATGCCGGCGAAAACATCAACCGCGTCTTCTTCACCGGTTCCGGCTCCGAGGCGAACGACACCTGGTTCCGCATGGCTCGCGTCTATTGGGGCGCCATGGGCAAGCCGACCAAGAAGGCGATCATCGCCCGCAAGAACGGCTATCACGGCTCCACCGTCGCCGGTGCCTCGCTCGGCGGCATGAAGTGGATGCACGAGCAGGGGGATCTCCCGATCGCCGGCATCCACCACATCGACCAGCCTTTCTGGTATGCCGAGGGCGGCGACCTTTCGTCGGATGAATTCGGCCTGAAGATGGCGCGCCAGCTGGAGGAAAAGATCGACGAACTCGGCGAGGACAATGTCGCCGCCTTCGTCGCCGAGCCGATCCAGGGTGCCGGCGGCGTCATCGTGCCGCCCGCGACCTACTGGCCGGAAATCGCCCGCATCTGCAAGGCGCGCAACATCCTGCTCGTCGCCGACGAAGTGATCTGCGGTTTCGGCCGCACCGGCCACTGGTTCGGCCACCAGCATTTCGGCGTCGAGCCGGACCTGGCACCCATCGCCAAGGGCCTCTCCTCCGGCTATCTGCCGATCGGCGGCGTCATGGTCTCCGACCGCGTCGGCAACGTGCTGGTGGAAGAGGTCGGCGATTTCAACCACGGTTTCACCTATTCCGGCCACCCGGTCTGCGCTGCCGCCGCACTCGAAAACCTGCGCATCATCGAGGATGAAAAGCTCGTCGAGCGCGTGCACGACGATATCGGCCCCTATCTCGCCGCCGGCCTCAAATCGCTGGAAGACCTGCCGATCGTCGGCGAGATCCAGCAGGTCGGCCTGATGGCGGCGGTCCAGCTCGCCGAGGACAAGTCGAGCCGCAAGCGTTTCGAGGACAAGGAAAAAGCCGGCGTCGCCGTGCGCAACCATTGCCTGGAAAACGGCCTGGTGTTGCGCGCCACCGGTGACCGCATGCTCTTCTCCCCGCCGCTCGTCATCAGCCATGCGGAGGTCGACCAGATGGTGGACATCACGCGCAAGGGGCTGGAACATGCCTGGAAGGTGATGACGGCCTGAGAAGGTTCAGGCGATCCGAAGGCCGAGATGCTCGGCCATCGGATTAAAATCCCTGTCGGCATGGAGCAGGCTGTGGTCATGCTCCATGCAATAGGTGCCGATGATGAGGTCGGGCGTCTTGCGGATGGTTATCCCCTTTGAGCGCAACTTTCTGAAGTTGGCTGCCGCCTTGACCGCAATCTCGGGGGAAAGCAACGCAACCACGCCAAACATCGCCAGTCGCTTCTGAATGTTTGCGGCGTGCGAATCGCTTGCCGCACCTTGCAGAATTTCCAGCATCACAATGTCGCCGAGGATGATCTCGGCAGGATCCGTGATTGTTTTCAGTCGTGTCGTTTCCGGTGTTGAGACGCCGCGGAAGGACGCAATCCAGACCGAGCTGTCGACAAGGATCATTCCGCTGCGTCTTCACGGAGGCGATCAGGCGGCCCCCAGCTTTCACGCATCGCGTCGAGGTCGCCTTCCCATCCGATTCCCCACAACTCATCCAGCGCCTGCCGCCGGTAGCCGTTTTCGACGAATTGGCGGAGCGCGAGCTCGACCGTCGCTTTTTTCGTCGGCAAGCCGGATAGCTCCATCGCCTTGGCGATCAAGTCCTCATCAAGATCGATGTTCGTGCGCATGGTGACCTCGTGTGTATAAAGACGAGTGATTATACACCAAGGCGCAATCGCTCACAACGTTACTGAAACGCCGTCTCGAAGAAGCTCCTGAGTTTGCGCGAATGCAGCTTCTCCGTCGGCATGCCCGCGAGCTTTTCCAGTGCCCTTATACCGATCCGCAGATGCTGGTTGACCTGCGTGCGGTAAAACGCCGTCGCCATGCCGGGCAGCTTCAATTCGCCATGCAGCGGCTTGTCGGACACGCAGAGCAGGGTGCCGTAGGGCACGCGGAAGCGGAAACCGTTGGCGGCGATGGTGGCGGATTCCATGTCGAGCGCGATGGCGCGGGACTGGGAGAGGCGCTTTACGGGGCCGCGTTGGTCGCGCAGTTCCCAGTTGCGGTTGTCGATCGTGGCGACGGTGCCGGTGCGCATGATGCGCTTGAGATCGTAGCCTTCGAGACCCGTTACCTCTTCCACGGCACTTTCCAGCGCCACCTGCACTTCGGCCAGCGCTGGGATCGGCACCCAGACGGGCAGATCGTCGTCGAGTACGTGGTCCTCGCGCACATAGGCGTGGGCGAGAACGTAGTCGCCGAGCGTCTGGCTGTTGCGCAGGCCCGCGCAATGGCCGAGCATCAGCCAGGCATGCGGGCGCAGCACGGCGATATGGTCGGTGATCGTCTTGGCATTGGAGGGGCCGACGCCGATATTGACCAGCGTGATGCCGCCATGGCCCTTCTTCTTGATGTGATAGGCCGGCATCTGCGGCAGGCGGGCGAGCGTGACGTCGGTTTCCGGCTTGTCGGCACCGGCGGGCGTGGTGATATTGCCGGGCTCGACGAAGGCCGTGTAGCCGTTGCCGCCCTCGGCCATCTGCTGGCGGGCCCAGGCGCAGAATTCGTCGACATAGAACTGGTAGTTGGTGAAGAGCACGAAATTCTGGAAATGCTGGGCACTCGTTGCCGTGTAGTGGCTGAGGCGGGCGAGCGAATAATCGATGCGTTGCGCGGTGAACGGCCCGAGCGGCGAGGGCTCGCCGGGGCCGGGCTCATAGGCGCCGTTGGCGATCTCGTCGTCCGTGGTGGTGAGGTCCGGTGCGTCGAAAAGATCGCGCAGCGGCAGCTCGATGCCCTCCGCGATCTCCGCCTCGACATAGGCGCCTTCGCCGAAGGCAAAGTGCAGCGGGATCGGCGTCAATGATTCCGACACGATGACGCTGATGCCGTGGTTGCGCATCAGCAGGCCGAGCTGTTCCTTGAGATAATGCCGGAAGAGCTTTGGCCGGGTGATCGTCGTCGTATAGACGCCGGGGGAGGCGACATAACCGTAGGAGAGACGGGAATCGACATGGCCGAAGCTGGTCGTCTCGATTGAGACCTGCGGGTAGCAGGCGCGGAAGCGCTTTTCCGGCGTGCCGGCCTTGCCGAGCGCCACGAAGGCGTCGGTCAGGAAGGCCGTGTTGCGGTCGTAGAGCGCCTGCAGGGCATCGACCGCAGCCACCGGATCGTCGAAGGATCGGGGCTCGTATGGGTCCGGCGTGGCGAAGGAAAGGGGTTTTTGCGAGAAGATTCGTTTGCTCATGCGCGATTATAGTGCGTCGTTTTTTACAAGCAAACGACAACTTGTAGGCGCCCACAGGCCCTATCTCGGTGCCGCGAGAATGATGCCGGCGCCGACGAGCGCAAGGGCCGCGCCCGCGACATCGAAGCGGTCTGGCCGCATGCCCTCGGCGAACCACAACCAGAGAAGCGATGCCGCGATATAGACCCCCCCATAGGCGGCATAGGCGCGGCCGGCAAAGGCGCTGTCGACCTGGGTGAGAAGCCAGCCGAAAAGCGCCAGCGAGGCCATGCCGGGCACGAGCCAGAGCACGGACTTGTCGAGCCGCCACCAGGCCCAGAAGGCGAAGCAGCCGGCGATTTCGGCAAATGCGGCGGCGGAAAAGACGAGAAGGGATTTCATCGGTGCTCCGGGCTGGTGGCGAAAGCCTGCCCGGTTTAGCACGGATTGATGGAGCGGGTAGTGCAGTCTCAGCTCATCGACTGGCGCTGGAGCGTGACGAAAAGCACGAGGCCTGCGCCCTGCTTTTCGATGCCGAGGCCGCCCGCATTGCTCCAGGCAAGCGCGCCGACCGGGGCGATCATCATCGCCGAGAGGGCGAGGATGCGCAGCGCGGTGGCTGAAGTGTGGAGGAGGGCGGGGATCATTGCGGGTTTCCAGGCGTCGAAGAAGGCGGGATCAGAGCGAGGCGCGGCACATCTGCGGGGCGGAGCAGGCCACCAGCTTGCCGGTGGTGTTGTGCGTGCTGCGGCGATAGTCGGTCTCGACGGCGGCGGCGAGCATGATCGCGAAAATGGCCATCAGCAGGGTGATGATCGTGAGGCGGCGTGCGAGGATGTCCATTGGTGTGTCCCTCATTCAAATGTTTCGGTGTGACCCTTTTTGCACCGCGGGACTGAACGCTCCCTGAGAGGTCGGTTCATCTCCTGTTCAGGAAGACTGTGAATGCGCTTTTCCGAAAACAAAAAAGCCGGCGCTTGCGGGTGCCGGCTTTTGGTTTCGAGCGTCTTCGTTCAGAGCCTGGACCAGGTCTGCGACTTGCACAGCACCTTCAGCACGCAGCCCTTCATCTTCAGCGAATTGCCGCTGACGGCACCGGAGCCGCTATAGGTCTTGTCCGCCGCCGGGTCGGTGATCGAGCCGGTATAGTCGGCGCCGGAACCGTCCAGCTTGCCGATGCGCTTGCCGGCATGTTTGCCGGTCTTCAGCGTGATGCAGAAACTGCCGCCGCATTTGGCGATTGCCGCGGTCTCGCCGCTGGCGGTCTTCCAGTTGCCCTCGATCGGCTCGGCCGCAAGTGCGGCCCCCGGAACGACGAACAGGGCGGCGGCGATCCATGTCTTCAATTTCATTCTCTTCCTCCTCCAGAACGAAAGCCGGAAGATATCTTACGCGAACGTAAAGGTAAATATACTCATCGACGGGATTCCGGGCTCGCGAAGCATCGAAAATTGCCGGCTGGAAAAACCCGACCGTTTTGCGTGGTTAGCAAATGGTTGAAATCGCCGGTTGAACAATCCGTAAATTTTTAGACGAATGCGCCGGTTTCCAGCGGTTCCGATGTTTAACGAAAACCCAAATTTACCAAGCGTTTGGACTTTGTTTGTCTCAAATTAAGCATGCATTTTAAGCGCATTTTGAAGCCCGGCCGGCATAGTGGAGCCATAAGACGAGCACGGAAAAACCGGCCGGCAAAACTCTGAAGGAAGACCAAGGCCGCACAAGACGGCAGGCGCCCGAGGAGGCCCGAAAGGGCAGGTAAAACAGGATATTACAAGCAGTAAACCAGTTAGACAGGGACAATCGAAATGGCACGCTTTGACTTTCAGAATACCGAAACGGCCGCCATGACGGGCGGTGAGAACCGCGCTGAAACCTTCTGCGACATGGGCCTGATGTATGCGACGGGTCGCGGCTGCGACATCGACGTGGTGCAGGCCCACAAGTGGCTCAACATCGCTGCGATCAAGGGTTGTGAACGCGCCGCAGAACTGCGCGCCGACCTCGCAGCGACGATGACCAAGACCGACCTCGCCTCGGCGCTGCGCGCCGCCCGCGAGTGGATGACGGTGCATTGAGCGCGAGCCAATAGGAATTAGGCAATAGGCAGTAGAGACGGGCGTCGTGAAAAAGACCGTGAAAACAAGCGCGCCCGTAAATCCTACTGCCTACTGCCTACTGCCTTCAAGACCTGCGGCAAGGCTTCCTCGAGCAACGCCATATCGTCCTGCGGCCCGACGCTGATGCGGATGCATCGGTTGAGGGGGGCGACGCCCGGCATGCGGATGAAGACGCCATGTTCCATCAACCCATCGACGATCGCGCGGGCGTGGGTGCCGTCGCGGCCGCAATCGATGGTGACGAAATTGGTGGCGGAGGCGAGCGGAGACAAGCCGTTGGAAGCCGCGATCCGCGAGATGCGCTCGCGGGATGCGGCGATGCGGGCGATGACGTCCGAAAGATAGGCCTGGTTCTCCAGCGCGGCGAGCGCCGCCTGGACCGAAACCCGGGCCATGCCGAAATGATTTCGGATCTTGTCGAAGGCCTGCGCATTGCCGAGCGTGCCGATCGCATAGCCGATCCGCGCGCCGGCAAGGCCGTAGGCCTTCGAGAAGGTGCGCATGCGCAGCACGTTCGGCTGGCCGATCAGCGCATCGATCGACGGAATGGTGCCCGCCGGCGCCGTCTCGCCATAAGCCTCGTCGAGGACGAGCAGCGTCGTTTCCGGCAGCGCGCGCGCGAAGGAGACGACATTGTCGGCATCCCACCAGCTTCCCATCGGATTGTCCGGATTGGCGAAATAGACGAGCGGCGCATTTTCCCGGCGCACGGCGGCGAGCAGGCCGTCGAGATCCTCCCGGTCGGCGACATAGGGCACGGTGACGAGCCGGCCGGCAAAACCGTTCACATGATAGTTGAAGGTGGGATAGCCGCCGAGCGACGTCACCACCGCCGCGCCGGGCTCGATGACCAGCCGCACGATCTCGCCGAGCAAGCCGTCGATGCCGCCGCCGACCGCGATATTGTCGCGCGAAATGCCGTGGTGCAGGGCAAGCGCCTCGCGCAGCTCGAAATTCTCCGGGTCGCTGTACATCCAAGTCGTTTCCGCCGCTTTCCGCATCGCCTCCAGCGCGGAGGGGGCGGGGCCGAAGCCGCTTTCGTTCGCGCCGATGCGCGCACGCACGGCAAAGCCGCGGTTGCGCTCGATGGCTTCCGGCCCGACGAAGGGAACCGTCGAGGGCAGGGTCTGGGCGAGGGCGGTGAAGCGGGAGAATGCGGACATGAACAGCGCCTGGGATCGATGGAACGGTCGGGATTTCCGCTTGCCGGCCGCAAAAATGCCCGCCGGAATCGATTCTCCCGCGGGTACCCTAGCCAATAATTTGTGAAGACGAAACGAGGGCTGGTCAGCCGATGGCCGAGCCGACGCCGCTCTTCTTTTCGACGCCCACCATGTAGCGCCGTTCCGACTGCTTCAACTTGCCGGTGATGCCGCCGGTGAAATAGTCGGAGCGCACGATCAGGCGCAGCAGTTCCTCGTCGATCTCCTTGATGAACTGCACGCCGATGCGGTTGTCGTTGCGGTAGACCTCCGCACAGCCGATGCGCGACGTGACGCCGACGATGGAGAGGTAGTAGTGCAGCGGCAGGCCGATCGTGGTGCTGACGGTGAAGCTCGCGCCGCCGACCGAAATGTCCACGAGCTTGCAGCTGCGCGTCTTCGGCGCCATCAGGTCGAAACCGACGGTCATCAGCATGCCCTGCCGGTTGACCGCGAAACGCTCCCACTTCCGCTCGTAAAGCCCCGCGCTGGAGCGCTTCGTGTCGTCGTCACTCATTGCCGCTTTTCTCCCAAAGGGGGGGACGTCATGTCCGACAGAGATGGCAGGAGTGTCGCAGGCGAGTATTTTGTTTCGTTAAAACAAAAACTTAAAAGTTTAATCGTCCGGTTTTTTGGCGCCTGCCGCCCTCAGGCGTCGTGCTTTTGCGCGTGGCGGCCGAGCACGAGATCGAGGAAATCGGTATCGAGGAACATGTTGAAGCGCACCACCAGCTCCTCGCCGTCGCGCTTGAATTCCGTGCAGGGGATCCCGTCGCGGATGCCGTGGATTTCCAGGTAGAAATTCTCCGGCAGTTCCAGCGCCTTGTTGATGGAGAGCACCGCGCCGGCGCTGGACATGCTGCGGATCAGGCAGGTGTAACGCATCGCCGTGCTGAGATGATGGCCGATCGGGGTGATGAAACCGGGCTTGTCGATGCGATACTGGACGAAGCTACGCTTGGGGTGGCGCAGGTGAAGCTGCTCGTGCATGCTGTCGAGGGGCATGGCGCCCTCCCGCTTCTGTTTCCGGGTTTCAACTGTACCGAAACGGGATGGATAAAACGTGAACGCGGCCACTCGTATTTGAACGAGCGGCCGCGGGAATTTCCAAGTGGCGGGAAAGGCTTACTGGAAAGCCTGGAGGCCCGTCTGGGCGCGGCCGAGGATCAGCGCGTGGATGTCGTGCGTGCCCTCGTAGGTGTTGACCGCTTCGAGGTTCATGACGTGGCGGATGACGCCATATTCGTCCGAAACGCCGTTGCCGCCATGCATGTCGCGCGAGACGCGGGCGATGTCGAGCGCCTTGCCGCAATTGTTGCGCTTCATCAGCGAGATGAGTTCGGCCGGTGCCCGGTGTTCGTCGAACAGGCGGCCGAGGCGGAGCGCCCCCTGCAAGCCGAGCGAGATCTCGGTCTCCATGTCGGCGAGCTTCTTCTGGATGAGCTGGGTGGCGGCGAGCGGCTTGCCGAACTGCTTGCGGTCGAGCGTGTACTGTCGCGCGGCATGCCAGCAGAATTCGGCCGCACCCATGGCGCCCCAGGCGATGCCGTAGCGTGCACGGTTGAGGCAGCCGAACGGGCCGGCAAGGCCCGAAACTTCCGGCAGCAGGTTCTCATCGGGAACGAAGACGTCCTGCATCATGATCATGCCGGTGACGGAGGCGCGCAGCGAGAACTTGCCCTCGATCTTCGGCGTCTCGAAACCCTTCATGCCGCGTTCCAGCACGAAGCCCTTGATCTTGTCCTCATGCGCATCGGATTTCGCCCAGACGACCGCGACATCGGCGATCGGCGAATTGGTGATCCAGTTCTTGGCGCCCGAGATGAGATAACCGCCATCGACCTTCCTGGCGCGGGTGATCATGGAGGAGGGGTCCGAGCCATGGTCCGGCTCCGTCAGGCCGAAACAGCCGACCCATTCGCCCGAGGCGAGCTTCGGCAGATACTTCTGGCGGGTCTCTTCCGTGCCATAGGCGAAGATCGGGTGCATGGCGAGCGAGGACTGCACGGACATCGCGGAGCGATAACCGGAATCGACGCGCTCGACTTCGCGGGCGACGAGGCCGTAGGAAACGTAGTTGGCGCCGACGCCGCCATATTCTTCCGGCAGGGTCGGGCCGAGCAGGCCGAGTTCGCCCATCTCGCTCATGATCTCGCGGTGGAAGATCTCATGGCGGTTGGCTTCGGTAACGCGCGAGGCGAGCTTGTCCTGGCAATAGGCGCGCGCCGTATCGCGGATCATGCGCTCTTCCTCGGTCAGCTGGTCTTCGAGCAGGAAGGGGTCGGCCCAGTCGAAGGGCGCCATCTTGGCGCGGGCCTGTTGCGGAGTGGCGCTGTGGTGCTCGCTCATGGGGATTCCATCCTGTCGCAGTTTTTCGTTGCAGAAGTGCTACATCAGGTGGTTCCTCTCCGAAAGGCCGGGAACGAAATGGGCAGGCCGACACTTTGGCTATTTATGAATGCCCTCATGAGCCTGGAGAATGAGCTTTCCGTGTATTTCTCCATTTCCGCCTTGATCCTGCCTCTTCGCATGAGCAATTAACCTGACAATGAGCAATTCCCCCACGAGGAGGCCAAGCATGCGTGACCGTTTCAAGCGATCGGTCGAGCGGCTCGTGCCGACCGAAACCCGGCTGAGCGATCTGTTCTGGCCGTTTTCCCGCGAACCCGAACGCAAGGCGCCCTCGGCCCGACGGCGGCCGGCAGGATCTTCCACGCTCACCGAAGTGGTGGGTTTCGGCAGCAATCCCGGCGGTCTGCGCATGTTCGAGCATATTCCGGACGGCCTGCCCGCCGGGCGCCCGCTCGTGCTGGTGCTGCACGGTTGCCAGCAGAGTGCCGAGAGTTACGATCGGGCGGCCGGCTGGGCCTCGCTTGCCGAGGAACGCGGCTTTTCCGTCGTCTACGCCCAGCAGCGCGAGGCCAACAACCCCCGGCTCTGTTTCACCTGGTTCCGCCCAAGCGAAGTGACGCGCGACCGCGGTGAACTGATGTCGATCCGCCAGGCGGTGGCGCATACCGTCGAACGGGCGGCAAGCGACCCGGAGCGCATCTTCATCACCGGCCTTTCCGCCGGCGGCGCCATGACGGCCGCCATGCTCGCCAATTATACGGACGTCTTCGCCGGCGGCGCGATCATCGCCGGCCTGCCCTTCGGTGCCGCCCGCGACGCAAGCCGCGCCTTCGATGCCATGGGCGAGGCGCCGGATCGCACGGCTGAGGAATGGGGCGATCTGGTGCGCGCGGTCTCGCCGAGCATCGCCCGCAAGCCGGCAATCTCCATCTGGCACGGCACGGCGGATGAGACGGTGGCGCTGTCGAACGGATATGCGCTGGTCGAGCAATGGCGCGATCTCTACCGCCTGCCGAAGGATGCCTTCGTCGAAAAGCGCATGAAAGGCCGCCGAACGCGCATCTGGCCCGACAAGGAGGGCAAGCCCCTCGTCACCCTGCACGAGATCGACGGCATGGGCCACGGCACGCCCGTCGCCCGCGGCGAGGGCGGCGGCTACGCCACCTCCGGCGAACCCTTCATGCTGGAAGCAGGCTTCTCCTCGACGCTGGACATCGCCAAGGAATGGGGGCTGACGCGCAAGTGGCGGAAATAAAGCACCGCGGGTTTCCATCCGCAAGCGCTTGAAAACAATGCTGCACCTGCGGCCATGACTTCGACCGCTACCTCCCTCTGGCCTGCCGGGCATCTCCCCCACAATGGAAGGGTTATCGCATATGGCGGGAAACCGTTGCCGTTTCCCCTTCTCCCCCGCGGGGAGAAGGTGCCGGCAGGCGGATGAGGGGGAGGTCGAAGGCGCAAAGGCTCGATCCGAGCCACCCCCTCATCCGACCCTTCGGGCCACCTTCTCCCCGCGGGGGAGAAGGGGAAAACGGCAAAGTCGAATTCCATATGCGATAGCCCTGCCCTCAAGGGGGGAGATCGGATGGAGCAACGTTTCGCCCCTCAAGGACGACGCGGTCTGAACGGGGTTCATGCCTCCTGCCGATCTCCCCCTTGAGGGGGAGATGCCCGGCAGGGCAGAGGGGGGTACGAACGGCCGACAGCACCCGCCGTTGTGACGTCAAGCCAGCAGCCACTCGTGTTCCTTGGCGTTGTGGAACTTCCACACCCGTTTCGGCCCGGCCATCACGTTGAGATAATAGAGATCGTAGCCGTGGATGGTGGCGCAGGGGTGGTAGCCCTTCGGCACCAGCGTCACGTCGCGATCCTCCACCGCCATGGCCTCGTCGAGCGAGCGGTCGTCCGTATAGACGCGCTGGAAGGCAAAGCCCTGCGGCGGGTTGAGGCGGTGGTAGTAGGTCTCTTCCAGGAAACTTTCGTTGGGCAGGTCGTCCTGGTCGTGTTTGTGCGAGGGATAGGACGAGGTGTTGCCGCTCGGCGTGATGACCTCCACGACCAGCAGCGAATGTGCCGAACCGTCGTTTTCCGGCATGATGTTATAGACGTGGCGGACGTTCGAGCCCTTGCCGCGGCTGACCTTCGGATGCGTTCCTGGCGGGATGGCCTTCGCCTTGAAGTCGCCGCCGCCCGGTGCCGAGCAGACGGCGAGTTCCAGATCGGTTTCCGCCGTCACCGACCAGCTGGAATCCGCCGGTATATAAAGTGCATGCGGCGCGCCCTCGAACGGGCTCATGCGCTCGCCCAGCACGCCGAAATCCTGGCCGGCGGCCGTCGCCTTGCCCTTGCCGGAAATCCAGACGAGGCAGACCTCGCGGCTTCCCGTCTCGGCGGAAAGAATCTCGCCCGGCCGCATGTGGTGCATGTCGAAGCCGACATAGGTCCAGCCGGCGCTTTCCGGGGTCACATGGCTGACGCGACCGTGGGCGCCTTCCGGTTTTACGATGAGGTTCGGCATGAGCTTGTTCCTATCCTTTCGGAAAACCTTCCGTCTCCACGGTATAACCCGCGGCGGTCATCACGCGCATCAGTTCCGCATAACCGATCTCGGCCATTTTCTGCGGCGGCGCCTTGCGCGGGTCCTGTTCGGCCTCCACGACGAACCAGCCTTCATAGCCGTGGTCGGCCAGCCGCTGGACGATCGCGCCGAAATCGAGCGAGCCGTCGCCCGGCACGGTAAAGGCGCCGAGCGCCACCGCGTCGAGGAAGGATTGTTTGCTGCGATCGAGCCCGTCGACCACGCCCTGGCGGATATCCTTGACATGCACGTGGTTGATGCGGGCGTGGTGGTTGTCGATGGCGCGCAGCACGTCGCCGCCGGCAAAGGCCAGGTGGCCGGCATCGAGCAGCAGCGGAATGCCTTCGCCGGACGCGCGCATGAAGGCGTCGAGTTCCGGCTCGGTCTCCACCACGGCGGCCATGTGGTGGTGGTAGGAGAGCGGCATGCCCTGATCGGCGCACCATTCGCCGAATGCCGTGAGGCGGCGGCCATAGGCCTTCATCTCGTCGTCGGAAAGACGCGGCTTGGTGGCGAGCGGCTTGGAGCGGTCGCCCTGGATGGACCGGCCGACTTCGCCATAGACGATGCAGGGCGCGTTGACCGCCTTGAACAGCTCGATCATCGGGGTGATGCGGTCCTTGTTGACCGCGAGTTCCTCGTCGACCAGCGTGCCGGAGAACCAGCCGCCGCACAGCGTCACGTCGGCCGCACGCAGGATGGGCAGCATCACCGCGGGATCTTCCGGGAAGCGGCGGCCCTTTTCCATGCCGGTGAAGCCTGCGCTGCGCGATTGCCGCAGGCATTCCTCCAGGGACACGTCGTCGCTGAGGTCCGGAAGGTCGTCGTTCCACCAGGCGATGGGCGACATGCCGAGTTTGGCTTTCATCTCAAAATCTCCTTGGGGGAGGCAACGGCCTCCCATGTCATTGTTTCTGCCTCCCTCTCCTCCGTCATCCTCGGGCTTGACCCGAGGATCCATGCCACTCTCTCCGGCGTGCCGTGTGGGTGGATCCTCGGGTCAAGCCCGAGGATGACGGGGAGGGGTGGTTTGTGTCCTAGCCGACCGTCTGCGCCGCCCGTGCCTTCACATAGGCCGCGCGCGCCGCATTCACCTCGCCGCGCGGGCTGACTTCCGGCACCGCCACATCCCACCAGTGGCCACCTTCCTGCGTGGTCACCAGCGGGTCCGTGTCGATGACGATCACCGAGGTGCGATCATTGCCCTTGCTGCTCTGGATGGCGGTTTCGAGGTCGGCGATGGAGGACACCTTCACGGCGACCGCCCCCATGCTTTCGGCATGCGCGCGAAAATCGATGTCGGGCATCATCTCGATCATCGAGTCCTTCAGGAGGTTGTTGAAGTTGGCGCCGCCGGTGGCCATCTGCAGCCGGTTGATGCAGCCGTAGCCGCGGTTGTCGAGCACGACGATCGTCAGCTTCTGGCCGAGCATGATGGAGGTCGACAGCTCGGAATTCATCATCATGTAGGAGCCGTCGCCGACCATGACGACGACATCCGCCTCCGGCCGCGCGAGCTTGACGCCGAGGCCGCCGGCAATCTCGTAGCCCATGCAGGAAAAGCCGTATTCCATATGATAGCCGCCGGGCTTGTGCGCCTGCCACAGCTTGTGCAACTCGCCCGGCAGGCCGCCGGCGGCGCAGACGAGCACCGAATTCTCGCCGCCGATCGCGCGCTGCACGGCGCCGATGACCTGCGCATCGGAGGGCAGGTCGGCATTGGTGGCGGCAGTCGCCTTCGTAACGGCCGCCATCCACTCTTCCTTGCGGCTCTTGGCTGCCGCTTCCACCGAGGCCGGAGCCTTCCAGCCGCCGAGTGCTTCAGAGAGCAGCGTCAGCCCCTCGCGCGCATCGGCGACGAGCGGCTGGCTGTCATGCTTGGCGGCATCGAAGGCGACGGTGTTGAGGCCGATCATCCTGACGCCGTCGCCCTTGAAGAGCGCCCAGGAGCCGGTGGTGAAATCCTGCATGCGGGTGCCGACGGCGAGGATGACGTCCGCCTCCTCGGCAAAGGCATTGGCGGCGGAGGTGCCGGTGACGCCGACCGAGCCCATGCAGAGCGGATGGTCGTCCGGCAGCGCCGATTTGCCGGCCTGGGTGACGGCGACGGGAATGCCGTGCATGCCGGCAAAGGCCTTCAGCTCGGCCGTCGCCTGCGAATAAAGCACGCCGCCGCCGGCGATGATCAGCGGACGTTCCGCCTTGCGCAGCGTCGCGATGGCGGCCGCGAGTTCGTCCGCGTCGGGGCGAGGGCGGCGCTGCGTCCAGACCTTTTCTTCGAACAGGCTCGCCGGATAATCATAGGCTTCCGCCTGCACGTCCTGGCAGAGCGACAGCGTCACCGGCCCGCAATCGACCGGGTCGGTCAGCACCTGCATGGTGCGCTTCAGCGCCGGGATGATCTGCTCGGGCCGCGTGATGCGGTCGAAATAGCGCGAGACGCAGCGGAAGGCGTCGTTGACCGAAACGGTGCCGTCGCCGAAATTCTCGATCTGCTGGAGAACCGGGTCGGGAATGCGATTGGCGAAAACGTCGCCGGGCAGGAACAGCACGGGCAGGCGGTTGACATGCGCAACGCCCGCAGCGGTGATCATGTTCAGCGCGCCGGGGCCGATCGAGGTCGTGCAGGCCATGAAGCGCTGGCGGAAGCTCGCCTTGGCGAAGGCGACGGCGGCATGCGCCATGCCCTGTTCGTTATGGGCGCGCAGCGTCGGCAGCGTATTGCGCACCTGATAGAGCGCTTCCCCCATGCCCGCGACGTTGCCGTGGCCGAAAATGCCCCAGACGCCCGCGAAGATCGGCTGTCTCTTGCCGTCGACGACCGTCATCTGTGCCTTCAGGAAATGCGCAATGGCTTGCGCCATCGTCAGCCGGATCGTCTTTGACATTGTATTCCTCCCGTATTCTCTATTCACAGACCGCGCGTGCGAAGCCATGCGTCGGTCAGCTCGCGGAAGCGGCCGGCCATGTCGGCGATCGCTGCCTCGTCATCCATCTTGCCGGCCATCCAGGCGCGGGCGGCATCGACGAAGATCGTGCGCCCGACGGCAAAGCCCTTCACGGACGGCGCAACCTTCGTCGCCTCGAAGGCCTTCACCAGATCCTCGGTCGGCGCTTCCAGGCCGAGCAGCACGATACCACGGCAATAAGCATCATTTTTGGCGATCACCGCCTCGATGTTCCGCCATGGGCCGGCAGACGCCTGCGGCTCCAGCTTCCACCAGTCCGGCTTGATGCCGAGATCGTAGAGTTCCTGAAGCGCCGTCGACACGGTGTCATCCTTGAGCGGCCCGTTCTTGCCGGCGATGATCTCGACCAGCAATTCGCGACCGACGCGGCGCGCGGCCTCGAAAAGCGTGCGCAGCTTCTCCTGCTGCTCCGTCTTGAGGGCCGCCGGATCGTCCGGATGGTAGAAGCACAGGCACTTGATGCAATGGTCGAGCGGCCATTCGACGAGCTGCGAGCCGATGTCCTGGCTGAACTCGAAACGCAGCGGCTTGGAGCCCGGCAGCTCGACCGGACGGCCGAGCCAGGAGAAATTTTGCGTCGCGGCGTCGAAGAAGGCATCGCGGCCGAACCGCTCGTCGATCAGCATGCCGTAGCCCGGCCGGCCGTCTGCGACGCGCGCGGCGGCCTTGACGGTCAGCCGCTTGAACGCGGAAATTTTTTCGTGCGGCACCTTCAGTTCGTCGGCGACGTCGACGAGCTGCATGCGGTGGTCGCAGGCGAGCGCCATCAGGAGCGGAATGTCGCCCTGCTTGCGGTTGGTCGCCCAGTGGATGTGGTTGATCGCCTCGTCCTTGCGCAGCGCGCGGCGCTTGCTGCCGTTCTTCAGGAAGAAGGCGAGTTCTTCCCAGCTCGGATATTCCGGTGAGCAGAGCAGGCGGGAGACGGCGAAGGCGCCGCAGGCATTGGCCCAGGTGGCCGACGTCTTGTGGTCCTCGCCCTTCAGCCAGCCGCGCAGGAAGCCGGATAGGAAGGCATCGCCCGCGCCCAGCACATTATAGACCTCGATCGGAAACCCGTCGCCGACGACGCCATCTTCCAGATCGTCCGAAATCGGCCCGTCATAGACGATGCAGCCCATGGCGCCGCGTTTCAGCACGATGGTGGCCGGCGAAACGGCGCGGATGGCCTTGAGCGACGACAGCACGTCGTCGGCGCCCGACGCGATCATGATCTCCTCTTCGGTGCCGACGATCAGGTCGCAATCCGGCAGCACGGATTTCAGGATGGTCGAGACGCGGTCAGACTTCACATAGCGCTCGAAGCCTTCCGCATGGCCGGCAAGGCCCCAGAGGTTCGGGCGGTAGTCGATGTCGAAGATGACCTTGCCGCCGTTTTCCTTGGCGATGCGGATCGCCTTGCGCTGGGCGGCCTCGGTGTTGGGGCGGGAGAAATGCGTGCCGGAGACCAGCACCGCCCGGGAAGATCGCACGAAAACCTCGTCCACGTCGCCCTCGTCGAGCGCCATGTCGGCACAGTCGGTGCGCACGAAGATCATCGGCGAGACGCCCTCGGATTCGATGGCGAGCAGGACGAGCGCGGTGAGGCGGTCCTTGTCGGTGCGGATGCCTTCGACATTCACCCCTTCACGGGCGGATTGTTCGCGGATGAAACGGCCCATCTGCTCGTCGCCGACGCGGGTGATGAGCGCGGATTTGAGCCCGAGGCGGGCGGTGCCGATCGCGATATTGGCCGGGCAGCCGCCGACGGACTTGGCGAAGGAGGCGGTGTCTTCCAGACGCGTGCCGAGCTGCTGGCCGTAGAGGTCGACGGACGAGCGGCCGATCGTGATGACGTCGAGCGTCCTGTCCTGGTCAAGGTGCGGCATGTGTTCCTCCCGGTCTCGCGGCGCCGCCATCTCACTGCGGCGGTATGTCGGGAAAATGAAACATGAATTCCATTATTATGTCAATTCGGAATATTTATTCCGTTCTATTCCGCGCCGTTTCGTTTGGTGCTTCGTCGCTGGCTACGGCGTTTTTCGGCAATCGCGACGGGAAGCGCCATGGCCAGCGCCATGGAGGCGGACAGCGAACGGAAGCCCGCAAAATCGGCCTCCGAGACCTCGAACCAGTGGGTGGCGGAGGTGGCGAGGGGCGAGAAGACCGAATCCGTGATGGCGACGATCGGCACGCCGCGGCTCGCCAGTTCCTGCGCCTGCGCAAGGCTGTCGGCGGCGTAGGGGGCGAAGCTTGCCGCGATCACCGCATCTTTCGCGGTGGCGAACTGGGCGATTTCCGGATCGATGCCGTTGGGCGAGGCGAGGATCTGGTGGCGGATGCCGAGCTTGCCGAAGGCATAGGCGATGTGGGCGGTGAGCGGATAGGAGCGGCGCTTGGCGACGAGATAGATGGTCTCGGCCTGTGCCAGCAGGTCGATGGATTTGGAGAAGATCTCGCCGTCGATGGTGCTCGCCAGCCGCGCGACGGACTGGCTTGCCGCGGTCAGGAAGCCGGAAAGCAGTTCGGTGTCCGTGTTGGCGGTCGGCGCGGCCTCCAGCGACAGCAGCCGTTCCTCGTAGGACAGTGTGCGGTCGCGCAACCGGGCGCGAAAAACGTTCTGGAGGTCGGAAAAGCCCTCATAGCCGAGGTGATGGGCAAGGCGCACCAGCGTGGAGGGCTGCACGTCGGCCGCGGTCGCAATGCTCGCCGCTGTGCCAAAGGCCATGTCGTCCGGGTTGGACAGCGCATAGGCCGCCACCTGCGCCAGCCGCTTCGGCATGGTCGCCTTGCGCTCGATGATGACGCTGCGCAGGCTGTCGAAATCGCGGGGTACGCGCGTCTGGGCCGCTTCGCTGTTGCTCATGGATCTGTCTCCTCAGGCGGCCATTCTGCTGTGAATGAAATAAATATTCCATATTCTCGGAAAAGATAGTTTTCGTTCCAAATCTTTCCGGCTAAACATAGTGTCGAACGATATAGCGGATGGAGGAGACGTCATGAAGGCCCTCGGTATAGGACTGATCGGTACGGGTTACATGGGCAAGTGCCATGCGCTCGCCTGGAACAATGTCAGCACGGTGTTCGGCGATGTCGACCGCCCGCGCCTCGTGCACCTCGCCGAGGCCAATGCCGATCTTGCGGCAAGCCGCGCCCGCGAATTCGGCTTTGCAAAATCCACCGCCAACTGGCGCGACCTGCTGGCCGATCCGGAGGTCGACGTGATCTCCGTCACCACGCCGAACCAGTTCCATGCCGACATGGCGATCGCGGCGCTCGAAGCCGGCAAACACGTCTGGTGCGAAAAGCCGATGGCGCCGGCCTTTGCCGATGCCGAGCGCATGCTCGCCGCCCAGCGCTCCTCCGGCAAGGTCGCCGTCATGGGCTACAACTATATCCAGAACCCGGTGATGCGCCACATTCGTTCGCTTATCGACGAGGGCGTCATCGGCACGGTGAACCATGTGCGCGTCGAGATGGACGAGGACTTCATGGCCGATCCGGAAGCCGCCTTCTACTGGAAGAGCGAGGCGTCCTCCGGCTACGGCGCGCTCGACGATTTCGCCGTGCACCCGCTCTCGCTGCTGTGGAGCCTGTTCGGCCATGTCGAGGCGGTGATCGCGTCGCTGGCAAAACCCTATGCCGATCGCCCGCTGAAGGATGGCGGCCGCCGCGCGGTCGAAAACCACGATATTGCCAGCGTCCTGATGCGCCTTCCCGGCGGCGTTTCCGGCGTGCTGATGGCCAACCGCTCCGCCTGGGGCCGCAAGGGCCGCATCGCGCTGCAGATCTACGGCTCGAAGGGCACGATTCTCTTCGATCAGGAGCGCATGAACGAGTTCCAGCTCTATACGACCGAGGGGAGGGCGAGCGAGCAGGGCTTTTCCACAGTCCTGACGGCGCCGCACCACAAGCCCTATGACCGGTTCATCCCGGCACCCGGCCACGGCCTCGGCTTCAACGACCTGAAAGTCATCGAATGCCGCGAGCTGATCGCTGCGATTGCAGGCATGGCGTCGCATTCCATCGATTTCAATCATGGCCTGCGCATCGAGAAATCCGTGCACGCCATGGCACAATCTTTCCGCGAGGCGCGCTGGGTGGAAATTGCCACGGAATGAATTTCTGGCGACCGGGCCAAAAAAATCCGGTCGCCGGCTCATTGAAACGGCGGAGGCCATACGTAATACTCTCGGCAATAATGCCGGAGGGATGGGCATGTTAAAGCAAATGCAGAGACGCTGGGCGCCGGTCCTCTTCGTCTCGATTGCTGTCGTCGTGTTCAATGTGAGCGCCGCAGAGGCGAAACGCGTTGCACTGTTGATAGGCAATCAGAAATACGAAGAGACGGCCCAGCTCAACAACCCCGCGAACGATGTGGAGCTGATGCGCGCCTCGTTCGAGGCGGCGGGTTTCGATTCCGTCAAGACTGTGCTCGATCTCGACCGCGGCGCCATGGTGAAGGCGCTGCGCGAGTTTGAGGATGAGTCCGCCGATGCGGATATGGCGGTGGTCTACTATTCCGGCCACGCCATGGAGATGAACGGGGTCAACTATCTCATCCCCGTCGATGCGGCGCTGAAGAGCGACCGTGACGTCGAGGATGAAAGCGTGGCGATCGATCGCGTGCAGCGCTCGCTCGAAGGCGCCAAGAAGCTGAAACTCTTCATTCTCGACGCCTGCCGCAACAATCCGTTCTCGCAGTCGATGACGCGCTCGATCGGCACCCGTGCCGTGACCCGCGGTCTCGCCCGCGTCGAACCCGAATCGGCCGATACGCTGATCGCCTTCGCCTCGAAGGCCGGCACGGTGGCGCTCGATGGCGAGGGCAAGAACAGCCCGTTCGCCACCGCGCTGTCGAAATACCTGGTCGAACCGGGCCTCGACGTGCGCATCGCGCTCGGCAAGGTCCGCGACGAGGTGGTGGAAGCCACCAATCGCGAGCAGGAACCCTTCGTCTACGGCTCGCTCGGTGGCGCGCAGATCTTCCTGAACATCAAGGAAGTCAACATCAACGTCACCAACAGCGGCAACACGCAGGAGGTCTCGCCGAACGGCCAGTCCGAAGCGGCTGCCGACTGGCAGAACATTCGCGATCTCGCCGACGAGGACCTGATCGCCGCCTTCATCTCGAAGCACGGCAAGGATCCGGTCTACAAGATGCTGGCGGAAAAGAAGCTCGCCAGCCTCCAGGAGGCCACGCAGAACGACGGCCAGGATGCCGCGGGCATCGCTTGGGACGCTCTGAAGGAATCGACGGATGCGGCAGCGCTCCAGCGCTTCATCGAGCGTTATCCCGACAGCGCGCATCGCAGCAGCGCCGAACAGCTGATCGCCGCGCTTGAACCCAAGAAGGGACTCAGCGTCGATCTCGCCTCCAAGGAGACGCCGGCCTCGCGGGATTGCTTCCTGCTTGCCGGCGAACCGCAGTCGCTGCCGGGCTTCCTCGGCGTCAACTTCCTGAAGATCGATGCCAAGCGGGCGCTTTCCGCCTGCGCGCAGGCCGTCAACGAGAACCCGTCCGACGGCATGCTCGTCAACCTGCTCGGCCGCGCGCACGACGCCGACCGCAACTATGTCGAAGCCCGTCGCAACTACGAAAAGGCAATCGAGCTCGGCAACATGTACGCGCTCACCAACCTTGCCTGGTTCTCGGTCTACGGCACGGACGGCCCGATCGACGTGCCGAAGGGCCTGTCGATGTTCGAAAAGGCCTCGATCGCCGGCAATTCCTACGCCCAGGCATCGCTCGGCTGGCTCTACCGCGAAGGCTATGGCGGCACGCGCCAGGACTATAACGAAGCGGTGAAGTGGTATCAGCAGTCGGCCAACCAGGGTTATGCCAATGCCA
The DNA here is from genome assembly GCF_035998705.1 of Shinella sp. Taxonomy (GTDB): domain Bacteria; phylum Pseudomonadota; class Alphaproteobacteria; order Rhizobiales; family Rhizobiaceae; genus Shinella. The sequence goes on along the minus strand of NZ_DASYHH010000033.1, from coordinate 316,031 downwards.
TGGCGACCATGGGCTGGTTCTACCGCGAAGGCCTCGGCGTTTCGCAGGACTACGTCCAGTCGCTGACCTGGTATCGCAAGGCTGCGGATGCCGGCGACGCAAACGCCATGTCCTCGCTCGGCTGGGCCTACCAGAACGGCCTCGGCACGGCGCAGGACTATGCGGAAGCCAAGGTCTGGTACGAGAAGGCCGCCAATATCGGCGATTCCTACTCGATGGCCTCGCTGGCCTGGCTCTATGACGTCGGCAACGGCGTGAAGCAGGACTATGTCGAAGCCCGCTACTGGTACGAGAAGGCTGCCAATTCCGGCAGCGCTTACGCCATGGGCAACCTGTCGCGTCTCTACGACCAGGGTCTCGGCACGCCGGCAGACGCCAAGGAAGCCGTCCGTTGGGCCGCTGCCAGCGTCGAAAGCGGCGATCCTGCCAAGCTGAAGGAACTCAAGGAAACCCCCGCGAACTTCACCGTCGCCTTCCGCAAGGAGATGCAAAGCCTCCTCAAGGAACGCGGTTATTACAGCGGTTCGGCCGATGGCGAATTCGGCGCGGCGACACTCGCCGCGATCGACAAGCTGGCCGCCGGCCGCAACGACAGCTCGTCGCTGTCGTCGTCGACGACGACCACCACCGACAACAGCCAGTCGACGGTCACGCTTTCCGGTTCGGATGCCGACCAGTGCTACGAACTTGCCGGCGAACCGAACCTGCGTCCGGGCTTCCTCGGAAAGCTCTTCGCGCAGATCGACTATGGCCGCGCGATCCCGGTCTGCGAAGCGGCGCTCAACGCCAATCCGTCGGACAACTCGATCCGCAACATGCTGGGCCGTGCCCACGACGCCGCAAAGAACTTCTCCAAGGCGCGTGAGCACTACCAGAAGGCGGCCGACGAGGGGAACCTCTACGCGCTGACCAACCTGGCCTGGTATTCGATCTACGGCACGGACGGTCCGGTCGACATGGCCAAGGGCATCCGCATGTTCGAGCAGGCCTCGAACGCCGGCAATCCCTATGCCCAGGCCTCTCTCGGCTGGCTCTACCGTGAAGGCTATAACGGCACGCGCAAGGACTATGACGAGGCCATCAAGTGGTATCGCAAGGGGGCAGAACAGGGTTATGCCAACGCGCAGGCCACGATGGGCTGGTTCTACCGCGAAGGCCTCGGCACGCAGCGTGACTATGCCGTCTCGCTCGACTGGTACATGAAGGGTGCAGAAGGCGGCGACATCAACGCGATGTCCTCCGTCGGCTATGCCTACCAGTCCGGCCTCGGCGTCGCGGTCGATTATGCCGAAGCCCGCAAGTGGTACGAGAAGGCGGCTGCCTTCAACGACTACTATTCGATGGCCTCGATCGGCTGGCTCTACGATGTCGGCAACGGCGTGAAGCAGGACTATGCCCAGGCCCGCGACTGGTACGAAAAGGCGGCAAACGGTGGCAACACCTATGCCATGGGCAACCTCTCCCGCCTCTACGACCACGGTCTCGGCACGCGCGCCAACGCCAAGGAAGCCGCCCGCTGGGCCGCAGCCAGCGTCGAAGGCGGCGACCAGGGCAAGCTCCAGGAACTCAAGGGTTCTCCGGCAAACTTCACGCCGCAGTTCCGCAAGGAGTTCCAGTCGATCCTCAAGGATCGCGGCTACTATAGCGGCCCGATCGACGGCGACTTCGGCGCATCGACGCAGAGCGCCATCGACCGGCTCGCCGCCCGCACCTGACGCCGGATCATCATCGGCAAGAAACCGCCAGCGACCACCGTCGCTGGCGGTTTTCGTTTGGGTGAAGAATCCTGCGCGGTTCGGTCCTTGTCGCCGCGCCGGTGATTCGGCCGAAGCGGACACGGTCTGGACCTGGCTGAACGATGCGCTGCCGCCTTGCCCGCGCCGCTAAAGTAAGGCCCTGAAATGAGAAATGCCGCACGCGTTGCTGGCGCGTGCGGCATGACAAGCTCGGGAGCGCCCCCAGTGCCGGGGGCGGAGCTTAGAGCAGGAAGTCGTTCGAATAGTAGCGCGTCAGGCCCGCGTCAATCTCGAAATCCGCGCGGCCGTCGCCATTGACGTCGCCGGAGATGATCGTGCCGGAATAGCGCAATTCGCCCGACGTGCCGGAAAACGCGTCCTTGCCGATGAAGGTGAAGGAGTTGTTGCCGCTTCTGTCGGTCCTGGCGTCGATGTCGCGCAGATCGATCACGTCGTCCTGGCTATCCGGCTTGAAGTCGTCGATGATGTCGCGCTGCGAGCCGACCTTGCTGTCGGAGGTGCGCAGGAAGCGGAACGTATCGGCGCCGGAGCCGCCGACGAGGAAGTCGTTGCCGCTGCCGCCGACCAAAAGGTCGTTGCCGGAGCCGCCGAGCAGGTCGTCATTGCCCGAGCCGCCATAGAGACGGTCGTTGCCGCTGTCGCCATACAGGTCGTCATTGCCGCTGTCGCCGTAGATGACGTCCTTGCCGGCACCGCCATAAAGCCGGTCATTGCCGCCGAGGCCTTCGAGCTGGTCGTTGCCGTTGCCGCCGCGCAGGATGTTGTTGCCGCCGGTGCCGATCAGCGTGTCGTTAGATTTGGTGCCTGTCGCATTCTCGATGCTCCGAAGCTCTTCGTTCCGGCCGCTGACCGCGCGCGCAAAACCCCGGTCGAGATCGACATAGATGCCGCGGCCTTCCTCGCTGCTCGAATCCTGCAGCGAGTAGTTGACCGTGTCGGTGCCGGAGCCGCCATTGAACGAATTGCGGTAGCCGACGGAATAGAAGGTGTCGTTTCCGGCGTCGCCCTTGTAGTCGCTGGCGAGCGTCTTCACTTCGAACCGGTCATTGCCGTCGCCGCCGCTGACGACGTCATATTCGCCGCTCGCCTTGGCCGCGCCGCTGTGTTTGTAGATGTCGTTGCCGGAGCCGAGGAAGATGTCGTTGCCGCCCTCGAAGCTGTTGCGCACGAGGTCGTTGCCGCTGCCGGCTTCCACATAGTTGAGGCCGCCACGGCTGTCGGTCCGGTTCAGAACAATCTCGTCATCGCCGCCATAGGTGTAGATTTCCACCTCGGTGCGCGAGTTCTGGACGACGTAATCATCGCCGTTCGTGCCTCTATATACAAACGCCATGTCCTCGTTCCTTTCTCACTCATCTGCTGTTGTCCGACGTTTAACGCCGGCAAGCTGAACCGCTCTTGAACAAAGTGGGGAGACAGAAGGCAATTTCGAGGCCGCCCGCGCGAAAAATTGCAAGGACGGGCGCCCGCCGCGCCGATTCCAGGCCGCAAACCCCGTTCCCGCCTGGCGGAAGGCGCGATATGTATAAAGCGCATGTTTGCGGGAAAAATCGAAAAAGCGCTTGATCGCTGAGGGCTTTGGCCCTATCAGGACCGCGAGCGGAGAGGTGGCCGAGTGGTCGAAGGCGCTCCCCTGCTAAGGGAGTATACCGGGAACGGTATCGAGGGTTCGAATCCCTTCTTCTCCGCCAGTCATTCCCCTATAGCGCATTGATTTTTCCATCTTGTGACGGACAATCAAGGCGCGATCCCCCACACACAGCTTTGGTATCGGTATCGACGCGCTGTTTCGCCGCTCCAATCGGATCCCCGGTCACCCTTTGCCTGATTCGCTTCTGCCAGGAGGCATCCAGCGTTCGACCGGTCGAGGACGCCGGAGCGGGCGGCGAAAGAGGCGGATGTGGTCGACCGGCAGTCACCGGACGCCTCGACGCCTCTATACCCGTCTCAAACTGTCCGTTCACGGCAGAATAGATTGCCTGTGCGGAACGTACATCCTGCAATGCTACGTAGCCATATGGAGACAGGCATGCGCGATATCGTTGTCAGAGCTTACAAGACCAGTGGCGGGCATGAATTGCTGGCCGTTATCCCTATCGACGGCGTGAGCCATGGTCTTGCGGACGGCCGAAACGCCGCCGACAGCGAGCTGGTCGCAATCGCAATGAGAGAGCTTCACGATCAGGGGCGCTTTTCAGCCGTCGAGATCGAGGCCTTTCGGTATAAAGTGGACCGTCCGCGATACCCCAACGCTCCGGAGCCCGATTCTGCCCCGTCTCCGGAGGCTGCGATATCTCTCGAACAACCGTCGGATCGCCCGAAGATGGGCTCGACCCGTGACGAGAAACAGTTTCGCGCGTGAACCGGATGCTTCTTCGCACTTCGCGTTCATCGGCAGCGCGTTTGGATATCAATCCAACGCCCCTTTTCCGGCTCTCTCTAAAGAAGAATGGATAGCGTCGTGTTGCCGGCCTGGTCAGCGCTATCGGCCGCATTGAGTGCGCCCGGTCCAATTCCTCCCGAGCATGCCGCGTGAATCACCCGAATCGACCGTGAAAACCGCCGCTGCCGATTCCCGCGTCCGGCTGTGCCGGCTCGGCCGCGGGTGAGGGCGGACACAGGAAAAATGCGTCGCCGCCACGTCAAAGTGCGGCCTTTGCCCTTATTTCGCCCGGTCTAAGGCAAGGTTATACCGCTGTCCTGCCGGGCTAAGTGCCCGCTTCATAAGGCCTTTTGTTAATGATCCATAAACTTTTAGCGATCCGGTCCGCCATTTTGTGTCCTTTGCGCAACAGCGCGTGGCGAAGGCTGACATAAACCCCACCTGCTTTCAGTTTGGAGATTGCTTACGGAAGCGCGTCTTGTATTTTCAGGTTCGGAAGCAGGGGCGGTTGATCGTCCGCTTCCTGAACTTGGGTATGGGGCAGGGAACGCTGTCCTTCAGCAAAAAACCCAGACCCGTTTGAAACTTTTTGACTGGAGGTCAGAAATGAACATTAAGAGCCTTCTTATCGGCTCCGCTGCTGCTCTCGCAGCAGTATCCGGCGCCCAGGCTGCCGACGCTATCGTTGCTGCTGAGCCGGAGCCGATGGAATACGTTCGCGTTTGCGACGCATTCGGCACGGGTTACTTCTACATTCCGGGTACCGAAACCTGCCTGCAGATCAGCGGCTACGTTCGTTTCCAGGTTGACTTCGCTGAAGACTCCGCTGGCGCAAACGGCGACGACTGGGGCTACCGCGCTCGTACCCGTGGTTACCTCTCGCTTGACGCCAAGAGCGACACCGAGCTCGGCACGCTGACCGGTCACATCGACCTTCAGGCCGACTCGCACCAGGACACGTTCCTTGACGGCGCATGGATCCAGCTCGGCGGCTTCAAGGCTGGTTACTTCTACACGGAATGGGATAAGGGCATCAACGGCGAGACTGACGTTCTCGACGGCGGTATCTTCAACATCATCGGCGGCGAAACGCTGCTGAATGCTGTATCCTACAAGTACGAAGGCGGCGCTTTCGCTGCTACCGTTGCTCTCGAATCCTTCGCAAACGCCAAGAACGGCTTTGTTGAATTCGAAGACGGCCTCGGCATCTCGGGTGTTGTCACCGGTTCGTTCGGCGCCGTAAGCGCTGACTTGCTCGGCTCGTACGACTTCGACGCTGAAGACGGCGCCATCCGCGGCCTCGTTTCCGCTGACGTCGGTCCGGGCACCCTGCAGGCTGCTGCTGTCTGGTCTTCGGGCGCAAGCCGTTACTGGGACGCTTCCGAGTGGTCGGTTGCTGCATCGTACAAGGCTAACCTCTCTGAAAAGCTGGCAATCACCCCCGGCTTCCAGTACTGGGGCACGCTTGACTACGACGCTTCCGGCGACTACCGCGGTAGCCGCGACGCTTGGCGCGCTGGCCTGACGCTCGACTACACGATCGTCACGGACCTCACCACCAAGATCAGCCTCCAGTACACCGATGTTGACAACGGCGTTGGCAACAAGGGCGCCGGTGGCGACCAGTGGTCGGGCTTCTTCCGTCTGCAGCGTTCGTTCTAATCTGATCTGACTTCTGTCAGTGATGGGAGACCCGGCTTTCGAGCCGGGTCTTTTTCGTTTTCGGCAAGGCGTCTTCCGGGCGCGCACGATGCTCTCCCGCTTGCGCTGGCGGTGCGGACGATGGCTTTGGCGGGTTCGTCGAGCCGTCAGAATCCGGCGAGGAACGCCTGGACCGACGGGAAGACGGTGGCGTGGTGCAGGAGAGGGGCGTGGCCCTGGCCGAGTGCGGCCACGGTTTTGACCGTTGCGACCTCGGCGGCCATCCGGGCGAGCGTCCGCTCGGAGAAGAGCCGCGAATGTTCGCCGCGCACGACGAGCAGCGGTTTTTTCGCCAGAAGCTCGAATTGCGGCCAGAGGGTCGCCAGGGGTTTCGAGAAGTCGATGGCCTGCAATTGCTCCGTCAGTTTCGGATCGTAGTCGGGGACGAGCCGGCCTTGCTTTTCCGCATAGATCGCTTCCGCCATGTCGCGCCAATCGGCGGGGGAAAGGGCGGGGAAGGACGCGCCATGGATGTCGCGAAGCAGATCGGCGGCTGCGTCAAAATCCTCCGGGACGGAGCGCCCGGAGAGATAGTCGCGAATATCCCTGAGACCGTCCGCCTCGATTTCCGGACCGATATCGTTGAGAATCGCACCAGCGATGAGATCCGGCTTTACCGCCGCCATGACGTGCAGGATGAGCCCACCGCGCGAGGTGCCGGCAAAGAGACACCGGGCAAGGCCGAGCGCCGTGCAGACGGTGATGACATCCCGGCACTCGACAGCAACATGGTAGTTCGCCGCATTCTCGTCATAGCCGGAAAGCCCGCGGCCGCGATAGTCGAGCGCGATGACCCGGCGCGGTGCGACGGGATCCTGCGAGACGAGCAGGGCAAGCTGGTGGAAATCGCGGACATTGCGGCTGAGACCGGGCAGGCAGACGAGCGGCAGCCGCCTGGTGTCCGGTCTTGCCGGATAGTCGCGCGCATGAAGCGTCAATCCGTCTTCGGCCGGGAAGAAGCGGCTTTCAAAGTCATTCATGTTTCTGCATCCGCCTGAGCGATGGGAAGGACGTTCAGCGTAGAGCGGCCGCTTGCCGAGGGCAAGATGCGGCCCACCGGTCGCTTACCGGCCGAAGCTCAGGTCGTGCACGATATCGGCCTTCTGGCCGAGGCGGGTCTTGTAGACCTGATAATTCTCCATGACCCGCTGCACATAGCCGCGCGTCTCGGAGAAGGGGATGCGCTCGATCCAGTCGACCACCTCGTCGATCGGCTTGCCGCGCGGGTCGCCGTAACGCGCGATCCACTGCGGCACACGGCGCGGGCCGGCATTGTAGGCGATGAAGGTCAGCACATACGAGCCGCCGAAATCGTCGATCTGCTCGCCGAGATAATGCGCGCCGAGCGTGGCGTTATAGGCGGCGTCCGTTGTCAGCCGCTCCTTGGAATAGGCAAGCCCGTAGCGTTTCGCCACACCCTGCGCGGTGCCCGGCATCAGTTGCAGCAGGCCTTGCGCATTGGCGGGAGAGACCGCGGCCGGGTTGAAGGCGCTCTCCTGGCGCGCGATGGCATAGGCGAGCGCCTTGCCGGAGCCGGATATATTGGCCCCATCGGGGATGACGCCGATCGGAAAGGCGAGTGCGGCGACATCGATGCCGCGCCCGAAGGCGATCTTGCCGATCTGCAGGGAAAGCTGGTGGTTGCCGCCCTTTTCCGCCTGCGCGGCGAGAAGGGCGAGTTCGCCGGGGCTCATCAATTCGCCGGCGAGTGCCCGATACAGGCTTTCGCCGCGCCAACCATGGCCGGCCGCCTGCAACCGGGCGATCGCCTGCACGGCTTCACGCTCATGGAATCGGGCGCGCTCTTCCGGGGTCGGCGTCGGATAGGCGACGTTCAGCGCCGTGCGGCCGAGCCTTGCGCCGGCAAGCTGGCCATAGAAGGTGCCGGGGAAATTCGCCGCCTTGGCGAAATAGTCCTTCGCCTCGGCCGGGTTGGCCTTTTCCGCTGCGCGGCCGAGCCAGTACCAGGCGCGCGATACCGAAAGCGGGCGATCGGAGGCTTGCAGGATACGCTGGAAATGGCTTGCCGCGGTCTTCGCATCGCCGAGATCGCGCAACGCATACCAGCCGGCGTGGAACTCCGCCTCGACGATATCCGTCGGATCGTCCGCGCCATGCCGCGCGGCGACGCGGTAGGCATCCTTGTAATCACCGAGATCGGCAAGGCCGCGGCTGACGATGCGCTGTTCGTTCCACCAGGCGCCGGGATTGATCAGGCGCGCCGGGTCCTCCGGCATGGCGGTGAAGAGTTTTGCCGCCGCGCGGTATTCCTCCTGGTTGCGCAGGTGCCGGATGCGCAGGAACGTATAGGCCGGGTCCTTCTGCCAGCCGGCATCGACGGCCTTGATCAGCGTGCCGGCCGTCTTGTTCTTGCGGATGACGGCCGCCCAGGCGCGATAGAGCGATTGCGCCTTGCCGAGGTCGCCAAAACGCTGCGCCTGGTCGGCACGGTCGCGGTAGAGCAGCATTTCCATGCGCATCTTGTGGTCGCTGGTGGTGAGCAGCGTGCCGAACTCCTCGAGCGCCTTCTCCTCGAATTCCTTGGAAAGCGTCTCCTTCTGCCAGAAGGACCGCAGGATTTCGGTGGCGCGTGCCGCATCACCGGTCGCCACCAGCGCACGGCAGAGCACAAGGGCACCTTCCGCGGTTTCCGGCCGCGTCGTGCCGAAGGCGGCGAGCACGTCGGCACTCGCCGGGTTCTCGCGGGCAAGGGCGCGCTCGGAATTGGCGCGCAGCGCCGTAAGCCCCGGCCAACCCTTCAGTTCCCGCTGCGCGCTGGCGATTTCCCAGGAGGGCACGCCGCGCTGGCCGGAGACGGCAATCGCCCAGGTCAGGATATGGCGGTCGAGACTGTCGGAGGAGAGGCGGTTGCGCGCGACGATCGCGGCCGCCGCATCGCGGTTCGACAGCGCGTCGAGCCCCTCGCGCAGTGCCGCGCTCACCGGCTGCACGCTGTCCGTGCGCGGAATGGCGTTGGTGATGATGTCCTTCGACGGCATTTCGGCGGCAAAGCCGAGCGGTTTTACCGAGGAGGTCGTGATGTTGTCCGCTTCCACGGGCGAGGAGCGCAACGCAAGGCCGGCCGCTCCGGCAAGCAGCAAGGCGCAAAGGGCAAAACTGTTTCTCGAGATCATGTCACATCCCGGATGCCTGACAGGCGGCACATCGGAACCGTCTCTTCCCGCCTGATCTTTGACAATCATTAACCCTTTATTGCCTTAACGAAACCTTACCGGCCGCGCTCACTATGCCGTGAAGGCGGCTGACATGCAGGCGACGGATCACGCGGCACGAATATTCGTCGCTTGCCGCATGCTTTCGCCTTGATCATGCATGAAAAACGCCCCTCGCGGCGCTTGCCGCATGACTGTCACATGATTATTGTGCGGCAGTTTTTAACCACGGAATACGGCCAAAGCATGTAAGCCCCAGGGCGGCTCTGGTCTCAGGAGTTCTCGATGTTCAAGGGATCCATTCCCGCTCTCGTCACCCCGTTCACCGATGCCGGCGCTGTCGACGAAGACGCGTTCGCCGCGCATGTCGAATGGCAGATCAGCGAAGGCAGCCACGGCCTCGTGCCGGTCGGCACCACCGGCGAATCGCCGACGCTGTCGCATGACGAGCACAAACGGGTGGTGGAACTCTGCATCAAGGTGGCTGCCGGCCGCGTTCCGGTCATCGCCGGTGCCGGCTCGAACAACACCAGGGAAGCGATCGATCTCGCCCTGCACGCCGAAAAGGCGGGCGCGGACGCGGTCCTCGTGGTGACGCCCTACTATAACAAGCCGACGCAGAAGGGCCTTTTCGCCCATTATGCGGCGATTGCCCAAAGCGTGAAGCTGCCGATCGTCATCTACAACATTCCCGGCCGCTCGGTAGTCGACATGTCGCCCGAGACGATGGGCGCGCTGCACAAGGCGCATCCGTCGATCGTCGGCGTCAAGGATGCGACGGGCAAGATCGAGCGCGTCTCCGAACAGCGCATCACCTGCGGCAAGGGTTTCGTCCAGCTTTCCGGCGAGGATGCGACCGCGCTCGGCTTCAACGCCCATGGCGGCGTCGGCTGCATCTCGGTCACGGCCAATGTCGCGCCGCGGCTCTGTGCGGAATTCCAGGAGGCGACGCTTGCCGGCGATTACGCCAAGGCGCTGGAATATCAGGACAAACTGATGCCGCTGCACAAGGCGATCTTCATCGAGCCGGGGCTTTGCGGCGCGAAATATGCGCTGAACCGCACGCGCGGCCTGAACCGCTTCGTGCGCTCGCCGCTCATCCCGACCCTGGAGCCGGCGACGGAGGCCGCGATCGACGCGGCGCTTCGCCATGCCGGCCTTTTGAACTGATATGATAACAAAACCCCGTCCAGCGACGCCCAAAACAACGCCCAGGAAGCCATCGACGATCAAGAAGATCGTGGCGGAAAACCGCAAGGCCCGCTTCAACTACGAGATCATCGATACGTTCGAGGCCGGCATCGTGCTGACCGGCACGGAGGTCAAATCGCTGCGCGAAGGCAAGGCGAACATCGCGGAATCCTACGCCTCGGACGAGGGCGGCGAGATCTGGCTGATCAATTCCTACCTGCCGGAATATCTCCAGGCAAACCGCTTCAACCACGAGACGCGCCGGCGCCGCAAGCTCCTGCTCTCCAAGCGCGAGATCAATCGCCTGCGCATCGCGATCAACCGGGAAGGCATGACGCTCGTGCCGCTGAAGGTCTACTTCAACGATGTCGGCCGGGCGAAACTCGAACTCGCGCTCGCCAAGGGCAAGAAGCTGCACGACAAGCGCGAGACCGAAAAGGAACGCGACTGGAATCGCCAGAAGGGCCGCCTGCTGCGCGATCGCGGCTGACGGCCTCTTATTGGGTATTCTTCCTTAGAACTGGTTGTAAAGCTGCGCGATAACGGACTGGCGCGCCGTGCGGGCGAGTTGTTCGTTGCTGGCTTCCGCCGGCACGTCCGGCGAGGCGGCCGGGTTGGTGCTCGGCGTGCGCGGCGTCAGGAACGACGACATAAGGCTGTTGAGATCGGTGCTTTCGATCGCAAGGCGCGCGGTCGGGTTGCGGCCGTTGCTGACGCGCTGGTCGGTCGTCGCCTGGGCGGGCGGCACGGCATAGGCGGGCAGGGCGGAAATTCCCGGCAGGCCGCTCGGCGCATAGAGGAAGCTGAGATCGCCGATGTCCTCGGCCGCCTGCGAAGGCGTCGAAACCTGGGTAACCGGCTGCGGTGCCGCGAGCGCGGCAAGGGCGACGACGGCCGGACGGGTCTCGAGCGCGGCCGAAACTCCCCGGTAGCTGGTTGCCGAAAGCGATACTGCGTCCACCATTGCCCCGATATTCCAATGCGAAATGACTGTCCGGTATCGGGAATATCAGGGGAGTCTTGAGGAAGCTTAAGGGCTGGCCGGCCTACTTGATTCAATGTTTAACGAAGCCTTGCAACACCGGGTTTTCCGGGGCTTCCCTGCCTTCCGAAAAGAAAAACCCCGGTCGCAGGCGGCCGGGGCTCTCTGTTCCGTTCCGGCGCGTGCGCCTATTCGGCGACGTTTTCGACCGGCTCCACATTGCGCTGCGGGCGCTCGGAGGGGTCGCGACCGATTTCGGCTCTCAGCGATCCGAGGTCGATGAAATAGTCGGCCTGGCGGCGCAGGTCGTCGGCGATCATCGGCGGCTGGGTCTGCATGGTGGAGACGACGGAGACCTTGCGGCCCCTGCGCTGCAATGCCTCGACCAGCGTGGTGAAATCGCCGTCGCCGGAGAAGATGACGAGATGGTCGACCGTCTCCGACTGCTCCATCGCGTCGATGGCAAGCTCGATATCCATGTTGCCCTTGATCTTGCGGCGGCCGAGCGAGTCGGTGAATTCCTTGGCGGGCTTGGTAACGACCTTGTAGCCGTTATAGTCGAGCCAGTCGATCAGCGGGCGGATGGAAGAATATTCCTGGTCTTCGATCAGTGCCGTGTAGTAATAGGCGCGCAGCAGGTAGCCGCGTTTCTGGAAGGCTTTGAGAAGCTTCCTGTAATCGATGTCGAATCCGAGAGTTCTGGACGCCGCATAGAGATTTGCACCGTCGATGAAGAGGGCGATTTTCTCGCGGGGGTCGAACATAGTGCGCAATCCTTTAAGTAGACGTTGATGTAAACGGTTGAGCTCAGGCCAAGTATCAGCCCGCCCGGATGCACGACCCGGTTGAATTAACTCTCTTTCATATAATCTTCATTTAGGGCAGTACGGCGTGCTTTCCAAGCAAATCTAGGTTGCGGCTGTCATTTTTCCGATCGGTATCGTTTCAGTAAAACGGCCATCGCGCGAATTGGAAAATAGTTCCCGCGCCTTACCCTATTTGTCGGATATTTCGGCTTTTTACCTACCGTTAGGGGAGGCATCAATCACAAGTTACATGGGCAGCCTTACGACACGCGCCGTTGCCCGGGGATAAGGAAAAACTTGAATTTTCCGTCCATTGGCTGTATCGGGCATGCAAACTCCTGAAATTCTCGATCACAAAGGACAGGCAATGGCCCGTGTCACCGTTGAAGATTGCATTGACAAGGTAGACAACCGCTTCGAGCTGGTTCTTCTTGCAAGCCATCGCGCCCGCCTCATTTCGCAGGGCGCCGCCATCACCATCGACCGCGACAACGACAAGAACCCCGTCGTGGCGCTGCGCGAGATCGCCGACGAGCGGCTCTCGCCGGACGACCTCAAGGAAGACCTGATCCACTCGTTGCAGAAGCATGTCGAAGTGGACGAGCCCGAACCCGATCCGGCAAGCCTTGCCGCCGACAGCGCAGGCACGACGGCGACCGCCGATGAGGACGAGGACCAGCCGGAAACCATCACCTTCGACCGCATGTCGGAAGAAGAGCTGCTGGCCGGCATCGAAGGCCTCGTGCCGCCGGAAAAGAGCGACGACTATTGAGGTAGGAATTAGCCGGTAGGCAGTAGGCGGTAGGGAAGACGGGCGAGCAGGCCGGGCCCCTATTGCCTAATCCCTACTGCCTACCGCCTTTTTATATTGCGAATGTCGGTGCGCCCCTCTTAAGGTCGGGGCGCACTTTTTTTTGCCCGGCGCTGGACCGGGAAGGAGCCGACCGAGAATGATGCGTCAATATGAACTCGTCGAACGGGTTCAGAAATACAAGCCGGAAGCCAACGAGGCGCTGCTGAACAAGGCCTATGTCTATGCGATGCAGAAACATGGCCAGCAGAAGCGCGCGAGCGGCGACCCCTATATCTCGCATCCCCTCGAAGTCGCCGCCATCCTGACCGAAATGCGCCTCGACGAATCGACGATCGCGGTCGCGCTGCTGCACGACACGATCGAGGACACCAGTGCCACGCGCGCGGAAATCGACGAACTGTTCGGCGAGGATATCGGCGCGCTGGTCGAAGGCCTCACCAAGATCAAGAAGCTCGACCTCGTCTCCAAGAAGGCCAAGCAGGCGGAAAACCTGCGCAAGCTGCTGCTGGCGATTTCCGACGACGTGCGCGTGCTCTTGGTGAAACTCGCCGACCGGCTGCACAATATGCGCACGCTGGACCACATGACGCCGGAAAAGCGCGCCCGCATCTCGGAAGAGACGATGGACATCTATGCGCCGCTCGCCGGCCGCATGGGCATGCAGGACATGCGCGAGGAACTGGAAAACCTCTCCTTCCGCCACATCAATCCGGAAGCCTTCGAGACCGTCACGCGCAAGCTGGAGGAACTCTCCCAGCGCAACGAGGGCCTTATCCGCAAGATCGAGGACGAATTGCGCGAGTTGCTCGTCGTGAACGGTCTCGAGGATGCGCTGGTGAAGGGCCGCCAGAAGACGGCCTATTCGGTGTTTCGCAAGATGCAGTCGAAGTCGCTGTCCTTCGAGCAGCTTTCCGACGTCTATGCCTTCCGCATCCTCGTCGACGACATTCCCGGCTGTTACGCCGCACTCGGCATCGTGCACACGCGCTGGCGGGTCGTGCCGGGCCGCTTCAAGGACTATATCTCGACGCCGAAGCAGAACGACTACCAGTCGATCCACACGACGATCGTCGGCCCGTCGCGCCAGCGCATCGAGCTGCAGATCCGCACCAAGCGCATGCACGAGATCGCCGAATACGGCATCGCCGCCCATTCGCTCTACAAGGACAAGGAGGGCACGAACGGCGAGGAGCGCACCCGCTCGCCGCGCTCCAACGCCTACGCCATGCTGCGCCGGACGATCGAATCGCTGGCGGAGGGCGACAATCCGGAAGAGTTCCTCGAACATACCAAGCTCGAACTCTTCCAGGACCAGGTCTTCACCTTCACCCCGAAGGGCCAGCTGATCACCCTGCCGCGTGGCGCCACACCCATCGACTTCGCCTATGCGGTGCACACCAATATCGGCGACACCTGCGTCGGCGCCAAGATCAACGGCCGAATCATGCCGCTGGTCACCCGCCTCAACAACGGCGACGAGGTGGAAATCATCCGCTCCGGCATCCAGGTGCCGCCGCCGGCCTGGGAAGAGATCGTCGTCACCGGCAAGGCGCGCGCCGCCATCCGCCGCGCCACCCGCGCCGCGGTGCGCAAACAATATTCCGGCCTCGGCTACCGCATCCTGGAGCGCACCTTCGACCGTGCCGGAAAATCCTTCTCCCGCGACGGGTTGAAGCCGGTGCTGCACCGGCTCGGCCACAAGGACGTCGAGGACGCCATCGCCGCCGTCGGGCGCGGCGAGCTTTCCTCGCTCGACGTGCTGCGCGCCGTCTTCCCGGATTACCAGGACGAGCGCGTCACCGTGAAGCCGAGCTCCGACGACGGCTGGTTCAACATGCGCAGCGCCGCCGGCATGGTCTTCAAGCTGCCCGGCAAGACCAAGGCGGCGCTGGCGGAGGCCGCAAGCGAGACCGGTCCAGAGGCTTTGCCGATTCGCGGCCTCTCCGGCAATGCCGAGGTGCATTTCTCCTCCGGCGGTGCCGTGCCGGGCGATCGCATCGTCGGCATCATGGAAAAGGACAAGGGCATCACCATCTACCCGATCCAGTCGCCGGCGCTGCAAAAGTTCGACGACGAGCCGGAGCGCTGGATCGACGTGCGCTGGGACTTGGACGAAGCCAACAACAACCGCTTCATGGCGCGCATCATGATCAACGCGCTGAACGAGCCCGGCACGCTTGCCGAAGTCACCCAGACGATCGCCACCAGCGACGTCAACATCCGCTCCATGTCGATGACGCGGGTGGCGGCCGATTTCACCGAGGTGCATATCGATCTCGAGGTCTGGGATCTCCGCCAGCTCAACCAGCTGATGGGCCAGCTCAAGGAACTTCAGTGCGTCTCGACGATCAGCCGGGTCTTTGCATGACGGTTTCTATGCAAAAATGTGGCACCCTGCCTCGATTGAGGCAGGTTTGCCCAAGTTTTGACCAGTCGTTATGCGCGGTTTGCATGGCTGCAATGGAATAGTGTCGCTGGTATCTTCGCGCTGATAAGCTATCTTCTGTCTCGGGAGGTCAACCGATACGAGGTTTACCATGCTGAAGCAGTTCAAGAGTTTTGCCCGCGCCCTGCGCATCCCTTCGAGCGAAGACCGCGAAAACGCCTATCTCAACGGCGCCATCGACCGGATCGACCTGGAATACCGCCAGCGTCAGATCGACCGCGGCCTCTTCCGCAAGAGCTACTGATAATCTGACCGGATCATGTGGCGCAGCCCCGCTTGCGCCACGGTGACCGCGCGCCTCGGCACCATGAGGGTGTCATCCAGGCGCCATTGAAATGCCACTAACGGATCGGCTATGTCTGGGCGATGTTGTTCAGACGCCGAAAGAAGGCCACCTGGCCCGACCGATTGCGCGAATTCTTCTGGCCGCGCAAGGGGTTGACGCGTCCCGCGCGCTACCTCGCCAAGCGAATCCTGCGTCTGTCCGCGTCGCCGCACGCGGTTGCCGCGGGGGTTGCGGCCGGCACTTTTTCCGCCTTCACGCCGCTTCTCGGTTTTCACGTCATCCTGGCGCTGGCGCTCGCCTATCTCTTCGCCGGCAATCTGCTGGCGGCCGCGCTTGCGACGACCATCGCCAACCCGCTCACCATTCCCCTGATCGCGCTTGCGACCTTCCGGCTCGGCGAGGTGCTGCTCGGCATCCAGTCCGCGGAAGCGGTCACGGCGGCCGAGCTCTTCCGTCGGCTGGAACATCTCCAGCTTTCCGAGCTGTGGCAGCCGGTGCTGAAGCCGATGCTGACCGGCGCCGGCGTTCTCGGCCTCGCGACCGCGGCGCTTGCCTATGGCGCGACGCGTTTTGCCGTGCGCTCCTTCAAGGCGCGGCGCCATGCGCGCCTCCTGGAACGCGCCGGCCTCGCCCCCATCCTTTCTTCCGGAGACAAGTCCCCATGATCATCGGCATCGGCAGCGATCTCATCGACATCCGCCGGGTGGAGAAGTCGCTGGAGCGGTTCGGCGAGCGTTTCACCCAGCGCTGCTTCACCGAGATCGAGCGGGCGAAATCCGACCGTCGCAGGAACCGCGCGGCCTCCTATGCCAAGCGTTTCGCCGCCAAGGAGGCCTGTTCCAAGGCGCTCGGCACGGGGCTGGCGCAGGGCGTGTTCTGGAAGGACATGGGCGTCGTCAACCTGCCGGGCGGCAAACCGACCATGAAGCTCACCGGCGGTGCGCTGGAACGGCTGAAGCAGATGATGCCGGAAGGCCACGAGCCGCGCATCCACATCACCATCACGGACGACTTCCCGCTGGCACAAGCTTTCGTGATCATCGAGGCGCTGCCGGCCGGAACGCCTGGATAGGATGTGATTTGCTGGCGAACCTTTCCCTACCCACTGACGTCATCCTCGGGCTTGACCCGAGGATCCACGCGGCACCGCGGCCGTGGATGGTCGGGTCAAGCCCGACCATGACGGAGGAGAGGTTGGCGGGCTTTGCCAGAGGTTCGCGCCCGGATAACCGGCGCCCCGCGTCTTTTTGACCGACACGATTTCCAACACGCAACCTTTCCTCTATAGAGGGCCCCATGTTTGCAGATAAGGACAGATCCGGCGTGGCAGAGAAGACTGAGAAGGCCCAGAGCGGCCTGTGGGAAAACGTCAAGGTCATCGTTCAGGCGCTGCTGCTCGCCGTGGTGATCCGCACCGTGCTTTTCCAGCCCTTCACCATCCCGTCGGGCTCGATGATGCCGACGCTGCTCGTCGGCGACTATCTCTTCGTCAACAAGTTCTCCTACGGCTATTCGAAATATTCGCTGCCGTTTTCGCCGAACCTGTTTTCCGGCCGCATCTTCGCGAGCGAACCGACGCGCGGCGACATCGTCGTCTTCCGTTTCCCGCCGAACCCGGACATCGACTATATCAAGCGCCTCGTCGGCCTGCCGGGCGACCGTGTCCAGGTGCGCGACAGCGAGCTCTACATCAACGGCGTGGCGGTGAAGCGCGAGCAGAACGGCTTCTTCCGTGCCGACGACCAGTACGATACCGGCGAAGACGTGCCGGTCTTCCGCGAGACGCTCGATACGGGCACGACCTACGATACCTTGGACACGCGCCCCGGCACCGTCGGCGACAACACGCGCGAGTTCATCGTTCCCGAAGGCCATTATTTCATGATGGGCGACAACCGCGACAACTCGGCCGACAGCCGTTTCGACGTCGGTTTCGTTCCGGCGGAAAACCTGATCGGCCGCGCAAGCCTGATCTTCTTCTCGCTCGGCAACGACACCTCCTTCAGCGAAATCTGGAAGTGGCCGACGAATCTGCGCTGGGACCGCCTCTTCAAGGTCGTTGAATGAAGGGCGCCATCCCGCTGAACGACGCGAACCGCAAGGTTCTCGAAGAGCTGATCGGTTACGCCTTCACCGACAAGGACCGTCTCGACCGCGCGATCACGCATGCCAGCGCCCAGTCGGGCAAGGGCAGCAATTACGAGCGGCTGGAGTTCCTCGGCGACCGCGTGCTCGGGCTCTGCATTGCCGAGATGCTGTTCCGCACCTTTCGCGAGGCGAAGGAGGGCGAGCTTTCCGTGCGCCTGAACCAGCTGGTCAGCGCCGAAAGCTGTGCCGCGGTCTCGGACGATCTCGAACTGCACCGCTTCATCCGCACCGGGGCGGATGTGAAGAAGCTCACCGGAAAAGCCATGCTGAATGTGCGCGCCGATGTGGTAGAGTCGCTGATCGCCGCGATCTATCTCGATGGCGGGCTCGAAGCGGCGCGGGGGTTCATCCTGCGCAACTGGCAGGACAGGGCGGCCCGCGCCGAAGGGGCGCGGCGCGACGCCAAGACGGAATTGCAGGAATGGGCGCATGCCAGGTTCGGCCTGACGCCGCACTACCGGGTGGACGAGCGCTCCGGACCGGATCATGATCCCCGCTTCACCGTGACGGTTGAGGTCAAGGGCGTGAAGCCGGAAACCGGCATCGACCGCTCGAAACGGGCCGCCGAACAGGCGGCCGCGACAAAGATTTTGGAACGCGAAGGCGTCTGGCCCAAGAGCAACGCCGCGGATTGACGGATACCATGACCGAAGAAAACACAAACCCCGCCGAGGACAGCACGAACGGCGTGGGCCCGACCCATTCGGGCTTCGTCGCCCTGATCGGTGCGACCAATGCCGGCAAGTCGACGCTGGTCAACCGCCTCGTCGGCGCCAAGGTGTCGATCGTCAGCCACAAGGTGCAGACGACGCGCGCCATCGTGCGCGGCATCGCCATCCACAACAATGCGCAGATCGTCTTCATGGACACGCCCGGCATCTTCAAGCCGCGCCGAAGGCTCGACCGCGCCATGGTGACGACCGCCTGGGGCGGTGCCAAGGATGCCGATTTCATCATGTTCCTGATCGACAGCGAGCGGGGCCTGAAGGGCGATGCGGAAAAGATCCTGGAGGGCCTGAAAGAGGTCCACCAGCCGAAAATCCTCGTGCTGAACAAGGTCGACCGGGTGAACCCGGAGGACCTCCTGAAGCTGACGGCCGCGGTGAACGAGGTCGTGTCCTTCGAGCGCACCTTCATGGTCTCGGCGCTGACCGGATCGGGCTGCGACGACGTCATGGACTACCTGGCCGCCGCGCTGCCGGAAGGCCCGTGGTACTATCCGGAAGACCAGATCTCCGACCTGCCGATGCGCCAGCTCGCAGCCGAGATCACCCGCGAAAAACTCTTCCTGCGCCTGCACCAGGAGCTGCCCTATTCCTCGCATGTCGAGACGGAGAACTGGGAGGAGCGCAAGGACGGCTCGGTGCGCATCGAGCAGGTCATCTATGTCGAGCGCGACAGCCAGAAGAAGATCGCGCTCGGCAAGAACGGCGACGCGATCAAGGCGATCTCGATGGCGTCCCGCAAGGAACTGTCGGAAATCCTCGAACAGCCCGTGCACCTCTTCCTCTTCGTGAAGGTGCGCGAGAACTGGGGCGACGACCCGGCCCGCTTCCGCGAGATGGGCCTCGATTTCCCGACGTCGTGACGGCTTACGGCCGCGCCTTGATGGCGGGGCCGACCTCCAGGATGCGGTTCGTCCAGATATAGCCGGGGAATTGTGCCGGCAGGTCTTCCACCTGTTCGGCCGTGTCGATGCCGGCCGAGCCACTGCCGCCGGAATAGGGGCCGACGAGAATGACGTCGCTGCCGGCGTCGCGCATGCGGGTCATGAAGCGGTTCGGCCAGCCCCAGAGCAGCCAGGCATAGTTGCTCGGCACCGGCACCAGCGTGTTGCGGCAGGCCTCCGGCACATAGCCGATCCAGCCGCTGGCGAGGTAGTGCAGCAGGCAGTCCTTGGCCGATTTTCCGGTATAGCCCTTGAGGCCGGGCAGGGCGGCGCGCGCCGCATCCGTCGGCTCGCCCCCGCCAAAGACGCCGAAGGTTTTTTCGCGCCAGGCCGGGTTGGCGTTCAGCAGCGCCGCGAGCGCTTCGCCTTCCTCCGCCCGCCGGCTCTTGAAATTGATCAGCAGCCGGCCCGCCGGATTGGCGGCGAAGATGTCCTCCAGCATCGGCATCTGCCCGACGCCCTTGCCGCGGAACGGATAGGTCTTGCCGCCATCCGCCGTATAGCCGTAGCCGATGTCGAGCGTCTTCAGCACCGCGCTGTCGATCTCTTCGGTCACGCCCTTGCCGTTCGTGCGGCAGTCGAGCGTCCAGTCGTGGAAGACCGCGAATTTCCTGTCCGGCGTCAGGTGCACGTCGATCTCGACGACCGCGGCGCCGGCCGCAAAGGCGGCCTGCATGCCGGCGATGGTGTTTTCCAGATAATCGTGTGTCGGCGGGTCGATCAGCGTCGCCGTGCAGGTGTCGTTCTCGACCTCTTCATGGCCAAACGTCTGGTGGGCGCCGCGGTGCGCCAGAAGCTTCGTCTCGCCCTCCGGTGCGCTGGCAATCAGCGAACTGTTGAAGGACCAGACGAGAAGCGCGAGGCCCAGCACGAAGATCGGCGTGTTTTTCATGAAATTCCTCCCGTAACCCCATCACAGGGATAGGGGCTCGCGGGAGGCTCGGCAAGTCGTGCAATCTGGTCAGGCGCTGGCGCGGCGGTCGGGCGTCTGTGCGGCCTCGCGGGCCTTTTCGACGAGCCGCTGCATCGCCCAGATGCCGATCTCTTCCAGCGTCAGGGGACGGCTGATGAGATAGCCCTGGTAGAGATCGCAGCCGGCGGCGGCGAGCAGCGCCATCTTCTCCGTCGTATCGACGCCCTCGGCGATCACCGACATGTCCTGCGCATGGCAGAGCGCGACGAGGGCGCGCAGCGTCGGCAGCGCTGCGGAACGCGTCAGGCTTTCGACCAGCTCGCGGTCGAGCTTGATGGTCTCGGCCGGATATTCGATGATCTGCTGCACCGAGGTATAGCCGGCACCGAAATCGTCGATCGAAATACGGAAGCCGCGGGCACGCAGAATCTCGATGTTGCGGCGGGACTGTTCGCCAAGCTTCACCGCGAAGGTCTCGGTGAGTTCGATCTCGATCATGCGCGCATCGATGCCGTGCCTATCGGCGCATTCGCAGAAATGATCGCTGATCGACTTGGTATAGAGTTCCGCCGACGAGATGTTGATGCAGAGGATCGTCTCGGGGCCGAAAAGCTTGCGGATATGGCTGTGCTCCGACATCGCCTGGTCGATCACCCACCAGTCGATCTTGCTGAACAGGCCGGTGGTCTCGGCAATCGGGATGAACTCGTCCGGCGTGACGCGGCCGAGCACCGGCGAGGTCCAGCGCAGCAGCGCCTCGCAGCCCGTCACCTTGCCGTGGCCATCGACGATCGGCATGTAGACGAGGTGGAATTCCCGGTCCGGATCGAGGACGCGAAGTTCCTCCTCGATGCGGCGCTGGCGGTTGCGTTTTTCGTGCAGCGAGCGGGAATAGCGCGCCGAGCCGTTCTTGCCCTGGGATTTCGCCTGGTACATCGCCGCGTCGGCATGGGCCACCAGTTCCGGCAGCGTGCGGGCATCTTCCGGATAGACCGCGATGCCGATGCTGGCGGTGACCGGATAGGCCTTGTCCAGCACCTCGAAGCCTTCGCCGAAGAGCGCCAAGATATCGCCCGAGATTTCCGTGATCGTGCCGCCGCCCGGCTGGCAGCGCAGCATGATGGCGAATTCGTCGCCGGAAAGCCGGGCGAACAGGCCATTCGGCAGGCCGCGTTCGGTGACGACGCGCTCGACGATGGCGGAGATGCGGTCGGCAAGCGTCTTCAACAGCTCGTCACCGATCTTGTGGCCGTGTTTGTCGTTGACGAACTTGAAATTGTCCACGTCGATGAACAGCAGCGTGCAGCCGATATCCTCGGCTTCGGCCTCTTCGAGGATCTGCGTCGAGCGGATGTTGAAATATTCGCGGTTGCTGATGCCGGTCAGCGTGTCCGTCCAGGACGCGTTCTGCACCAGGTCGAAGGACCGCATCGAATGGTCATGCAGCCGCTTGACGTTTGCCGAAAGGCGGCCGATCTCGCCGGGTTCGTTCATCTCGGGCAGGGCGCTGCGGCTGCCGGTCATCACGTCGGTGAGCTGGCGGTCGAGGCTGGCGATCGGATTGGTGATGTAGCGCCGCACCAGGCCGAGCACGAGGATGATCGTGCAGAGGCTGAGCGCGATGGCGCCGAGCGCCAGCAGCGATTTCAGCGTCCACAGCCGGTTTTCGAGGAAGGCCGGATCGGGCGTCAGCCGCGCGAAGAGCGAAGGGCTGAGCATCGCGGTCGCCGAAAGCGAGCCTTCGGCCAGAAGCTGGTGCTGCCCGATTTCGATCGTCGCGCCATATTCCTTTTCCAGCGCCCGCTTCGTGTCGAGGAAGAGTTTTGGCCGGACCGCCGTCTGCACCAGGATCGCGCCCTTCTTGGCGCTGGCGACCGGGCGGTTGAAGGTCAGCGGGTCGATGAATTCCGAATGCACGATCAGCGGCTCGATGCCGGCCGTGTTGAGATAGGCCCAGGAGGAGAGCCGCGGGCTGTCGATGACCTGCCTTGCATGCTCGATCTGCTGCGGCGTGATCTCGGCGAACGGATCGTCGCTGTCCTCGAAATAATAATCCACCGTCAGCGGCGGACGGATGATCGCGACCGAGATGAAGCGCTTGCGGTCGTCGGTGAGCGAGGTGATGCTCTGCTGCAAGCGCACGCCGAGCGCGGTGTTGCGATAGGCGGCATCCGGCTCGTTGACGAAGAGGCGCACGGCGCCGCCCTCGACGAGCGAATAGATGAAACTTCGGTTCTGCGTCACCTCGTTCTGGAAGACCGCGGTGAGCAGGCCCATCTGCTGCCACAGGCGCGCGCGCTCGAGCGCGAGGATCGATGAGCCCTGCACATAGTAGATCAGCGCGGCGGCGAGCACGTAACCTGCCAGCACGACCGGGAATATGAGGGAGAGGGCGCGTTTTCCGAGCGTCACTGATTCTGGGCCAGACTGCTGATGATGCGGCGGCGGGCCTGGACCGATTGAACGGTCAGTTCCTCCTGAAGCTGGCTTTTCGCCAGGATTTCCGGTGCTGCATAGATTTCGGGATTGGACCGCATGTCTTCCGGCAGCAGGGCGAGTGCGGCCGTGCTTGCGGTCGGCATGTTGAGCTTGACGGCGTTGCGCGCGCCGTTCTTGGCATTGCTGATATAGTCGACAAGCTTCAGCGCGAGGTCCTTGTTCGTCGAGCGCGCGCTGACGGAGATGCAGTCGAGCCAGGAAAGCGTGCCTTCCTTCGGCACGACATAACGCCAGAGGCCGGGCGAGGAGACCTTGTCGTTCAGCGTATACTGGTCGCCGCTATAGCCGAGCGCCATGTGGATGTTCGGGCCCTTGTCGGCGCTCTGGATCGAGGTGATCACGTAATCGTAGGTGAGCACATAGGGCGCCTGCGCCTTCATCAGCTCGTAGGCCGCTTTCAGCGTCTCGTTGTCATTGGCGTTCACCGATTTGCCGAGCAGCACCAGCGGCCCGACAAAGGCCTCGGCGTGGTCGTCGTACATGGCGATATGGCCGCGCAGGCTTTCGGTCGGGCGCATGATGTCCGCCCAGGAGGTCGGCGGCGTGGTGATCTTGTCGGAGCGGTAGAGAATGCCCATCGTGCCCCAGAGATAGGGCACGCCATAGCCGCCGCAGCGCTTGGTCCAGTCGGCGGCATAATCCACAAGCGCCGGCACGTTTTCAGCATCGAGCGCCATGATGACGCCGCGGTTGCCATAGAGCTTGGCGCCGTTCTCGTTGGTCACGACCACGTCGACATTGCTGTTCGGATCGGCGAGGATTTCGTCGCGCGCGTCCCCGCTGTCGTAGAAGATCTGACGCACCTCGATGCCCGTCTCGGCCGCCCAGTCGGTGAGGATCTGCTCATCGATATAGGATTCCCAGATGAGCAGGTTGAGCGGTGCCGCATGCGTCGGCCCGGCCGTGGCGAGGGCCGCCAGTGAAACTGCTGCAAGAAATGTTGCGCGCATGCCGAAGGCCCCATTGCAGTTGCGTGCGGGCAGGATAGTCGGCAAGACTTTATGAAGGGTTACAACCAGTAAGCCTGTATTCACGTCAGCTCAACCCTGGCACAGTTCTGCCGCCTGCCACCGGGCGTGATATATATTGTGGACGTGGCCGCCGGTCCGTGGGCTTTCGGTTGGTCTGCCGGGGGCCGCGCACTATGGTCGCCGCCCGCGCCACGCAGAGGAGTTTGACATGGCCCCGACACCGCTCAAGATCGCGAACCTGATCGCCGCCGAGATCAAGGCGACCTCCGCGCAGGTTTCCGCCGCCGTGGGGCTGCTCGACGAGGGCGCGACCGTGCCGTTCATCGCGCGTTACCGCAAGGAGGTGACCGGCGGCCTCGACGATACGCAGCTGCGCACGCTGGCCGAACGCCTGACCTATCTGCGCGAACTGGAAGCCCGCCGCGCCTCGATCCTCGAATCGATCGCGGGGCAGGGCAAGCTGACGGACGAGCTGACCGCCAAGATCGCCGCCGTCACGACCAAGGCCGAGCTCGAAGACATCTACCTGCCCTACAAGCCGAAGCGCCGCACCAAGGCGGAAATCGCCCGCGAACGCGGCCTCGGCCCGCTCGCCGAGCAGATTCTGGCGGACCGTGCGCTGGTGCCGGCGGAGCTGGCGGTAAAATTCCTCTCGGCCGAAGTGCCGGACGTCAAGACGGCGCTGGAAGGCGCGCGCGACATCGTCGCCGAGCAGCTGACCGAAAATGCCGACCTGTTGAAGCGGCTGCGCGAATATATGAAGAGCAACGCCTTCCTGCGCGCCCGCGTCGTCGAGGGCAAGCAGGAGGCCGGCGCGAAGTTCTCCGACTATTTCGACCATACCGAACGCTGGGCGACGGTGCCGGGCCATCGCGCGCTCGCCATGCTGCGCGGCTGGAACGAGGAATTCCTGTCGGTCGACATCGTCGTCGACCAGGACAACACCGAGCCGGTCAAACCCGTCGAGCGCATCATCGCCTCCTTCTATGCCATCGGCACGAAGCCCGGCGACAAGTGGCTCGCCGAAGTCATCGGCTGGACCTGGCGGGTGAAGCTCTCCATGTCGCTGTCGCTCGACCTGATGCGCGAGATGCGCGAGCGCTCCGAAGAAGAGGCGATCCGGGTTTTTGCCCGCAATCTCAAGGACCTGCTGCTTGCCGCCCCCGCCGGCACCCGCGCCACGATGGGCCTCGATCCGGGCATCCGCACCGGCGTGAAGGTGGCCGTCGTCGACAACACCGGCAAGGTGGTGGAGACCACGACCGTCTATCCGTTCCCGCCGAAAAATGACGTGCGCGGCACCCAGGCCGAAATCGCCGCGCTCATCCGCAAACACAAGGTCGAGCTGATCTCGATCGGCAACGGCACCGGCAGCCGCGAGACCGAAAAGCTCGTCGCCGACCTGCTGACGCATCTCCCTGCGCCAAAACCCACCAAGGTCATCGTTTCGGAAGCCGGCGCCTCGGTCTATTCCGCCTCGGAAACGGCGGCCGCCGAATTCCCCAATCTCGACGTCTCGCTGCGCGGCGCCGTCTCCATCGCGCGGCGTTTGCAGGATCCGCTTGCCGAACTGGTGAAGATCGAGCCGAAGTCGATCGGCGTCGGCCAGTATCAGCACGATGTTGACCAGGGCAAGCTGTCGCGCTCGCTCGATGCCGTGGTGGAAGACGCGGTGAACGCCGTGGGCGTCGATCTCAACACGGCGTCGGCGCCGCTGCTCGCCCGCGTTTCCGGTCTCGGTAAGTCTTCGGCCGAGGCGATCGTCGCGCATCGTGACGCCAACGGCCCGTTCGAAAGCCGCAAGGAGCTGATGAAGGTCCCGCGTCTTGGTGCGCGCACCTTCGAGCAGGCGGCCGGCTTCCTGCGCATCCCGAACGGCAAGGAGCCGCTCGACGCCTCCTCGGTGCATCCGGAAGCCTATGGCGTGGCGAAAAAGATCGTCGCCGCCTGCGGCCGCGATGTGCGCACGCTGATGGGCGACAGCGCAGCGCTCAAGCAGCTCGACCCGAAAGTCTTCGTCGACGAGCGCTTCGGCCTGCCGACCGTGAAGGACATTCTCGCCGAACTGGAAAAGCCCGGCCGCGACCCGCGCCCGGAATTCAAGACCGCGACCTTCGCCGACGGCATCGACGACATCAAGGACCTGAAGCCCGGCATGCTGCTGGAAGGTACGGTGACCAATGTCGCCGCCTTCGGCGCCTTCGTCGATATCGGCGTGCACCAGGATGGCCTCGTGCATGTCTCGCAACTGGCGGACCGTTTCGTCAAGGATCCGCACGAGGTGGTGAAGGCGGGCGACGTGGTGAAGGTGCGCGTCACCGAAGTGGACGTGCCGCGCAAGCGCATCGGCCTCACCATGCGCAAGGAGGGCGGCGAGCCGGCACCGCGCGACAACGCGTCCCGCAACGACAGGCAAGCCCAGATGAAGCCGAAATTCGCCCAGGCGGCGCCGAAGCAGCAGGCGCCGTCGCAGGGTGCCTTCGGCGCAGCGCTTGCCGAGGCGATGAAGCGGAAATAAGCCCAAATTTTCCTAATGGCTGACGGCAGAAATCGTCGTTTGTTTTGACCCGCTCCCTTTCGCATAGTCGCGGCATGGGCGGGCTCAAACGGCCGGGCACGCGCCCGGTGCCGACAGACAGGAAAACAGACATGACGATCACGATTTCACGCCGGCAGGCGCTTGCCGGCGCCTTGCTGGCCGTACCGGCGGTTTCTGCTGTGGCTGGAAGTGCCGGTGCCGCGGCAGGCGGAGCGCTGGAAAAGCGGCTCGCCGAACTGGAGGCCCGCCATGGCGGCCGCCTTGGTGTCGCCATACTTAATCTCGCGACGGGCGCACGGCTCGGCCATCGCACGGACGAGCGCTTCCTGATGTGCAGCACCTTCAAGGCGCTGCTGGCCGGGCACATCCTGGCCCGCGTCGACCGCGAGGAAGAGACGCTCGACCGGCGCATCACCGTCAGGAAGGCGGACCTTGTCGACTGGGCGCCAGCGGTGGAAAAGCGCGTCGGCGGCAGCATCTCGATTGCCGAACTCTGCGAGGCGACCATCACGCTCAGCGACAATGCCGCCGCAAACCTGTTGCTCGCCGGGTCCGGCGGGCCGAAGGCGGTGACGCAGTTCCTGCGCGGGTTCGGCGACGAGATCACCCGCCTCGACCGCACGGAGCCGACGCTCAACTACCGCGAGACGCCGGACGACGAACGCGACACCACCACCCCGGTCGCCATGGTCGAGACGCTACGCAAGCTGATCTTCGGCGACGTTCTTTCGCCGCGCTCGAAGGCGCAGCTTGCCGCCTGGCTCGTCATGAACAAGACGGGCGACACCCGGCTGCGCGCCGGCTTCCCGGCCGACTGGACGACCGGCGACAAGACCGGCACGAACGGCGACAAGGCCGGCAATGCCAACGACGTGGCCGTCGCCTGGTCGCCGGACCGCGGCGCGGTCATCGTCACCGCCTTCTATGAAATCCCGGGCATATCCGGCGACGAACGCAATGCCATCATCGCCGAAGTCGGCCGCATCGCCGTCGACGTCTGAGTGCGAGGGCGCCGCCCATGCGGCGGCGCCTCAGCCCTCCAGTTCGCCCTTCAAGGCCGACAGCACGTTCATCGCGTGGCCGGCATATTGGCTGATCCACCGGTCGTGGATCGCCTGGATCGGCAGGGCATTGAGGTGGTTCCAGCGCTCGCGGCCCTCGCGGCGCGGCAGCACGAGATCCGCCTCTTCCAGCACCTTCAGGTGCTGCATCACCGTGCAACGATCCATTTCCGGAAACTTTTCGCACAGCGCGCCCGTCGTCAGCGGCGCGTGTTTGATCGCATCCAGCATCTGCCGCCGTTTGGCATTGGCGAGCGCCTTGAAAACGGCGTCCTCTTTCGATTCGCTTGACATGTTATAGATTTATAACATATTTTGGCGCAGGACAAGCAGAGGAGGGCGCTTTCGCCCCGAAGGAGGACGGCATGACGCTGGAATTTCGTGTGAACGGGCGGATCGGCAAGCCGGTCGCCGACGTCTTCGACGCCGTGGTCAATCCGCAAAAGCTGAGCGGCTATTTCACCACCATCGGCGGCGCGAGCGCGCCGCTGGTCGAAGGCACGACGGTCACCTGGTGGGGCATGGCCCCGGTCATCGTCGACAAGATCGAGGAGAATGCCCTCATCGTCTTTCGCTGGGATGCCATGGTGGACGAAGGGGAGGCCCCCTACAAGACGCGCGTCGAGATGCGCTTCAAGGCGCTGGACGACGGCGGCACGATGGTGACCATCGCCGAGACGGGCTGGCGCGAGAACGAGCGCGGCCAGAAATCATCCTACATGAATTGCGAGGGCTGGTCGCAGATGCTCGCCTGCATGAAGGCCTATGTCGAATACGGCATCAACCTGCGCGAGGGCTATTACCCGAGCGAGCTCAAGGGCGTCGTCGCCGCCGAGCAGCAGGATTACACGTGAGGAGAGGACTATGACTGCAAACATCAAGGGCGGCATCAACATCGCCATGAAGGTGCCGTCGCATCAATACGAGGCGACGGTCGCCTTCTACCGCGACGTCGTCGGCCTCGAACCCTTCGACGATAAGGCGCCGGCCACGGGCTTCCACCTCGGCCCGAACCGGCTGTGGATCGACGAGGCGCCGACCTACAGCCAGGCGGAAGTCTGGCTCGAACTCTTCACGCCGGACCACAAGGTGGCGCTCGGCCATCTGGAGAAGAACGGCGTCGTGCGCTGCGACCCCATCGAGGACCTGGGCGAGGGCTTTCGCGGCGGCTGGGTCATGAACCCGGCCAATGTCGTGCACATGGTGCGCGAGCCGGATGCTTGGTAGGCCTCAGATCGCGGCCGGCGGCGTCAGTCCGTCGGCGGCCGCCATCGGCATGGTCTCGTCCACCGGCGCATGATGCTGGAGCACGACGACGCGGCTTCCGGTCGGCACGCGGCCGTAGAGGTCGATGATATCCTGGTTGAACAGCCGGATGCAGCCGCTCGACACCGCCTTGCCGATCGACCACGGCTCGGACGTGCCGTGGATGCGGAAGAGCGTGTCCTTGCCGTCCTTGTGGAGATAAAGCGCGCGCGGACCGAGCGGATTGGTCAGCCCCGGCTCCATGCCGCCCGCCCATTTCAGATTCCGCTCCGGCTCGCGCGCGATCATGTTCTGCGTCGGCGTCCAGCGCGGCCATTCCGCCTTGCGGCCGATGCGCGCGCCGCCCTCGAATTCCAGGCCCGCCTTGCCGACGCCGATGCCGTAGCGCAGCGCCATGCCGCCATCCTGCACGAGGTAGAGGAAGCGGTCCTGCGTATCGATGACGATCGTGCCGGCCGGCTCCGCCGTCTGGTAGGCGACGAGCTGGCGGAAATATTTCGGGTTCACCCGGCTGATATCCATGCCCGGCAGCGGAAAACGTTCCTCCGGCTGCGGCCCGTACATCGCCACATGCAGCGGGTCCGGCCCCTTCTTCACCGGCTTGGCCGTGGTGGCGCAGCCGGCAAGCGTGGCGGCAAGGGCCAGGAGGGCGAGGGCGCGGAGGGGGGACACACACATGAGTTGGGCACCTGTCTTTTTGATTCCGAAGCTGGCCTGTGGGCCTTGCCGCGGTTCTTTGAAGCCAAAGCCGGCATCGGCAGGGCGAGAAGAAAGCGAAACTGTGGCAAGGGCTTAGGTGTGGCGCCGAGGCCACGCGTCGTTCCGCCGCAGAAAGGGCCGCCCCTCATCCGGCCTGCCGGCCACCTTCTCCCCGCAAGCGGGGAGAAGGAGATATGCCGCACCGTTTTCCCAAACCACGACCCTCCGTGAGGCAAGTCCCCTCTCCCCGCTTGCGGGGAAAGGGTTAGGGTGAGGGGCAACCGCGGGCTCCCGCTTGCCCCCGACCGGCCGAGGGCGTAAGGCTTGGCGCATGCAATGGAGTGATGAGGCCATCGTTCTGGGCGTTCGGCGCCATGGCGAGACGTCGGTGATCGTCGAGGTGATGACGCGCGAGCGCGGGCGTCATCTCGGCATGGTGCGTGGCGGGCGGTCGCGAACCATGCAGCCGGTGCTCCAGCCGGGCAATTCCGTCGAGGTGACATGGCGAGCGCGGCTCGACGAACATCTCGGCGAGTTCCGCATCGAGCCGCTGGAACTGCGCGCCGGGCGGCTGATGGAGACGGCGACCGCCGTCTACGGCGTGCAGGCCATGGCGGCCCTGCTGCGCTTCCTGCCGGAGCGCGATCCGCATCCCCATCTCTACGAGGCGCTCTCCGTCATCCTCGACCACCTGCACGAGCCGGCCGATGCCGGCGAACTTTTCGTGCGCTTCGAGCTGGCCGTGCTGAACGACCTCGGCTTCGGCCTCGATCTCATCGAATGCGCGGCGACCGGCACGCGCGACGATCTCTGCTACGTCTCGCCGAAATCCGGCCGCGCCGTCTCGCGCGACGCCGGCGCGCCCTGGGCGGCCAAGATGCTGGCGCTGCCCGCCTTCCTCGGCGACGAGAGCCGGCATGCGGCGGATGTGACGGCGCTTGCCGACGGTTTTCGCCTGACGGCCTTCTTCCTCAACCGGCATGTCTGCGAACCGCGCGGGCTGGAACTCGCCGACGCCCGCGAAGGCTTCGTGCAGGCGGCGCTGAAGGCGCTGACGCCGAAACATGATCAACCGAAAGAGGCCAGCGCATGACGGTCGAGATCTATCCGGGGCTGACGGTCGGCAGCGTCGGCACGCTGCCTTTCGACGTGGTGAAGCGCGACGGCGGGTTGAAAGTGTTGCAGGCGATGCTTGCCGGCGACCTGCCGGCACCGCCCATGGCCAAGACGCTCGCCTTCAGCATGACCGAGGTGGAGGAGGGCCGCGTCGTCTTTTCCGGCATGCCGTCGGCCGATCACCTCAACCCGCTCGGCACCGTGCATGGCGGCTGGACGGCGACGGTGATGGATTCGGCACTCGGCTGCGCCGTCTTCTCGGTCATCAAGCCGGGCGAGGCCTATACGACGATCGAGTTCAAGCTGAACCTCGTGCGCCCGGTGCTGCCCGGCATGGGCGAAGTGTTCTGCGAGGGAAAAATCATCCACCGCGGCCGCACCATCGCCACCTCCGAAGCGTGGCTCCGCGACGGCAAGGGCAAGCTGCTCGCCCACGGCACGGAAACCTGCGCCATCTTCCCGATCGAGAATTTGACGCGCTGACGGCGAAGAGATCAACGCGCTGAAACGTAACATCATTTGGCGTTTGGAAAAAACCGGGTAGTGTCGCCACCCTGAAGTATGCCGTGCTGGAGTTGCAATGCTGGAAATCCTATCCCTGGTCGCCATCGGCCTGGCGCTCTACACCCTCAATGCCTCCCGCAACTCCGCCCAGAAGATCGGCGACGAGGTGATGCGACTGAAGCGCGAGGTCGAGGCGCTGAAGGCCGGCGGAGTGGCGGTGCCGGCAACGGAAGGGACGGGCGAGGCGGCCGTGGATATGGCGGAGGCCGCACGCGAGGCGGCGGAAGAGCCGGACGAAACCCCGTTTGCAGGCCCCTGGGCCGGTCCGAAGCCGGTTACGGCGGATGACGTCGAAAAGGGCCGCGCGATCTTCGGCGGCGCGCCGGCCGAGGCGGTTGTCGCCAGCGAGACGGCGGAGGAAGCGGTTTCCGCGCAGCCCGTCGCGGCCGCAATCAAGCCGAAGGAAAGTTTCGAAAGCCGCATCGGTGCGCGCTGGGCCGTCTGGGTGGGCGGCATCGCGCTGGCGCTGGGCGGCATCTTCATGGTCAAATATTCGATCGAGGCGGGGTTGCTCAGCCCGGCCGTGCGCCTGTCGCTCGCCGCGGTCTTCGGCCTCGTGCTGATGGCGGTCGGCGAGTTCGTGCGCCGCCGCACCCAGCCGCTCATCGCCAATGCCTTCCAGAACGCCATGATCCCCGGCGTGCTCACCGCCGCCGGCGCCATCACGCTCTTCGCCGTCACCTATGTCTCCTACGAATTCTACGGCTATGTCGGCCCGGTCATGGCCTTCGTGCTGCTCGCTGCCGTCTCCTTCGCGACGATCGGCCTGTCGCTGCTGCACGGCCAGGCGCTGGCCGGCCTCGGCCTGCTCGCCTCGATGGTGACGCCCGCGCTGGTCTCGACCGACGAGCCGAGCGCCTGGAGCCTCTTCGGCTTCCTCTCCGTCGCGTGGCTCGCCACCTTCGCCGCCTCGCGTATCCGCCACTGGCAGGTCGTGCCGGCGCTCGCCAATGGCGGCATGGCGCTCTGGGCCTTGCTCTACTTGGCCGGGGCGGAAAATGTCGACGTGGTGCCCGTGCTCGCCGCCCTGCTGGTGCTCGTTCTCGGCCATGGCCTGATCTGGCCGGGCGCGATCGCGCTCGACGACACGCCGGTAGCCGCCGGTGCCGCGCCCGCCGATCCGTTCGACAAGCTGCTCGCCCCGCCCGCCGTCGCAGTGTCGCTGACCGGCGCGCTCGCCGTCGTCTTCCCGGCGCTGGTGCTTGCCAGCCGGGTGCCGACGATCACCCATGCGGATTACGGCTTCGTCATCCTGGTGATGGCGCTGGCGGTACTCGGTGCGCTGCGCGGCGGGGCGATCTATCCCGCCATCTTCTCCGCGATCGGCGCCGTGGTCGGTGTCGCGAGCATGGTGGTGCTGCCGGGCGGCGCGCTGATCGATACGTTCGGCACGCTGGCGCCGCCCACGCTGGAAGGTACCACGCCCATCCCGGTTCTCGGCGCGGTACCGGTCAACCTGCTGCTGGTTCTCGCTATCGCCTATGCCGCCGTCGGCCTTGCCGCGGTGCGCCTGCGCATGGCGGGCTCGTCCCATTTCGGGGCGCTGTGGAGCCTGCTCGCGCCCGCCGTGCCCTTCGCGGTGCTCGCCGTCAGCTTCCTCAATTTCGGCAATCTCTCGTTCGATGCCAAACACGGACTCCTTGCCGTGCTGCTCGGCCTCGTCTTCTTCGCCGCGGCGGAAACCTTTTCCCGCGAGCGGACGGAGGAGGGCGGCCTGTTCATCCCGCAATGGACGCTTGCCGCCGGCGGCTTCGCCTTCCTGGTTTTGGCACTGCACGCGCTGACCGACGGCCTCGTCACGACGCTCGGCGTGGCGGCTCTCGGCACCGCGGCCGTCTTCGCGACACGCGTTCGGGCCTGGCCGGTGCTGCCCTGGCTGATGGCGGGTGCCGCCGCGGTCGTCGTCGGCCGCATCGCCTGGGAGCCGACCATCGTCGGCGCCGCAAACCTCTCGAAGACGCCGGTCTTCAACCAGCTCCTCGCCGGCTATGGCATTCCGGCCGCTCTTCTCGCCCTCGCCGCCTTCGAACTGCGCCGCTGGCCGGGCGAGCGCATCCGCAATCTGCTCCAGGCGCTGGCAAGCCTCTTTCTGCTTCTGACCGCCGCAATCCTCGTGCGCCATGGCATGAACGGCGGCGTGCTCGACAGTTCCGTGCCGACGCTCGGCGAGCAGGCGACCTATACGCTCTTGGTCATCGGCGCCTCGGCGATCATGATGTCGCTCGATCTCAAGTCGCCGAGCCCGGTCTTCCGCTATGGCTCCATGGCGGTCGGCGTGCTCTCGGTGCTCTCCATCGCGAGCGCCCATTTCATCGGCCTCAACCCCTATTTCACCGGGGAACTGCTCGGCAAATGGCCGTTCGTCGACCTGCTGCTCGTCGGCTACCTCTTGCCCGGCATCGCCTATGGCGGCCTCGCCTGGTATGCGCGCGGCCGGCGGCCGATGCCCTATGTCATCATGCTGGCGCTGGCCGGCGTGGCGCTCGCCTTCGCCTGGGTCACGCTCTCGGTGCGCCGCTACTGGCATGGCGAGGGCATCGCGGACTGGAAGGGCTTCCTCCAGCCGGAGACCTACACCTATTCCGTCGTCTGGCTGCTGCTCGGCGTGGCGCTCCTCGTCGTCGGCTCGAAGTTCGATTCGAAGAGCATCCGCCTGGCCTCTGCCGGCCTCGTGCTGATCGCGGTGATCAAGGTCTTCCTGATCGACATGGCCAACCTCGAAGGCATTTTGCGCGCGCTCTCCTTCATCGGGCTCGGCGCGGTGCTGATCGGCATCGGGCTGTTCTACCAGAAAATCCTCTCCGGAAAGTCCGGGACCAGCGAAAAGGCGGAATTGAACGCCGAGGCGTGACAGGCTAGGTCTCGGGCAATCGAAACCGGATCGCCCATGTCCTTCACCTGCCTCGCCGCCGCCTTTTCGCCCCTCGGGGACCTCGCCGAGCGCCTGCTGCCGCAGGCCTTCGCCGCCGATGACGGCTCGCACGACGCCGCGCACCTGATCCGCGTGTGGAAGAACGCGCGGCGCATCCAGGCGGAGGAGGGCGGCGACCGGCGGCTTCTGGCGGCCGCCGTGCTGCTGCACGATTGCGTGGCCGTGGAGAAGAACTCGCCGCTGCGCATGCAGGCCTCCCGCCTTGCGGCCGAAAAGGCCTCGGTCCTGCTTGCGGCCGAGGGCTGGGATGCCGCGGACGTGGCGGCGGTCGGCCATGCCATCCTCACGCACAGCTTTTCCGCAAATATCGCGCCGGAAACGCTGGAGGCGAAGATAGTGCAGGATGCTGACCGGCTCGATGCGATCGGCATGGTGGGTGCCGCGCGCTGCTTCTACATTGCCGGGCGCATGGGCAGCGGCCTCTACGATCCGCTGGACCCGCTCGCCGAACACCGCCCGCTGGACGACAAGGCCTTTGCAATCGATCATTTCGAGGTCAAACTGTTCAAGCTGGCGGATGGCTTCCAGACCGCCGCGGGTGCGCGGATGGCTGGCGAGCGCACGGCGCGCCTGCGCACGATCCGCGACATGCTTCTGGATGAAATCTGAAGAAAAACATGCTTTTATGGCACCGGATTGAATCGGTTCGCCAAAGCGTTGACTCAAAACCTCAGGAAACGACGCCGCCATGAAGATTGAAGGTCTGAACATTCACCCGCTGAAGAGCGGCCGGGCCATCCCCGTCGAAAGTGCGACCGTGCGCCTCGATGGGCTCGCGGGCGACCGCCGCTTCATGATCGTCGAGCCGGACGGCCGCTTCATCACCCAGCGCGAGTTGCAGGCGCTCGCCCGCGTCGAGGCGACGGCGGTCGGCGAAAGCCTCCACCTCGAAATGGAGGGCCGCCAGCTCTTCGCAAGCTTCGAGCCGGAAGACCGCCTCGACGTTACCATCTGGGACAGCCCGGTCAGCGCCGCCGTCGCCGACGAGGCCGTCAACGAGACACTTTCCGACTGGTTCGCGCGCCCCGTCAAGCTCGTGCACATGGATGCACTGGCCGTGCGGGCCGAGGGCGAGGACTGGGCCGGCAGCCCGGCGCCCGTCGGCTTTGCCGATGGTTTCCCCATCCTCGTCACCACGACCGGCTCGCTTGCCGACCTCAACCGCACGCTTGCCGCCAAGGGCCAAGAGCCCGTCGGCATGGACCGCTTCCGCACCAACATCCTCGTCACCTGCGACGACCCCTGGGCCGAGGACCTTTGGGAAGCGATCGAGATCAACGGAATCGTCTTCGATTTCGTCAAACCCTGCGCCCGCTGCATCATGACGACCCAGGACCAGATGACCGGCGAGCGCATCGGCGGCAACCCCATCCAGGGGCTCGCCGAAAAACGCATGTCCGCCGACCGCCGCGTGCCCGGCGTGCTCTTCGGCTGGAACGCGGTCCCGCGCAGCGAAGGCGAAATCCGCCTCGGCGACGAGGTGCGCGTGACGAAGACGCGGGCGGAGCGCTGGCCGATGAAGATGCGGGCTTAGGTCCCGGTAACAGGGCTGATCATCAGGGAGTGGAGTATGGCCGGTTCGACCGTTTTAACCAGCAGTGGCAACCAGACCGTTCTCCTTCCTGAGGCCGTTGCCTTTCCGGAGGATGTGCATCTGGTCGATGTTCTTCGGATCGGTCGCAGCCGCGTCATCGTTCCGCAAGGCCAGAGGTGGGACGATCTTTTCACAAACGGACCACGGGCCAGCGACGATTTTCTGATCGAACGAGAGTAACCCGCGCCGGAATGCAAGGCCTAGGGCCGACAACTGGCTGTAATCGGCCCTTGAGGCGTTCTTAAACCCACCCGCGCCGCTTGAAATACAAAAACGGCATCAGCGCCGAAAAGATCATCAGGCCGATCGCGAAGGGATAGCCGAGCGTCCATTGCAGCTCCGGCATCAGTTCGAAGTTCATGCCATAGGCCGAGGCGACCAGCGTCGGCGGCAGGAAGACGACCGAGGCGACCGTGAAGATCTTGATGATCTGGTTCTGCTCCAGATTGATCAGGCCGAGCGTCGCGTCGAGCAGGAAGTTGATCTTGCCCGACAGGAAGGCCGCGTGGTCGCCGAGCGAGGCGGCGTCGCGCTGCACGAGCTTGACGAGCTGGCGGATTTCCTTCGACGGCCGGCGCGACGGGCTTTCCAGCGCCGCATGATAGGCGACGAGGCGCGAGATGCTGACGAGGCTTTCGCGCACGCCGCTCAGGAAATCGCCCTTGCGGCCGAGCTGCTCGATCAGCGCCTCGAGGTCGCGCGTCTTCTTGCGGGAAGGGCCTTTCTTGCTGCGGAAGACCTCGCGCGAAATGCCGTCGATCTCGTTGCCGAGCCGTTCCAGCACATCCGCCATGCGGTCGATCACCGCCTCGATGACGCCGAGCATGACATCCTCGCCGGTCTCGTAGCTGTGGCCGTTGCCGCGCAGCGCCCGGTTGCAGAAGGTGACGAAGGGTTTTGCCTCGGCATGGCGCACCGTCACCAGCGTCGGTCCGCGCAGGATGAAGGTCACCGGCATCTTGGCCGGCTCGTCGCCATCGAGATTGGTGAGCGCCGTCATGGTCATGAAGGCGGCCCCGTCCTCCTGGTAGAGGCGGGCGGACAGTTCGATATCCTCCATCTCCTCGCGCGTCGGCATGGTGATGCGCAGGGCCGTCTCGACGTCCGTCACTTCCTCGGCCGTCGGGTTCAGAAGGTCGTACCAGAGGGCAGGGCTGATCGCCTGCTCGATGGCGGGGTTGGAAATTTCGCGCAGGCAAAAGCGGTCAGCCTTGCGGGCGTAGATCTGCAGCATGTTTCGCTCCTCTGAGGGCATTCTCGCCATCCGGAGCGAAGCCGAAGCCTCTTACCGGAATGGTCGCGCGATCGCTCTCGATAGTCGACTGTCGGGGTCCATTGATCTTATCCGGGTTTGGTTGGCGTCCTGTGACGCCTGCGCGGCCACATGCGCCTAAAATGCAGCGGCGTCAAGCACATCCGGCCGCCGGCGGCGCCGGCGTGTTTCATCAACCGGGCTGATCGCTCGGTCAATTAAATTCGCTTTTGTTAATGCATGCCCAGGCGTAGGTTTTGCCTGCAAATTTCGGAGATGCCCATGTCCGCCCCATCCATCGTTACGGCCCGTGCCGCGCCCCGGCCCATGCCCTGGCTCATCATCATCGCCGGCTCGCTGATCGCGGTCCTCACCTTCGGCCCGCGCTCGGCGATGGGGTTCTTCCAGCTGCCCATGCTGCAGGATACCGGCTGGGACCGCACGACCTTCGGGCTCGCCATGGCGTTCCAGAACCTCGCCTGGGGCGTCAGCCAGCCGTTCTTCGGCGCCATCGCCGACAAGTTCGGCACCTGGCGCGTGCTGCTGATGTCGGGCCTTCTTTATGCGCTCGGCCTGTTCCTCATGTCGCTCGGCACCTCGCCGCTCTGGCTGCATATCGGCGGCGGCGTGCTGGTGGGGCTCGGCGTCGGGTCCGGCTCCTTCGGCATTCTGCTCTCGGCCTTCGCGCGCAATGTCACGCCGGAGCAGCGCTCCATGGCCTTCGGCATCTGCACGGCGGCGGGCTCGGCCGGCATGTTCCTGTTCGCGCCGCTGTCGCAGGGGCTGATCAGCGCCTATGGCTGGTCGGACAGCCTCGTCTATCTCGGCATATTGATGCTTCTCGTGCCGCTGATCGCCATTCCGCTGCGCGGCAATTCCTCGTCCGGCATCACGGCCGCCAGCGATTACAAGCAGACGATCGGCGAGGCGCTGAAGGAGGCGCTCGGCCATCGCAGCTACCTGCTGCTCGTCGCCGGCTTTTTCGTCTGCGGCTACCAGGTGGCGTTCATCACCGCGCATTTCCCGGCCTATCTCGGCGATCTGGGTATCGACGCGCGTTATGCGGTGATCGCGCTGGCGCTGATCGGCTTCTTCAACATCATCGGCTCGCTCGCCGCCGGCGTCATCGGCCAGCGCTATTCGAAGCCCTATTTCCTCGCCTATATCTACATCGCCCGCTCGGTGGTGGTGTCGGCCTTCATCCTGCTGCCGAAATCGCCGGCCTCGGTCATCATCTTCGCGATCCTCATGGGCCTGCTCTGGCTCTCCACCGTGCCGCCGACCAATGCGCTCGTCGCCATCATGTTCGGCACGAAGCATCTCGGCCTGTTGGGCGGCATCGTCTTTCTGTCGCACCAGGTCGGCTCGTTCCTCGGCGTGTGGATGGGCGGCTACCTCTACGACCATTTCGGCACCTATGATCCGGTGTGGTGGCTCGGCGTGGCGCTCGGCATCTTCGCGGCGATCGTGCACTGGCCGATCCAGGAAAAGGCCGTTTTGCGCCCGGCCATGGCCTGATCGAACAACGCTGCCGCCGCCCGAAAAGGATTTCGGGCGGCGCTTCTTGCAAACCGTCACAAAAGTTTCTAAATCTGAGTCACCGGCCCATGCCGGTTTTGTTTTGAAGCTATTATGCTCAAATTGAGCAAAATGGCGCTCCGCCGAAAAGGGGCGGAAGAAAGGGAGGGTTCCATGACCGTTCTGGCCCAGCATGCGGCAGCTGCCGACGCAACGCGTCCGCTCACCGCCGCGGAGCGCTTCGGCGTACTCGAAAAGCCCGACCTTTCCTTCACGCCCGAGATCGCGCGCGAGACCGAGCACCTCTACGAGAAGGTGAAACAGTTCATCCCCGCCTTCGAATGGCCGGTCTATGCGCCCTATGTCGCGGCCATCAACCGGCTGAAGAAAGAGCGCGGCGCCGTCATCCTCGCGCACAATTACCAGACGCCGGAGATCTTCCACTGCGTCGCCGATATCGTCGGGGATTCGCTCCAGCTCGCCCGCGACGCCACCAAGGTCGATGCCGAGATTATCATCCAGTGCGGCGTGCACTTCATGGCCGAAACCTCGAAGCTGCTGAACCCGCAAAAGACCGTGCTCATCCCGGATTCGCGCGCCGGCTGCTCGCTGTCGGAATCGATCACCGGCGAGGACGTGCGCTTGTTGAAGCAGCGTTATCCCGGCGTGCCGGTCGTCACCTACGTCAACACCTCGGCCGACGTGAAGGCGGAGACGGACATCTGCTGCACCTCCTCCAACGTGCTCGCCGTCATCGAGAGCCTGGAGAGCGACACGGTGCTCTGCATTCCGGACGAGTACCTGGCGATGAACGTCGCCAAGCAGACCAACAAGAAGATCCTGACCTGGAAGGGCCACTGCGAGGTGCACGAGCGCTTCACGGCGGCAGAATTGCTCTCCTACAAGGAAGCTCATCCCGGCATCGAGATCATCGGCCACCCGGAATGCCACCCGGACGTCATCGCGGTGTGCGATTTCGCCGGCTCCACCGCGGGCATGATCAACTACGTCAAGGACAACCGTCCCTCGCGCGTGCTGCTCGTCACCGAATGCTCGATGGCCTCCAACATCCAGGCGGAGCTGCCGGGCGTCGATTTCGTCAAGCCGTGCAATCTCTGTCCGCACATGAAGCGCATCACGCTGCCGAAGATCCTCGACAGCCTGGTGACCATGACGGACGAGGTGCTGGTCGATCCGGCGATTGCCGATCGCGCCCGCCTCGCCGTCGAGCGGATGGTGAACCTGAAGCAGTAGGCCATCCTCCGGTTTGGAGGGGCTGGCGGCGCGTCGGAGGAGTGAGACATGCCCATTGATAGTTTTCGCCCGCAATCCTGGAACGGTATCGACGATATCGTCATCGTCGGCGGCGGCCTTGCCGGCCTTTTCTGCGCGCTGAAACTCGCGCCGCGGCCCGTCACGATCCTCGCCGCCGCCCCCATCGGCCAGGGCGCGTCGTCGGCCTGGGCGCAGGGCGGCATCGCGGCGGCCATGAGCCCCGGCGACACGTTCGACAAGCATGTCGCTGACACGCTGGAGGCCGGTGCCGGCATCGTCGACGAGAAGATGGCGCGTTTCATGGTCTCCGAAGGCCCGGCGCGCATCCACGATCTCCTGGACTATGGCGTGCCCTTCGACCACGACCTGGAAGGCAAGCTGCTGCTGTCGCGCGAGGCCGCCCATTCGGAACGCCGCATCGTGCGCGTCAAGGGCGACATGGCCGGCAAGGCGATCATGGAAGCGTTGATCGCCGCCGTGCGCAACACGCCGTCGATCCGCGTTCTCGAAGGCTATGTCGTCGAGGAGCTGGTGCGCGAAGGCCGCTTCATCTCCGGCGTCGTCGCGCGGCCGGATGCCGGCCAGGCGAAGAACCGCGTGCATTTCCCGGCCCGCGCCGTGGTGCTCTGCTCGGGCGGCGTCGGTCATCTCTTTGCGGTGACGACCAATCCGTGGCAGGCCTGCGGCCAGGGCGTCGGCATGGCCGCGCGCGCCGGCGCCATCATCGCCGATCCGGAATTCGTGCAGTTCCACCCGACCGCCATCAATATCGGCCGCGATCCCGCACCGCTCGCCACCGAAGCCTTGCGCGGCGACGGCGCGCATCTCATCAATTCCGCCGGCCACCGCTTCATGCTGGATATCCACGAGGACGCGGAACTGGCACCCCGCGACATCGTCTCGCGCGGCGTCTTCGCCGAAGTGCAGGCCGGCCGCGGCGCCTTCCTCGATTGCACCAAGGCGGTGGGCGCCCATTTCCCGGACATGTTCCCGACGGTCTACGCCTCCTGCAAGGCCGCCGGCATCGATCCGGTGACGCAGCCGATCCCCGTCGTGCCCGCGGTGCACTACCACATGGGCGGCGTGCTGACGGATGCGGAAGGCCGCACCTCGATCGACGGCCTGTGGGCCGCCGGCGAAGTCACCTCCACCGGCGTGCACGGCGCCAACCGTCTGGCCTCGAATTCGCTGCTGGAGGCCGTCGTCTTCGCCGCGCGCATCGCGGAAAACATCAAGGGCATGCTGCCGGAGCCGAAGACCAGCGACTGGGGCAAGAATGCCGGCGAGAGCGACGACCTCGTGACCATCGAGGACAGCCCCGCCTTGACGAGGCTGCGCCGCGTCATGAGCGACCATGTCGGCGTCATCCGCACCCGCGACGGCCTGAAGGCGGCAATCCGCGAGATCGCCACGCTGGAGCGTGAAAACAGCCGCATGCGCTTCCACAACATCGTCACCACGGCAAAGCTCATCGCGGCCGGCGCCTATCTGCGCGAAGAAAGCCGCGGCGGCCACTACCGCTCCGATTTCCCCGAGCAGAAGGCAAACTGGAAACACCGCACCTTCCTCACCCTTGCGGAGGCGGAAAAGGTGGTGGCGGACGTGGCGGAAACGGCGGCGGCGTGAGGATTGAAGCACCCCCCTCTGCCCTGCCGGGCATCTCCCCCTCAAGGGGGAGACCGGCAAGTCGAGCGGGAGGTGCGCCCATTGCGACGTTGGTGAAAGGCGAGACGGTCCTCCCATCCAATCTCCCCCCTTGAGGGGGAGATGCCCGGCAGGGCAGAGGGGGGTAGGCCCTGACAAACACGAGGAGCGCGGAATGTCACGCCACGAAGTCCGTCCTGCCTTGCGCAAGAACGCCCGCACGATGCGAAAGGCGATGACGGAAGCGGAATTAGCATTCTGGAACACGGTTCGCGCCCATCGTCTGATGGGCCTGCATTTTCGCAGACAGATGCCGATTGCGGGTTACATCGTTGATTTCGCTTGTCCCGAGCATAAGATTATCGTTGAAATCGATGGCTCCGGGCATGGAAGGAACGACACGTCGATTGCCGATGCTCAGCGAAGCGAAAGGCTTACTGCACTCGGCTGGACGGTTCTACGTTTTTGGAACGATGATGTGCTGAAGGACATCGACAACGTTTGCACTCACATTCTTCGGGTGGTCGGCTTCGGCGCATTCGAGGAAAAGGTCCCTCAGGAATTTAGGATAAGCCCATGACCACCCCCTATCTACCCGTCCTCTCGCCCCTGATGGTGGAGGAGCAGGTGCGTGCGGCCTTGTCGGAGGATCTCGGGCGGGCAGGCGACATTACCAGCCAGGCGACGATCGCGCCGGAGATGCTGGCGAAGGCGGAGCTGAATGCGCGCGAGGACGGCGTCGTCGCCGGGCTTGAGCTGGCCCGCGAGGCGTTCCGGCTGATGGACCCGGCGATCCGTTTCGAGGCCTTCGTCAAGGATGGCGACAAGCTCGTGCCCGGCACGGTGATCGCGACGGTGTCCGGCCCGGCGCGCGCGGTGCTGTCGGCCGAGAGGGTGGCGCTCAATTTCCTCATGCATCTCTGTGGCGTCGCGACCCACACGGCGCGCTTCGCCGACGAGATAGCCCATACGGCGGCAAAGGTCTGCTGCACGCGAAAAACCATTCCGGGGCTCAGGGCGCTTGAAAAATACGCGGTGCGCATGGGCGGCGGCTCGTCGCATCGCTACGGGCTGGATGACGCAATCCTCATCAAGGACAACCACATAGCCGTTGCCGGCGGGGTGGCGGGCGCCATCCGGGCGGCCCGC
This sequence comes from Shinella sp., assembly GCF_035998705.1. Lineage (GTDB taxonomy): Bacteria > Pseudomonadota > Alphaproteobacteria > Rhizobiales > Rhizobiaceae > Shinella. The sequence continues at coordinate 273,683 of NZ_DASYHH010000033.1, read as the reverse complement.
GCCTTTGCCGGCCACCTGGTGAAGGTCGAGGTGGAGGTGACGACGCTGGAGGAGTTGGAGGAGGCGCTGGAGGCGCAGCCGGACGTTATCCTGCTCGACAATATGGGGCCGGAGCTCTTGCGCCGCGCCGTCGAGATCAACCGCGATTGCGCCGGTCTCACCGATGCGACCTATGCGGCCGACCCGCGCCGCGTGAAGCTCGAGGCCTCCGGCAACGTCAACCTCAAGACGATCCGCGCCATCGCCGAGACCGGCGTCGACTATATCTCGACCTCCAAGATCACCATGGCAGCACCGACGCTCGACATCGGCCTTGACGTTGTCGTGACTGGCTAGCGGGGAACACCCCCGAAGACGATGCGTTCCGGTTTCATGAGCAATCACAATCGGAAGGACGCATCATGTTGAAGATCGTGGCACTCGCGGCGGCGGCGGGCACGCTTGCGGGTTTCGCCAGCCCCGCTTTCGCCCAGCAGGTCAAGGATACCGCGCAGGCCAATTTCGTCGATCGCTCCGGCAAGGAGACCGGCCGGGCGCAGATCACCGCCGGGAACGACGGCGTGCTCTTCGAGGTGGAAATCTCCGGCCTGGAACCGCGCAAATGGGTGGCGCTGCACATTCACGAAACCGGCACCTGCGACCATGCCGGCGGGCACGAATCGGCGGGTGGCCATTTCAATCCGGATGGCAAGGAACACGGTTTTGTCGCGGCCAACGGCCCGCATGCCGGCGACCTGCCGAACCAGTATGTGGCGGACGACGGCGTGCTGCGCGCGCAGGTCTATTCGACGATGGTGCGGCTCGACGATGCCGAACGCGGCATTCGCGGCCGCGCCCTGATCGTGCATGCCGGCTCGGACGACTACCGCACCGACCCGGCCGGCGGCGCGGGCGATCGGCTCGCCTGCGCCGTGATCAAATAAGGCTATTCGGCCGGGGCCGCATCAGGCTCCGGCCCCGCCAGCTTCTGCCCGAAGGCGATGCGCACGCGGCGGTTCATCTCGCGCGTCGTCTTGAACCATTGCGGCGTCGAGACCCAGTAGCGCAGCGTCAGGATGGCGGCACTTTCTTCCAGGCTGTCGACGAAGACCTGCGGCGCCGGCACGGATTCGATCGTCGAATCCTCCCGGGCGATCGTCAGCAGCCGGTCGATCTCGTCGTCGATGTCGCGGTCATTCGCCACCTTCACCTTGAGATCGTGTTTGCGGGTGCGCTCGCGGCTGAAATTGGTGACGGGCGTGTTCCACAGCGTCGAGTTCGGCGCCAGGCGATAGAGGCCGTCGCTGGTCTTGAGCTCGGTGGCAAAAAGCCCGACCTCGGTGATCGTGCCGGAAACCTCCTTCGTCTCGATATATTCGCCGACCCGGAACGGTCTGAGCACGAGCAGCATGATACCGGCGGCGATGTTCTGCAGCGTGCCCTGGAGGGCCAGGCCGATGGCCAGGCCGGCAGCACCGAGGGCGGCGATGATCGAAGCGGTCTGCACGCCGAACTGGCCGAGCACCGTCACGAAGACCAGGATCAGCACGGCATAGCGCAGGATGTTCGCGAAGAAATGCGCCAGCGTCGCATCGATGCCGCGCACGCGCGAAAGCCCGCTCAGCGCCCAGCGATGCAGGATCCGCGACAGAAACCAGCCAAGCAGCAGCAGCACCAGCGCGCCCAGGATCGAGAAGGAATATTGCACGGCAAGCGCGCTTGCCTGCGTCAGCGCCGCCCGCGTCGCGACGATGATGTCGGTTGCCTGTTGTTCCATGAAACCTTTCCCCATTGATATCGTGGGGGGAATGGCACGATGCCGGATAAGTTCCGGCCGGAGCAATTCCGGCAAAAGTGTGCAGCGGTTTTGCGTCCGGAATTGCGTAAACAAAAGAATTTAGCGCATGCCGACCTTGAGGCCGGGTGCGGGGCGCTCTTCCAGAATGCGGCGGCGGAAGCGGAAGAGGGCGGCGGGGCGCCCGCCTGTGGCGGAGGTCGAGCTTCCCGTCGGCTCGACGAGCTCGGCGCCCTCCACGAGGCGGCGAAAATTCTGCTTGTGCAGATGGCGGCCGGAGATCGCCTCCACGGTCGCCTGCAATTCGGTGAGCGTGAATTCCGGCGCCATCAGCTCGAAGATCACCGGGCGGTATTTGAGCTTGCCGCGCAGCCGCGCCATGGCGGTCGCGACGATCCGGCGATGATCGTGCCGCATGGCGACGCCGGGCGAGACCTGGCCGGGCCGGGCGCGGCCGTCGGTCACCGCCTCTTCGGCAAGGCCCGCCTCGTAGAGCAGCTCGTAGCGCTCCAGCACGCGCTCCTCGTCCCAGGGGAAATCGTCGAGGCCGAAGGCGAGGCGGATGCGGGTGCGCGGCGTGGTGCGCTCCGCCTGCACCACCTCGGCCGCCCAGGCCTTCAGCGCCGGCAGGATGAGCTGGTCGATCACTGCCGGCCGGCCCTGCCGCCAGTCCTCCCAGGGCAGATACGTGTACCAGTCGCGCCAGGCGGCGCCCGCTTCCGCCAGTTGCTCGTTCGCCTCGGCATCGGTGCGCGTGAGCGCCAGATAGCCGACGGAGACCATGTGCGTGCCCGCTTCGTCCGGCAGTTTCTGGCGGCCGCGATCGCCGAAGGTGTAGAGCTGCTCGATATAGCCGAGCTTCAGCGCCGTCTGCGCCTCGACGCTGGCGCGCAGGCTCGTCTCGAAGGTGCGGTGCTGCTGCGGGTCGAAGGGGCCGAAGGGCAGCGCGTCGCGCGTGCCTTTGCCGCCGATCGCCAGGATGCAGGGGTTGCGCTCGGAAATCGCGACGACCGCCGCGTTGAGGCCGATCTCGACCGGCGGGCGGGCGAGGTGTTCCGTCATGGCCGCACCGTTTCCGGCGTGGCGGAGAAGGCGAAAGGACTGTCGCCGACATAGTCCGCGCCGCGGCCGATCGCCTTGACGGCGGCCACGAGCCGGCCGCCCCGTGAAAGCACATGGTCGCCGATCTCGATCAGCCGGGCATTCGGCGTTGCCTGCACGGAGGCGCGGCGCAGGCGTTGCGCCAGGTCGTGTTCGTCCTGGTCCGGCGCCACGGCAAGGGCCGCGAGGAGGGCGGCTGCGGGCGAGCGGGAGACCCCCATCATGCAATGCACGAGCAATGGCGCCTGCCGGTCCCAGCCGCTGGCAAAATCGATGATGGCGGCGACGTGTTGTTCGCCGGGCGCGACGAGCTTTCCCGTGCCGGCAAAGGCGATGTCGTTGACGCCGATGATCAGGTGGCGGGCGGCGGCGATGACGGCGGGCCGGTGAAAGCCCTGTTTCGGCGCAACGAGGCTCAGCATCTCGCGACAGCGGTGGCGCACCGCAAGTTCGGCGATCTTGCCAAGCGGTGCGACGACGATCGTGCCCATGCTCACAGCGTCGCGGCGACCGCGCCGCGCTCCCTTTCAAGCGCCGTGAACCGGTCGGCAAAAAGCTGTTGCGCGTCGATGGCGGGAAGCGGCGCGATCTCGATCATCTCCAGCGTGATGCCGCGCGGGGCGCCGAAGAACTTGATCGCCTCGGCATGCGAGAAGCCCGCAAGCTCCGTCGCCTCGAAGAAGGCGGCGACCTGGTCGGCCTTCTTGATCTTGGCTTTCAGGCCGGCGGGTGTTGCGGGGGGCAGGCCGAAGCGCAGGTGCACGGCCGCCTCCAGCCGCTTCTCCACCGTCTTGTAACCGCCGCCGACCACCGCCTTGAAGGGCGAGATCATGTCGCCGATGACATATTCCGGCGCGTCGTGCAGCAGCGCCATCAGGCATTCGTGGGCATCACAGCGGTTCTGCTGGCGAAAGATCGCCTCGACGACGAGCGAATGCTGCGCCACCGAAAAGGCATGGTCGCCGTTCGTCTGGCCGTTCCAGCGCGCGACGCGGGCAAGGCCATGGGCGATGTCGGACAGCTCGATGTCGAGCGGCGAGGGATTGAGCAGGTCGAGACGGCGGCCGGACAGCATGCGCTGCCAGGCACGCGGCTCCGTCTTCGCGCGCTGGGATCCGCTCATGGGGTGACACCCGTTTGCAGGGCGACGGTACCCCCCTCTGCCCTGCCGGGCATCTCCCCCTCAAGGGGGGAGATCGGCAAGAAGCAAAGACGGGGCTTTAATCGCAACGTTTGGAATGGGCGAAACGCTGCTCCATCCGATCTCCCCCCTTGAGGGGGAGATGCCCGGCAGGGCAGAGGGGGGTGTTGTCCTCCGCGACGACGCCCCCTCATTGCGCCGGCACCTCGGAGGCGTCCTGCGGGAAGGCGAGGCCGGTCCATGGGGCGAGCTCGACGGTGACGGCGGCGCCGTCGGCCGTGATCGGCGTGCCGCCATTGATGGCGTCGGCCGCGCGGTCGATGCGCACGATGGCAAGGCCGAGCGCGCCGGAGACGCTGCCGAGCGTGCCGATCGGCTTGCCGCCGGCAAGAAGCTCGGTGCCGCTTGCGGGAAGGGCGGCCTCGCCCTTGACGATGACCGGGCGGCGGCGCGCGGTGCCACGATGCTGCATGCGGGAGACCACTTCCTGCCCGACGTAACATCCCTTGCGGAAGGACAGCCCGCCGGTGAGATCGAGGATGATGTCGTGCGGGAAGGCGTCGGAAAGTGCGTAGTCGCGGCCGGCTTCCGGGATGCCGGCGCCGATGCGCAGCGCATCGTAGAGCGCCGGATCGTCGCTGCCGAAGGCACCGGGACGACGGGAGACGGCGAGGCCGGCCTTGGCGAAGCGCGCGTCATGCGCCGCATCGGCCTCGGGAGCGTCCCAGGCGATCGTCACCGCGTCGCCCTCGACCGCCGCGAGATCGACCGCGGCGCGCAGCTTGTACATGGTGAGCCGCTTGAGCAGCGAATCGCGCTGGTCTTCCGTCGTCTCGATCAGGAAGGCCTCGTCGCCGTCGCGGCGGATCAGGAAGTCGAACAGGATCTTGCCCTGCGGCGTCAGCAGCGCGCCGGGGCGGATTTCGCCGGCCGGCAGGTCCGGCAGGTTGGTGGTGATCAGCGATTGCAGGAAGGTCTCGGCATCCTTGCCGGAAAGGCGGAGAAAGGCGCGGCCGGAAAGCGTGACGGAAGGCATGATTCGATCCAGATTTTCGCGCGCCGGCACCATGCGGGCCGCGGGCGGTGCACCATCGCACCTGTTGAAACAGAAGTAGAACGCCTGGACGGCTTTCGCAAGGTCGTGCTGTCCTGTCCGCCGGCTGACCGGCATCGCGCAGCCATGGTGCGAAGACGTGGGGGCGGGCTGCTGGCGCGTCGAAAGGATGCTGTAGCAGGGCAGGCCATGCGTGGCTAAAGCGGCTCAATCGCCGGTGATGAAGAATTTCCACTGGCCGTCCGGCGTAATGCCGATGCGGTAGAAATTGTAGCTGCCGAATTCCTGCATGTCGGCAAAGTCGCCGGCGGTCACGATGCGCAGCAGCTCCACCTTTTCCGGCGGCGTCAGCGTCGCGAGCGGCTTTTCGGCGAAATAGGGCCAGACATACATGTCGTCCGGCGTGCCCTTTCCGACATGCACGAAGCCGGCCGCCAGCACATCGAGCAGGATCGCGAGCACCTCGATGCCCTCGCTGTCGCCGGACTGGCCCTTCAGCGTCTCGACCGGACCTTCGTCGGTCTCGACGATCGAGACCTGCGTTTCGGTGACGCCCTTGCCGAGCAGCGGGCGCAGGCGCTCGATATCGCCCGAAGCGGCGGCCTCCACGATCAGTTCGCGCATGCGGCGCACCGCTTCCGGCGCCTTGCTGATGTCGTAGAGCACCTCGACGGGCGCCTGCGGCTCGTCGTCGGATTTGTCGTCGGTGACGGGCGCGTCGTCGGTCGGCCCGGTCGCGGTGTCGCCGCGGCGAATCAGCGGGTCGGGCAGCGGTAGTTCGAGGGGCGCGGTCTGCTGCTCCTGTTCCTGCTGCTCCTCTTCCTCGGCGGTCGGCGTTTCGCCGCCCTCGGCCGGCTTCTGCTGTACTTGGCCCTGTTCGTTCTTCAATTCGCTGAGCGCAAAGGCGGGGCGCACCGGCGCGACAAGCGCGGTTGTCGCGAAAAGCACCGACAAGGCGATAAGGCTGCTGCGAAACAGCATTTTGCCGTCAGGCGACGTCTGCATGACTTGTCTTTCCAGCTTATTGCAGGATGCGCTCGGGGGAGAATTCTCCAGCCAGCATGCGCGTGCGCAGCGATTCGAGCATCGCCTCCGCGCCCCGTTCGCCGTGGATGCGGATCGTCTCGCGCATGGCGAGCGCGATCGCGGCATCGGCGATGATTTCCGGTTCGATGCCATCAGCCATGCCGTCCGCCCAGGCCTCGTTCTGGTATTCCAGAGCGGCCTGCATCTTCTCGTGCACGATCATCTCGTCGATATCGTTGAGAGTAGGTTCCATCAATCGGTCCATGCGCGGCATTTCAGTTCTTACTCGACTGTTAACGACTTTAGCAGCCTTTTCCCAAAACGGCACTGGCTCGTGAAGAAAGAGGTTAATTAACCGCTAATTTCCGAATCGCGCGGTAATTTCTGTGGCAAGTGTTGCACCTTCGTTACGGTATCTCTCTTCTGCGACAACCGCCGAGTCGGTGCAAGCGGTATAGATGGCCGCAAAGGAGCGGTATCCACGGTTGAATGCAGCGGTGAGCTTTTCCTGCCGCTTCGGCTCATTGCCCGCTTCCATCTCGATCAGCCGCTGCATGGAGGCCCGCCAGTTGTCCTCGGCCTTGTCCGTGCAGAGATTGCGCAGGTAATGCACCGCGCCGATGATCTCCGAAAGCCGCTCCAGCCGCTCGTCATAGGGCGTCGGCTTCTCCTCGACCACGGCGGCTTCGGGTTTCTGCGCGGCCTTGTCGCCGCTCGCCTGCTGGGCGAAGGCGGGGGCTGCGAGGAGGAGGCTTACGAGAAGGGCAAGGCGAATCACTGTCATGCGCTGCGTCTCGCCCGCTCGGCTTCGAGCCGCGCGATGCAGTCGCGCACGCTGTCGGGCGCCGGCAGTTTTGCGATTTCCTCTGCCGAATACCAGCCGACGCTTGCGGCATCGTCGGAGGCGACGGCGATGGCCGCCGCGTCGGCCTTCACCTTGAACACGGAGAGGAAGAAGGACGGACCGTCAGGCGCGTCCAGGCGGCCGGGCAGGTCGTAGGTGGCGAAAAGCAGCGGTTTTTCGCCGCGAATGCCGGTTTCCTCGAAGAGTTCGCGCAGCGCCGTCTCGGCCGGCGTCTCGCGACCCTCGCCCCGCCCGCCCGGAAAGGCATACATGTCGGCGGACGGCGGATTGCTGCGCAGCACGAGCAGGTACCGCCCGTCGCGCTCGATGATGGCGGAGGAGGCGGGCTGTGGTGTCTTCGATTTCTTCATCGCGGTCCGGTTCGATTGCGCTCGATTGACCCCTTATAGGCAAAGTGCGATGACGACGCCATGTGTGGACGATTTGCATTGCTGGCCAAGGCCGATCTCATGCGCGAATTCCTCAACGTCCTGAACATCGAGGATACGCCCGAGCGCTACAACATCGCGCCGACGCAGCCGATCCTGATCGTGATCGCCGGCGAGAGGCAGGAGCCCGGCAGCAACCTGCCGGAGCGCAAGGCCATGCTGGTGCGCTGGGGCTTCATGCCCGGCTGGGTGAAGGACCCGCGCGACTTTCCGCTTCTGATCAATGCGCGTGCCGAAACGGCGATCGGCAAGGCATCCTTCAAGGCTGCCATGCGCCACCGCCGCATTCTCGTGCCGGCCTCCGGCTTCTTCGAATGGCGCCGGCCGGCGGAGAAGGGCGCGAAGGCGCAAGCCTACTGGATCCGTCCGAAAAAGGGTGAGATCGTCGCCTTTGCCGGGCTCATGGAAACCTGGTCTTCGGCGGACGGTTCCGAGGTGGACACCGGCGCGATCCTCACCACGGCGGCAAACAACGACATCAACCGCGTTCACGACCGCATGCCGGTGGTCATCCGCCCGGAGGACTTTTCGCGCTGGCTGGACTGCAAGACGCAGGAGCCGCGCGACATTACCGACCTGATGAAGCCGATCGACGACGGCTTCTTCGAGGCGATCCCGGTGTCCGACAGGGTGGGCAAGGTCGCCAATATGGGTCCGGACATTCTGGAGCCGGTCGAGGAGCGCGCCGACGAAGCGCTACCGGAAAAGAAAAAGGGCGCACAAGCGCCCCCGCCGTCCGATCAGCTTTCGCTGTTCTGAAATCATTCCCGGCAAGATTGCCTCGAAGCGGCTCAATCGTAGAGCGGCTGAAGCACGGCCGGGATGTCGCGCGTCTTGCGCTTGTCTTCGGACTTCGTATCCGGCTTGCACTGCGTGGCCGCCACAACGGCGCGCAGGCCGAGCGGTTTATAGCGCTCCTGCAGACTTTCGTTTGCCGCGGTCTTCTGCAGCGGCGGTTTCCTTACGGTCGACATTGTCTTTCTCCTGAAGTGAACAGGCAGCCCCGTATGATGTCCCCGGTTGCTCCCCAGTGAGCTATGCATTTACGCGGCCCATCCGGCCAAATTCTGCTCAAACTTTGATCGATCTGCGGCGAAAGCCCCAAATTCCAGCTTCTCGCGATCAACAATTATGACCGCCGCTTACATTCATTTCCCGGGGATCTGCCGGACCTTGACCTGCAAGGCCGCCGCGGCGACGGCGCGAATGCCGATCGGATTGTAGCGGGTGACGAGGTCTGCCTGGGCGCGCGTGGCGGTCTTTCGGTTGGTCATTGTCCTGTCCCTTCGTTTTGCCGGCGGGCTTGGCCGGTCTGGTGTCTCCTTTCTCGCATGGGGAAGAGGAGAATCGTGTCACCGCGGGAACAGGGCTGCACCGCGCGATTTTCGCTTTCGGCCCGCTTGACCGGACGCCACGACGGCGCGATAAAGCAGCCATGAAAACGGTACTCTGCATTCGCCGGAGCATTATTCGCTAGCGCACGCGCTGGCCCGGCCGTTTTCGTCCCCCAAAATCCCCGGATGACAACGACCCGGCCAGCCGGGTTTACGCCTTTTGGGAGATTCTTATGGCCGATACGCCGGTCCTGACGCTGTACAACACGCTCACGCGGTCGAAGGAGCCCTTTCAGCCCATCGATCCCGACACTGTGCGCATGTATGTCTGCGGCCCGACGGTCTATGACTTCGCCCATATCGGCAATGCCCGGCCGGTCATCGTCTTCGACGTGCTGTTCCGCCTGCTGCGCCATGTCTATGGCGAAAGCCACGTCACCTATGCCCGCAACATCACGGACCTGGACGACAAGATCAACGCCCGGGCGCTGCGCGATTTCGGCACCGAGATCGGGGACGGGACCCTGTCGCTGAACGAGGCGATCCGCCGCGTGACGGAGAAGACGGCGGACCAGTTCCACGCCGACGTCGCGATCCTCGGCTGCCTTGAGCCGACGCACGAGCCGCGCGCCACCGAATTCGTGCAGCCGCGCGCTGACGGCAAGTCGGACATGATCACGTTGATAGAGCGTCTCATCGAACGCGGCCATGCCTATGAAGCGAACGGCGAAGTCCTGTTCGACACGCGCTCCATGGCCGACTACGGCGACCTCTCGAAGCGCAACCTCGACGAACAGCAGGCCGGCGCCCGCGTCGCCGTCGACCTGCACAAGAAGAACCCCGGCGATTTCGTGCTCTGGAAGCTCTCCTCGCCGGAAGAGCCCGGCTGGGAGAGCCCCTGGGGCCGCGGCCGTCCGGGCTGGCATATCGAGTGCTCCGCCATGTCGGCCGCCTATCTCGGCGAGACCTTCGACATCCACGGCGGCGGCCTCGACCTCATCTTCCCGCACCATGAGAACGAGATCGCCCAGTCGCGCTGCGCCCATGGCACCAAGGTCATGGCCAATGTCTGGATGCACAACGGCTTCGTGCAGGTCGAAGGCCGCAAGATGTCGAAGTCCGAGGGCAACTTCGTCACGATCTACGAACTGCTGCACGAGGAGAAGTTCGGCGGCCGCAAATGGCCGGGCGAGGTGCTGCGCCTTGCCATGCTGATGACGCATTACCGCGAGCCGATCGACTTCAGCGTCAAGCGCCTGGAAGAGGCCGAGCGCCTGCTCGCCAAGTGGCCGGCCGACGGCAACGCCGCGGAAGGCCGCGTCGACGAAAGCGTGCTCGCCCCCCTGCGCGACGACCTGAACACGGTCGCCGCCGTCCAGGCGCTGCACGCGCTCGCCCAATGCGCCAACAGCGATCCGCTGATGCTCCCCGTCTTCGCCGCCAGCGCCCAACTCCTCGGCGTCGTGCCGAGGAAGGCCGAGGTCTCGAAAGCGCTGGAGGAGAGCATCGACACGATCATCCAGCTCCGCCTCGAAATGCTGAAGGCAAAGAATTTTACTGAGGCCGACAAAATCCGCGACGACCTCGCCGCCAAGGGCATCCAGCTCAAGGACGGCAAGAACCCGGAAACGGGCGAGCGGGTGACGACTTGGGAGGTGAAGCGGTGAGGTTGTGCGAGATCTGGCAAAGGCATATGCTTAGGCATATGTCGTAATCGATGGAGGCCGCTATGAATGCGAGACCGAAGGAATTGCCCGAACCGTCGCTTGAGCGCGACGTCAAGCTTTTCCGCAATGGCCGCAATCAGGCGGTGCGCATTCCCGTGGAGTTCGAACTTCCCGGTAATGAGGCAGTGATGCGCAAGGAGGGCGACCGTCTGATCATCGAGCCGAAGCTCAGGAAACTCGACCTGTTCGAATGGCTTGCCACGCTCGAACCGCTGGAGGAAGACTTCCCGGATATCGATGAAGGGTTGCTGCCGCCGCGGGATGTCGACTTGTGAGCGAACACCGCTACATGCTTGATACCAATATCGTGTCGGACATGGTGCGCAATCCGGAAGGCGCAGCCGTGGTGCGAAGCAGGGTTGCGGGCAAAGGCGGCCTGTGTATCAGCGCCGTCACCGTCTGCGAATTGCGCTTTGGCGTCAAAAAGAAGGGCTCGGAAGCTCTTCGCAATCGCGTGGAGACATTTCTATTGGCCGTTCCGGCAGTGCCACTGGAATCGGATGCGAGCGAGCGTTTTGCGGAGATTCGCTACGAGCTTGAACGCAGGGGAACGCCGATCGGCCCTTACGACATGCTGATCGCCGCCCATGCTCTCTCACTCGACCTCACGCTCGTCACCGCCAACATCCGCGAGTTCTCCCGCGTAGACGGCCTTAAGGTCGAAAACTGGCTGGAGCCCGCCCCATGAGCACCCCCTTCTACACCGGCGGCTGCCAGTGCGGTGCTGTGCGCTTCCATGTCGAGGGCGCTTTGGGTGACGCGTCGGTCTGTCATTGCCGCATGTGCCAGAAGGCGAGCGGGAATTTCTACCTGCCGCTCGTTTCCGTGCGCGAGGCGAAGCTCACATGGACGCGGGGCGAGCCCAAGCGGTTCCAGTCGTCGAACCATGGCTATCGCGGTTTCTGCGGCGATTGCGGCACGCCGTTGACCTATGAGGCGCCGGACGGGGTGGCGCTCACCATCGCCGCCTTCGACGATCCGGCCGAGATCGCGCCGCGCATCCAGTGGGGCATCGAGGCGAAGCTGCCCTATGTCGATAGTATCCACGACCTGCCCGGCGAGGACACGATGGCGGATCAGGATTCGGCGTCGTTCCTGGCCGATCTCGTTTCCTACCAGCACCCGGACCACGACACCGACGACTGGCCGCCGGAGCGGGGCCGATGAGCATATCGCGCATCTATACCGGCGGCTGCCAGTGCGGCGCGGTGCGTTACCGCGTCGAGGGCACGCTCAGTGATCCGCATCTGTGCCATTGCCGCATGTGCCAGAAGGCGGCGGGCAACTATTTCCTGCCGCTCGCCAACGCGCCGCGCGAACGCTTTTCCGTCACCCGCGGCGAGCCCGGCTGGTTCCAGTCCTCCGAGATCGTGCGCCGCGGCTTCTGCCGGGATTGCGGCACCCCGCTGTTCTATGACGGCCTCACGTCCGCGCATATCAATGTCACGCTCGGCTCGCTCGACGACCCGGACGACGTGCGCCCGACCGCCCAGTCCGGTGTCGAATCGCGGCTCGTCTGGTTTTCGCAATTGCCCAAGCTCGCCGAAAGCGAGAGCAACGAGGGGGAGGGCGGCGAGGCGCGTCACGCGAAAATTCGCGACTCGAACCGCCAGCATCCCGATTACGACACCGATCATTGGCCGCCGGAGGACTGAGACATGACAGAGACCGTTCGTACCGGAGGCTGCCAGTGCGGCGCCGTCCGCTTCCGCATCAGGGGCGCGCTCGGCCGCCCGTCGATCTGCCATTGCCGCATGTGCCAGAAGCAGTTCGGCGGCTTTTTCGGCCCGCTCGTCACCGTCAAGGGCGAGACGGAATGGACGCGCGACGAGCCCGCCTACTTCCAGTCCTCCATCAACATCGCCCGCGGCTTCTGCAAGCAGTGCGGCACGCCGCTGACCTACAAGCATCCCGGCGGGCTGGAAATCGCCATCGGCGCCTTCGACGACCGCAGCGACCTCGCGCCGCAGATCCAGGTGAATTACGCATCGCGCAACCCCTGGGTCACGACGATCTTCGACCAGCCGGTGCATGAAGACCCGGACTATTACAGCCAGCAGGAGCACATCATCTCCTTCCAGCACCCCGACCACGACACCGAAAACTGGCCTGCCCACGGATTGAAATTATGAGCGAGACCTTGCGCACCCTCTACCCCGAAATCGAACCCTACGCCTCCGGTCATCTCGATGTCGGCGACGGGCACAGCATCTACTGGGAGCGCGTCGGCACGCCCGGCGCCAAGCCCGCCGTCTTCCTGCATGGCGGCCCCGGCGGCACGATCGGCCCGAATCATCGCCGCCTCTTCGACCCGGCGCTCTACGACGTGACGCTGTTCGACCAGCGCGGCTGCGGCAAGTCCACGCCGCATGCGGAACTGGAGGCCAACACGACCTGGCACCTCGTCGCCGATATCGAGCGGCTGCGCGCGATGGCGGGCGCGGAAAAGTGGCTGGTCTTCGGCGGCTCCTGGGGCTCGACGCTGGCGCTCGCCTATGCGGAAAAATACCCGGAACGCGTCTCCGAACTCGTCGTGCGCGGCATCTACACGCTGACCAAGGGCGAGCTCGACTGGTACTACCAGTTCGGCGTCTCGGAAATGTTCCCCGACAAGTGGGAGCGCTTCATCGCGCCCATCCCGCCGGAAGAGCGTCACGAGATGATGCACGCCTACCATCGCCGCCTCACCAGCGACGACAAGGCGACCCGCATCGCCGCCGCCAAGGCGTGGAGCCTCTGGGAAGGCGAGACCATCACGCTCCTGCCGGAGCCCGCGACCAGCGATCCCTTCGCCGACGAGGAATACGCCCACGCCTTCGCCCGCATCGAGAACCACTTCTTCGTCAATGCCGGCTGGCTGGAAGAGGGGCAGCTCTTGCGCGACGCCCATAAGCTGAAGGGCATTCCGGGCCTCATCGTGCACGGCCGCTACGACATGCCGTGCCCGGCGAAATATGCCTGGGGGCTGCACAAGGCCTGGCCGGAAGCGGAGTTTTATATCGTGGAAGGGGCAGGGCATGCCTATTCCGAGCCGGGCATTCTCGATCGCCTGATCTACGCGACGGACAAGTTCGCGGGGAAATGATGAGTGTCGCGCCCTGACGCTTTCCCCCCTCTGGCCTGCCGGCCATCTCCCCCTCAAGGGGGGAGATCGGCAAGGGGGACCAACGGTGCTCAAGACGCATCGTTTAAGAGGCGCAGGACATAGCGGCAGTTCGATCTCCCCCCTTGAGGGGGAGATGGCCGGCAGGCCAGAGGGGGGTATCAAACCCTCCGTGTACAGAGATTGTCCCTCAGGAGGGAACCGATGAAAAAAGACCGTATCCACCTCTTCGACACCACGCTGCGCGATGGCCAGCAGACGCCCGGCATCGACTTTTCCGTCGAGGACAAGATCGCGATTGCCGGCATGCTGGATGAATTCGGCCTGGACTATGTCGAGGGCGGCTATCCCGGCGCCAACCCGACGGATACGGCCTTCTTCGCCAAGAAGCGCACCGGCCGCGCCAAATTCGTCGCCTTCGGCATGACGAAGCGCGCCGGCGTTTCCGCCTCCAACGATCCGGGCCTTGCCGCATTGCTCGGCTCCAAGAGCGATGCGATCTGTCTTGTCGCCAAGAGCTGGGACTATCATGTGCGCGTGGCGCTCGGCTGTTCGAACGAGGAGAACCTCGAAAGCATCTCGGAATCGGTTAAGGCGGTCGTCGCCTCCGGCCGCGAATCCCTGGTCGATTGCGAGCATTTCTTCGACGGCTACAAGGCCAACCCGGATTATGCGCTGGCCTGCGCCACCACGGCCTTCGCCGCCGGCGCGCGCTGGGTCGTGCTCTGCGACACCAATGGCGGCACGCAGCCGTCGGAAATCCAGGCGATCGTCGCTGCCGTCATCGCCGCCGGCGTGCCGGGCGAAAACCTCGGCATCCACGCCCACAACGATACCGGCCAGGCCGTCGCCAATTCTCTCGCGGCCGTCGAGGCGGGCGTGCGCCAGATCCAGGGCACGCTGAACGGCATCGGCGAGCGCTGCGGCAATGCCAACCTGGTGACGCTGATCCCGACGCTGGCGCTGAAGGAAGCTTATAGTGGCCGCTTCGAGATCGGCATCGGCGCGGAAAAGCTCACTGGCCTCACCAAGCTGGCCCACACCTTCGACGAGTTGCTGAACCGCTCGCCGGATCATCAGGCCCCCTATGTCGGCGCCTCCGCCTTCGCCACCAAGGCCGGCATCCACGCCTCGGCGCTGCTCAAGGACCCGCGCACCTACGAACACGTCACGCCGGAAAGCGTGGGCAACCTGCGCAAGGTCATGGTGTCGGACCAGGGCGGCAAGGCGAATTTCATCAACGCGCTGAAACTGCGCGGCATCACGGTCGGCAAGGACGATCCGAAGCTCGACCGCCTGATCCAGATCGTCAAGGAACGCGAAGCGACAGGCTACGCTTACGAAGGTGCCGATGCGAGCTTCGCGCTGCTCGCCTACCGCACGCTCGGCACGGTGCCGGATTTCTTCCACGTCGAGAGTTTTCGCGTGATGGTCGAGCGCCGCTATGATGCCAACGGCCAGCTCAAGACGGTGTCGGAAGCGGTGGTGCGCGTCATCGTCGACGGCGAGACGATGATGTCGGTCGCCGAAGGCCACGGCCCGGTCAATGCGCTGGACCTCGCACTGCGCAAGGACCTCGGCAAATACCAGGCCGAGATCGCCGACCTGGAGCTGGCGGACTATAAGGTGCGCATCCTCAACGGCGGCACCGAGGCGATCACCCGCGTGCTGATCGAATCGACCGACGGCAGCGGCGCGCGCTGGTGGACGGTCGGCGTCTCCGACAACATCATCGACGCCTCCTTCCAGGCCCTGATGGATTCGATCGTCTACAAGCTCCTGAAGAACCGCGGCGAGGCCGGCCGGGTGGCTGCGGAATAAAGAGATAGGTTCAGCACCGCTCATCATCCCTTCACGGGAATGAATTGGTGCATTTGCGTTGGTTGGAGTACGACGTCGGAAAATCCATAAATCGACGGGAAATGACACCATGGCCGACGCGAATTCCACCAGCGGCCCCCAGACCGGCGATTCGCCGCGCGGTTTTGCCTTCGCCCTGACGGCCTACCTGCTCTGGGGTTTCCTGCCCTTCTTCATGAAGGCGGTGGCGCATATCCCGGCCCCCGAGGTGGTCGCGCACCGCATCGTCTGGTCGGTGCCGCTGGCCGGCCTCGTGCTGGTCTGGCTCGGCCGCACGGGCGATATCAAGGCGGCGCTGCGTTCGCCGCGCATGCTCGGCATGGCGACGCTGACGGCGGTGCTCATCACCATCAACTGGGGCATCTACGTCTGGGCGATCGGCGCCGGGCGCGCGATCGAGACGGCGCTCGGCTACTATATCAACCCGCTCTTCTCGATCTTCCTCGGCGCGGTGCTCCTGAAGGAAATGCCGGACCGGGCGCAGATGGTGGCGATCGCGCTTGCCGCCGTCGCCGTCGGCGTGCTGGCCTTCGATGCCGGCGGCCTGCCCTGGGTGTCGATCGGCCTGTGCCTGTCCTGGGGCTTCTATGCCTTCTTCCGCAAGACGCTGCCGATCGGCCCGAACCAGGGCTTCTTCCTGGAAGTGCTGCTGCTCAGCGTGCCGGCGCTCGGTTACATCGTCTGGCTCGAAGCGTCGGGCGCGGGGCATTTCGGCGATACCGGCATGGCGGACGTGCTGTGGCTGCTCGCCTGCGGCATCATCACCGCCATTCCGCTGATGATCTATGCCAATGGCGCCAAACTCCTGCGCCTTTCGACCATCGGCATCATGCAGTACATTGCGCCGACGATGATCTTCATCATCGCCGTCTTCGTCTTCGGCGAGCCCTTCGGCACGGCCAAGCTGATCGCCTTCATCCTGATCTGGGTGGCGCTGGTCATCTATTCCGGCTCCATGCTGCGCACGGCGCGCGCGCGCCGCATCGCCGCCGCGGAACTCAAGCCGGCGGAATGAACCTCGCCCACCCGCGGCGTCATCCTCGGGCTCGACCCGAGGATCCATGCGGCATGCCGGCTGTGGATGGTCGGGTCAGGCCCGACCATGACGGAGGAGGGGTTTTCGGCTGAACCGTCTCAAAGCCGCGCGATGATGTCCGCTTCGCCGTCCCGGTCCACCTGGCCGGCCCAATGCTCGACGAGGGCGGCGACGATCTCCTCGGGCTCGTCGATGACCAACGGCTGCACGAGATGGGCGGTGTGGATGAAACCCTCGTCCGCCATGTGGCGGATGAGCTTCAGCATCGGATCCCAGAAGCCGCCGATATTGGCGAAGACCATCGGCTTGCGGTGGCGGCCGAGCTGTGCCCAGGTCATCACCTCGACGATTTCCTCTAGCGTGCCGATGCCGCCGGGCAGCGCCACGAAGGCGTCGGCGCGGTCGAACATCTTGTGTTTGCGCTCGTGCATGTCGGGCGTGATGATCAATTCGCTCAATTGCCCGAGCGAATGGCGGGTGGCCTCCATATCGACGAGGAATTGCGGTATGATGCCGGTGACGCGGCCGCCATGCGAGAGCACGCCGCTGGCGACCGCTCCCATGATGCCTTTCGTGCCGCCGCCATAGACGAGGCGGAGATGGTTTTCGGCCATCGCCTGGCCCAGCCGCCGGCCCGCGGCGATGTAGGCGGAATCACGGCCCGGCTGGGAGCCGCAGTAGACGCAGACGGATCGAATCGGCAGGGTTTGTTCACTCATGACAGGATTCAGCCACCCGGCAGGGGGCTCGTCAAGGATAATGACGGAAAAAGCATGGCACCAAGGGCCTGGAACGTCTCGGGAACCTTGTGCAAAACCTTGGGAATCGGTAGCAATTTCAGGAGGGGACGCCCGCGAAACCGGGATAGAAAGAGAGTTGATGATGAACAACAAGACCGGTCTGGTGGCCTTGATCGTGCTGGCGGTGGCAACGCTGCTCATGGTTTTCCTCGTGCTGCCCAACATGAACAAGGAAAAGCCGGCGGAAACGCCCGTCGCCAACCTCACCAGCAAGGCGACCGAGGGGGGCGGCGAGACCACGACGGCGGACGGAAAACAGGCCCGTCCGAAGACCGAGACCGGTGCAGCGACGACGACCGAACCCGCTACCGAAAGCGACGCCACCGCGGAAGCCGAGAAGCCGGCAGCGGACGCGACGACCGGCGAGGCCGCATCCACCGAGACCGCGACCCAGGAGGTCGCCAAGGCCGATACGACGCCGGCCGATACGACCGCCGCCTGGGTCACGCCCGCCTTCGATCTCTTGCGTGTCGAGCCGGACGGCTCCACGGTGATCGCCGGCCGCGGCCAGCCCAATACCAAGCTGGAAATCAGGAACGGCGAGACGGTGGTCGCGACGGCCGATATCGGCCCTTCCGGCGATTTCGCTGCCGTCTTCGACCAGCCGCTTGCGGCCGGCGACTACCAGCTCACCCTCAACACCAAGGACGACAAAGGCGCGACGAAGACCTCGGAAGAGGTCGCGACCGTCTCCGTGCCGAAGGATACTGCCGGCGAGCTGCTCGCCATGGTCTCCAAGCCCGGCGAGGCAAGCCGCCTGATCACGGTGCCGGAAGCAGCCGAAAAAGCGACGGCCGATGCCGCGGCGGCAGCGGAAAAGGCGCTCGACCAGCCGGCCGGCGAAACCGCCACGGCGACGGATGCCGGAGCGACGGCAGTCGAAAAGCCCGCGACCGAAACGGCGAAGGCGACCGACGAGGGCACCGCCGCATCGGTTGAGACCGCGACGGCCAGCGCCACCGCGAACGATGCCGCCATGGACAGCGCTGCCACGGCTGAAGACGCCGCGGGCGTGACCGCGACGGAAGCCACGTCCAAGGCGCAGGCCCGCGTTTCGGCGGTCGAGCTGGAAGGCGAGCGCATGTTCATCGCCGGCACGGCAAAGCCCGGCGCGCTGGTGCGCATCTATGCCGACGACAAGCTCGTCGGCGAGGCGAAGGCGGACGAGGCCGGCCGTTATGTCGCGGACGGCACGATCGACCTGTCGGTCGGCCGCCACACGGTGCGCGCCGACGTGATGAGCCCCGACGGCGCCAAGGTGGAGTTCCGCGCCTCCGTTCCGTTCGACCGGCCGGAAGGCGAGCAGGTCGCCGTGGTGGCGCAGGACAGCGCCACGGGCGATACCGGCCCGGCGCTCGGTCTCATCGGCGGCGGCACCTTCGACAAGCTGCGCAGCGAAGCCGACAAGGCGATCGCGCTGCTGAAGGGCCTCTATGCCAACGGCCGCGTGCCGACGGCCGAGGAACTGGCGGCGGCACGCTCGGCGACGGAGATCGCGCTGCGGTCGCTGGCCGAGTTCAGGCCCGGCGCCGAGGAGGGCGAGGCCGCCCGCGACATGGCCGCCAAGGCCTCTGCCGCGGCTGCCTCCGCCCTTGCCAGCCTCCATGCACTTCCGACGGATGCGGCCGCGGTCGGCGAAGCGCTCGGCTCCATCGAGACCGCCGTCGCGGGAGCCTTGGCACCGGCAATCGACAAGGCCGAGGCAACGGTCGGTGCGGCCTCTGCCGCGGCGGACCGCTCGATCGAGGCGCTCGCGGACCAGGCGACAGCACTCCAGCAGCAGTTCGTGTCGCTGTTCTCCGACGGCCGCAACGCATCCACGGCGGAAATCCAGACCGCCCGCTCGGCGCTGGAAGGCGCGCTCAAGAGCATCACCGGCTTCGCGGCGCCCGCCGGCACGGCCGCGGACGTCAGCGCGGCCATCGAACGGCTGAAGGGCTGGGCCTCGACGGCGCTCGATCGCCTCGCCGCCGTTCCGGCCGGCGCCGGCAAGGAAGCCTACCAGCAGGCGCTCGCAGCGCTCGAAGGCATGCCGTCGCTGACGGCAGCGGCCAATGCCGTGGCCTCCGGCACCGAAGGCGTCGGCGGCGCACCGGTTGCCGAAACCACCACACCGGCGGAGGACACCACGACGGCCGGCGGCACCGCGGCTTCGACCGAGAGCGCCACGACCGCTGGCGGCACGGCAGCGGGCAGCGAGCAGGCGGTGGCCGAGGAGCCGGAAACGGTGGAGCAGGCGCCGCTGCAGGCAAGCAAGACCTCGGTCATCATCCGCCGCGGCGATACGCTGTGGCAGATTTCCCGCCGCATCTACGGCAAGGGCGTGCGCTACACCACGATCTACCTCGCCAACGAGGACCAGATCACCAATCCGGACCGCATCATCCCCGGCCAGGTCTTTGGCGTGCCGGACAAGATGGCCGAAAGCGACGCCGAGGCGGAGGAACTGCACCGCAAGCGCGTGCGCGGCAATTGATTTTCCGCCGGCTGTTGCGAAGCGGCCGGCTGAAGCCTATCTGCACGATGCGGCGCCCCACCGGGCGCCGCATTTTCATTCGAGCGATTCCCGGATCATCGCGGCGGTCCGGTGGAGGCCAGCGTGGCAACGACGACGAAGAAGACGGTTTCGGCCGACAGCAGCAATCCCTTCCACACGCTGGTGAACCTCTGGCCCTATATGTGGCCGTCCGACCGGCCGGACCTGAAGATGCGCGTCGTCTGGGCGACGGTCTTCCTGCTCTTGTCCAAGATCGTGCTGCTGCTGGTGCCCTATTTCTTCAAATGGGCGACCGATGCGCTGAACGGCAAGGCGGATGCGGTCGACCTGTTGCCGACCTTCCTGCTCGGCGCCGTCATGCTGGTGCTGGCCTATAATGGCGCGCGCATCCTGCAAGCCGGCCTCAACCAGCTGCGCGACGCGCTGTTTGCCAGCGTCGGGCAATATGCCGTGCGCCAGCTTGCCTACCGCACCTTCGTGCACCTGCACCGCCTGTCGCTGCGCTTCCATCTGGAGCGGCGCACCGGCGGCCTGTCGCGCGTCATCGAGCGCGGCACCAAGGGCATCGAGACGATCGTGCGCTTCACGATCCTCAACACCGTCCCGACCTTCATCGAGTTCCTTCTGACTGCCGCCATCTTCTGGTGGGGCTACGGCTTCGATTACCTGCTCGTCACCGCCATCACCGTCTGTCTCTACATCTGGTTCACCGTGCGGGCGAGCGACTGGCGCATCTCCATCCGTCGCTCGATGAACGACAGCGACACCGAGGCCAACACCAAGGCGATCGATTCGCTTTTGAACTTCGAGACCGTCAAATATTTCGGCAACGAGGAGATGGAGGCGCGCCGCTTCGACCAGTCGATGGAGCGCTACGAGAAGGCGGCCACCCAGGTCTGGACCTCGCTCGGCTGGCTGAACTTCGGCCAGGCGCTGATCTTCGGCGTCGGCATGGCGATCATGATGGCGATGTCGGCGCTCGCCGTTGAGCGCGGCGAACAGACGGTCGGCGACTTCGTCTTCATCAATGCCATGCTGATCCAGCTCGCCATCCCGCTCAATTTCATCGGCTTCGTCTACCGCGAAATCCGCCAGGGCCTGACGGATATCGAGCAGATGTTCGACCTTCTGGAAGTCGAGCAGGAGGTGCAGGACAAGCCTGATGCCGCCGACCTCGTCGTCACCGAGGGCGCGATCTCCTTCAAGGACGTGTTCTTCGCCTATGATCCGGCCCGCCCGATCCTCAAGGGCATTTCCTTCGACGTGCCGGCGGGCAAGACCGTGGCGGTCGTCGGTCCGTCCGGGGCCGGCAAGTCGACGCTCTCCCGGCTGCTCTACCGCTTCTACGACGTGCAGCAGGGCACGATCACCGTCGACCGCCAGGATGTGCGCGACGTCACGCAGAAGAGCCTGCGCTCGGTGATCGGCATGGTGCCGCAGGATACGGTGCTGTTCAACGACACGATCGCCTACAACATCCGCTACGGCCGGCCGGGCGCCAGCGACGCGGAGGTTTCCGCCGCTGCCGAGGCCGCCCAGATCGGCCCCTTCATCCGCCACCTGCCGGAAGGTTTCAGGGCGATGGTCGGCGAGCGCGGCCTGAAACTGTCGGGCGGCGAGAAGCAGCGCGTGGCGATTGCCCGCACCATCCTGAAAAGCCCGCCGATCCTCATCCTCGACGAGGCGACCTCGGCGCTCGATACGCGCACGGAGCAGGAAATCCAGGCCGCACTCGACATCGTCTCGAAGAACCGCACCACGCTCGTCATCGCGCACCGCCTTTCCACGGTCATCTCAGCCGACGAGATCATCGTGCTGAAGGACGGCGTGATCGCCGAGCGCGGCACCCATGGCGAGCTGATGCAGCGCGACGACGGCCTCTACGCCTCCATGTGGAACCGCCAGCGCGAGGCGGTGCAGGCCGAGGAACGCCTGAAGCAGGTGCGCGAGAGCGACGATCTCGGCATCGTCGTGCGCCATCCCCCGGCGAGCTGACCCATCAATCTCCTGGCCCGGCGAACAGGATCAGGTTGCCGTCGAGATCGAGCAGGATGAAATTGCGCGCGCCCCAGGGCTGCGTCTTCAGCGGCAGGTGGAAGGCGACGCCCGCCGCCTGGTAATCGAGGAAGAGCTGCTTGATCGCCGCGGCACTGTCGAGCGTGATCGAGGCCGACAGCAGCTCCTCCCGCCGGCGGATGTCGCCGACGAATACGGGTTCGCCGACCAGCCGCAGGCAGAGCCGCGCCCGGTCGCGCTGGACCACGCCGTAGAATGGCGGGTCGCCATAGGTGAAATCGACGGCAAAGCCGAGTTTTTTCGTGAAGAAGGCAAGCGAGGCGGCAAAATCGGTGACGTAGAGCACCGGCTCCGCGCCGCTGAGGAAGGGGTGTCCGGGCTTCTTTTCGGTCGTGTCGCTCATGGCGAGGGCTCCTGTCCTGAGCGCCGGCCATCCCGCAAACCCGTTCTGGCGGGCGACAAGCTCCTGTGCATCGGCAAGCGAAAACGACGCCTCCAGCACCTCACGATCGGTGAGGGGCCGGAAACGGGGCAGGGCGGCGCGGATGACCGAGGCCACCGGATGGTGCCCTTCGCGATGCCAGCGCAGATATTGCTTGGCCTGCTTCTTGAGGTTTTCGAGGTTGGGCATGGGCGCAGCTACGGTTTCGGTTCGCAGGTGGGCATTGCCCCTTCGGCCCTTGCCGATGCGCCCTACAGCAACGCGAAAATTTTGCCCCTGTTGATCAAAGCTTGTCAACACCACGTTAGAAGGTGAGGCGCGTGATGGACCCAGGAGGTCGATGATGGATACGATCGGCGAAGACGGCCTGTTCCGGCACCCGGTTCCGGTGCCCTTCGCGCTGCGCCTGTTTCTTGTCGTCGCCGGCCTCTTCGTCGTCACGGTCGCGACCTGGGAGCTGCATCCCGGCGTCTGGCCGCCCAATATCACCAGCCCCTTCTTCCTGTTCCTCATTCTCGGTGCCTGGTCGGTGGGCGGACCGGTGGCCTGGGCCGGGTTGAATGGCGCGGCCGGGCTCTGGATCGTCGGGCCGGGCCGCATCGTCATCGAGCGCAAGCGGCCGTTCCTGAGACTTCGGCGCGACACCTTCGGCGAGAACGACGATATGCACCTGGAGGTGGTCGAGGTGGAGGCGATGGAGGGGGATTCGACCTGGTCCGTCATCCTGAGCGCCAAGGACGGCCGGCGTTTCGAAACGCGCGAATTTCGCACACGCGCCGCCGCCGAGCGGCTGCTGAAGCGCATCGAAACGGCATTCGCCGCCACGGAACCTTTGAAACCCCGCCGGGATTGACGTGAGGCAGGCGCAGGGCGCGGCTGGGGGCTATTCGCCACGCCGCATTGCTCCCGACCTCGTTTCACGCTAGGTCCATGGCGTGAAAACAGCAGGAGATGTCGGAAGATGAGTTTGGTCGATACGATACGCAGCACCCTGGTCCCGATCCACCGGGAGGGCTGGAAGTTCGTGGCCGGCTTCTTCGTCGCCTCGCTGCTGCTGGGCGCCGCCTGGGAGCCGCTGATGTGGATCGGCTTCATCCTGACCGCCTGGTGCGCCTATTTCTTCCGCGATCCCGAGCGCATGACGCCGCAGGATGACGACCTCGTCATCAGCCCGGCGGACGGCCGCGTCTCGGCGGTCGCCATGGTGACGCCGCCCTCCGAGCTGGAACTCGGCGACCAGCCGATGATGCGCATCTCCGTCTTCATGAACGTCTTCAACTGCCATGTGAACCGCGCCCCGATGCGCGGCCGCGTCTCGCGCGTCGCCTATCGCGCCGGCAAATTCCTGAATGCCGACCTCGACAAGGCGAGCCAGGAGAACGAGCGCAACGGCCTCGTCATCGAGACGGCGCATGGCCAGATCGGCGTCGTGCAGATCGCCGGCCTCGTCGCACGCCGCATCCTGTGCTGGACCGTGATGAACGACAGCCTGGAGGCGGGCGAGCGCTTCGGCCTCATCCGCTTCGGCTCGCGCCTCGACGTGTTCCTGCCGGCAGGGGCCGAGCCGCGCGTCAGCGTCGGCCAGATGGCGATTGCCGGCGAGACGGTGCTGGCGGAATTCGGTTCGGCAAAGGGGCCGGTGATCAGCAGGCGGGGGTGAGGAGTGAGGCGATAGGCAGTAGCCAATAGCCAATAGGGATCCGGAAGCGCGTTTTTTCTGCCTACTGCCTACCGCCCAAAAACAGCGAAGCGACAAACGATGGACACACCCTTTCCGCCCTATGAGCCGAATGGCCCGAATGACGAGGCCCGCGGCCCGCGCCTGCGCGAAATCCCGCTGCGCATCATCATCCCGAACGTCATCACGGTTCTCGCCATCTGCGCCGGCCTGACGGGCATCCGGCTCGCCTTCGAGAACCGCTACGAGCTCGCCGTCGGCATGGTGCTGCTCGCCGCCTTTCTCGACGGCATCGACGGGCGCGTCGCGCGCCTCCTGAAGGCCACTTCGAAATTCGGCGGCCAGATGGATTCGCTGGCCGATATCGTCAATTTCGGCGTGGCGCCGGCGCTGGTGCTCTATGTCTTCATTCTCGACCAGGCGCGCTCCTTCGGCTGGATCGCGGCGCTGATCTACGCGATCGCCGCGGGCCTGCGCCTTGCGCGCTTCAACGTCATGGCCGAACGCGAGACCAAGGCGAAGTGGCAGAGCGAATATTTCGTCGGCGTGCCGGCACCGGCGGGCGCCATGCTGGTGTTGCTGCCGGTCTATCTCGGTTTCCTCGGCATCGCGCCGAGCCCGCTCTTCGGCTTCCTCGCCTCCGGTTACACCGTGCTGATCGGTTTCCTGCTGGTGAGCCGCCTGCCGGTCTGGTCGGGCAAGTCGGAGGGCAGCCGCATCCGCCGCGATCTCGTGCTGCCGGCGATCCTGCTCGTCGTGCTCTATGTCGCGACCCTGATGAGCTTCACCTGGGAAACCATGGTGGTGACCGTCGTCGGCTATCTGGCGACCTTGCCCTTCGGCGCGCGCTCCTGGAAGCGCAAATACGGCGGCTGGTCCGCGCCGACCCATGGCGCCAGCGAATTCCCCGAAGAGACCGACACGCACTAAGCCGCCGTCATCACATCCGCGTGAACCGAACAAAAGCCCTGTCCACAGCTTGTGGACAGGGCTTGATTTTTTATTGCAGGTCGACTAACTAGCAAACAAATAGATAGCAAGCTAATAGTAGTTGGACTAGCAAGATGAACGCTACCGATCCTCGCGAACGCCTCCTCGACGACCTGTCCCGCGTGCAGCGCAAGATGCGCGCGCTGTTCGATGCCCGGGTGAAGGAGAGGGGGCTGACGCTGCCGCGCGCCCGCGCGCTGCTCATCCTCGGCCGCGGCGTCAACCTCAACCAGCGCGAACTCGCCGACGAACTCGACATCGAGACGCCGACGCTGGTGCGCCTGCTCGACGGCATGGAGAAACAGGGTTTCATCGAGCGCCAGTCGGTCGAGGGCGACCGCCGCGCCAAGCAGATCGCCATGACGCCGCGCGGCGCCAAGGTCGCCGAAGAGGTGCTGGACCTCGCCCGTTCGCTGCGCGCCGACGTGCTGAAGAGCATTTCTGCAAATGACATGTCGACGACCGTCAAGGTTTTTGCCACCATGTCCGACAATATCGCACAGAGCTGTCGGGAGAGCGTCGAGGCATGAGCACCGTTCCCGCCATCGAGACGCGCGGGACGGAGGACGAGCCAGCGGAAGCAATCGAGGACCTGCCCGCCGAGGCGGCTCCGGCAGTTCCGCCGCCGGCCCCCATGGCGCCGCCGCGCGCCGCCGCCTACATGGCCGCATCGACCCTCCTGGCACTGACGCAAGGCTTCGGCCTCAACCTGGTCGCGGCCAATATTCCGCAGCTCCAGGGCCCGCTCGGTGCCACGAGCACGGAGGCGGTCTGGCTGATGGCCGCCTATATGGCGCCCAACGCGTCGCTGTCGCTGGCACTCATCAAGATCCGCAACCAGTATGGCCTGCGCTCCTTCGCCGAGCTCGGCATCGCCGTCTTCCTCGTCGTCTCCGTGCTGCACATCTTCATCACGGACCTGCAATCCGCCATCGTGCTGCGCTTCTTTGCCGGCATCGCGGCCGCACCGCTGTCCTCGCTCGGTTTCCTTTACATGCTGGAGGCCTTTTCGCCGGCGCGCAAGCTGACGGTCGGCATCTCGCTGGCGCTCACCAATATCGGGCTTGCCGCACCGCTGACCCGCCTGATCTCGCCGGCGCTCATCGATCTCGGCGGGATACGGGCGTTGCTGCAGTTCGAGGTGGCGCTTGCGATGCTGTCCTTCGCCGCCATCTACCTCTTGCCGCTGACTGCGCCGCCGCGGGTCAAGGTCATCGAGAAGCTCGATATCGTCAGCTACCTGTTCATCGCCATCGGGTTTGGCGCCGGCGCCGTCGTGCTCGTCACCGGCCGCACCTATTGGTGGCTGGAAGCACAGTGGATCGGCGAGCTGCTGGTGGTGATGGTCGTCGCCCTCACCATCGCCGCGGTGATCGAGCTCAACCGCAAGACGCCGCTCATCGACCTGCGCTGGCTGTTCAGCCGCGAGATGCTGCATTTCGCCGCCGTCCTGATCCTC
This sequence comes from Shinella sp., assembly GCF_035998705.1. GTDB lineage: Bacteria > Pseudomonadota > Alphaproteobacteria > Rhizobiales > Rhizobiaceae > Shinella. The sequence goes on along the minus strand of NZ_DASYHH010000033.1, from coordinate 247,352 downwards.
TTCCGCCTGATGCTCGCCGAACAGACCGCCGTCGCCGGCAATTTCTTCCAGATCACCGGGCTCCTGAACGACCAGCTTACAGGCCTCTACACCGCGGTGACGCTCGCCACCATTGCCGGCGGTCTCGTCTGCGCGGCCGTCCTGAAACCCGGCCGGGAGCCGGGCCTGCACATGGTGGCGCTTCTCCTGATCGGGGTCGGCGCCTTCCTGGACAGCCATGCGACGAACCTCACCCGGCCCGGGCAGATGTACTGGAGCCAGGCGATGATCGCTGCCGGCGGCAGCCTGTTCCTGCCGCCCGCCATCGCTTCGGGCTTCACGCTGGCGCTGCGCAAGGGGCCGCAATATATCCTGAGCTTCATCGTGGTCTTCCTGGTGACGCAGAGCCTCGGCGGGCTTGCCGGTTCGGCGATCTTCGGCTCCTTCATTACGCTGCGCGAAAAATTCCACTCGAACATCCTCGCCGAGGCGATGACGCTGGCCGATCCGCTGGTCGCCACCCGCGTTTCGCAGCTGTCCGCCGCCTATGGCCACACGATCGTCGATAGCGCCGTGCTGAAGGCGGAGGGTGTGGCGCTGCTCAGCCAGCAGGTGACGCGCGAGGCCAATGTGCTCGCCCATAACGATGCGTTCCTCGTCATCGCGCTGCTCGCCGTCGGCGCTGCGGCAGCGCTTGCCATCCACCTGCTTACCGTTCGTATCAGAGAGGCCAGCGCACGCTCCGGCGGCGACGTGGCCGTTGAAGGTTGACTGACATGAAGAGCTACATCCGCCACACCGCCACGGCACTCGCCGTGCTCCTCGGCGTCGCCGGCCTCGTCGCCGTGCTCTACGCCTGGCACCTGCCGCCCTTTTCGAGCGAGGTCCAGACGACGGACAATGCCTATGTGCGCGGCTACGTGACGCTGATCAGCCCGCAATTGAGTGGCTACGTCACGGATGTGCCGGTGAAGGACTACGAGACCGTCAAGGCCGGCGCCGTGCTCGCCCGCCTCGACGACCGCATCTACCGCCAGAAGGTCGAGCAGGCCAAGGCCACGCTCGCCAGCCAGAAGGCCGCGCTTGCCAATTCCGTGCAGCAGGAGAACGCCGCCAAGGCGCGCATCGGCGCCAGCGACGCTGCCCTCGACAGCGCCCGCTTCGCCAAGCGCCGGGCGGAGGAAAACTGGAACCGCATCGAGGAACTGTCGGGCAAGGGCATCGCCACCCAGAGCGACCGCGAGCAGAGCCGCACCACGCTCGACCAGGCGAACGCCTCCGTGTCGCAGGCCGAGGCGAATCTCGAAGTCTCCAGGCAGGACCTCCAGACGATCATCGTCAGCCGTGATTCGCTGAGCGCCGCCGTGGCGGGCGCCAAGGCCTCGGTGGAGCTCGCCAAGATCGACCTGTCCAACACCGTCATCACCGCGCCGCGCGACGGGGTGGTCGGCGAGGTGGGCGTCAAGCTCGGCCAGTATGTCTCCGCCGGCACGCAGCTCATGGCCGTCGTGCCGCATGACACCTGGGTCATCGCCAATTTCAAGGAAACCCAGCTCGCCTATATCCAGCCCGGCCAGAAGGTCGAGGTCAGCGTCGATGCGCTGAAGCATGCCACGCTGACAGGCCACGTCGAACGCTTCTCCCCCGCCGCCGGCTCGGAATTCAGCGTCATCAAGCCGGACAACGCCACCGGCAACTTCACCAAGGTCGCCCAGCGCGTGCCGGTGCGCATCGCGATCGACGAGGGGCAGGATCTGGCGAAGCATCTCGCGCCGGGGTTGTCGGTGGTGGTGAAGACGGTGGTGGGGGAATAGGGTCTGTCACGCTGGCAGGCTCGACATGCTCCGGTCGCCGGGCACCCCCCTCTGGCCTGCCGGGCATCTCCCCCTCAAGGGGGGAGATTGGATGGAGCACCGTTTCGCCAATTTCAAAGGCCGGCGTTTCGAGTGAAGGGCCAGCCCCTTGCCGATCTCCCCCCTTGAGGGGGAGATGCCCGGCAGGGCAGAGGGGGGTAGGGCCGTGTCGATTGGATCGACGGAGCGGAATCACTCCGGCAGACGATAATCCAGCAACCGCCCCTGGCGCATGTCGAACAGCTTGCCCGTCTCGGAAAAATCGCGCGCCACCAGAGGCAGGATTGCCTTCGCGACTTCCGACGGGTGCTGCACCGTCGAGGGATCCTCGCCGGGGATCGCCTGGGCGCGCATGGCGGTGCGGGTGCCGCCGGGGTCGAAGGAGGTGATACGCAGCGCGGTGCGCTGCGTCTCGCCGGCCCAGGTGCGGGCCAGCGCTTCGACGGCGGCCTTGGAGGCGGAGTAGGGCCCCCAGAAGGGCTTGCACTTGTGGGCGGCGCTCGATGACAGCACGACGGCGCGGCCGGCATCGGACTTCAGCAGCAACGGCTCGACCGAGCGGATGAGGCGCCAGGTCGACGTGACGTTGATCGCCATCACCCTCTCGAAAACCTTTGCCTCGACATGGCCGATCGGCGCGATGACGCCGAGAATGCCGGCATTCGCGACAAGGATGTCGAGCTTGCCCCAGCGTTCGAAGATCGAGCCGCCGAGCTTGTCGATCGCCGGCATGTCCGTGAGGTCGAAGGGCACCAGGGTCGCGCTGCCGCCGACGGCCTTGATCGCATCGTCCAGCTCTTCCAGCCCGCCGACGGTGCGCGCGCATGCGATGACATGGGCGCCGGCTTTCGCGAGTTCGAGGGCGGTGAAATAGCCGATACCGCGCGACGCGCCGGTGACCAGCGCGATGCGGTCTGTGAGGTCGATGCTCATGCTGCTGTCAATTATCCGTTGCTTGCCATTACCGAAATCTTCCGTCCCATCGTCTCGCCTTCCTTGTCAAGGAGGCGCGTCGGATAGTCGCCGGTGAAGTAATGGTCGGTGAACTGCGGCCGGGCCGGGTTGCGGTCCTCGCCGCCGACGGCGCGGTAGAGCCCGTCGATGGAGATGAACTCCAGCGAATCCGCGCCGATATACTCTGCCATCGCCTTGACGTCGTTGTACTGGTTGGCGAGCAGCTTGTCGCGATCCGGCGTGTCGATGCCGTAGAAGTCCGGGTAGAAGATCATGGGGCTTGCGACGCGCACATGCACTTCCTTGGCTCCGGCATCGCGGATCATCTGCACGATCTTCAGCGACGTCGTGCCGCGCACGATCGAATCGTCGACGAGGATGACGCGCTTGCCGTCGATCATCGCGCGGTTGGCGGAATGCTTCAGCTTGACGCCGAAGGCGCGGATCTGCTGCGTCGGCTCGATGAAGGTGCGCCCGACATAATGGTTGCGGATGATGCCGTATTCGAACGGAATGCCGCTTTCCTGCGCGTAGCCGAGCGCTGCCGGCGTGCCGCCGTCCGGCACCGGCACGACGACGTCGCCCTCGACCGGATGTTCCTTGGCGAGATTGATGCCCATGTTCTTGCGCGCGACATAGACGCTGCGGCCGCCGACGACCGAATCGGGGCGGGCGAAATAGACATATTCGAACAGGCAGAGCCGCTCCGGTTGATTGCCCGATTTCTTCGCCTCGATGGTGATCGATCCGTCCGGCTGGATTTCGCAGACGATGATCTCGCCGTTCTCCACGTCGCGGATGTATTTCGCGCCGATGATGTCGAGCGCGCAGGTTTCCGAGCAGAAGATCGGCTTGCCGTCGAGTTCGCCCATGACGAGCGGGCGGATGCCGGTGGGATCGCGCGCGGCGATCAGCTTGGTGCGGGTGATGCCGAGCATCGAATAGCCGCCTTCCATCTGGCGGATCGCGTCGATGAAGCGGTCCGTCGTGGAGGTGTAGCGCGAGCGGGCGATGAGGTGGAGCACGACTTCGGTATCGGACGTCGACTGACAGATGGCGCCGCCGGCGATGAGCTGGCGCCGCAGCGTCAGGCCGTTGGTGAAGTTGCCGTTATGGGCGACGGCGATGCCGCCGACTTCCAGTTCCGCGAAAAGCGGCTGCACGTTGCGCAGCGCCACTTCCCCGGTGGTGGAGTAGCGCGTGTGGCCGATCGCCATGGTGCCGGGCAGCTTCGCGATCGTCACCGGGTTGGTGTAGTGATCGCCGACGAGGCCCATATGCTTTTCGGTGTGGAACTGCTTGCCGTCGAAGGAGACGATGCCGGCCGCCTCCTGGCCGCGATGCTGGAGGGCGTGCAGCCCGAGCGCCGTCAGGGTGGCTGCTTCCGGATGGCCGAGAATGCCGAAGACGCCGCACTCTTCGTGAAGCGTGTCGCCGTCGAGATCGTCGTCGTGGCGGCCGGGGAACTTGAATTCGCTCATTGCTGCAAGCCTTTGCTCGGGACCGTAAGAGGGTGCACGGGTCTGGGTCTTCATTGCGTCCTGGCCACGCCCATATGGGTATGGCCTAAAGCATTTGCCACCGAGGCCCGGAAGCATCAGTGGCGATCGTCTCATCCTACCAAAAAATCGGGGCGCCCGCCTTCGTCAAATATCGCGAGTGGCGGCGCCCCTGATCACTTATCCGTTCGTGGCCGGAACCTCTTCGGCGGGCGTCTGGCGCGTCGTACCCTGGCCCGTGCCGCCGGTGGCGCCATCCGGGTCTTCCGCGCTGCCTTCACCCTCGGTCGGCTGGCCTTCTACTGGTTTGCCGCGCAGGCGGTCGAGGATCGTCGCGTCGGCATCTTCCGGCAGCAGCGCCACGAGGCGCGAGCCGAGATTGTCGAGCAGCGGCTTGGACTTCGCGGTCGTGACCCAGCCCGGCTGCTGCTGCGGCGCGACCAGCCAGTTGAAGAACAGCATGGCGACGACGACGAGCAGGATGCCGCGGGCGGCCCCGAACAGGAAGCCGAGCGTCCGGTCGAGCGCGCCGATGCGGCTGTCGATGATGAAATCGGCAATGCGCATGGTGATGAAGGAGATCACGATGAGCGCGACCAGGAAGACGGCGGCGGCCGAGCCGACCATCGCGACCGTGTCGCTCGTCGTATAGTCCTTCGCATAGGGCAAGAGGACCGGGTAGAGGAAGTAGGCGGCTGCCGCGGCACCCACCCAGCTTGCGACGGAGAGCACCTCACGCGAGAAACCGCGCACCATCGCCAGCACGGCGGAGAACAGCGCGACGCCGATGACGATACCGTCGAGAATTGTGATGGGCATATTCGTCCTACTCCAAACCCGAAATGTCGCCGGGCCTCGCCTCGTTCAAGCGGGTGCACCTTAGCGGAAGGCGTCTTCGCCGTCTCAGTTCGGCACGCCGGCGCGGCCTGTTTCCCACAGGCTCGTCAAACGTCCTCGTCCTCCCGCTTGAGGGCGGCCTTCGATCCGGCAATGCGCGCCACCAGATCCGGCAGGCTTTCGATCTCGCTCCAGCGGCCGCCAGCGCCTTTCGGCAAGTCGGCGGAACCGGCGGGGAGCACGGCCTGCGAAAACCCCAGTTTTTCCGCCTCCTTGAGGCGCTGGGCGGTGTGCGCCACCGGGCGAATGGCGCCCGACAGGCTGACTTCGCCGAAATAGACGCAATCGGCGGGAAGGGCAAGTCCGGCGAGCGACGAAACCAGCGCAGACGCGACGGCAAGGTCCGCCGCCGGCTCCGAAATGCGATAACCGCCCGCCACATTGAGGTAGACATCGTGTTGCCCGAGGCGCACGCCGCAATGCGCCTCCAGCACCGCGAGGATCATCGAGAGCCTGGCCGAATCCCAGCCGACGATGGCGCGGCGCGGCGTGCCGAGCGAGGTGGGAGCGACCAGCGCCTGTACTTCGACGAGAACCGGCCGCGTGCCCTCCATGCCGGCAAAAACGGCGGCGCCCGGCGATTTCGAATTGCGCTCGCCGAGGAAGAGTTCCGATGGATTGGAGACTTCGCGCAGGCCCTTGTCGGACATTTCGAAGACGCCGATCTCGTCCGTCGGGCCAAAACGGTTCTTGACGGTGCGCAGGATGCGGTAGTGGTGGCCGCGGTCGCCCTCGAAATAGAGCACGGCATCGACCATGTGCTCGACGACGCGGGGGCCGGCGATCTGGCCGTCCTTGGTGACGTGGCCGACGAGCACCATGGCGGCACCCGTCTGCTTGGCAAAGCGGATCATCGCCTGCACGCCGGTGCGCACCTGCGTGACGGTGCCGGGCGCGGCGTCCGCCGTGTCGCTCCACAGCGTCTGGATCGAATCGATGATGACTAGGTCCGGACGTTTTCCCTCGCCGACGGTGGCGAGGATGTCCTCGACATTGGTTTCGGCGGCGAGCAGCACGTCCGTTTCGGCCGCCTGCAGGCGCTGCGCGCGCAGGCGCACCTGCGCGACGGCCTCTTCGCCCGAAACGTAGATGACGCGGTGGCCGCGGCGGGAGAGGGCGGCGGCGGCCTGCATGAGCAGCGTCGACTTGCCGATGCCCGGATCGCCGCCGATCAGCACCGCCGAGCCGCGCACGAAGCCGCCGCCGGTCGCCCGGTCGAGTTCCCCGATGCCGGTATGGATGCGCGGGGCTTCCTCGATTTCGCCCGACAGCGCCGTCAACGCGACCGGGCGGCCCTTCTTCGGCACCTTGCCGGGGCCGGAGCCGATGCCGCCCATCGGGTCTTCCTCGACGACGGTGTTCCACTCGCCGCAGCCCTCGCACTTGCCCACCCAGCGGGAATGCGCGGTGCCGCAGTTCTGGCAGATGAATTGGGTGCGGGCTTTCACCATTAAATCGCGCTCTCCGGAAGGGTTTGGGAATCGATCCGGAAGCCTCTAGCACAAAACGGGAACATGTCCTATTTTTTCACCGCCTCGTAGCGCCGCTCGTAGCGGCGGCCGAGGTTGGTCAGGAGTTCGTAGTCGATGGTGCCGCCGGCGCGCGCCACGTCCTGGATGGGCATGTGGCGGCCGAAGAGCTCGATGAAGTCGCCGGCGCGCACGCTGCCGGGCGGCAGGTCGGTGACGTCGAAATGCGTGAGGTCCATGGTGACGCGGCCGATCAGCGGCACGCTGCGGCCGTGCAGCACGCCGCTGGCGCCGGCGATGTTGGCCTGGCGCAACGGCACGCCGGAGCCGGAAAGGCTGCGCATGTAGCCGTCCGCGTAACCGACGGCGGCGACGGCGATGCGGGTGTCGCGGGTGAACACCATCGATGCGCCGTAGCTGACGCTCTCGCCGGCCTTCGCTTCGCGCACCTGCAGGATGCGCGCCTCGGCGGTGACGACCGGCTTCATCGGGTTCGGCATGTCGTTGACGGCCGCGCCGCCGTAAAGCGCGATGCCCGGGCGGGTGAGGGTGAAATGATAGTCCTCGCCCAGAAAAATGCCCGCGGAATTGGCGAGCGTCGCATCGATGCCGTCGAAGGCCTCGATGACGGAGCGGAAGCGCTGAAGCTGCTGCCGGTTGAGCGGATGGCTCGGATCGTCGGCGCAGGCGAGGTGGCTGAGCAGCATGATCGGCGAAAAACTCGCCGGCCGTGCGACGTCGTTCGCCAGCGCCAGCGCATCCTCGACCCTAAGGCCGAGCCGGCTCATGCCGGTATCGACATGCAGCACGCAGGGCAGGTCGCCGCCGTCGGAGATCGCCGCCATGAAGGTGACGAGTTGCTCTTCCGAGACGATGACCGGCACGAGGTCGAATTCGAAGAACAGCCGCTCGGAGCCGGCCCACATGCCGGAGAGCACATAGATGCGGACATCCGGCAGCACGGCGCGAACGGCAGCGCCTTCCGCCGGGGTGGCGACGAAAAAGTCGCGCGCGCCCGCCTGGTGAAAAGTCTTTGCCGCCGGCTCCAGCCCGATGCCGTAAGCGTCCGCCTTCATCACCGCGGCAGTGCGCGCAGCACCCGAGCGCCGCGCCATGGCGCGCCAGTTGTCGGCAAGGGCCGAAAGGTCGATCGTCAGGCGGGCATGGTCCTCGCCGGCGACGGGAAGGGTGGAACGGGCGGGCGTGTGATGCGTGCTCATGGTTTTGAGATACAGCCTGTGGATCATGGCGGCAATACGCCCATCCGCCGCATTGCCGGAGCGAAAGGCCGCCTCTATGGTGCGGCCCGGAAAGCGGGGATGGACATGCGGGCGTGGACACCGACGATCGTTCTGGGCGTGGCGCTCGCGGTGGCCTGTTTCGCGCCGGTCGCCGCACAGGATGCGCCGACGGATCGCGAGATGCGCGAGGCGCATGCCGTGCTGCTCGGCCTTGCGCAGGATGGCGCCGCGCCGGAGCGTGACGAGAGCGCGGACATCTATTATTCGATCATCGACAACCCGAATGCGCCGCGGCTGGTGACGCGGCTCGAAGTCTCCGGTGCGCCCTGCCGCGCGCGCACCATATCCGCCCTGCAATTTCCCGATCAATGGGCGAGCCTGACGCTCGGCCTCGTCGACCTCAGCCGCGTCACCGCCGTCACGGCCTATGCCTCGGTCGACGACATGATCGCGGAGGGCAAGGCCGTCGCCTTCGATGCGCCGGAAGCGCAGCAGGTCGTCCTGACGGGCAAGGGCCTGTTCTGCACCAGCCGCATGTCGCTCTCCGGCGAGAGCGGCGCCCCGGACGAGATGTGCGCCGACAGACTCGACCTGCCGATGATGGACGAGGAGCAGAAAGCGCGCGCCAAACGCGCGCTCGCCATCGTCGCGGATTTCTGCAAGGCGCCGGCTTTCGGCAAGAAGTGACGCCCGGAAGCGGCACGTAGATTATCCGCACAACCTTTCTTTTCGTCATCCTCGGGCTTGACCCGAGGATCCACGCCACACCCGCGGCCTGGATCCTCGGGTCAGGCCCGAGGATGACGGAGGAGGAGGTGTGCCGAATTTTAGAGCGGCCCGCCTCAGTGCTCGTATTGGGTGAAGGACGGGTCGGCGAGGTCGGTGAAGCGGGTGTATTCCGACTGGAAGGCGAGTTTCACCGTGCCGGTCGGTCCGTGACGCTGCTTGGCGATGATGACGTCGGCGGTGCCCTTCACGGCCTCGAACTTCATCTTCCACTCTTCGTATTTCGGGTCGAACTCGTCGCGCGGCTCGAGGTTCTTCACGTAATATTCCTCGCGGAACACGAAGAGCACCACGTCGGCGTCCTGTTCGATCGAGCCCGATTCGCGAAGGTCGGAGAGCTGCGGGCGCTTGTCCTCGCGGCTTTCCACCTGGCGGGAGAGCTGGGAGAGCGCGATGATCGGCACGTTCAGCTCCTTGCCGAGCGCCTTCAGGCCCGTGGTGATCTGGGTGATTTCCTGCACGCGGTTGTCGCTCGATTTGCCGGAGCCCGTCATCAGCTGGATATAGTCCACCACCAGGCAATCGAGGCCGCGCTGGCGCTTCAGGCGGCGTGCACGGGCGGACAGCTGGGCGATCGAGATACCACCGGTCTGGTCGATATAGAGCGGCACCTTCTGCATCATCTGGCTGCAGGCGACAAGCTTTTCGAAGTCGGCCTCGGAAATGTCGCCGCGGCGGATTTTCGACGAGGAAACTTCCGTCTGCTCGGAAATGATACGGGTGGCGAGCTGTTCGGAGGACATTTCGAGCGAGTAGAAGCCGACGACGCCGCCGTTCTTCGGCTTGAACGACCCGTCCGCCTGCACTTCCGGCTCGTAGGTGGCGGCGATGTTGTAGGCGATGTTGGTGGCAAGCGAGGTCTTGCCCATGCCGGGACGTCCGGCAAGCACGATCAGGTCGGAGCGCTGGAGACCGCCCATGCGGGCGTCGAGCGAGTGGATGCCGGTGGAGATGCCCGAAAGCGAGCCGTCGCGCTCGAAGGCGGCGCCCGCCATGTCGATCGCCAGCGCGACCGCGTCGTTGAACGACTGGAAGCCGCCATCGTAGCGGCCGGTCTCGGCGAGCTCGAACAGGCGCCGTTCGGCATCCTCGATCTGGGTCTGCGGCGGCATGTCGAGCGGCGCGTCATAGGCGATGTTGACCATGTCCTCGCCGATATTGATCAGCGAGCGGCGCAGCGCCAGGTCATAGATCGCGCGGCCGTAGTCCTCCGCGTTGATGATCGTCACCGCGCCCCCCACGAGAGCGGCAAGGTATTGCGAGACCGTATGCTCGCCGACCTTCACGTCCGTCGGCAGGTGCGTCTTGAGCGTGATCGTCGTGGCGATCTTGCCCATGCGGATCATGTCGCCGGCAACCTCGTAGATCTTGCGGTGCAGCGGCTCGTGGAAATGCACGGGCTTCAAAAAATCCGAAACGCGGTAATAGGCGTCGTTGTTGAGGATAATGGCGCCGAGCAGCGCCTGTTCGGCCTCGATGTTGTTCGGCGACTCGCGGTGATGCAGCTCCGCAGTGTCGCGGCCTGCCTGGCTGAGTTTGCGCACGGAATCGTTCATCGTCCCGAATCTCCCCGTCCCTGTTTCCGAAGCCCGCTGGTGTCTTCGCTTTGCCGGAAGGGGTCAAGCGCTTCCGCAGGCTCTGACCGTTTAAGCCCGTTGTTAGACTTTTCCACAGGCAGCCGGGACACAGCAAGCCCGGATTGCGCCGCGCCTGCTGGCTTTCGGTTGACTCATATGCCGAATCTCAGAGCGAAGCCTCCTGCGGGAACTGCCGCGCGCCGCGCCGGTCGCCCTTCGGATTGCCCTCGTGCGCCTTGAGACAATCCTCGCCGCGCCCGATATATTCGCGCGTCAGCGGCACGGCCTGCTGGTCATGCGCCAGCTGGAGCTGGAAGACGACGAGGTTCTGCCAGCGGAAGGCGCTCTCGGAGGCTGCCAGATAGAATTCCCAGATCCGGCAGAATTTTTCGTCATAGAGCGCCTTGGCCTCGTCGCGCCGCGCCATGAAGCGCTCCCGCCAGTGGCGCAGCGTTTCGGCATAGTGCAGCCGCAGGATCTCGATGTCCGTCACCGCGAGCCCGCTCTTTTCCACAGCCTGCGTCACCTCCGAGAGGGCAGGGATATAGCCGCCGGGGAAGATGTATTTCTCGATGAACGGGTTGTTGGCGGAGGGCCGGTCCGTGCGGCCGATCGTATGCAGCAGCATGACGCCGTCGCGTTTCAGGAGTGCGGCGCTCTTCTTGAAGAAGGTCAGGTAGTTCGGCCGGCCGACATGTTCGAACATGCCGACGGAGACGACGCGGTCGAAGGGGCCTTCCGTGTTGCGGTAGTCCTGCAGCAGGAATTCTATGTCGCCTGCAAGCCCGGCCTCGTTTGCCCGCTTCACGGAGAGCGCGTGTTGCTCGTCGGAGAGCGTCACGCCGGTCACCTTGGCGCCGAGCTGGCGGGCGAGATAGAGCGCCATGCCGCCCCAGCCGCTGCCGATGTCGAGCACGCTCTGGCCGGGTCGGTTGATGTTGAGCTTGGCCGCGATATGCCGCTTCTTGGCGAGCTGCGCCTCGTCCAGCGTCTGGTCCGGCCGTTCGAAATAGGCGCAGGAATATTGCCGGTCCTGGTCGAGGAACAGGTCGTAGAGCGCACCTGTCAGGTCGTAGTGGTGCTGGACGTTGCGGCGGGAGCGCACGATACTGTTCTTCTCGCGTGCCCAGCGCAGCAGGTAGCGTCCCCGCTCGAGCACGCGGCTCCAGAATGTGTCGTAATATTTGAAGTCGGGATTGCCGGTGAAGACGGCCTTGAGCAGGCCGTATATGTCGCCTTCGATAATGTCGATATCGCCCGTGCCGTAGTGATGGCCGAGATAATAGGCGGGGTCGAGGGCGATGCCCCACACGGCCTTTCTGGTATTGAGGCGCATGTGGATGGGGTTGCCCGTGCCGTCGCCGAAGGCCTGGCGGGTTCCGTCCGGGTAAGTGATCGTCAGGTTTCCGGTCTCGACGAGACGGGAAACCAGAGCTTGTACAATGAATTTCATTCGCTAAACTCCGTCGCGCTTTAAAAACGTGGCGGGACGGGTCTTGGTCGGAAACCGGCCTGGGAAGCGGCCCGACCGCCAATCCAGTCTAACGAAGTATAGATATTGATGCCGGGGGCCGGATTTCAAGTCGTGCTTTTTGGCCCTTGAAACGAAAACGGGCCGGCAAAGCCGGCCCGTCCTGGAAAATGCGTGACGATCAAGCGTCTTCGTCTTCGCCGTCGGCTTCCGGATCGAAGAAATCTTCCGGCTTCAGGGCGTCTTCGTCAACGCCGTAGATGGCGTCGGCCGAGGTCAGGCTTTCGCCCTTCAGCTGGCGTTCGGCTTCTTCGGCGGAACGGGCGACGTTCAGCTCGATGGTGATTTCGACTTCGGCATGAAGGTGCAGGACGACCTTGTGCAGGCCGATCGCCTTGATCGGGGTGTTGAGCTCGACCTGGTTGCGGCCGATGTTGAAGCCTTCGGCAGCGAGCACTTCAACGATGTCGCGGGCAGCGACCGAGCCGTACATCTGGCCGGTTTCGCCGGCGGAGCGTACGACGACGAAGGACTTGCCGTCGAGCTTTTCGGCAACCGACTGGGCTTCCGACTTGCGCTCAAGGTTGCGGGCTTCGAGCGTCGAGCGCTCGGATTCGAAGCGCTTCTTGTTGGCTTCGTTGGCGCGCAGCGCCTTGCCGAGCGGCAGCAGGTAGTTACGGGCAAAGCCGTCGCGAACCTTTACGGTTTCGCCCATCTGGCCGAGCTTGGCGATGCGTTCGAGGAGAATGACGTCCATTTCAGAGTTCCTTTCGTGACGTTCAGGTGTTCTGGTTTTTGTTTTCCGCCGGGCCGGTGGGCGTCAGCGCTATGGTGCGCCGCGTGTCCATCAGGCCCAGAATGAGGATGACGAAGACCGGTATCGTGAAGAGCAATACCGAGAGATAGACGAGCCACAGGACGGGAAGCCGCCAGGACTTGCCGCGCGTCCTGAAATGCAGGCTCGCGAAGCCGGCGAGCACGAATCCGGCCCCGAAGGTGCCGCAGACGAGCGCGCCGATGATCGCCGGTACGCCGCCGAGGAAGGCAGCGAGGAGGCCGGCGAGGAAGAAGAAGATCGCATTGCGGTGCATGCGCAGCGTCGAGGGCATGTCTTCGCGCGGGCGAAGACCCTTGCCGGAAACACGCACGATGAAGCTCGCGACATAATAGGCCGCAAACAGCAGGAAGACCCAGAGCGCGCCCTGCACCAGCGGCAGGGCCAGCGCGAAGACGGTCTTCAGCTGGGCAATCGCCGCCGCATCCGGATTGTAGAGCGGCTCCTGCGCCTTCAGCGTCTGGATGACGATGTCGACGAGCTGGCTCGCCATGGCGCTGTCGTAGCCGACGATCGCGCCGACGGCGATCATGCCGAGCGTCACCATCAAGGCGAGGTGCACGAGGATGTTGGACAGCGGATACCAGGCGAGCGCGTTGTCCGGACCGCCGAGTTCGGAGGCCGGGCGGGCGAGGTTCGCAAGATTGGAGAGCCAGCCGGCCGGGATCAGCGTGATGATGACGATCAGAAGCGCGAAATAGGAGGAAACCATTGCGGAGGCGATGGCGCCGCCGGCGACGACCGCGATGAAGGCGCTGGCATTGCCCCAGCCGAGGCCGGCAATGAGAATAGGCAGCGCGGACGCGGCGTAGAGCACGATCGCAAATGTCGACTGCGCATTCGCGCTCAGCGAAAGCAGAGCGGCGGTCACACCGGCAATCAGGCCGGTCGCAATCGATGTCGGCGTCAGGGTCTTCACGGTTCGCTGTCCTGTCTGGTCAGACAGTTAGAGGAGTTTCCTGACAAACTGATTCAGGACCGTCTCCCCAACATGGGGGTTTTGGCTTTGAAAAAGCCGGCGGCTCCGATCCGCGCCCAACGCGGAAGGGAATGGGGAAGGCGGCGCAAACCGTCTTCCCCGGAGTCATGTGTCCCGACCCGACGTCGAGTCAGGCCGCAGAGTCAGATCATTACGCGACGACGTAGGGCAGCAGGCCGAGGAAGCGGGCGCGCTTGATCGCCTGGGCGAGTTCGCGCTGCTTCTTCTGGGAAACGGCCGTGATACGGGACGGAACGATCTTGCCGCGCTCGGAGATGTAACGCGACAGAAGACGGACGTCCTTGTAGTCGATCTTCGGAGCGTTGGCGCCCGAGAAGGGGCAGGTCTTGCGGCGGCGGTGGAACGGACGGCGTGCCGGAGCGGAGGAAGTATCAGCCATTGTCTTAATTCTCCTTCAGCTTCGATTACGCGCGGTCTTCGCGCGGGCGGCGTTCGCCACCACGGTCCGGACGATCGCCGAAGTCACGGCGCGGCGGACGGTCGCCGAAGTCGCGGCGCGGGCCACGGTCGTCGCCATCACGGCGCGGACGGTCGTCGCGGTCGCGCTTCTGCATCATGGCCGACGGGCCTTCTTCGTGGGCTTCCACGGCGATGGTCATGTAACGAAGAACGTCTTCGTTGATGCGCATCTGGCGTTCCATTTCGTGGATCGCGGCAGCCGGGGCATCGATGTCCATCAGGGCGTAGTGTGCCTTGCGGTTCTTCTTGATGCGGTAGGTCAGGGACTTGAGGCCCCAGTTTTCGATACGGCCGACCTTGCCGCCGTGTGCTTCGATCACACCCTTGTACTGTTCGACGAGACCGTCGACCTGCTGGGCGGACACGTCCTGGCGGGCCAGGAATACATGTTCGTAGAGAGCCATGTGGCTTTGCCTTTCTTGCGTTTACACCCGAAACCGGCGCCAAGCCTCAACGACAGTTCTTATGGGGCCAGAGGCCCGGGGCAAGAAAAGCGTTAATCCAGACGGTCGAGAGCGGAGACACGGGAGGCTGGAGCCCTTGGCTCCAAACGGCGTTCTGTGTGATCGCCGGCCCTCCGTTCAGCCACCAGCCGATTGACCGGGTGTGTTGAACAGCGCGCTTATACGGATTTTTGCGCGCAACGCAAGGGCTGGCGGGCAAAAGCCTTGCGCCGTTTTGCAACAGGGGCGGGAACCAAATCGCGAATGCCGCATTCTTCCTTCCGATCCAACCAGATGGAGTGACCGACATGCAAGACCCGAACCTTGTCAATCGTCCCCCGGAGGATCGCTTGACGCGTCCGGTGGATGACCGCGGCCCGACCGTCGTCAACCAGACGAGCCGCGGCAGCGGCACCGGCGGCTGGGCCGTCGCCGTGATCCTGGCTGTCCTCGTCGCCGTGGGCATCTTCTATTTCGTCGGCAGCGGAACGCCGGGTGACGGCGTCGATCCGAATGCCAATACCTCGGGTATCGGCACGACCGATACGGCGCCGGCCGGCGGCACGACCACCGAAGGCCAGACCGGCGGCACCCAGACGCTGGAAACCCAGCCGAGCGGCGGCCAGCCGGCTGAAGGCGGCGGCGCAACAACGACCACCCCGTAACGTCACCCGATAAGCGCGCGAACGAAGAAACCCGCCGGAAACGGCGGGTTTCTTTTTATTCCGATGCGACCGGTGCATCCCTTGAAGTCTTTTCGAGATGGCTTGGACAGATTTTCCTGTTGGCGGGGGCTTTCTGGTTCGCAGGAGTTCGCTGTCGGCCCGTTGAGGGCCTCTCTTGATCGCTAGAATTTTACCGTCAAGGTTTAGCTATCGGTTCCTCCGCTCGGTTAAGGTCTGTTTGCAGGGGGATCCGTATGAAGGACAAGCTACAGACGTGGTGCCTCTTAATAGGGGTGAGTATGTCGGGCCCAGTGCTCTTGGGCCTAGCAGTCACATGCCTTTTCGTGGGAGAAATTCCCGGCAAGCGGGGGCCTCTGGTGAGAGCCATCGACAGCCCGGTTATTTTTTACGTTGCTGTTATCGCTTTCATCGTTGCGGCGATGAAGTGGACACAGATCAGCTGGGTTCTTGGGCGTCTTTTTTTCACACGGTCAAGGCGGCGAACTGACAACAGGCACTGACCACAATCGGTGCATTGCGGCCGTCCTTCGAGTCCCTGGAGTAGTGTGTAGTGAATTTTCGCGAAGGCACACCAACCGCTATTGTCATCGAGATGTACGCCGTTGTTTTCTGGCTGCCTGCTGTGGCGCTGCTGATCGTGCTCGCAGCCTTCGTATTTCTCATCCGCAGTCAGGGCAAGCCTCATTACCGGACACGCCTTTTGTCGGTTTTTCGGTGCTGTGCTTAGCGGTGCCACTGATATGGATCGGAGGCGCCTACGGTGCATTGACGCTTTTAGACCACCCTCGATACGGTAGATATGTCGAGTGCGAACCTTGCTTTTGAATTGGAATAGGTGACCGGATTGTCACCGCATATCGACGCCCTTCAGCGTAGAGGCGCGTGCGAGGGCGTCTGTTCTCGTTCGTCACGTGGCAGTGCGGTTGCGATTTCCGGCATCGACCGCCTTGCCGCGAGAACCGAAGCCCGACCACCGGGCGGCACGAGGCCGCCCGGCCTGTCTTTTACATCGGCGCCGGATAGAGCCGGTGGATGCGGCGAATGCCGTTCAGCACGTCGGGCGAGAGCTCCAGGTCCTTCGCCGCGATATCCGTCTTCAGCTGTTCCATCGTCGTCGCCCCGATGATGACGGAGGCCATGAAGGGCCGCGTCAGGCAGAAGGCCAGCGCCATCTGGGCGGGATCGAGCCCATGTTCCTTCGCCAGCGCCACATAGGCACGCACCGCCGGCTCCTGATGCGGCTGGTAGCGGCCGCCGAGATCGCCGTTCGTCAACAGGCGCGAGCCTTCCGGACGGGCACCGTCGAGATATTTGCCGGTCAGGAGCCCGGCGGCGAGCGGCGAATAGGCGAGCAGGCCGATATCCTCGTGGTGCGACACTTCGGCAAGGTCGAGATCGTAGGCCCGGTAGAGCAGGTTGTACTCGTTCTGGATCGAGGCGACGCGCGGCAGGCCTTTCTCTTCGGAAAGCTTCAGCAACTGCATCGTGCCCCAGGCCGTATCGTTGGAAAGGCCGAAGGCGCGCACCTTGCCGGCCTTGACGATATCGCCGATGGTCTCGTGGATTTCCAGAAGCTCGGCCGCTACCTTCTCGCGGTCCTGCTTGGACGGGTCGTAGCTCCAGGCATTGCGGAAGTGATAATGGCCGCGGTTCGGCCAGTGCAGCTGGTAGAGGTCGAGATAATCGGTGCCGAGGCGGGAGAGGCTGTTGTCGATTGCCTCCAGGATGCCGGCGCGGCTCATCGGGACGCCGCCGCGGATATAGGGGCGGCCGGGGCCGGCGACCTTGGAGGCGAGCACCACCTTGTCGCGGTTGCGGCGCGCCTTCATCCAGGAGCCGATGAAGCGCTCGGTATCGCCGTAGGTTTCGGGGGAGAGCGGCGTGGTCGGGTAGAGTTCGGCAGTGTCGATAAAGTTGACGCCCTGGGAGAAGGCGTAGTCGAGCTGGTCGTGCGCGTCCTGCTCGCTGTTCTGCGAACCCCAGGTCATCGTGCCAAGGCAGATTTCCGACACGCTGATGCCGGTCCTGCCGAGCGGATTATATTTCATGGGAGGGGAAATCCTGTTGTGGGAACGGCGCGAATGTAGGCCGGTCGCCGCAAAGTGCAAGCCGGAAGTCTGTGCGAAGCCCTTGGAAATGCCGGCCGCGCGGGGTGCTGGATCGGCCCGACGCCTTGACTTGGGCCGCCGGAATGTGAATGGAAAAGAAAACATAAGACGGGAGACCCCCTATGAGCGTAGCATTCACCTTCCCCGGCCAGGGCAGCCAGGCCGTCGGCATGGGCAAGGATCTCGCCGAAACCTTCCCGGAAGCGCGCGCCGTTTTCGCGGAAGTCGACGAGGCCCTCGGCCAGAACCTTTCCGCCATCCTGTTCGAGGGACCGGAAGAGACGCTGACGCTGACGGCGAACGCCCAGCCGGCGCTGATGGCCGTCTCCATCGCCGTCATGCGCGTGCTCGAAGCGCGCGGCCTGTCGCTGAAGGATCAGGTCTCCTATGTCGCCGGCCATTCGCTCGGCGAATATTCCGCGCTCTGTGCCGCCGGCACCTTCTCGCTGGCCGATACCGCGCGGCTGCTGCGCATCCGCGGCAATGCCATGCAGTCGGCCGTGCCGGTGGGCGAGGGCGCCATGGCGGCGATCATCGGCCTGGAGCAGGCGGATGTCGAAGCCGTCTGCCGGGAAGCCTCCAAGGGCGGTAGCTGCCAGATCGCCAATGACAATGGCGGCGGCCAGCTCGTCATCTCCGGCTCCAAGCCCGCCGTCGAAGTGGCGGCCCGGCTCGCGACGGAGAAGGGCGCCAAGCGCGCGCTGATGCTCACCGTCTCCGCCCCCTTCCATTCCGCCCTGATGGCGCCGGCAGCCGACGCCATGCGCGAGGCGCTGGCAAACGTCGCGGCAAAGGCCCCGGTCGTGCCCGTCGTCGCCAATGTGCGTGCTGCCCCGGTCAGCGATCCCCAGGAAATCGTCCGCCTGCTCGTCGAGCAGGTCACCGGCCAGGTGCGCTGGCGCGAGACGGTCGAATGGTTCGCCAGGAACGACGTCACCACGCTTTATGAAGTGGGCTCCGGCAAGGTCCTGACCGGCCTTGCACGCCGCATCGACAAGTCCGTCACCGGCATCGCCATCAACACGCCGGCCGATATCGACAGTGCGCTTGCCGCGCTCATAGGATGAGGAAGTAGGCAGTAGGCGTTAGGCATTGGGGAAGAAAATCTGCTGCCTATTGCCTACTGGCTAACTCCTGCCTCCATTCGCGCCAACAAAAGGACACCAACCCCATGCTTGACATTACCGGCCGAAAGGCCCTCGTTACCGGCGCGTCCGGCGGCATCGGCGAAGAGATCGCCCGCATCCTCCATGCCCAGGGCGCCATTGTCGGCCTGCACGGCACGCGCGTCGAAAAGCTGGAAACGCTCGCCAACGAGCTTGGCGAACGCGTGCATATCTTCCCGGCGAACCTCTCCGACCGCGCCGAGGTGAAGGCGCTCGGCGAGAAGGCGGAGGCCGATCTCGGCGGGGTCGATATCCTCGTCAACAATGCCGGCATCACCAAGGACGGCCTGTTCGTGCGCATGAGCGACGACGACTGGGATGCGGTTCTCGAAGTGAACCTGACGGCGGTCTTCCGCCTTACACGCGAGCTCACCCACCCGATGATGCGCCGCCGTTATGGCCGCATCATCAACATCACCTCCGTCGTCGGCGTCACCGGCAATCCGGGCCAGGCGAACTATTGCGCCGCCAAGGCCGGCATGATCGGCTTCACCAAGTCGCTTGCCGCCGAGATCGCCACCCGCAACGTGACGGTCAACTGCGTCGCCCCCGGCTTCATCGAAAGTGCGATGACCGGCAAGCTGAACGACAAGCAGAAGGACGCCATCATGGGCGCCATTCCGATGAAGCGCATGGGCACCGGGGCGGAAGTGGCGTCTGCCGTCGCCTTCCTCGCCTCGTCGGAAGCGTCCTACATGACGGGCCAGACGCTGCATGTGAACGGTGGCATGGCGATGATCTGACGAGGGGCAAAGCGCCCGGTCAACCAGCTGAAATTGCATGTTGACCGCCGGAGCCCCCGCCATTTTCGCACTTTGCGACAGACATAAACCGTGTTAATCGGGCCATGACTGTCAGCAGTCGACCGTGAAATGCCTGCGCGTTCAGGCGGTACGAAACAGTATCGCCAATGCCGCATTTCCGGTTGAAGGGATTGCCGGATGTGTTCTTGAGGCACATCGGGCGTGTTGAGTGTCCGGTGCCGTGACAGGCGCCGATCAAAAACAAAGGTCGAGGAATCCGACATGAGCGACGTAGCAGAACGCGTAAAGAAAATTGTCATTGATCATCTGGGTGTTGACGCCGAAAAGGTCAGCGAAGGCGCAAGCTTCATCGATGATCTTGGCGCGGACTCGCTCGACACCGTCGAACTGGTCATGGCGTTCGAAGAAGAATTCGGCGTCGAGATCCCGGACGATGCTGCTGACTCGATCCTGACGGTCGGCGACGCGGTCAAGTTCATCGAGAAGGCCCAGGCCTGATCTGACGTCCGGCGGGCCGCTTTGTGCGGCCCGTCCCGGTCTCCTACGGGCGGCCGCACCTCCTCGTCGAGGCGATAAAGATAAAAGCAGGTAGGGTGGATCACGAACGATGAGGCGTGTCGTTATCACGGGGACCGGCATGGTATCCCCGCTCGGCTG
The DNA here is from genome assembly GCF_035998705.1 of Shinella sp. Lineage (GTDB taxonomy): Bacteria > Pseudomonadota > Alphaproteobacteria > Rhizobiales > Rhizobiaceae > Shinella. The sequence goes on along the minus strand of NZ_DASYHH010000033.1, from coordinate 227,508 downwards.
TGGTACTGAAATCAGCTGGACCAGGCTTCTCGAAGGCCGCAGCGGCGCAGCCAGGGTCACCACTTTCGAGGTCGAGGACCTTCCCGCAAAGATTGCCTGTTCCATCCCGCTCGGCGATGGCACCGATGGCACCTACAATCCCGACCAGTGGATGGAGCTGAAGGAACGCCGCAAGGTCGATCCCTTCATCGTCTACGCCGTCGCCGCCGCCGACATGGCGCTTGCCGACGCCGGCTGGCATCCCAAGACCAACGAAGACCAGATTGCCACCGGCGTGCTCATCGGCTCCGGCATCGGCGGCCTCGAAGGTATCGTCGAGGCCGGCTATACGCTGCGCGACAAGGGTCCGCGCCGCGTCTCGCCCTTCTTCATTCCCGGCCGCCTGATCAACCTCGCCTCCGGCCAGGTCTCGATCAAGCACAAGCTGCGCGGCCCCAATCATTCCGTCGTCACGGCCTGTTCCACCGGCGCGCACGCCATCGGCGATGCCAGCCGCCTGATCGCGCTCGGCGACGCCGACGTCATGGTGGCGGGCGGCGCCGAATCGCCGATCTGCCGCATCGCGCTCGCCGGCTTCGCCGCCTGCAAGGCGCTGTCCACCGACCGCAACGACGACCCGACCGCCGCCTCCCGTCCCTATGACCGCGACCGCGACGGTTTCGTCATGGGCGAGGGCGCCGGCGTCGTCATCCTGGAAGAGCTGGAACACGCCAAGGCGCGCGGCGCGAAGATCTATGCGGAAGTCGTCGGCTACGGCCTGTCCGGCGACGCCTTCCACATCACGGCGCCTGCCGAAGACGGCGACGGCGCCTATCGCTGCATGCAGATGGCGCTGAAGCGCGCCGGCATTCCGGCAAGCGAACTCGACTATATCAACGCGCACGGCACCTCCACCATGGCCGACACGATCGAGCTGGGTGCCGTCGAGCGCCTGGTCGGCGATTCTGCCCCCCGCGTCTCCATGTCGTCCACCAAGTCGGCGATCGGGCATCTGCTCGGTGCCGCCGGTGCGGTCGAGGCGATCTTCGCGGCGCTGGCGATCCGCGACAACATCGCGCCGCCGACGCTGAACCTCGACAATCCCGACGTCGAGACGGCGATCGACCTGGTGCCGCACAAGGCGCGCAAGCGCGAAATCAACGTGGCGCTGTCCAATTCGTTCGGCTTCGGCGGAACGAATGCGTCCATCGTTTTGAAGCGATACGCCTGATTCCGGGGATAAAAACCCGGCACGCCACACACCCGAATGCGAAGAGCGGGGTCGATCCTGCTTTTGCCGTATTGCTCTGTTCAAGACATCGAGCAATGCCCGAACATGAGGACAGTCCGTGAGCGACACGAACGATTCCGGCGAGACGCAGTTTGGCCGCGGCGAGGCATCCGGCCAGCCGCGCATCATCCCCAAGTCCGCCAGCGAGGCCCTTCGGCCGGAACAGGTGCCGCAGCCGCCGAGCCGCAAGCGCTCGCGCAAGGCGCGCAGCCAGATCGTCATCTTCCTGAATTTCGTCATGACCGTGGTCGTCTTCGCGTCGATCATCGGCATCGGCGTGTTCTATTACGGCGTGAAGAGCTACGAGGAACCGGGCCCGCTCACCGCCAACACCAACTTCATCGTGCGCGCCGGCGCCGGCACGAACGAGATCGCGGCCAACCTCGAACGCAACAATGTCATCAGCGACAGCCGCGTCTTCCGCGTGCTGTCGCGCGTCTATCTCGACGGCGACACGCTGAAGGCGGGCGAATACGAGATCAAGGCCGGCGCCACGATGCGCGAGATCGTCGAACTCCTGAAATCCGGCAAGTCGATCCTCTATTCGGTCTCCGTGCCGGAGGGCCTGACGGTCAAGCAGGTGTTCAAGCGCCTGAGCGACGATCCCGTGCTCGAAGGCGACCTGCCGGCCGAACTTCCGGTCGAAGGCTCGCTGATGCCGGACACCTACAAGTTCTCGCGCGGCACCAAGCGCGCCGACATCCTGCACCAGATGCAGGACGCGCAGAAGGCGTTGATCGACCAGATCTGGGAGCGCCGTGACGACGACCTGCCGGTCGCCACCCGCGAGGAATTCGTCACGCTGGCCTCGATCGTCGAGAAGGAGACGGGCAGGGCCGACGAGCGGCCGCGCGTCGCCTCGGTCTTCCTGAACCGGCTGGAGAAGGGCATGCGCCTGCAGTCCGACCCGACGATCATCTACGGCATCTTCGGCGGCGAGGGTAAGCCGGCCGATCGCCCGATCTTCCAGTCGGACATTCAAAAGCAGACGCCGTTCAACACCTATATCATCAAGGGCCTGCCGCCGACGCCGATCGCCAATCCCGGCCGCGCGGCGCTCGAAGCCGTGGCGAACCCGTCGCGCACCCCGGACCTCTATTTCGTTGCCGACGGCACCGGCGGCCACGTCTTTGCCGAAACGCTGGACGAGCACAACCAGAACGTCCGCCGCTGGCGAAAGCTGGAGGCGGAGAAGGCGGCAGAGGCTGCGAAAGAGGCGGAAGCGGCCGGCTCCCAGTAGAAGGGGCCGGTGGGCGACCGGGCGATGCCTTTGATGTGGATCGCCGCGCGATCCGCCGGCTTCGCCGTTTCCAACCCCGGCAAACTGTTCCATTTTGAGCGCGTGATTCCGTGCGAGCCGCCTCGTGCGGTTCGGGTGCCGCTGTTGACGAGCCCCGGCGGGCGCGAGGGGAGAACGACATGACATTGCAATCGATGACCGGCTTTGCGCGGGTCGAGGGAACCAGCGGGCGCACCCGCTGGGCGTGGGAGCTGCGCTCGGTCAACGGCAAGGGCCTCGACCTCCGGCTCCGCCTGCCGCCCGGTTTCGAGGCCATCGAGGCCGATGTGCGCCGCCTGGCGGGCGAGGCGTTTTCGCGCGGCAATCTCCAGATCGGGCTTGCGGTGAGCGTCAGCGAGGCGCAAATCGAGGCGGTGGTGAACCAGGGCGCGCTCGCAGCCGTGCTGGCGCTGCGCGACCAGCTTGCCGGCATGGTCGATCCCGCCCCGCTCAAGCTCGACACGCTGCTGTCGGTGCGCGGCATCGTCGATTTCCGCGAGGCCGAGGAGAGCGAAACGGAGCGCGCGGCGCGCGACGGCGATATCCGCGCGGGCTTTGCCGAGGCGATCCGCTGTCTTGCCGAAATGCGCGCCAAGGAGGGTACGGCGCTTGCCGGCGTGCTGCTCGGCCAGGTCGCCCGCATCGAGACGCTGACTGACGTGGTCGAGGCTGACCCCTCGCGCAGCGTCGCGGCGATTGCCGAGCGGCTTTCGGCACAGGTGGCACTCCTCATGCAGGGCACGACGGCGCTCGATCGCGACCGGCTGCACCAGGAGGCCGCCCTCATCACCACCAAGGCGGATCTGCGCGAGGAGATCGACCGGCTGAAGGCGCATGTCGCGGCGGCGCGCGAACTTCTGGCGCAGGGCGGGCCGGTCGGCCGCAAGCTCGATTTTCTCGCACAGGAATTTAACCGGGAATCGAATACGATCTGTTCCAAGTCGAACGCCGCTGCTGTAACGGCTGCAGGTATCGAATTGAAGGTCGTCATCGATCAGTTCAGGGAACAGGTCCAGAATCTGGAGTAGGCCATGGCCGAGCCGTCGAAACATATCCAAATCGAACGCCGCGGGCTCATGCTCGTCATCTCCTCGCCATCCGGCGCCGGCAAGTCGACGATCGCGCGAAACCTGCTGGAGGCCGATCCGGGCCTCAGCCTCTCGGTCAGCGTCACGACGCGCCAGCGCCGCGCCAGCGAGATCGCCGGCCGCCACTATCATTTCATCAACCAGCGGGAATTCGAGCGCCTGCGCGACAGCGATTCGCTGCTCGAATGGGCCGAAGTGCACGGCAATTCCTACGGCACGCCGCGCGAGCCGGTGGAACAGGCAATGTCCGTCGGTCGCGACATGCTGTTCGACATCGACTGGCAGGGCGCCCAGCAGCTTCAGGAAAAGATGCCGGCCGACGTCGTCTCGATCTTCATCCTGCCGCCCTCGATGACCGAACTGCAATCGCGCCTGCACCGCCGCGCCGAGGATACCGAAGAGGTCATCCAGACGCGCCTTGCCAATTCCTGCGCGGAAATCGAGCATTGGCGGGAATACGACTATGTCATCCTCAACGACGACCTCTCCGTCGCCTTCGACGCGGTGCAGAGCATCGTGAAAGCCGAACGCCTGAGACGCGACCGGCGGCACGGGCTGTTCGAATTCGTGACGAAGCTGGTGACGGAGAAGCCGGATCTGTAATAGTGCTTAGGGGAGCCACACCCCCCTCTGCCCTGCCGGGCATCTCCCCCTCAAGGGGGGAGATTGGATGGGGCAACGCTTCGCCAATCTCCAGCGTTGCTGGTCGAGCAAGGTTTTCGCCTCTTGCCGATCTCCCCCCTTGAGGGGGAGATGCCCGGCAGGGCAGAGGGGGGTAGCTATGAATGCGACCTCAGAGCGCGTTCGCCAGCCGCACGAACTCTTCCACGCTCAACGTCTCCGCCCGCCGCTGCGGATCGATCTCCGCGCGGGCCAGCAGTGCCTCGCCGCCGAGTGACTTGACGCTCTGGCGCAGCATCTTGCGGCGTTGGCCGAAGGCGGCGTGGGTGACGCGCTCCAGCTTGGCCACGTCGCACGCCAACGGGTTGGCGATGGGCTCCAGGTGCACGACGGTGGAGGTCACCTTCGGCGGCGGCGAGAAGGCCTGGGGTGGCACGTCGAAGGCCATGCGGGCGTCGGTGCGCCAGCCGCAGAGCACGCCGAGCCGGCCGTAATGGTCGTCGTTTTCATCGGCCACGATGCGCAGGCCCACCTCGCGCTGGAACATCAGCGTCAGCGAATCCCAGAACGGCGGCCAGGCCTTCGGCAAGAGCCAGTTGACGAGCAGCTGCGTGCCGACATTGTAGGGCAGGTTGGCGATGATGCGCACCTTTTCGCCGGGCGCCAGCGCCTCGAAATCCGTCTTCAGCGCATCGCCTTCGATGACCGTCAGCCGGCCCGGATAATGGTCGGACACTTCCGCCAGCGCCGGCAGGCAACGGGCGTCGCGCTCGATGGCGATCACCCGCCTGGCGCCGAGTGCCAGGATGGCGCGCGTCAGGCCGCCCGGTCCCGGGCCGACCTCGATGACCGTGTGGTCTTCGATGGGGCCGGCGGTGCGGGCGATCTTCTGGGTGAGGTTGAGGTCGAGCAGGAAATTCTGGCCGAGCGCCTTCTTGGCGTCGAGCCCGTGGCGCTGGATGACGTCGCGCAGCGGCGGCAGTCCGTCGAGTGCCGCCATCACGCGGTCCTTTCGTGCAAGGCGAGGTCGTAGGCGAGGCGGATAGCGGCCAGCAGGCTGTCCGGCTTGGCGACACCCTTGCTGGCGATCGCGAAGGCGGTGCCATGGTCCGGCGAGGTGCGGATGAAGGGCAGGCCGAGCGTCGCATTGACGGAATCGTCGAAGCCGAGCGCCTTGGCGGGGATCAGCGCCTGGTCGTGATACATGCAGAGGGCCACGTCATAGGTGGCCCGCGCGGCATCGTGGAACATCGTATCGGCGGGCAACGGCCCGACGGCGTCGATGCCGGCGGCCTTCAACCGCTCCACGGCCGGGCGCACGATCGCGTCGTCCTCCAGGCCGAGCGCCCCGCCTTCGCCCGCATGCGGGTTGAGGCCGGCAATGGCAAGGCGCGGGCGCGTAATGCCGAAACGCTGGCGCAGGTCCCGTTCGGTGATGACGGCGGTCTCGACGATCAGCTCCTCCGTCAGCGCGGCGGGAACATCCTTCAGCGGTATGTGGATGGTGACGGGCACGCTGCGCAGCTTCGGCCCGGCGAGCAGCATGACGGGCAGCGCGGGCCTGCCGGTCGCCTTTTCCGCAAGATCGGCGAGGAATTCGGTATGGCCCGGGAAACCGAAGCCGGCATCGTAGAGCACGGCCTTGGCGATCGGGTTCGTCACGACGGCGGACGTGCGCCCGGCAAAGGTCAGGGCGACCGCCGTCTCGATCGCGCCGGTGATGGCGGCGGCGTTCTCCGAGCTGGGCGCGCCGGGCACGACGGCGGTGGCGCAATCACAGGCGAGTACCGGAAGGGCATCGGGGAAGAGGGCGGCCGCCGTTTCCGGTTCCGCGGGTGCAATGGCGACGTCGAGGCCGAGCAGGGCTGCGCGCTCGCGCAAGACGCCGGCATCGCCGATGAACAGGAAAGGCGGCAGGGAAAGCGTCTTGCGGGCCGACCACAGCGCGAGCGTGATATCCGGCCCGATCCCCGCCGGGTCGCCCATGGTGAGCGCCAGCGGAGGAATGTTCGTCGTCGTCATGGGACCTGCCGTCAGCGGGTTGGAGAGAGCGGACCGGCCGGAAGCTTACGGCTGAGGCATCACCGTTCGGTGATCGTCGCCTTCTTGCGCAGCTCGGCGAGGTATTTCTTGCTGTTTTCGTCGTTCTCGTTGCCGTTCGACTTGGCGAGGTCCTCGGCACGGAACACCATTTCGGCAGCTACGTCGTCGTTGACTTCACGCTTCATGCAGATCGCAAGATATTCGACGCCGCGTTCGGTGACGCGCGTGCCGGTCGTCTGGCCATCGGCCTTTTCGATCAGCGGCTTCCAGTCCTCCGGCATTTCCGGCGCCAGCACGCGGCCGAGATCGCGGATCGAGACGTCGCGCATCGTCGCGGCAAACACCTTTGCCTGGTCGCAGCCCGGGAATTTCGAGCGCGAGGCTTCCGCCTCCGCCTTGCGCTTGCCGAGAATGGCGTTGCGGCGCTTTTCCGGCACGACGAAGATGACCTGCTTGAGGAAATATTCCGTCGTCACCGGCTTCTTGCCGCCGTTTGCCTGCATGCGCTCGACAAGCGTCTTGCCGGTGGCCGTGCCGCTGTAGCGGGCGTTGACCACGCGCGGCCAGCTCATCTGCACGGCGATATACTGCTTGAAGTGCTCGACGCCGACGCCGGCGCGGTCAAGAACTTCGCCCAGCTGCTTGGTCGTCATCTTGTTGGACGAGGCAAAACGCGCATAGGCGGCTTCGACATCGGAACTGCTGACGGAATTGCGCACACGCAGGATTTCCGTCCGCTTCAGCGCATCCTCGATCATCTGCTCGCGGGCCATGGCGCGCAGATTGCCCTTGGCGCGCTGCAGCCTGAGGAAGGCGGCGCGGCGTTCGACCTCGCCGGAGGTGACCGGCATGTTGTTGACGACAGCCACGACGGAGCTTGCCGCCTGAACCGTGCCAACGGGGGCCGCGATCGTCACGGCGGCGGCAAGTGCCACGCCCATCATCATGGAGCGCACCAGAGATTGTCTGCCCATCATGCCAGTCCCTTTCCCAAACCCATTGCCGCGTCCACCGGTGCCATTCGTGCGGGCGCGCCTCCCATGCGGAAGGCGTTCACCGGCGGGCGTTCTCCCGGATGTGCATAATACATGCGGCCAAACGATGACAAGAGCGGCAGCGCGGCCTATTCGAAGCCGGACAGCGTCGTATCGCCGACATTGATGTCGCCGAGCGTGCGGAACATCAGCCGCGCACCGATCGACCAGTCGTTCGCCGTCGTGCCGGATTTGTCGCGCGTCTGCTCGTAGACGACCGAGAAGACCGTGTCGCGATCGTCGTAGGAGAAGCCGAAGCCGTTGCGCGACAGGCTCTGGCGGTTGATGTCGTAGGTCAGCGACCCGAACACCGACCAGTAATTCTCGAACTTGAAGGCCGCGGCACTCTGGATTTCGCTGGCATTCTCCGCCAGGCCGTAAAGCGGCTGCGCGGCGATGCGCGTATAGGTGACCTCGGTCTCGAAGCGTGCGCCGTCGAAGCGCACCGACGTGTCCGAGCGGCGCAGCGACAGGTCGTTCTTGTCGAGCCGCGCGCTGTGGGCGAACGAAAGGCCGTTCGGCAGGTCGAAGCCGGCCATGCCGACATAGTCCGACGTATCCCGTTCAAGGCCGGAATTCGCGCCGACATTCACGAGGTCCGGCGTCGCGAAGGAATTGACGCCGCCGAGATGGAAGGACTGGCCGACGATCGAGCGCAGGCGCACGCCGTTGTCGAAGGTGCCGGTGTAACGCAGGCCGATATTGGCGCGCGAGCCGCCCTCGATGCGGTCGTAGCCGGAGAACTTGTCGCGCTCGAACAGGTTGGTCGCGTCGAACACGAAGCTCTGGGCGTCCTCGTTCGGCAGTCCGCCGGCGTGATCCTCGTCCGGGCGGAAATAGATCTGCGCGATCGGTTCGAAGAGGTGGGTGCTGGTGTCGGTCGTCGCGAGAATGGGGTAGCGCGCCTCGAGGCCGGCGGTCAGCATCGAGCGGGTCGCGCTGTCGTCGCTCTCGTAGATGCCGGCATACGCCACGCCGGGGTCGTTCATGTTGAGGCGGTGCACATCGCCGCGTGCCGCCAGCAGCGGCGTCAGCACGAGGCCGCCCGGCACGACGAACTGGCGCTTCCATTCGAGTTCGCTGGTCAGCCGCGTCGTGCCGCCGGCAAGCCCGCGGAACCGCTCGTTGCCGCGCACGCTATACCGGTCGGTGAGGTCGCGCTCGATATTGGTGATGTTCGTCGTAATCGAGAGCTCGCCGCCCAACACCGGCTGCGGCGCGATATATTCGTAGTCGAGCGTCTGGGCGATCGCCTGCTTGCGCTCCAGCCGGTTCTGCGGGTCTGCGTCCTGCACGTCGAAATAGAACGAACGCATGTCGAAGACGTTGCGGCGGCCAAGCCCGGTCAGGTAGACCTGATTGGTGTGGATGCGGTCTTTCAGACCGTCCAGATTATAGGTGCGCGAAAAGTTGTTGTCGCTCTGCACCATGACGTCCCAGCCGAAAGCCCAGCGGGGATTGATCTTGAAGCGGCCCTCGGAGGCGACCATGCCGCGGAAATCGTCGCGCCGGTCGCTCGTGCCGGCGGAAAACACGCCCGGATTCCACTGGTCGATGCCGGCCGCGCGCAGCGTGACCTGGCCGTTGTGGAAGCGCTTGCGGAACTCCGTCTCGACGAGGAAACCCTGCCGGGTCAGCACACTCGGCGAGATCGTCGCGTCCATGTCCGGGGCGATGGCGAAATAATAGGGCGTCTTGATGCCGAGGCCGAGCTTCTGCTCATAGCTGAACTGCGGGAACAGGAAGCCGCTCTTGCGCTTCACCGTATGATCCGGAACTTCCAGCACGGGAATATAGGCGATCGGCCGGCCGAACATCTCGAAGCGCGCGCGCTCGAGACGGATCGTCTTGGTGCGGCCGTTCTGCACGACGCGCTCGGCCTTGATCTGCCAGAGCGAGCGGTGCGTCGGATCCGTGGCGCAGGGCGTGCAGGCGGTATAGACGGCGTGGTTGAGGATCATCTCCTCGCCGTTGACGCGCTCGCCGCTGGTCGCCGCCAGCTTGGTGAGGTCGGTGGTCTCGATGCGCAGGGCATTGACGAAGCCGTTGGCGAAATCGTCCGACAGGTCCATCTCGTCCGCATAGATGCGGTTGCCGGTCGGCTCGATGAGTTCGATATTGCCGTGCGCCGTCAGCCGCCCGGTCTTCTGATCGTATTCGACCTGGCGGGCGACGAGCTTGTAGCCGCCATAGTTGATCTGCACCGCGCCGCGGGCGATCACCTTTTCGGAGTCATTGTTATAGACGAGCTCGTTCGCCGCCAGAAGCAGCTTGGCGTCGTCCGGGATATTCGGTTCCATCGACTGGATGTCGGGTGCCTGCGCCCGGGCGGGGAGCGCGGAGGCGGGCACGATGGCGCACATGGCCGCACCTGCAAGCAGGGCGGCTTTCAACCACCTGTTCGTTTTGCGGTCGCCTGCCGCCACTAGCCGTCCTCCTGATGGAGAAGAATGGTCGCCCCTAAGGACATTGCGACGACCACTGGGAGCCAGGCCGCAACGAACGGAGGTACAACACCGCTGCTTCCGAATGCTTTCACAAGCACGGTGACGACATAAAGCATGAAGCCCGAAAGGATTCCACCCAGAATCACCGCACGCGATTGATTAAACCGGCTAAATTTCAATGATACACAGGCTGCGATCAGCGTCATGGCAACCAGGAGCAGTGGCAGCGAGAGCAGGGAATGGAACTGCGTTTCCATCGCGTCGGTGGGGAAACCGAAGGACTTTGCCGCCTCGATCTTGCGTCCGAGGCTCAAAAACGGAATGGATTCAGGCTTTTCGAGGCTCTCTTGCACGAATTCGCGTTTCAGGTTGGTACGAAGTTGTACCTCCTCGAGACGAACCGGCAACTCGCCGTTGCGCGTCTCGTGCACGTTCTTAAGAAGCCAGTAACCATCTTCCAAGGTTGCCGAATCGGCATCCTGGCGCAGCACGATGCGGCCGTCCGGATCGAAGTGGATGACGGTGACGTTCAACAGCCGCGTGCCCTCGTCGAGAACGGCCTTGGCGCCGATGATCGCCTGGTCGTCGCCATGGATCTGGCGCAGCCACGGCACGGCGTTTTCGGTGCGCGACGCATTGGTGGCGCCCCAGCCCGCTTCAAGCTCTATCGCCTTCTTGCCGCTCCAGGCGGCGATCGGGTTGATGGCGAGAACGGCCAGGATCCCGAACAGGAAGGAGCCGATGACGAAGGGGCGCAGGAACTGCCAGACCGAAATGCCCGCCGCGCGGGTAACGACCAGTTCGTAGCGCCGGTTGAGCGAGATCAGCGACGCCATGCCGGCGAAGAGCGCGACGAAGGGCACGGTCTGCATGAGGATCGTCGGGATGCGCAGCGCCGTCACAAGCAGGCCGCTGGTCAGCGTGTAGCCGGGCAGGGCGCCGACGCGGTTCGACATCTCGCTGAAATCGATGATGAAGATCAGCGAGAAGATGCCGAGCAGGAACCAGACGGTGGTGATCGTGTAGCGGCGGAAGAAATAGAAGCCGAGCGTGCGGATCATGGCTGGCCGCTCCCGCCGGTGGAGGCCGGGCCCGCCCGCCATCGATTGCCGAGGTCGCTCAGCCGTTCACCGAGCGTCACGGGAATGTCGAGGCTCTTGTTGCGTCCGAGATAGCGGATCGCCAGCGCCGCGGTGATGCCGGGTATGAGATACATGATCGGTATGAAATAGACGGAATCTTCCGCATTGTTGGACGCATAGAAACTCGCCCAGCGCACGAAGAGGGCGGTGAGCAGCGCCGTGATCATCGGGTGCACGCGCGCTTCGCGATGCGAACGCGCATCGCCGCTGACGACGAGCGCGATGAGGCCGAAGACGGCCGGGAACAGCCATTCCGTGAAGCGGCGGTGGATTTCGGCGGTGAACGCGCCCGGATTGCGCTGGTATTGCGGATCGTTCGGGTCCGGATCGAACAGATAGATGAGGTCGCGATCCTTGGCGCGGATGTTCGATTTGCCGACGCTCTGCGTCAGGTCCGCGAGATCGAAGGCGTAGGAATCGAACTTGATGATCGAGACGTTGCCGTCCGGCAGCTTGCGGTGCACCTCGCCGTCCTTCATCACCAGCGCCGAGCTGTTCTCGTCGACTGCGCCCTCGCGGGCATAATAGACGAGCTCGAAGCGCGGATCGCGCGTATCGGCCACGAACAGGCCCTCCAGCACGCCGCCGTTGCGCCGCTGCGCAACCTGCACATAGAGGCCGTCGGTGATCTTGCGGAAGGTGTTTTCCTGCACGACGGAGGACAGCATGTCGGCATGCGCCGTCGCGATCATCTTGCGCACGGCGGTGCGCGAATAGGGTTCGACGAAATTGTCGACGGCAAACGAGACGAAGCTCATCGCCACGGCGAGGATCATGACGGGGCGGATGATCGTCATGCGCGAGGCGCCGGCGGCGTTCAGCACCGTCAGCTCCGAATCGGCATTCATCACCGTCAGCGTCTGCGACACGCCGATGACGAGCGCGAAGGGCAGGATGATCGGGATGACGGAGGGGAGAATAAGTGTTGCGAGCCGCAGGAAGGCGAAGATCGACTGCCCGCTGTCGGTGACGAGGTTGATGCTGGCGAGCGCCTGCGTGACCCAGACGATGCCGAGCAGGGGCACGAGCGTGGCGACGAACATCAGCGACGCCCGCCGCAGGATATAGCGCTCGATCAATTTCATCGTTTCGTCCGCGTTTCCGACAGGCGGCTCCGGCTTCGTGCGGTGGCACCCCTCGGAACAGCCATGGGCATATAAGCTTTCTTCAGGCTGATGCCATAGCCGGGAGTCTCTCCGGCCAAGGAAAATTTATGGCGAACAAGCATGACTAACCATCTGTAAACAAGGTGCCGCATCTTGCCAAGCGCCGCAAAAGCGACAAGGAATTGATGAGATTGGCGGCCGTCTCTTATCGGACGACAGGCCGGCCGGCCACAGATTCGGAGTAAGTCATGGCTTCCAGATTCGACATCGGTTTCGCAAAGACGGCACGCGCCTCGGGCGGTCTTGCGATCCTCCTGCAGATTGCCGACCAGACGGCGGCCGGTCTCGGCGAGGTCGACCCGGAAGGCATCGTCACCCGCGCCGCGGGCGTGGCGAAATTCACCGGCAAGGCGCTGAAGACCCTCGACGTGCTGGCGCCGCACGGTGCTCCCGTCGACCGTATCCTGGTTCTCGGCCTCGGCGAGGTGGCGAAGCTCGTCGCGCACGACTGGCTGAAGGCCGGCGGTGCCGCCGCCGCCAAGATCGGCCGCGCCGACAAGGCGACGATCTACCTCGATGCGCCGGGCGCCACCGTCACGGCGAAGAACGCCGCCGATTTCGCGCTCGGCATGCAGCTCGGCGCCTACAGTTTCGATATCTACAAGACGAAGAAGGGCGAGGACGACGACGCCAGGAACGGCAAGGCCGCCAAGGTGACGATCGTCACCGCCGCCGCCAGCGCCGCCAAGAAGGCCAACGACGTGTCCGACGCGATTGCCGACGGCGTGATTCTCGCCCGCAACCTCGTCAACGAGCCGGCCAATGTGCTCGGCCCCGTCGAATTCGCCGAAAAGGCCAAGGCGCTCGAAAAGCTGGGCGTCGACGTGGAGATCCTCACCGAGCGCGAGATGAAGCGGCTCGGCATGGGCGCGCTGCTCGGCGTGGCGCAGGGTTCCGTGCGCCCGCCGCGCCTTGCGGTCATGCATTGGAAGGGCGGCAAGGAGAAGGACCGGCCGATCGCCTTCATCGGCAAGGGCGTCGTCTTCGATACCGGCGGCATCTCCATCAAGCCGGCCGCCGGCATGGAGGACATGAAGGGCGACATGGGCGGGGCTGCCGCCGTCATCGGCCTCATGCACACGCTCGCCGCGCGCAAGGCCAAGGCGAATGTCGTCGGCATCCTCGGCCTTGTGGAAAACATGCCTGATGGCAATGCCCAGCGCCCCGGCGACATCGTGAAGTCCATGTCCGGCCAGACGATCGAGATCATCAACACCGATGCCGAAGGCCGCCTCGTGCTGTGCGATGCGCTCTGGTACTGCAACGAAACCTTCAAGCCGCAGTTCATGATCAACCTCGCGACGCTGACCGGCGCGGTCATGGTGGCGCTCGGCAGCCATCATGCCGGCCTGTTCTCCAACGACGACACGCTTTCCGCGCGGCTCACCGCCGCCGGCCTCTCGACGAACGAGCGCCTGTGGCGCTTGCCGCTCGGGCGCGAATACGACAAGATGATCGACAGCAAGTTCGCCGACATGAAGAACACCGGCGGGCGTTATGCCGGCTCGATCACCGCCGCGCAGTTCCTGCACCGCTTCGTCAAGGAGACGCCCTGGGCGCATCTCGATATCGCCGGCACCGCCATGGGCTCGCCGACGGACGAGATCAACCAGTCCTGGGGTTCCGGCTTCGGCGTGCGCCTGCTCGACGAGCTGGTGCGCGCGAATTACGAAAGCTGAGGGAAGGGTGAGCGAGGTCCTCTTCTACCACCTGACCGAATCGAAGCTCGAGGACGCGCTGCCGCCGCTCCTCGACAAGAGCCTCGAACGCGGCTGGCGCGTCGTCGTGCAGGCCGGCGACGCGGAGCGCCGCGATGCGCTCGACACGCATCTGTGGACCTTCCGCGAGGACAGTTTTCTGCCGCACGGCACCGACGAGCAGGCGTTCCCCGCCGAGCAGCCGGTGCTGCTGACGACGACGGCCGACAACGCCAACGCCGCCACCGTGCGCTTCCTCGTCGCCGGCGCCGAACCGCCGCCGCTCGACCCCTACGACCGCGTCATCTTCATGTTCGACGGCTACGACCAGACGGAAGTCGAGACCGCACGCGAGCACTGGAAGCGCCTGAAGGGCGAGGGCCACCAGCTCACCTACTGGCAGCAGAACAGCGACGGCCGCTGGGAGAAGAAGGCTTAGGGATCGTCTCCCGAAAATCTCAGTCGTGAAACGCCTCGACGAATTTGCGGCGTCCCAGCATGAAGGCGTCGGCGACGTGGCGCAGCGGCGCGAGGTCGACGTCGGATTTGCCGGCCTTCACGATTTCCGCGAAGCGCTTGTAGAGCATCGGATATTCCTGCTCCGGCTCCTCGTGCACGAGCTTGCCGTCGATGGAGAGTTTGGCGCCGCCCTCGGACAGCACCATCTCGCCGGCCTCCGTCCGGGCGATGATGTCCCAGCTCTGCTTGCCGGTCTGGCGCCAGTCGAAGTCGGCCTTGAGGTCGAGGCCCCTGGCGTCGGAGAAGGTGATCGCGGCGGCGATCGGCGCGTCGCGGTTTTCCGGGAATTCCAGCGTGGCGGCGGTGATGAAGACCGGGCGCGGCAGGATATGGGTGACGATGGAGAGCGCGTTGATGCCCGGGTCGAAGATGCCGAGGCCGCCGGCCTGCCAGATCCACTCCTGGTTGGGGTGCCAGTGGCGCACGTCTTCCTTCCAGATCACCTGCATCGAGCGGATCGCCGTGCCCGCAAGGAAGCTTTTTGCGGCTTCGACGGCCGGCGCATAACGCGAATGCCAGCTGGCGAAGAGCGAAACACCCTTGGCGGCGGCGAGCGCTTCAAGGTCGGCGACTTCGGAAAGCGTCGCGCCCGGCGGCTTTTCGAGGAAGACGTGTTTGCCCGCCGACAGCGCCTTTTCCGCCGCCTCGTAGCGATATTGCGGCGGCATGCAGAGCGAGACGGCGTCGATTGCCGGCACCGCCGCCAGCATCTCGTCGATCGACTTGAAATTGTCGATGCCATCGACCGTGCCGTGGCGGCTTGCAGCGGCGATCAGCTTGTAATCGCTGTTCTTCGCGACGGCCGGAAGATGCTGGTCGCGCACGATCTTGCCGACGCCGACGATTGCGAGATTGATCGGGGACATGGCTCCACCCTCATTTGTATGATGATTTGGCGCTGTTGTAGCAGAACCTTTCGCGGGGGCAAGAGTGCCTCCTCCTCCGCGCCTGCCTAACGTTTGTGCACGATGGCCCAGATCCTATTCGCCTTTCGTCTAATGCCGGGCCTCAGACCGGGAAAACCTGGTCCCGGACTTGAAACGAACCATGAAATCGGCACTCTGGCGGTGCTTGGCACAATAGCAATAACACGCCATGCGGGGAGGAGTTCTCATGAAGACGCTGCTGGTTTTCAGCCGGCTTATCGACGCTATTACGGCAAATATCGGGAAGGCCGTTGGCTGGCTGATCCTGATCGCCGTGCTCGTCAGCGCCGGAAATGCCGTTATCCGGAAAATGTTCAACATATCGTCCAACGCCTGGCTCGAGGCGCAATGGTATCTGTTCGGGGGCGCGTTCATGCTGGCGGCCGCCTATACGCTGTCGCAGAACGAGCACATCCGCATCGACGTGGTCTACGGCAAGTTTTCCCGCCGGGTGCAGCACTGGATCGACCTGCTCGGCCATTGCCTGTTCCTGATGCCCTTCGTGCTGCTGATGGTCTATTTCCTCGTGCCCTATGTCACGATGTCCTTCCGCTCCGGCGAGGGCTCGTCGAGCGCCGGCGGCCTGATCGTGTGGCCGGCCAAGGCCATCCTGCTTGCCGGTTTCGTGCTGCTCGCCTTCCAGGGCGTATCGGAAATCATCAAGAAGATCGCCATCATGCGCGGCGACATGGACGACCCGACGCCCTACGTGCCGAGCCACGCGCCACTCGACACGGCGATTGCCGAGGAGAAGGGCGCATGATCGAGTTCATTGCGGAAAACCTCGCGCCGATCATGTTCGTGTCGCTGATCGTCTTCCTGCTGCTGGGCTATCCGGTGGCATTCTCGCTCGCGGCAAACGGCCTGCTCTTCTTCATCATCGGCGTGGAACTGGCGCCGCTGTCCGATTCGATCAACCTCTCCTGGCCGCTGTTGAACGCGATGCCGGAACGGCTGTGGGGGGTGATGTCGAACGACACATTGCTCGCCATCCCCTTCTTCACCTTCATGGGGATCGTGCTCGAACGCTCCGGCATGGCGGAAGACCTGCTCGATACGATCGGCCAGCTTTTCGGGCCGATCCGCGGCGGTCTCGCCTATGCGGTCATCTTCGTCGGCGCGTTGCTGGCTGCCACCACCGGCGTCGTCGCGGCCTCGGTCATCGCCATGGGCCTGATCTCGCTGCCGATCATGCTGCGCTACGGCTACGACCGGCGGGTCGCCTCCGGCGTCATCGCGGCGTCCGGCACGCTCGCCCAGATCATCCCGCCGTCGCTCGTGCTGATCGTGCTTGCCGACCAGCTCGGCCGTTCGGTCGGCGACATGTATGCCGGCGCGCTCATCCCGGGCCTGGTGCTGACCGGGCTCTACATGCTCTATATCCTGCTGATGACCTTCCTGAAGCGGGATTCCATGCCGGCATTGCCGCTGGAGGCGCGGTTGCTCGGTTCCGGTGTCACCTCGCTCATCATCGCCTTGCTGGTCGCCGCCGGCTTTGCCTATGCGGCTCATGTCTACCTGTCGCCGACGCAAGGGGCGAATGCCGATATCCTCGGCGCCACCTGCGGCGTCGCCTTCATCTATGTCGTGGCGCTCGTCGACAAAACGATGAACATCAACATGATGTCCAGGCTTGCCCAGCAGGTCATCATCGTGCTGATCCCGCCGCTGGCACTGATCTTCCTCGTGCTCGGCACCATCTTCCTCGGCATCGCGACGCCGACGGAAGGCGGCGCGATGGGGGCGGTGGGTGCACTGGTCATGGCGGCGGCCAAGGGGCGATTGAGCATGGAGGTGGTGCAATCCGCCCTTGCCGCCACGACCCGCCTGTCGGCCTTCGTGCTGTTCATCCTGATCGGCGCGCGCGTCTTCTCGCTCACTTTCTACGGCGTGAACGGGCACCTGTGGGTGGAGCACCTGCTGGTCTCCATGCCGGGCGGCGAGACGGGCTTCCTGATCGGGGTGAACATCCTGGTCTTCTTCCTGGCGTTCTTCCTCGATTTCTTCGAACTCGCCTTCATCATCGTGCCGCTGCTCGCACCGGCCGCCGACAAACTCGGCATCGACCTCATCTGGTTCGGCGTGCTGCTCGGCATCAACATGCAGACGAGCTTCATGCACCCGCCCTTCGGCTTCGCGCTGTTCTACCTGCGTTCGGTCGCCGCCAAGGTGCCGTATCTCGACAAGGTGACGGGCAAGGTGACCCAGCCGGTGACGACGGGGCAGATCTACTGGGGCGCAGTGCCCTTCGTCGGCATCCAGATCCTCATGGTCGGGCTGACCATCATGTTCCCGCAGATGGTCATGCACTACAAGGGCGAGGGAACCGGCATCGACCCGGCGACGATCAAGATCGAGGTGCCCGGCTTCGGCGCCAATGGAGGCGGCATGACGCTGCCCGACAACGGCGGCGGTCTAGGCCTTCCCGGCGGCCTGCAACTGCCCGGCGGCAATCCGCTGGAAGGTGGGGAGCAGAAGCCGGCCGAGGGCGGTGAGCAGAAACCGGCAACGGACCTGTCCAGCCCACCGTCCTTCAATTGAAGAACTGCCAATGGGGCTGGCGCAAGCCGGCCCCTCAGACTGATGGCGACGTCCCGCCAACCTCTCCTGCGTCACGGTCGGGCCTGACCCGACCATCCACCCTCCGGGTGCTGCGGTGGGTCCTCGGCTCAAGGCCGAGGATGACGTCGTGGGTGGGGTGAGGTCTGTCAACAAACCGAGGGATCGCCGCAAGCCAAAGAAAAACCCCGGAGCAGCGCTGCTCCGGGGTTTTTTATGCGGTTTCCGGCGGGCGCTTACAGCTTGTTGCTGCGCTGCTGGATCATCATGAACGTGTCGTAGTTGTATTCGGCGATCTGGGCGTTGAGGTAGTACTCGCCGCGGAACGCCTTGATCGATTCCCAGATCTTCTTGAAGGTCGGGTTCGAGGCTTCCATCTCGGCATAGACCTCGTTGGAGGCGTCGAAGCAGGCCGACAGGATTTCCTGGCTGAACGGGCTCAGCTTCGCGCCGGCGGCGACGAGGCGCTTGATGGCCGTCGGGTTCAGGTAGTCGTATTTCTGCAGCATGTTGGCGTCGGTCGCCTGGCAGGCGGTGCGCAGCAGCGACTGGTAGGCCTTCGGCAGACCGTCGAAGGCCGCCTTGTTGAAGAGGGCGTGAACCGTCGGGCCGCCTTCCCACCAGCCGGGATAGTAGTAATAGGGCGCGACCTTGTAGAAGCCGAGCTTCTCGTCGTCATAGGGGCCGACCCATTCGGCGGCGTCGATCGTGCCTTTTTCCAGCGACGGATAGATGTCGCCGCCGGCGATCTGCTGCGGCACGACGCCGAGCTTCTCGACCACCTTGCCGGCAAAGCCGCCGATGCGCATCTTGAGGCCGGAGAGGTCGGCGACGGTCTTGATCTCCTTGCGGAACCAGCCGCCCATCTGCACGCCGGTATTGCCGCCCGGGAAACCGATGAGGCCCTGAGTCGCCAGGAACTCGTTGAACATGTCGATGCCGCCGCCATGGTACTGCCAGGCGTTCATGCCGCGGGCGTTGAGCGCGAAAGGCACGGCCGCGCCGAGCGCCCAGACCGGGTCCTTGCCCCAGTAGTAATAGGAAACCGTGTGCGCGGCTTCGACCGTGCCGGCGGATGCCGCATCGGCGGCCTGCAGGCCGGGCACGATTTCGCCGGCGGCGAAAACCTGGATCTGGAAATTGCCGTCCGTCGCTTCGGATACGTATTTCGACAGCACTTCCGCGCCGCCATAGATCGTGTCGAGCGATTTGGGGAACGAGGAGGCGAGGCGCCAGTTGATCTTCGGGCTGCTCTGCGCCAGCGCCGGAGCGGCCAGCACGGTCGCAGCCGCACCACCCACGCCAGCGACACCGGCCTTCTTGATGAATGAACGACGATCCATAGTTTTCCTCCCAATGGCGAGCAGGGTTCCTCTTCCCCACCCTTGTATCATCGCGCGGAAGCTAACCATGTCGGGTTTGGTGTTTCAAGCCGCCGGGAGAAAGAAGGGTGAATGAGACCCCTACGACTTTCGTCTTACGTGCAGCATTTTGCTATCTGCCTGTTTTTTGAGCGTTTCTTCCTTTTCCTGCATAGTTGACAGCCCTCTTTCCGGTTGAAAGATTGGCAGCAACGCGGCAGGGCGAAGGGCAGGGCATGGATATCCGGATTCGCAAGGCCTATCGCGACGAACTGGTCGACATTCTGGATTGGGCGGCGGCGGAAGGCTGGAACCCGGGCCTTGGCGACGCCGCACCCTTCTGGGTGGCCGATCCCGAGGGTTATCTCGTCGCGGAGGCGGACAAACGCATGGTGGGGGCGATTTCGCTCGTCCGCTATGGCGCGCATTACGCCTTCCTCGGCTTCTATATCGTGCACAAGGACGTGCGCGGGCAGGGGGTGGGGCTGCGCCTGTGGGAAGCCGCGATGGCGATGGCGGAAGACCGCACCGTCGGCCTCGACGGGGTGGTGGCGCAGCAGGAGAACTATCGCAAATCCGGCTTCGCCTATGCCCATGCCAATGTGCGCTACGGCGGCCGGGTGCAATGCACAGCGCCGAGCGACCCGCGGGTGACGCCGGTCTCGCCCGTCCATGTGCCGCTGATCGCCGACTACGATGAACGGTTCAATCCGGCCCGCCGGGAGACCTTCCTGCGCGAATGGCTGAAGGAACAGGAGACGCGCCAGAGCTTCGCGCTGCTCCAGGGCACCAAGGTCTCCGGCTACGGCACGATCCGCGCCTGCCGCGAGGGTTTCAAGATCGGCCCGCTGTTCTCCGACACCGATGTCGGCGCCGACCTGCTGTTCCGGGCACTCGTCGCAAATGTCGGCGCCGGCCGGATCTTCCTCGACATCCCGGCGCCGAATGCCGAGGCGAAGGCGCTCTGCGTGCGCCACGACCTGTCGCCGGTCTTCGAGACGGCGCGCATGTATCGCGGAAAGATGCCGGACCTGCCGCTCAACCGCATCTTCGGCATCACGACATTCGAGCTCGGCTGATAGGTCCTAGTTCCCCGCCATGGCGAGCAGATCCGATCCGCCCACGCCCTTGTGGCGCAGCGTCACGACGGAATAGCCCTCGGCCTTCAGTTGCGCGAGCAGGGCAGGCAGTACCGCGGCGGTGCGCTTGTGGATGTCGTGCAGCAGGATGATGCCGCGGCCGCGCTTGCGCAGGCCTTCCATGGTGCGGCTCGCGACGGAGGCCGGTGAAACCTTGAAATAGTCCTTCGAATCCACGTCCATATCCATGATGATCGTGCCGCGCCGGGAGACGGCGCTGCGCAGCGCCGACGTGTCCGAGAGATAGGGAAAGCGGAAGAAATCCGGCTGGCGGGCGGTGGCGCGCTGCACGGCTTTTTCGCCCTTGCGGATTTCCGCCATCGCCGCATCGAAGGCGAGATAGCGCAGGTTGGCATGACGATAAGTATGGCTGCCGATCGTATGGCCGCGGGCGACGACCTTGCGGGCGATCGCCGGATAGGCATCCGCCATCTGGCCGACCATCAGGAAGGTCGCCTTGACGTGATAGGCGTCGAGCGTGGCGAGGATCGCTTCGGTGCGACCCGGCACCGGGCCGTCGTCGAAGGTCAGCACGACCTCCTTGTGCCGCAGCTTCAGGTCGGCGAGCGAGGCGACGGCGAGCGTCCGCCCGGCAAGCTCCGTGCGCCCGGCCCAGCGGGCAGGCGACATCGGCACCGGATCATCGGCGTCGAGCACCTTCGCCTGCTTCGCCTCGACGAAGGCGGTTTCGGTGGAGGCGCGCGGTCTGGTCGTGTTGCACCCGGCGAGAAGGGGCAGGACCGCCAATGCGGCAAGAAGCAGGCGGCAACGCATGGGCGCACTCGGCAAGACGATGATCTTGCAAGCACTTTTGTCCGATCATGGTTAATGAAGCGTTGAGGTGGCGGGCGGAACGGGCTTATCCCGCCATCGCCTCCTCGTATTCGGCCGAAAGCTCCAGCCATTGCTCTTCGGCTTCATGCAGCTTGTCGACCGCCATGGCGCGCAGCTTCGCCTTCTCTGCCGCCTTGGCCGGGCTCTTCTCGTAGAGCACCGGATCCGCAAGCTCCGCATCAAGAAGCTGAATCTGCTTCTGCAGCTTTGCCGTCAGGGATTCGATTTCATTGATCTTTTTCTTGAGCGGCGCGTACTGGGCGCGCCGGTCGGCATTCGCCTTGCGCTGGTCGGCCTTGTTTGCCTGCTCGCCGTTGCCGGCCGGTTTTTCCCTGTCGTCCTTCTTGGCCGTCTGGACGATGAGGCTGCGATACTCCTCCATGTCGCCGTCGAAGGTCTTGACCGTGCCCTCGTTGACCAGCCACAGCCGGTCGACGGTCGCCTCGATCAGGTGGCGATCGTGCGAGATCAGGATGACGGCGCCCTCATAATCGTTCAGCGCCTCGATCAGCGCGCGGCGGCTGTCGATGTCGAGATGGTTGGTCGGCTCGTCGAGGATCAAGAGGTTCGGCGCGTCGAAGGCGGCAAGGCCCATCAGCAGGCGGGCCTTCTCGCCGCCGGAGAGGTCCTTGGCGGCCGTCGACATCTTCTCCGTCGCAAGCCCCATCTGCGCCACGCGGGCGCGCACCTTGGCCTCCGTCGCCTCCGGCATCAGCCGGCGCACATGCTCGACGGGCGACTGGTCGGGAATGAGGTCGTCCAGCTGGTGCTGCGCGAAAAAGCCGATCTTCAGACCCGGCGCACGCTTCACCGCGCCCGATTCCGCCTCCAGCCGACCGGAGATGAATTTTGCAAAAGTCGACTTGCCGTTGCCGTTCGAGCCGAGCAGCGCGATGCGGTCGTCATTGTCGATGCGCAGGTTGATCTGCTTGAGGATCGGCTGTCCCGGCGTGTAGCCGACCGCCCCGCCTTCGATCGCGATGATCGGGGAGGCGGGCTGGCGCTCCGGCTCGGGGAAGGTGATCGGCTGCACATGCGTCTCGATCACGGCAGCGATCGTGCCCATGCGCTCCAGCGCCTTGACGCGGCTCTGCGCCTGCTTGGCCTTGGTGGCCTTGGCCTTGAAGCGGTCGATGAAGCTTTGCAGGTGTTTTCGCGCGGCGTCGTTCTTCGCCTTCGCCTTCATCTGCAATTCGTCGTTCTCGGCCTTCTGCCGTTCGAACTGGTCGTAGGAGCCGCGATAGAAGGTGAGCTTCTGCTGGTCGAGATGCACGATGGCGTTGACGGCGGTGTTGAGCAGGTCGCGGTCGTGGCTGATGATGATGACGGTGTGCGGATAACGCCGCACATAATCCTCCAGCCACAGCGTGCCTTCGAGGTCGAGATAGTTGGTCGGCTCGTCGAGCAAGAGCAGGTCCGGCTCGGAAAACAGCACGGCCGCCAGCGCCACGCGCATGCGCCAGCCGCCGGAAAAGCTCTTGGCCGGCCGCTGCTGCGCCTCGTGGTCGAAGCCGAGGCCGGCAAGGATGCTCGCCGCGCGCGATTGCGCCGAATGCGCGCCGATATCGGTGAGCCGCGTCTGGATTTCGGCGATGCGGTGCGGATCGGTCGCGGTCTCCGCTTCCTTGAGCAGCGCGGCGCGCTCCTTGTCGGCGGCCAGCACGATCTCGATCAGCGCGTCGTCCGTGCCCGGCGCCTCCTGCGCCACCTGGCCGATGCGCGCGTTCTTCGGCAGCGAGATGCTGCCGGCTTCCGAGGCGAACTGGCCGGTGATGATGCGGAAAAGCGTGGACTTGCCGGTGCCGTTGCGGCCGACGAGACCCACCTTCACGCCGCTCGGCAGCGAGAGGGATGCGTTTTCGATGAGGAGACGCCCGGCAATGCGGGCCGTGAGGCCGGAAATCGTGATCATTCCGGGTCTATAGAGCAATTCCAGCAAAAGTGCGAAGCGGTTTTGCGTCCGGAATCGCGTTAAAAAAGCAGGCGCCCGGTCAAGGCAAGGGGCGCGTCAGGCGGCCGACCCGGAACGGTAGCCGCGGCCCGCCCGATCGGCGACCTCGGCCGAGTAGATGCGCAGCGCAATGCCGGTTTCGGCGGCATAGGCGAGCGCCTGGTCGGCCTGCTCGTAGAGCATGGCGGGTGCGCTCGCCGAATCGCTGAGCGAGACACCGGCCGTCAGCGTCAGGAAGCCGGCCGGCAGCTCGCGGTCCATGAAGGGAAACGGTTTTTCCGCGACGCGAACGGCGATGCGGCGCGCGATGGTGACCGCGATCTCGCGGGTGACATCCGACAAAAGCAGGCAGAACAGGTCCGGCCCGGTGCGCGCGACGAAATCGTCCTTCTTGACCGAGCGGCGGAAGATGGCGGCAAGCCGCTTCAGCGTCTTTTCCGCCGCACCCGCCGGGTGGGTCTCGGCGAACTCCTTGAGCTGCTCGACGCGGAACATCAGGAGCGCGGAGGTGCCCGCCGCGTCGCCCTGGAAAAGCGCCTTCATCCGGCCGAGCAGGGCGGCATGGTTGCCGAGGCCCGTCACCGGATCGTGCGTCAACGCCTCGCGGCTGACGGAGAGGCCGGTGCGCAGCCCGTCGAGATGGGCTTGCAGATCGTCGATCTTCGTCGCCGCCGAGCGGTCCATGCCGAGGATGTCGCGCACGAGCGACAGCAGGCGCACCGTGTCGCTGGAGAAATCCGAAATGCCGAGCACCGGATCCGTACGCATGCGGTCGGCGATTTCCTGCAATTCGTGCAGTGCGACGGCGCGGTCGCGGCGGCTTGTTTCCGCGGTCTGGGAAATTTCCGCAAGCACGCGCACGGCTTCCCCCGCGGCCTGGCCGGCGGCCAGCACATTGTGGCTGGGCAAGGAATGGCGCAGCGCGATCGAATCGAGCGCGGCCTGCTCCGGCGCCTTGCCGAGCGCCGCGATCTCGCGTGCCACGCTCGCATTGCCGTTCAGCGCCTCGAACAGCAGCTCGTAGTTCCGCGGCAGGCCGGAAATGCCGAGATTGGCCATCACATGCGCGATGCGCGCCATGATCGGCGGAACGGCCGGCTGCTGGTCTTTCGGGGCGGGGGTGGCTTTGCTGGTCATGAAATGCCGTCGGCTGGGCGCAGCGGTTGCCCCCTGCGCCATGGAATGTCAGTCGGCATAACTATCGGATTGCACCGTTAATTTTGCGTGTGCTGATGAAACGAATTCAACCAAAGTTGACGAAACGCAAAACGGGCCGCACGCCTCGTGCGGCCGCATCGCCCGGATGCAGCCGCACGAAGGGTGTCGCTTGAATTCAGGCTGTCCGGCGGGCGAGCGGGATGACCCGCATCACCTGTCCGATCACGGTGGAGCGCGTCTGTTCCTTGGCGCGGGCCGGTCGGTTCTGCTGGAGGTCGCGCATGGCGGCGGCATAGCCCTCCGCGCGAGCGTCCTTCAGGGCCACCTCCAGCGTCTTCTCGATCACCGGATAACATTCTTCCGGCAGGTAGGCATTGGGGGCGTCCGTGCCATAGACCCGTGCCATCTTGCAAAGCGTACTGCCGAGCAGGGCTGCCCACTCTTCGGTCGTTCTTGCCATTGTTTTTCCCTCTTCCAGGAGGGGAAAGTGCCCTCCTGGCACCAACCCCATGGCAGCGACTATCCCATCACCGAATGCCCGTGCCTGTCACCTGAGTGACAGGGCGGGGCTGCCCTCACAGTCGATGTAGAGCGCTCCCATACCGCACGACTGTATCACCACTATTGCAGGAACCGAAGATAGCACTCCCCCTAAAATTTATAGGAATTTCGAGCCCTCGGTCCTCACAAAATAAATCAGGTCCAGCGTGATACTTGATCCCCCCACCGCCGTGAGTATCCCGTGGCATTGGCCGCGATGATGGGTCTGGTGGTTGAAGACGTGGGTCAGCGCCGGGCCGAGCGGATGGGTGATGATCGCCGGGTTGGTGAGCGGGCTATAGGTGAAGTCGGCCGCGATCTTCTCTTCCGTCAGCGAATCGATGAAGGCCGCCAGGCGCGCGTCCTCGTGCTCCCTTGCCGCCCGCAGGCCGGCGAAGTCCTCGTGCAGGATCGTGTCGAGGGTGGTCGGCGCCTCGCCGCTGCCGGTAAAACGCTTCAGCCAGATGCGGTCGGCGGTGAGCAGGTGGTTCAGCGTGCGATGCAGCGAGCCGAAAAAAGCGCCGACGTTCCGGCGGTAGGCGCCGTCGTCGAGCTTGCCCACTTCGTCATAGAGCGTGCGGTTGGCCCAGGCATTGTAGGCGGCATACATGCGGTAGTGGTCGAGCATCGGGATCTCCGTGATGTGGGGCCGGACTATAGCGGAAGCCTGCATCGCCTGCATGAATGCGACCCATGAAATTATCTGATTTGCGTGACGGGCCGCCCTGCGCTCCAATGCGCCGACACCAGATGACGAGGCTTTGATGACCCGACTGCTTTACGCGCTCTCCGGCGCCGACAGGACCCGCCAGTTTTCGCCCCATGTGTGGAAGACGGTATTGTCGCTCGCCCACAAGGGCCTCGACTATGAGACGGTGCCGGTCGGCTTCACCGAGATTCCGACGATCGAAGGTGGCAGCACGCCGACCGTGCCGCTGCTGCGCGATGGTGACCGCCTGGTGCGCGACAGTTTCGACATCGCGCTCTATCTCGACGAGACCTATCCCGACCGGCCGTCGCTTTTCGGCGGCGAGGGCGGCAAGGCGATGGCCCGCTTCATCGAGAACTGGTCGCAAACGACGCTGCACATGGCGGTCACCCGCATCGCCATCCTCGACATCCACAACCTGCTCGGTCCGGTCGACCGGGACTATTTCCGCAGCAGCCGGGAGGAGCGTCTCGGCGCCTCGCTGGAAGACATTGCGGAAGCCGGCAAGGCGGAGATCGAGGGTTTCGCCAAAAAGCTCCAGCCGCTGCGCAACATGCTGAAGATCCAGCCTTTCATCGGCGGCGCAGACCCGCTTTTCCCGGACTATATCGTCTTCGGCGCGCTGCAATGGCTGCGCACCACGGCGGGCACGAAGGTGCTGGCGGACGATGATCCGGTGGCGGACTGGTTTGCCCGCTGCCTCGATCTGCACGGCGGCGTCGGCCACCGCGTTGCGGCGGCCCAGGCCACCGTTTGACGGCGGCCCAGGCCACCGTGTGACGGCTGCGTGAAACTTCGGCCGTGAAATCGCCAATCGCCGCCACCCCCTTGTTTTGCCGGGCATTGGCGGCTATGGAACCGCCACTTTCACAGGAAAACCAAGGGAAACCGGAAAATGGCGATTGAACGCACCTTTTCGATGATCAAGCCGGACGCGACCAAGCGCAACCTGACCGGCGCGATCACCAAGATGCTCGAAGACGCGGGTCTGCGCGTCGTGGCCTCCAAGCGCGTCTGGATGAGCAAGCGCGAAGCCGAAGGCTTTTACGCCGTTCACAAGGAACGCCCCTTCTTCGGCGAACTGGTTGAAGGCATGACCTCCGGCCCGACGATCGTCCAGGTTCTCGAAGGCGAGAACGCGATCCTCAAGAACCGCGAAGTCATGGGCGCCACCAACCCGGCAAACGCCGACGAAGGCACGATCCGCAAGACGCATGCCCTGTCGATCGGCGAAAACTCCGTTCACGGCTCCGACGCTCCGGAAACCGCTGCGCAGGAAATCAAGTACTGGTTCTCCGACACCGAAATCGTCGGCTGAATCGGATTGTCCGGCTCCGGCCGGACATGACTGATATGGTTGAAGAACCGGGGCCGAAAGGCTCCGGTTTTTTCATTTCAGGGTATCGAACTTGAAGATCGGCTGGCCGGACAAAAGCACTGCTTCGGCCTGGTGATACATGAAGCTTGCGCAACCGCGGTCGAGCCGCATGGCAAAGTCGGTCGCCATGGCAAGCTTCGCCTCCACCGGTTCTGCCGCGAGCACGACGTCGGCAAGGCGGGCGTGGTCACCAGCGGCAAACAGCAGTTCCGCAAGGATCGGTGCCTCCAGCGGGTCCTTGGCGAGCGGCGTCAGCGGGGCCGCCTTCAAAGCCGCCGCCATCTCCGTCCAGAGTGGCCATTGCGCCTGGAACTTGGCGCTGAGCTCTTCCGGCATCTCCGGCACGGCGGTCGCTTCGCCCTTGAGGAAGGGTGTCAGGGCCTCCACCGCGACGAGGCGGTCGATGACGTCGCGCACGGAGAGACCGTCGGCGGTGCGCAGATAACGCCCGGCATAGAACGAGATTTCCGCGAGCACCGTATCGACCTTTGCCGGATCGGCCGCCGTGGCGCGCAGGCTGCGATAGGCGGTCAGCCAGGCGGGGTCGAGCAGGCCCTCCGACCGGATGCGACCGGCGTCGATCTCCGCCAGCACGGCCTGCGCCGCTTTCTCCGTGTCGGCGATGTCGCCCGTATAGTTCAGGTAGGTCATCAAAAAATCCCGCTCCGGCTCGCGGGCGGCAACGATAAAGACGGTGTGGACGGATTTCCGCATCGCCTCGGCTTTCGCGTCCTGCGCCGGCCGCGGCAGGGCCGGGTTGCCGACGAATCCCGGCGCCCAGTTCCAGGCCTGCACCAGGTCCGCAAACCTGTCCGGTTTCGAGGCGGCGAAGGTGGCCCAGGCTTTCGGGTCGCGCTGCGAGGCGATGAGGCCGGCCTGCAGCAGGAGGAGGCCATGCTTGCCTGCGGCCTCGGCAAGCGCTGCCTTTCTCTCGTCCGGCCAGTCGATGACAGCCGCCACGATGCGCTGGCCGATCGACGCCTGCTGGTCGGCCTTCAAGGCGGCGATCGCGGCAAGCAGCTTTTCCGTATCGCCCTGTTCCAGAACCGCCCGGACGGTGGAGATGAGCACGCCGAATTGCGGCAGGCCCGCTGGACCCACGGCAACGGCATCGAAGCCGCCGCGCCGCGCATCGAGCGCGCCGGCAAGGTCGATCGCCTCGCGCACGCCGACGTCGCGCAGGCCGTGGGCAAGCGTGGTGGCGTCTTCCGCCGAAAGCCCGCCGTAGCGGATCTTGAGATAGGCGGCCTCCGCGCCAAAACCGCGCGCCTTCAGCCGCGGCAACGTTTCCCGCCCGGCGAGCACCGTATCGGACAGGGCGAGGATGGCGGCCTTGGCCGGGCAGGCGGCCGGTTCCTGCGCGCGGGCCGCAGCGGACATCACCATGAGGCCGGCGGCGGCCAGGACAGGCAGGACCCTCATGCGCATGCCCTCCGGCGACGAACCATTTCAGGCGGAACGCATGAGCCTTGACGAATATTCGCTCAGAACGGGCACGTCGCCATTTCGAAATGCTCCGGCGTCTTGCCGTCCTTGAAAACTTCGGGGTTCTTGTCATAGCCGGGACCGACGACCAGCGCCTTTGCCGGCAGCGCGCTCTGGTCGAGCGTGGAGGTGACCTCGGCCTGAAGCGTTTGCAGCGTCGCGCCATCCGGCCCGACGACCGAAATCGCTACCTTGTACGGTTTGCCCTTCTTCACGCAGGACAGGTCGGGGCTTTCCAGCGCGACGCGCTTGAGATTGGCGAAAAGCTTGCGCTCCAGCGTCAGCGGCGCGCCGCCCGCCGGGTTCTCGAATTCGGCCTTCACCACCGATCCCTCCGGCACCGGCGCGATGCGGTCGAGCGTGATCATGTAGGTCGCGTAAGCCAGCCGGTAGTTGAAGACGAACATCTTTCCGGTCAGCTTCAGCGGGTCCGCCCCCGTCTCGCGCTGGCACGCAGCGAGCATCAGGGGCAGCAGGGCGATCAGCAGAAACCTCTTCATGGCCGTGGCTCCTCGCGGTTGCGGCGATAATGGCGGCTGGCCTTCGCCCGGTTGCCGCAGACGGCCATGTCGCACCAGGCGCGCGACCGGTTGCGGCTGCGATCGAGGAAGAGCCAGTGGCAGTTCGGGCAGATTTTCAGCCGCTCCGGCTCCGGCTGCGCCAAAAGCATCAGGGCGGAGCGGGCGGTGGCCGTATCGAGCGCGTGGGGCCGGGTGCCCGAGCGGCGCAGCGTCGCCGAAATGGCGTCGAGCAGGTCGGCCATCAGCGCCGGCTTTCCCGCACCCAGCACCTCGGCACGAAAATGCCGGTCGATCGCCTCGCGCAACGCCACCAGCCCGTCGCGGGCGTCCAAGCCGACGGGCTCCAGCGCGCCAAAAAGGTCGCGCTCGGCGCCATGCCGGTTCGCGCCGTCGGGAAAGGCGTCCATCACGGCGGGATCGGCGAAACGGTCGATCCGTCGCTCCGGATCGGCGCGCAGCACGACGGAGTTCGCGACATCGAGGGCAAGCGCGCCGCCGGAAAACCGATGCGGGGTCCAGGAGAAGGTCATGGTGATATTCTAACTGGTAAAAGCAATTTTGCCAGTTATAATTTACCGAACCCGTCCGGAACCGCCATGGCCTATTTCCTCCAGCAGATCGCCAATGCCGTGCCCGTCGCCGCGCTCTATGCGACGCTCGCCTTCGGCTATTCGATCGCCTTTGCCGTGACGCGACGGGCCGATATCGGCTACGGCGCGCTCTTCGCCTTCGCGGCGCAGATGTTCATCCTGTTTGCCGGTTTCGGCTGGGATCGGCTGTGGCTGGCGCTGCCGGCGGCGCTGGGCTTCGGCGCAGCCGTGGCGCTCCTCTACAGCGTCGGTGCCGGCCTGGTCATCGGGCGGTTCGTGATGCGCCCGCTCGCCTTCTCCTCGGATAACACCGTGGTGGTCGCGGCCCTCGGCACCGTGCTGGTGCTGATGGAGACGGCGCGGCTCGCCTCGGACACGCGCAGCCTCTGGCTGCCGCCGTTCCTCAACACGCCGATCGTGTTCTGGGGCGATCCGGCCTTTCCGGTGACGCTGACGGTGCTGCAACTGGTCAACACGGCCGCCTTGGTCGCCATCGTCCTTATCGGCCATGTCTTCCTCGCCCGCTCCGCCTGGGGCCGGCGCTGGCGGGCGGTCTCGGAGGACCGGCAGGCGGCGGAACTGTGCGGCGTGGATGCCGCCGGCGTCTACCTCGCCGCCTATGCCGCCGCGGCGCTGATCGCCAGCCTCGCCGGCATCCTCGCGGTCTCCTACTACGGCAACATGGATTTCGGCGCCGGCCTCGTCTTCGGGGTGAAGGTGCTGTTCATCGCCGCGATCGGCGGGGCAGGGGCGCCCCTGCTCTCGGCGCTCGGCGGCGCGGCCATGGGTTTCGCCGAAACGCTCTGGAGCGCCTACGGCGATTTCCTCTGGCGCGACCTGGTGATCTTTTCCGCGCTCGTGCTGCTGCTGGTGATTTTCCGCCGCGAGCGGCCAGTGCCGTAGAGTTTGTCAGGGAAAAGTGGCAACCGGTTTTCCCGAAAAGACAAACGAAAACAAAAGAGCTAATTACGCCCACTTCTCCCGCGCCCGGTCGTCGCTGTCCTTGGCGTCGACCCAGCCGCCGGTGCGGCCGTCGGCGAAATGCTCCTTCTTCCAGAAGGGAGCGGAGGTCTTCAGGTAATCCATCACGAACGACGCGCCGTCGAAGGCGGCGTGGCGGTGGGCGGCGGTGGCGATGACCAGCACGATGTTCTCGCCCGGCGCGATCTTGCCCACCCGGTGGATGGCGGCGATGCCGAGGAGGGAGAAGCGCGTCACGGCCTCGCGGCAGATGCGCGTAATCTCGGCTTCCGCCATGCCGGGGTAATGTTCGAGTTCCAGTGCGGCGAGGAGGCCGCCCTCATCGCGGCAGAGGCCGGTGAAGGTCACGATGGCGCCGGCATCGCCGCGGCCGCCGGTGAGGCGCGCGGTTTCCAATGCGGCGTCGAAATCGTCCGCCTGGACGCGCACGATGACCGGAGCGTCGCCGGCCACCGTTCAGCCCCCCGTCATCGGCGGGAAGAGGGCGATCTCGCGGGCACCCGCGATCGGCTCGTCGTGCTCGACATGTTCCTGGTTGATCGCGATGCGGATGACGTTCTCGTGCTCCAGCGCATGGGCATAGTCGTCGCCGAGCGTCTTCAGGTGCCGGAGAAGGTCGCCGCCGGTCTTCACCGAGGCGGGCAGGTCGATCTCTTCCTCGCCTTTGCCGATCCGCTCGCGCACCCAGGCGAAATAGACGAGCTTCGTCATCTCATTCGTCCACGATGTGCTTCAGGCCGACCCGGAAATAGTCGTAGCCCGTATACATGGTGATCAACGCAGCCGCCCAGAGCAGGGTAATGCCGATCTCGGTCGTATAGGGCAGCACCTTGTCGCCGGCGGGACCGGCCAGCAGGAAGGCGATGGCGAACATCTGGATCGCCGTCTTCCACTTGGCGATGCGCGTCACCGGCACGCTGACCTTGAGGTCGGCGAGATATTCGCGCAGGCCCGAGACGAGGATCTCGCGGCACAGGATGATGATCGCCGCCCAGATCGTCCAGCCGGCGATTGTCCCGTCGGCGGCCATCAGCAGCAGCACGGAGGCGACCAGCAGCTTGTCGGCGATCGGGTCCAGCATGCGGCCGATATTCGACGTCTGGTTCCAGATGCGGGCGAGATAGCCATCCAGGTAGTCGGTGATCGAGGCCACGACGAACAGCCAGAAGGCCGCCCAGCGCGCGAAATCCGACGATTCCAGCCGCCCTTCGATGAAGAAGCAGAGGACGATCAGCGGTACGGCCACGATGCGGGCGTAGGTGAGGAGATTCGGGATGCTGTATGCGCGGGAAGCCATGGATTCTTCAGTCTCGACTGTTTCCGGCTAGATGAGGTCTTTGTGACAGTGCCGTCAACCTTTGTTTCCGGCAATTCTTGGCGAATTTACGGTTGCCTACCCCGCCGCGTCGTCATGGAAATGGTTGTAGACGATGCGGGCGACCGATTCCGAGATGCCGGCGACCGCCATCAGGTCCGACATGCCGGCGCGCGAAACGGCCTTGGCCGTGCCGAAATGCTGGAGCAAAGCGCGCTTTCGCGTCGGGCCGATGCCGCCGATCTCGTCGAGCGGGTTCTTGACCATTTCCTTCTTGCGCCGCGCCCGGTGCGAGCCGATGGCGAAGCGGTGCGCCTCGTCGCGCAGGCGCTGCACGAAATAAAGCACGGGATCACGCGGCGGCAAGGAAAAGTCGGGGACGCCGCGCGTGAAAAAACGTTCGCGCCCGGCCTCGCGGTCGGCCCCCTTGGCGACGCCGATGGCGACGACCTGGTCGGTGATGCCGAGTTCTTCCAGGATGGCGCGCACCGCCGTCATCTGGCCCTGGCCGCCGTCGATGAGGATGACGTCGGGCCAGGCGGGGAAGGGCAGGTCGGCGGCTTCCGAGCCGGTCTCGGCATTGCGGTCCGGCAGGCCCTCTTCCTTGATGAGGCGGGAGAAACGCCGGGTCATCACTTCCTTCATCATGCCGAAGTCGTCACCGGGCGTGATGTCGGTCGATTTGATGTTGAACTTTCGGTACTGCCCCTTCACGAAGCCTTCCGGCCCCGCCACCACCATGCCGCCGACGGCATTGGTGCCCATGATGTGCGAGTTGTCGTAGATCTCGATGCGGCGCGGCACGGTGGGCAGCTTGAAGGTCGCGGCAAAGCCTTCGAGCAGGCGCGACTGCGAGGCCGTTTCCGCCAGCTTGCGCCCATGCGCCTCGCGGGCATTGGCCACCACATGGTCGACGAGGTCCTTCTTCTCGCCGCGCTGCGGCACGGAGATCGTCACCTTGTAGTTGGACCGCTCGGACAGCGCCTGCGCCAGAAGGTCGATCTCCTCTACGGTTTCGGAGAGCAGGATCTGCCGGGGACAGGGCTTGTCGTCGTAGAACTGGGCGAGGAAGGCGTTCAGTACCTCGGCACCCGTAAGCTGCGGGTCGGCCTTCGGAAAATAGGCGCGGTTGCCCCAGTTCTGCCCGGTGCGGAAGAAGAACACCTGGATGCAGGACACGCCGCCCTCGTGGTGGATCGCAAAAATGTCCGCCTCTTCCACGCCCGCCGGGTTGATGCCCTGGTGGCTCTGGACGTGCGAGAGCGCGGTCAGCCGGTCGCGATAGACGGCGGCGCGCTCGAAATCGAGGTTTTCCGCCGCGTCATTCATGGCCTCGGCCATGTGCGCCTTCACCTTCTGGCTCTTGCCGGAGAGGAAGTCCTTCGCCTCCTGCACGAGCTCGCCATAGTCCGCATCGCGGATCTCGTGCGTGCAGGGGCCGGAACAGCGCTTGATCTGGTAGAGCAGGCAGGGCCGCGTGCGGCTTTCGAACACGCTGTCGGTGCAGGTGCGCAGCAGGAAGGCGCGTTGCAGCGAGTTGATGGTGCGACCCACCGCGCCGGCCGAGGCGAAGGGGCCGAAATAGTCGCCCTTGCGGCTGCGCGCGCCGCGATGCTTGAAGATCGCCGGCGCCCGCGTGTCGCCCGTCAGCAGGATATAGGGGAAGGACTTGTCGTCGCGCAGAAGCACGTTGAAGCGCGGGCGCAGGCGCTTGATGAGGTTGGCTTCCAAGAGCAGCGCCTCGGTCTCCGTGCGCGTCGTCACGAATTCCATGTTCGCCGTCTGGCGAATCATCTGCGTGATGCGGTTGGAATGGCCGCGGCCCTGCGCATAGTTGGTCACGCGCTTCTTCAGGCTGCGCGCCTTGCCGACATAGAGCACGTCGCCATCCGCATTGAACATGCGGTAGACGCCGGGGCTGTTGGGCAGGCGCTTGACGAAGAACTCGATCAGCGCAGCGCCGACGACGCCTTCCGGCACGTCGCCGCCTTCGTTCCAGTCCATGCCGGGTGTCGCGGCGGCGGGCGCGACGGCGCCTTCGAGCGGGCTTTCCTGAAGCTCGTCGTCCTCTTCCGTCTCGTTTTCGTCGTAGAGGATGCCGCCATCCTCCACCTTCCGGCCATTCATTCCGCTATTCCCCCGACATCGGGTGTTTCCCAGGCGAGATGCTGCCCGCCATCGAGCGCTATCATTTGCCCCGTAATGGAGGGCGTGTCGAACAAAAAGCGAACCGTTCGGCCGAATTCCCCAAGCGAAGGGCCACGGCGCAGGATCAATCCCTCGACCTGCGCCTGGAAGGCCGCATCGTCCTGCCGCTCGTTCGGCAGCGACGGGCCGGGGCCGATCGCATTGACGCGCACGCGCGGCGCGAAGCTCTGCGCCATGGTGCGTGTCGCCATCCACAGCGCCGATTTCGAGAGCGTGTAGGAATAATAGCGCGGCGTCGGGTTCCAGACGCGCTGGTCGATGATGTTGACGATCGAGCCTGCCGTGCCGTCGGGAAGCTGGCGCACGAAATCGCGCGCCAGGATGGACGGCGCCTTCACATGCACGGCGAAATGCCGGTCCCAAAGCGCATCGTCGAAGGCCTCGACCGTATCGGGCTTGAACAGCGAGGCGTTGTTGACGAGCAGATCGAGCGGGCCGACCGCAGCGCGCGCGGCCGCGATGAGCTCCGCCGTCGCCGCTCCGTCCGAAAGGTCGCATTGCACGACGGCCGCCGTCACGCCGCGCGCGGCGAGGACGCTGGCGATCGCGTCCGCCTCCTCGCGGGATTCGTTTGCGTGGATGGCGACGGCAAAGCCGTTCGCCGCGAGATCCTCCACAATGGCCTTGCCGATGCGTTTCGCGCCGCCCGTCACGAGGGCCGTCCTGAGGGGGTTCTTCAAGAAAATCCGTCCTGCCGATTCATTTGTTTAACCGGCCCAAGATATAGACATCCCAGCGCAGGCTTAAACTCCCCCCGACAATTGGTTGCAGAAAAATTAACTGCAAAAGCCACTTCAAAGTAATTTGAAGTATATTTTACCAGTTTTCGCACTTGTTGAATTCATGGTTAACAAATTCCCTGTTGTTCAAAAGTCACATCCCATTTGTGCCGTGTCTCTGCCACAATCATTTCACATTTTGGCTCTTTCAATTCCTCAATCTTTATTCAATTTCCCCTCAACCGGGCGGGACTGAATTAGAAATGACGACGCCCGACAGCCTCCCAACAGAGGGCGTCGTTTAGTAAAGGAGAATATCATGCGTACACTCATCGCCACCCTCATCGCTTCGACCGTTTCGATGGTTGCTTTCCAGGCCGCTCACGCAGCCGACGCCATCGACGATATCCCCCAGGCTCCGGCCGCTGAATATTCCGAGCCGGTCTCGGGCGGCAACTGGGCCGGTGCCTATGCCGGTGGTACGGCAAGCTGGCAGCGCGGTGACTTCAACCGCCAGGGCGATGCCAAGGCTAACGGCCTCGGCGGCGGCGTCTACGGCGGCTACAACATGCAGTCCGGCCAGATCGTCTACGGCGGTGAAGCCGACCTGAACTACTCGGGCGTCGACGCCGAGCGCAACGGCCTGAAGGCCAAGCAGGGCGTCAACGGCTCGATCCGCGGCCGCGTCGGTATCGACCTCAACCCGGTCCTGCTCTACGGCACCGCCGGTGTCGCAGGCACGAATGTCGAGCTGAAGAACGGCGCCGGCAAGGACGACCGCAACATGGTCGGCTGGACCGCCGGTGCGGGTGCCGAAGCCTTCGTGACCAACAACGTCACGGCGCGCGTCGAATACCGCTACAGCGACTACCAGAAGAAGGGCTTCAACCTCGGCGGCGACAAGGTCAAGTCGGGCTTCGAAGACCACAGCGTCCGCGTCGGTCTCGGCGTGAAGTTCTAAGCCAAACGGCTCTGGAATACGGAAAGGCCGGGCGAAAGCCCGGCCTTTTTGTTTGTCGACTTGTCTTTTGAGGTTGCCCCTCACCCTAACCCTCTCCCCGCAAGCGGGAGAGGGACTTGCCCCACGAACGGGTCGTGATTGAGGAAAAGGGCGCGGCATATGCCCTTCGCCCCGCTTGCGGGGAGAGGGTGCCGGCAGGCGGATGAGGGGCATTCCCGCAGTTGGATCTTCAATCCTTGAACTGCGCGAAGTCCGGGAAGACGGCTTCGAAGCGGGAGAGGAAGCGCTTCAGCTTCGGCCGGCCGCGCTGCCATTTTCCTTCGAAACGCAGTTCGATGTAGCGCAGCATGGCGGCGAGGGCGAAATGGCCGCCATTCGGCTTCTTGCCGAGGCGCGGCATGTTGGCTTCGAGATGATCGAGCGCACGCTCGGCCTTTTCCCACTGCCGGTCGATCCACGGCTGGTGGATCTTATCCTCCGGCCGGAGCCGGCGTTCATAGACGATGGCGAGCAGGCAGTCGCAGATGCCGTCGGCGGTCGCTTCCAGCACGTCCACTTCGGTGCGCTTGGCCGCATTGCGCGGGTAGAGCGAGCCGCGCGTCTGGCGGTCGATATAGTTCATGATGGCGCGGCTGTCGAAGACGGCGAGGCCGTCGTCGGTCACCAGCGTCGGGATCTTGCCGAGCGGGTTGGCGGCCAGCAGCGCCGCCGGGTCGGCATTGGTGTCGGTGGCGATCGCCTCGACCGGCAGTCCGGCGAAATGCGCGGCCATGCGCACCTTGGTGGAATAGGGCGAGGTGGTGGAATAGAAGATTTTCATCGGCAATATCCTGTGCTCTTTGAGTTTGCGCATGATCCTTTCCTTAAATCGATTCCGATTTAAGGGGTCATGCTAGCGGATGGGCGGTTGTTCGATGGATTTGGCGCGGCAGGCCGCGCGATCGACTTCGGGGCAGGGGCGGAAGGACAGGTCCGGCGTCATGCAGATGCGCACTTCTTCCAGCCGACCGTCCTCGCAGGTCACCGCGATGCCCTTGCGGTCGAGCCCGGGATTGGTCGCGATGAAGGCCTGCTCCATGGCATCGGGCGAAAGGCGCGCGCCGCCGCGCTGCGGCTCTGCCGGTATGCGTATACGCTCCCAGGCTGCGCGGGTGACTGCAAAATAGTCCTTCTGGTCGAGGCCGGAGCAGGAACCATGCTTGCGCCACTGGTGGCCGACCAGGCCCATGGAGGGGATGATGTCCAGGACGGTGCGGCCGAGGCTTTCCGGCACCCGGTCCGGCTCGCGGGTCCGGCAGAATTCCGGATAGCCGCGGTCGTTCTGCGGCCAGAGCCCGTGCACGATGAAGCCGTTGTTCTCGCCGCGCCGGCATTGCCGGGTCTTACCGGTGGAGTCATTGCCCGCGCACCAGGTCGGCGACCAGGACAGCGAGAGCACGTAGAAATCGAATCCCTTGCCGAGCGGGATTTTTTGCGCCGGCGTCTTGCGGCTCACTTCCGTCTTCGGCTTTTCGGCCGGCTTCTCCTCGCTGCAACCGGCAAGCACCACCAGGCCGGCGAGGAGCAGGCCTGCGGAGCGTGCGACGGGGGAAAGCGGCAACCAGCTGCTCATCGATCGGCGGCTGCGAGGAAAGGCGTCATGAAAGTCTCCCGGTTCGGCGCGCGATTGTTGCCGCCGAACGGCAAAGGTCAAGAGGCCTTCGTTTCACCGGCAAGCCAGAAGGCGCGCGCCGAGGCGAAGCGGTCCTGCGCCAGCCGCTCCTTCAGGAAGGGCAGCAGCACGTCGAGCTCCTGCTTCAGCGTATAGGGCGGGTTGACGACGATGAGGCCGGAGCCCGTCAGCCCCGTCGTCTCGCGGTCGCTCCTGACCGTCAGCTCCGCACAGAGCATCTTGGAAATGCCGGTCTCCTTCAGCGCCGTGTGAAAGGCGGCGATGGGGGCGTTCTTCTTCAGCGGATACCACAGGCAATAGACCCCGCCGGGAAAGCGCCGCACGGCCTTTTGCAGCCCGTCGACCAGCCGCTCGTATTCGCCCTCGATCTCGAAGGGCGGATCGACCAGCACGATGCCGCGCTTTTCCTTCGGCGGCAGGTGCGCGCCGAGCGACAGCCAGCCGTCGAGCCGGGTGACACGGCTCTGGAAATCGCCGTCGAACAGCCGGTGCAGCGTCTCGTAATCGTCCGGGTGCAGTTCCATGGCGGAGAGCCGGTCCTGCGGGCGGAAGAGCTGGCGCACCAGTTTTGGCGAGCCCGGATAATAGGTTAGCCCGCCATGCGGATTCAATTCGTGAACGACCTTCAGGTAGGGCGCGAGGATATCCGCCACCGCTGCCGGCATGTCGCCGTCGATCAGCCGGCCGATGCCGTCGAGCCATTCGCCGGTCTTCTGCGCTTCCTCGCTGGAGAGATCGTAGAGCCCGAGGCCGGCATGGGTGTCGAGCACGCGAAACGCCTTGTCCTTGCCCTGCATGTAGAGCACGAGGCGCGCGAGCACGGCATGTTTCAGCACGTCCGCGAAATTGCCGGCGTGGTAGATGTGGCGGTAGTTCATTGTGCGACACCCACGATCATCCGCGCTGATGCGACGATGAATTGTTGCGATGGTAGAATGATTTGCCTTTTGGCACTTTGCGCTCTGTCCTATAGAGCAATTCCAGGAAAAGTGTGAAGCGGTTTTCCGTCCGGAATTGCGTGGAAACAGAGCCATGAACGTTGCGACCCCCCATCTCGGAAAACCGCGTATCGGCCATTCCGCCTGTCCGCACGACTGTCCTTCGACCTGCGCGCTCGACATCGAGATCGGCGCGGATGGCCGCATGGGCCGCGTCAAGGGCAGCGCCGACAACAGCTACACGGCCGGCGTCATCTGCGCCAAGGTCGCCCGCTATGCCGAGCGCCTCT
The DNA here is from genome assembly GCF_035998705.1 of Shinella sp. GTDB lineage: Bacteria > Pseudomonadota > Alphaproteobacteria > Rhizobiales > Rhizobiaceae > Shinella. The sequence goes on along the minus strand of NZ_DASYHH010000033.1, from coordinate 188,967 downwards.
ACCATCCCGACCGCCTGATGAAGCCGATGGTGCGCAAGGGCGAGAAGGGCAGCGGCGACTGGGCCGACATCTCCTGGGAGGCGGCCCTCGACGCGATCGCCGAAGCCTTCGTCAAGGCCGAGCAGGTCCACGGCACGGAGGCCGTCTGGCCCTATTATTACGCTGGCACCATGGGCATGGTACAGCGCGATTCCATCGAACGCCTGCGCCACGCAAAACGCTATTCCGGCTTCTTCGATTCGATCTGCACCAACCCGGCCTGGACCGGCTTCACCATGGGCGCCGGCACGCTGCGCGGCCCCGATCCGCGCGAAATGGCGAAGTCGGATTGCGTGGTGATCTGGGGCACCAATGCCGTCTCGACGCAGGTCAACGTGATGACCCATGCGGTGAAGGCGCGCAAGGAGCGCGGCGCCAGGATCGTCGTCATCGATATCTACGACAACCCGACGATGAAAACGGCCGACCTCGCGCTGAAACTGCGGCCGGGCACCGACGCCGCGCTCGCCTGCGCCGTCATGCACGTCGCCTTCCGCGACGGCTACGCCGACCGCGCCTATATGGAGAAATTCGCCGACGACCCGGCCGGCCTGGAAGCGCATCTTGCGACGCGCAGCCCCGAATGGGCGGCCGCGATCACTGGACTGACCGTCGAGGAAATCGAAACCTTCGCCGCGCTGGTGGGCCAAACAAAGAAGAGCTTCTTCCGCCTCGGCTACGGTTTCACCCGCAGCCGCAACGGCGCGGTCTCCATGCATGCAGCACTTTCCATCGCCACGGTGCTCGGCTCCTGGCAATATGAGGGCGGCGGCGCCTTCCACAGCAATTCCGGCATCTTCCGCCTGCGCAAGAGCGAGCTGATGGGCACAAGGCTCATCGATCCGGATATCCGCGTGCTCGACCAGTCGCAGATCGGCCGCGTGCTGACCGGTGACGCCGTGGCACTGCGCCATCGCGGCCCCGTCACGGCGATGCTGATCCAGAACACCAATCCGGTGAACGTCGCGCCCGAGCAGCGCCTGGTGAAACAGGGTTTTGAACGCGATGACCTGTTCGTCGCGGTGCACGAGCAGTTCATGACGGATACGGCGAAGCTCGCCGATATCGTCATCCCCGCCACCATGTTCGTCGAGCATGACGACCTCTACCGCGGCGGCGGCCATCAGCACATCCTGCTCGGCCCGAAACTCGTCGAGCCGCCCGCCACCGTGCGCACCAATCTCTTCGTCATCGAGGAACTGGCAAAGCGTCTCGGCGTCGATCACATGCCGGGCTTCGGCCTTTCCGAGCAGGAGCACATCACCCGCATGCTGCCCTATTACGAGAAGGATTTCGACGATCTGAAAGAAGAGAAGTGGATCGACTGCCAGCCGGATTTCGAGGCTGCGCATTTTTCCAAGGGTTTCGGCTTTCCCGACGGCAAATTCCGCTTCCGCCCGAAATGGACCGACACGCCGGCGCCCAACCGGCCGCCGAAGGTGCTCGGCGCCTTCGGCCCGCACGCGGCGCTGCCGGCCTTTCCCGATCACGTCGAACTCATCGAGACGCCGGATGCCGAACACCCGTTCCGCCTTGCGACGTCACCCGCCCGCACCTTCCTCAACTCCACCTTCTCGGAGACCAAGGGTTCGCGTGAACGCGAAGGCCGGCCGGAGGTGATGATCCACCCGCAGGATGCGACGGCCGAGGGCATCGCGGAGGGCGATATCGTGCATCTCGGCAACGTCCGCGGCGATATCCGCCTGCACGCAAAGATCACCGATGGCGTGAAGCCCGGCGTGCTGATCGCCGAGGGCATCTGGCCGAATTCCGCCCATCTCGACGGCGAGGGCATCAATGTCCTGACCGGCGCCGATCCCGTCGCACCCTATGGCGGTGCCGCCTTCCACGACAACCGCGTCTGGCTGCGCAAGGCCTGATTCCCCATGAAGAGTTTTCCATGACGGCTCCAGCCACGTCCGCCATCCGCATCGTCGACCAGCAGACCGTCTGGAAGCGCTTCATCCACCTCAGCACCCTCGTCATCGAACAGACCCGCGCCGACGGCCGGGTCGAGCGGCTGAACCGCGAGGTGCACGACCACGGCCCGGCGGCCTGCGTCCTGCTCGTCGATGCCGCCCGCCAGTCGCTCATCCTCGTGCGCCAGTTCCGCCCCGGCGCCTTCTTCGGCGGCCATTCCGATGGCTTCCTGCTGGAAGTGCCGGCCGGCCTGCTCGATGACGACGCGCCGGAAGCGGCCGTCGCCCGCGAGGCGATGGAGGAGACCGGTTATGCCGTGCAAGACGTCCGCCACATCTTCGACATCTATTCCAGCCCCGGCACGCTGACGGAACGAGTCGGCTGCTTCGTCGCCCGCATCGACACGTCCTTGCGAGAAGGCAAGGGCGGCGGCGTGGACGGCGAGGGGGAGGATATCGAGATCGTCGAAATGCCGATCGACGAGGCCTATGGGCTGATCGCCACCGGCGGCATTCTGGATGCCAAGACGATCGTGCTGCTGCAATGGCTGATGCTGCATCGGGGCGAGTTCGGCTGAGGGCGGGTGATTCTCGCTATTCCGGCCAGGCAGCTCTCGCGGCTACCCCCCTCTGCCCTGCCGGGCATCTCCCCCTCAAGGGGGGAGATTGGATGTGGCGATGCCTTGCCTTTAATCGACGCCATATTTGAAGTGGTGAGTCTGCATCTAGCTGATCTCCCCCCCTTGAGGGGGAGATGCCCGGCAGGGCAGAGAGGGGTGCCCATCCGCATCGCTTTCAACACTTGCTCCCATCGCGCCGACCTTGCCGTTCCCCCGAAAGCCTTGACAAACGGGCGTGGTCATGCGCTTTTCCGCGCGATTTTCATGGTCGCTGCGCCGGGTTCTTCCCGCGCGGCCCTTCAGCATTTCAGGATAGCACGATGCACCGTTACCGCAGCCACACCTGCGCCGCCCTCCGCAAGTCCGACGTCGACGCCACCGTCCGTCTTTCCGGCTGGGTCCACCGCGTTCGAGATCATGGCGGCGTGCTCTTCATCGACCTTCGCGACCATTACGGCATCACCCAGGTCGTCGCCGACCCCGATTCTCCGGCCTTCAAGATGGCCGAAACCGTGCGTGGCGAATGGGTGATCCGCATCGACGGCCGCGTCAAGGCGCGCACCGAGGACACCATCAACAAGACCATGCCGACGGGCGAGATCGAGCTTTACGCGCAGGAAATCGAAGTGCTTTCCGCCGCCAAGGAACTGCCGCTGCCGGTCTTCGGCGAGCCGGACTATCCGGAAGACGTGCGCCTGAAGTACCGCTTCATCGATCTTCGCCGCGAAACGCTGCACAAGAACATCATCAAGCGCACGCAGATCATCTCCTCCATGCGCAGGGGCATGGGCGAGGCGGGTTTTGCCGAGTACACCACGCCGATCCTGACCGCCTCCTCGCCGGAAGGGGCACGCGACTTCCTCGTGCCGTCGCGCGTCCATGAGGGCAAGTTCTTCGCCCTGCCGCAGGCGCCGCAGCAGTACAAGCAGCTGCTGATGGTTGCCGGCTTCGACCGCTACTTCCAGATCGCGCCGTGCTTCCGCGACGAAGACCCGCGCGCCGACCGCCTGCCGGGCGAATTCTACCAGCTCGACGTCGAGATGAGCTTCGTCACCCAGGAAGACGTCTGGGACACGATGGAGCCGATGATGACGGCGGTCTTCGAAGAGTTCGCCGACGGCAAGCCGGTGACGAAGCAGTGGCCGCGCATCCCCTATGACGAGGCGATCCGCAAATACGGCTCCGACAAGCCCGACCTGCGCAACCCGATCGTCATGCAGGCCGTGACCGATCACTTCGCCGGCTCCGGCTTCAAGGTCTTCGCGAACATGATCGCGTCGAACCCGAAGGTGCAGGTCTGGGCGATCCCGGCGAAGACCGGCGGCAGCCGTGCGTTCTGCGATCGCATGAACGCCTGGGCTCAGTCGACCGGCCAGCCCGGCCTCGGCTACATCTTCTGGCGCAAGGAAGGCGAGAAGCTCGAAGGCGCCGGCCCGCTGGCGAAGAACATCGGCGAGGAGCGCACGGAAGCGGTCCGTCAGCAGCTTGGTCTCGACGACGGCGACGCCTGCTTCTTCGTCGCCGGTGACCCCGCAAAATTCTACAAGTTTGCCGGCGAAGCCCGCACCCGCGCCGGCGAGGAGCTGAACCTCGTCGATCGCGACCGCTTCGAATTCTGCTGGATCGTCGACTTCCCGTTCTACGAATACAACGAGGACGAAAAGAAGATCGACTTCGCGCACAACCCCTTCTCCATGCCGCAGGGCGGCATCGAGGCCTTCGACAGCAAGGATCCGCTGGAGCTCAAGGCCTACCAGTACGACGCGGTCTGCAACGGCTTCGAAATCGCCTCGGGCTCGATCCGTAACCAGTCGCCGGACCTGATGGTCAAGGCGTTCGAAAAGGTCGGCTTGAGCCAGACGGACGTGGAAGAACGCTTCGGCGGCCTCTACCGCGCGTTCCAGTACGGTGCGCCGCCGCACGGCGGCTGCGCCTTCGGCATCGACCGTGTCGTCATGCTGCTCGTCGGCGCGAAGAACCTGCGCGAAATCTCGCTCTTCCCGATGAACCAGCAGGCGCAGGACCTCTTGATGAACGCCCCGTCGCCGGCAACGCCGACGCAGCTGCGCGAACTGGCGCTCCGCGTCGTTCCGACGGCCAAGAAGGACTAATCGTAAAAACCTCTCCTCCGTCATGGTCGGGGTTGACCTGGAGGTGGGGCGGATTTTCAGAAAAAGGGGCCGGCGGAAACGCCGGCCCTTTCTTTTGCCGAAAGACGCCACAATGCCGCGAATTCGCCGCCAGTCGATCAGAATTCGGCGCGCAATCAGTCGAAATGCACCCCTAGCGTGAAGTTGCGCCCACAGAGGCGATTCACGACTGGAGGGACTTTTCATGACGACGACCGAAGCGGACGATCCCGTTCCCGCATCATATCCGCATGCGCTAAACCCCGAGCCGCGCGGCAACCTCGCCACCTTCCTGCGCTCGCCGGGCGTCAAGTTCATCATGATCGGCATCATCTCCGTGGCGCTGCTCGTGCCGCTGCTGCTCGTCTGGGGCCTGACGGAAGAGCGGGCGCAGCGCGCGGCCGACGTCTCCCGCCGCATCGCCAACGGCTGGGGCGGCGACCAGACGATCAACGGTCCCTATCTGGCGGTGCCCTTCTTCGTGCAGCGCAGCCGAGACGTGGATGGCCGCACGATCGTCGATCAGGTGACCGAATGGGCGCTGGTGATGCCGGAGACGCTCGACGTCACCGCGGACCTGAAGACCGAGGAGCGCAAGCTCTCGATCTACACGCTGCCGGTCTACAACGGCGCGCTGACGCTCAAGGGCCGTTTCGGCAAGGGCATCTTGCAGGACCTGACGCAGTTTCCGGGCGAACCGCAGCTCGACCGGGCGTTCCTTGTCCTCAACATCAACGATATTACCGGCATCCGCTCCGATGCCGGCGTGAAGATCGACAACGGCGCCGTGCTGCCCTTCGACCCCGGCATGCGACAGGTGTCCGCCATGGCGATCGCCGCCGCGGACGGCTACCCGACGCCACAGACGAATGTCGGCGTTCACCGGGCGATCGAACGACCGCTCATCGAAAACGGCTTTGCCTTCGAGATCGCGCTGTCGCTGAACGGCTCGCGCAGTTTTGCCGTGGCACCCGCCGGCCAGACGACGAGTTTCGCCGCCAGGGCCGACTGGCCGCATCCGGGCTTCGAGGGTCTCTTCCTGCCGGAGCAGAAGTCCGTCACGGCGACCAATTTCGAGGCCAAATGGACGATCCCCTATCTCGCCCGCGGCATCGACCGGGTCGCGGCCGGTTCGACGCTGCCGCTGTCGGGCAGCCTGATGACGATCAACCTCGTGGAGCCCGTGCAGTTCTACCAGGTGATCTCGCGCACGCTGAAATATTCGATCGGCTTCATCTCGCTCGTCTTCCTCGCCGTCTTCGTCGTGGAATTGAAGGGCGGCCGCATGGTGCACTGGATCCAGTATGTGCTGACGGGCCTTGCGCTCATCGTCTTCTACGTGCTGCTGCTGGCGCTCGCCGAACATACCGGCTTCACCATTGCTTATGCGGTCGCAGCCCTCGCCACGACACTGCTGATCGCCGCCTATCTCGGCAGCGCCACGGGCAGACGCAAGAACGGCCTGTCGCTCGGCGCCGTGCTGCTCTCCGCCTATGGCGTCATGTATCTCGTGCTGCGCGAAGACGAATACGCGCTGCTCGCCGGCGCGCTGATCTCGTTCGTCACCATCGCCGCGACCATGTACGCGACACGCCGCGTCGAATGGTCGGCCCCGGCGTCGCAGGCGATCCCGACCCGGTGAAACGTAAAACCTCCCCGACGTCATCCTCGGGTTTAACCCGAGGACCGACCATGACGGAAGAGGGGTTTGGCGGACTTTGCCCATGAAAAAGGCCCGGAGCGATTGCCCCGGGCCTTCCTTTTCAATCGATCAGCCGAAACGGCTTACATCTCGTCGTTGGCCGTGATGGTGACGCCGAGGACCTGCGGGATGGTCTGCGGTGCGCCCATGGCGGCACCCATGATCATCGGGAACGGCACCGGCTCCTTCGGCTCGGCGCTGATCGTCAGGCTCTTCGGGTCGTCGAGGTAGGTGTTGACGGCGGCCGAGATCTGGTTCTGCAGGTCAGGCATGTTGAGCTGGGCGATCATGATCGGAACCAGGCCCTTCAGCGACTGCGCCATCTGGTCGCCGGTCACACCCTGTTCGCTGCCGGCATAGTCGAGCAGCTTCTTGGTGATCGAGGCATCCTCGAAGGACAGCGAGGCGCTGTTGAAGGTCAGCTGCTGCACGAGGCCCATCATCGCCATGCCCATGGCGGCGTTGGCCTCTTCCTTGTTCGGGTTGGCTTCGGCGGTCTTGATGGCTTCCTGCAGGTTCTTCAGGAAGTCCAGCGTGTAGCCGGAGAATTCCAGCGACAGGTTGAGGCGGCCGATATCCTTGAAGTCGAAGGCATATTCGTCGACGGCAAGCTTGCCGCTGGCGAGTTCCCAGCTGCCGGACATGTTGACCTTGCCTTCCAGCGACTGGATGCCGAGCTTGGCAAGCGTGTCCTTGGCCTTGGGGTCCTCGACGGTCGTGAGATCCGCCTTGAGGTCGTTGAGCGTGGCGTCGAATTCGAGGCCGGCATCGGCGTCCATGCGGGTGATGGTCGCTTCCATGCCGGACATGGAGAAGACTTCCTTGCCCTTGGTCGAGACGCTGACCGGGCCGGCGGTTGCCGATTCGTACATCAGCAGCGATTCGAGCGTGCCGGAAACCACGGTGCCGGGGATCGATACGCCGTTCAGCGCGAGGTCCTTGGCCGTAACCGTCGCATCGGCTTCGGTCACGTCGATGTCCTGGAACGCGACGGTCTCGATCGTGTAGCCGCCTTCGCCGTCTTCCTCGACGCCTTCCATGGTGATGGTGCCGAGCTTGATCGGCGCTTCTGCGCCCGTCGCCTTCAGCTCGGTGCCTTCCAGCGTCACGGTGGAGCCGTCGACCGCAGCATTCGAATAGCCGATCGTAACGCCGCTCGTGGCATAGGTGGCATTCAGCTTGGCCATCAGATCCGCGCCATCGAGCGCAAATGCGGGGCTTGCCAGGGTGGCGAGCGCGGCGCCGGCGAGAAGGGTGCGGAAATGGGAGGTGCGCATCATAGATTTGGCTCTCTTTCTGGATTTTGGACGGCTGCCTTGCCGTTACCGCTCATAGACGTGCGGCGCGGTGACTATATTCGGGCCGGCGCAACTTTCCATGGCTTTCTCGCCCGCCCGCCGGTTTTCTCCGACAGGCTTTACAAAGCACTATCCACAGCCGGATTGCCCGGATTCCTTGCCGCGAATCGGTCCGCGGGCTAGTCAAGTCCCATGGGACAAAACACCTTGCCGCCGGATGGCGGAGACGACAACATTCTGCCGGTCGACCTGAAGGCGGCGCTGGAAGAGCGCTACCTCGCCTATGCGCTGTCGACCATCACGCAACGCGCGCTGCCGGATGTGCGCGATGGCCTGAAGCCGGTCCATCGCCGCATCATCCATGCGATGAGCGAGATGGGCATCCGCGCCAACTCCTCGTTCAAGAAATGCGCCCGTATCGTCGGCGACGTCATCGGTAAATTCCACCCGCACGGCGACCAGTCGGTCTATGACGCGCTGGTGCGCCTCGCGCAGGATTTTTCGCAGCGCTACCCGATCGTCGACGGGCAGGGCAATTTCGGCAATATCGACGGCGACAATGCCGCCGCCTACCGATACACCGAAGCGCGCATGACGGATGTCGCGACGCTGCTGCTCGACGGCATCGACCAGGACGCCGTCGATTTCCGCCTGACCTACAACGAGGAAGACGAGGAGCCGGTCGTCCTGCCGGGCGCCTTCCCGAACCTGCTGGCGAACGGTTCCTCCGGCATCGCCGTCGGCATGGCGACCTCTATTCCCTCGCACAATGTGCATGAACTCTGCGATGCGGCACTGCATCTCATCCGCCATCCCGAGGCCGAGCTCGAAAAGCTCGTCGACTTCGTGCAGGGCCCGGACCTGCCGACCGGCGGCATCATCATCGATAGCCGCGAGAGCATCACCGAGGCCTACCGCACGGGCCGCGGCGGTTTCCGTGTGCGCTCGAAGTGGCAGACGGAAGATCTCGGCCGCGGCGGCTACCAGATCGTCATCACCGAAATTCCCTACCAGGTGCAGAAGTCGCGGCTGATCGAGAAGATCGCCGAGCTGCTGATCGCCCGCAAGCTGCCGCTGCTCGAAGATATCAGAGACGAATCGGCGGAAGACGTGCGCATCGTGCTGGTGCCGAAGAGCCGCACCGTCGATCCGACGATCCTGATGGAATCGATGTTCAAGCTCTCCGAGCTCGAAAGCCGCATTCCGCTCAACATGAACGTGCTGTCGATGGGCCGCGTGCCGCGCGTCATGGGCCTCAAGGAGGTTCTCGTCGAGTGGCTCGCGCATCGGCGCGAAGTGCTCCAGCGCCGCTCGCGCCATCGCCTTGCCGCGATCGACCGCCGGCTGGAAATCCTGGGCGGCTACCTCGTCGCCTATCTCAACCTCGACGAGGTGATCCGCATCATCCGCGAGGAGGACGAGCCGAAGGTCTCGTTGATGGAGACCTTCTCGCTTACGGATGTGCAGGCCGAGGCGATCCTCAACATGCGCCTGCGCTCCTTGCGCAAGCTGGAAGAATTCGAAATCCGCACCGAGTTCGACACGCTGTCGAAGGAAAAGGCGGAGATCGAGGCGCTGCTCGCCTCCGACGAACAGCAGTGGCAGACCGTCGCCTGGGAAATCGGCGAAGTCCGCAAGAAATTCGCGAAAGCCACCGAGCTCGGCCGCCGCCGCACCCAGTTCGCCAGCGCCCCGGATGCCGATGTCGAGGCCATCCAGCAGGCGATGATCGAGAAGGAGCCGGTCACGGTCGTCATCTCGGAAAAGGGTTGGATCCGCGCGCTGAAGGGTCATATGGCCGATACGTCCGGCCTCCAGTTCAAGGAGGGCGATGGGCTGAAGGTGGCCTTCCCGGCGCAGACCACCGACAAAGTGCTGATCGTGACGACGGGCGGCAAGGTCTACACGCTCGGCGCCGACAAGCTGCCGGGCGGGCGCGGCCATGGCGAGCCGCTGCGCATCATGGTCGATATGGAGAACGACCAGGACGTGCTGACCGCCTTCGTGCACGATTCGTCGCGCAAGCTCATCGTCGCCTCGCAGGCCGGCAATGGCTTCATCGTCCCGGAAACCGAGATGGTCGCCAATACCCGCAAGGGCAAGCAGGTGATGAATGTCGGCATGCCGGATGAGGCGAAGCTTGTCGTGCCGGTGCGCGGCGATCACGTCGCCGTCGTCGGCGAGAACCGCAAGCTGCTGGTCTTCCCGCTCTCGCAACTGCCGGAAATGACGCGCGGCAAGGGCGTGCGCCTGCAACGCTACAAGGACGGCGGCATCTCGGACCTGCGCTGCTTCGCCATCGCCGACGGCCTCACCTGGGATGACAGCGCCGGCCGCAACTTCGTGCGCAGCAAGGACGAACTCGCCGAATGGATCGCCGACCGCGCCACCGCCGGCCGCACCGTGCCGAAGGGTTTCCCGAGGAGCGGCAAGTTCAGCGGCTGATCAGCCGGAATAGGGGACGCTGACGTCGCGTAGGAAGCGCGTCGCGCCCTCTTCGTCGATCTCACCGGCGGCAACGGCGAGGACAAAAGTATAGAGCGTCGCGTCGTCGGTTGCGATCTCGAAGCCGTTTTCCATCAGAAAGGCTGCCGCCGCGACGATAGCGATACGTTTATTGCCGTCAACGAAAGCATGGTTCTTCGCGAGGCCATAGAGATAAGCGGCCGCGAGTTCGAATATGTCTTCGCAGCCGTAGATCGCTTTGTTGATCGGCCGGGCAAGCGCCGACTCGAAGGCATTTTCGTCCCGCAAGCCGGCCGCGCCGCCGAACCGCTGGATCTGAAGGGTATGCAGCTGCTCGACGAGAGGCCGCTGCAAAAAGATAATGTTCATTCCGCAAGCTTCTTGAGCGCGACCTTGTAACGGTCCATGAATTTTTCGGCGTGCGCGAGCTGCCGGTCGAAATCGCCGTCTGCCGCAGTCAGAATAAGCTTGCTGCCCTCGCTCGTCATCGTGATCTCATCACCCGCCTTGACGCCCATGCGGTCGAGGACGTCCTTCGGGATGATGATGCCTTCGGAATTGCCGATCTTGCGGATGGTGACGTTCATGGTGACGATCCTTTGTTATAACCAAGTTATAACATGGCGCACCGCAAATCTCAACCTCACCCCGTAAACGGAAATTCCCCCGCCGGGTCGCCTTGCCGGGCGGCGCGGGACTTTGAGCGCATCTGCCATAAGGAATGGGCGAGAAGCGCCAGGATGAGGATCGAGCCGCCGATGAGGGTTTGGGTGGTGGGGGTTTCGGAAAAGACGATCCAGACCCAGATGGGGGCGAGCACGGTTTCGACCAGGTAGAACATGCCGACTTCCGGCGCCGAGAGATAGCGCGGACCGGTCGCGAGGCACCAGAAGGCGAGGGGCAGCAGCACGAGGCCGTTGAAGAGGATGTAGACCGGTTCGGCGACCGTCAGGCCGCCGGAAGGAAGATAGAACAGCGCGACGACGCCCGAGAGCACGGCGGCGACGAGCGGCACGAAGCCCATGTCGGCGCCGCTTTTCCGGCTGAGCGTCAGGGCGATGGCCAATAGCAGGGCCGAACAGGCGGCCATCGCGTCGCCGAAGAGGTTTCCGCTCGAAAGCCCGTCATGCACGATCAGCAGGACACCCGCGACCATGGCTGCCATGGTCAGGAGGGTCGCGTTGCTCGGCCGCTCTCCCAGGAATATCCACGAGAGGATGGCCGCGAACATCGAGGTGAAGGCGAGGATGAAGACGACATTGGCCGTTGTCGTGTTGAAGACCGCCAGCATGAAGGTCAGCCCGTTGACGCCGTAGACCAGGCCGATCAGCAGGCCGATGCGCCCGGGAACGAGCACCGTCTTGCGCCGGAGCACGAAATTCAGCACGGCCCACAGAACGAGCGCCATCACGAACACCGAGATATTGCGCAGGACGACCATCGACCAGACGTCACCGTCGGCGGAGCGGATCAGCGGGATGTCGAAGGAGAGGGCAAGGCCGCCGATGGCGGTGATGAGAAGCCCCTTGCGATGAAGGGCCGGGTCATTTGTCTGGGACAAGGCGGGAATCGATTCTACGGCTGGGTTTCGGTATTTTCCCCATCATAGCGCTCCCAGCCGCGCGGCATCAGGTGCTCCTGCGGCAAAAACTTCGTTTTATAGTCCATTTTGCGCGAACCCTTGACCCAATAGCCGAGATAGACATGCGGCAGGCCGAGCGCCTGGGCGCGGCGGATATGGTCGAGGATCATGAAGGTGCCGAGCGAGCGTTCGTCGCGTTCCGGATTGTAGAAGGAATAGACCATCGAGAGGCCGTCGCCCATGCGGTCGGTCAGCGCCACGGCGAGCAGCTCGCCCTGCGGGCGCTCCTGAAGGCCGGAGCCTTCCTCGCGCAGGCGGTATTCGATGATCTTGGTGTTGACGTGGGTGTCCTCGACCATCATCGCATAGTCGAGCACCGACATGTCCGACATGCCGCCCTTCTGGTGGCGGGCGTCGAGATAGGTGCGGAAGAGGGAATATTGCTCGCTGGAGGGTTCTGCCGGATATTCGTAGGAGACGAGGTCGGCATTCGTCGCTAGCACGCGGCGCATGGAGCGGCGCGGCGTAAACTCGTTGACGAGGATGCGCACGGAAATGCAGGCGCGGCAGGTTTCGCAGGCCGGGCGATAGGCGATGTTCTGCGAGCGGCGGAAGCCGCCCTGGGTGAGCAGATCGTTCAGCTCCGGCGCGCGTTCACCCACCAGATGGGTAAACACCTTTCTCTCCATCTCCTGCGGCAGGTAGGGGCAAGCCGCCGGCGCGGTGAGATAGAACTGCGGAGAGGATGTTGCCTGCGTATTCATCGGCCGTGAGGCGACTCCGTCGTGTGACACTTCTATGCCAATACCATGGCCTAGTTCGAAAAAAGGTCAACTGGCGCATGACCCTTCAAACCGGAATCGATTTGGATCATGCACGAACGAAGGGTCTTCGCCAGTCCGTTTCCTCAATAGCGGTCGCGGCGGACCATCACGGTGCCGAGCAGCAGGTCGTGCACCAGGCGGCCACGATCGGTGAAGAGGCCGACGAGCACGATGAACGGCGTCAGCAGCGCATTGCCGATCCAGAACAGCACGAGATGCACGATCGCCGTCAGGAAATCGACCGGACGGCCGTCGGTGCGGGCAAGCGCCAGACCCATCACGTTCATGCCGGCGCTCGCCTGGCTCGGGCCGCCCATCGTCAGGCCGAAATAGAGCATGGCGACGATCGCGAAGAGCGCCGGATAGAGGAAGAAGCCCAGGCCAAGCGTCAGGATACCGAGGAAGAACACGATGACGGCGGCCGGGATCCACAACAGCGCGACGATCGCATAGTCGATCAGAAACGCAAAGATCCGGCGCGACAGCACGCCGCGATAGGCCTGCCAATCCGTCGTCGGAACCCGCGTTTCATTAAAGTCGGCGCTCATCTCATCGTCTCCTGAATGGAACATGCCTGTTATATGGGGAGGCTTTTTGGGGAAAACAACGGTGATTGGGATTGGGGCGTATGCCCCTCATCCGGCCTGCCGGCCACCTTCTCCCCGCAAGCGGGGCGAAGGGGATATGCCGCGCCGTTTTCCTAACTCTCTGCTGTAGAGTTGGGCACGTCCCCTCTCCCCGCTTGCGGGGAGAGGGCTAGGGTGAGGGGCAAATCAGATTTCAGCCTTGCGGGCGAGATGCCGCGCGACGTCCATTGCGAAATAGGTCAGGATGCCGTCACACCCGGCGCGCTTGAAGGCGAGCAGGGTTTCCAGCATGACGCGTTCGCCGTCGATCCAGCCGTTCATCGCGGCGGCCTTGATCTGGCTGTATTCGCCGGAAACCTGGTAGGCGAAGACCGGCAGCCCGAACGTCTCCTTCATGCGCCAACAGATGTCGAGATAGGGCAGGCCGGGTTTGACCATCAGCATGTCCGCGCCTTCCTCGACGTCCAGCGCCGCGTCGCGCATCGCCTCGGTGCCGTTGGCGGGGTCGATGTAATAGGTCTTCTTGTCGCCCTTCAGCAGCCCGCCGGTGCCGATCGCGTCGCGATAGGGGCCGTAGAAGGCGGAGGCGAACTTCGTCGCATAGGCCATGATGCCGACATTCTGGTGGCCCGCGGCGTCGAGCGCCTGTCGGATCGCGCCGACGCGGCCGTCCATCATCTCGGAGGGCGCGATGATGTCGGAGCCGGCATCGGCCTGCAGCACGGCGGCCTTCGCCACCAGCTCGACCGTCTCGTCGTTGACGATGACGTCGCCGCGCAGCACGCCGTCATGGCCGTGGCTGGTGAAGGGATCGAGCGCGACATCGGTGATGACGCCGATATTCGGCACCGCCTTCTTGATGGCGCGGGTCGCCTCGTTGATCAGGTTGTCGGCGGCGAGACAGTGGGAACCGGTCTCGTCGCGCAGGCTCATCTCGATGTTCGGGAAGGTGGCGAGGGCCGGAATGCCGAGGTCGGCGGCTTCCCTGGCGGCTTCCACGAGCCTGTCGACGCTCATGCGGTTGACGCCCGGCATGGCGGCGACCGGATCGACGACGTTCGTGCCCGGCACCACGAAGACCGGCCAGATGAGGTCATCCACCGTCAGGCGGTTTTCCTGCACGAGGCGGCGCGTCCAGTCGGCCTTGCGGTTGCGCCGCATGCGGCGCCCGCCGGTGATCTCGTCGACGATGTTCCTGCTGCCGGTCATGATGCTTCTTCCCTTGCATGGGTCCTTTGCCGCCTCCTTATCACGCAAAAACCATCGATCAAATCGCGAGCGGCGAGGGGGCCTGCGGCATATGGCCGTGCATGACGGATTTTGCGGGCTTTATACCAGCCTACCTTGCCCTTACTGTCCGCGCCATGGTTGCTGATTCTGCCAAGGGCCCGAAATCTAGCCTGACCGAAACGCTGTTCGTGCTGTTCCTGCGGCTGGTGGCGCTCGGCTCGCTGTGGTTCGCGTTGCAATATTGGGCGATGCTGACGGGCGTGTCCTTCAACGGGCAGGGGCGCTTCGATCTGCTGCCGCCGGCGTGGAAGGCGGCCTATACGGCGCTTGCCGTCCTGTTCCCGGTCGCGGCCGTCGGGCTGTGGCTGCTGGTGTCCTGGGGGCCGGTGATCTGGCTTATCGCCGCGGCCACCGAAATCGCCATGCACGAGGCCTATCCGTCCATTTTCGGCATCGACCGGCTGCTGGTTTTCATGCATGCCGCAATCGCCGTCGTCTTCGTGCTTTTCCGCCTCGCGCTCTTCGTCCAGCGCCGCCGCCAGGCCCGCACGGTAAGAACTGATTCACCCTGAGACAGGGTCGCGTCCCGGTAAGGCGCTGTTAAGCCTGCGGTTTAAGTAGAATTTTAGATGCATTCGTTAGGTTCTCACTCAAGGCGGGAAAACAAACCACACCGCCAAACAAAACAGTGAGGCAGTAACCATGAACACCAAGATGAAGCCGCAGCAGGCCCCCGTCGTCGACCCGCAGGAAGACGCGATCCGCAACCTCTATCTGGAATCCCTCCACCTCGTCGAGCGTCTGCACCGTCGCCTGCTTGACGTCGTCAAGGACGAGTTCGACCGTGGCGGTCGCTCCGATGTCAACGCCGTCCAGGCGCTGCTCCTCTTCAACATCGGCAATTCGGAACTGACGGCCGGCGAACTTCGCTCGCGCGGCTACTATCTCGGCTCGAACGTCTCCTACAACGTCAAGAAGCTGGTCGACCTCGGCTTCATCAACCACCAGCGCTCCCGCATCGACCGCCGTTCCGTCCGCATCAGCCTGACGGAAAGCGGCCAGGAAATTGCCGAAACCGTGGCAAAGCTCTACGAGCGCCACGTCGGCTCGATCCAGAAGGTCGGCGGCATCGGCGAAGGCGAATTCAACCAGATGAACAAGCTGCTCCAGCGTCTCGATCGCTTCTGGAACGACTCGATCCTCTATCGCCTGTAAGTCCAGGCGCGCCTTTCGACCTTCTCCCCAAAAGCCGGCCGCGTTCCCTGCGCGTCCGGCTTTTCGCGTTTTCGGGCTGGCACTTGCGGCCTGCCGCCCTTGCCGAGACACGAATTGGCCATATTGCTGTGACACCCGGACAGTGGGGTTTAAGGTATGCGCGGGCGGCAGGGCCGGTTTGCGTTTGTTAACCCTGTTCGTGATAGCTGCATCGGGTATGGACCTTTTCGGTCGCTGTGCCACGTGCACCTCGCCGCCTTTCGCGGCGCTCAGGAGATGGTAGGATAAATGTCTCGCAAAACCGGATTTGATGTGTTCTCGCGCCGCGCATTCCTGCGCTCTGCCGCAACGCTCAGTGCCGCCGCCGTCGCCGGCCAGGCGCTCGCCCAGACAGCGCTCGACGACATCCTCAATGCTCCGCGCCGCGGCAACTGGGACGACCAGTTCGACGCCGAGGTATCGCGCACCGCGATCGCCACCGTCTCCAACAATCCGATCTTCGGCTCCGGCAGTTCCGGTTACCTCCAGCAGGCGATCGTCGATTACCAGAACATCGTGTCGAGCGGCGGCTGGCCGACGATCAACACGCAGCAGAAGCTTGAAATGGGCGTCGCCGACCCGGCCGTGGCGCAACTGCGCCAGCGCCTGATCATTTCCGGCGACCTGCCGCGCTCCGCCGGCACCAACGGCGCTTTCGATTCCTACGTGGACGGCGCCGTCAAGCGCTTCCAGGCCCGTCACGGCCTGCCGTCCGACGGTGCCGTCGGCGAATACACGCTGAAGGCGCTCAATATCCCGGCCGTGACCCGCCTCGGCCAGCTCCAGACGAACCTCGTGCGCCTCCAGGCCATGTCCGGGGACCTCGGCCGCCGCTATGTCATGGTCAACATCCCGGCCGCCTATATCGAGGCCGTCGAGAGCGGCCGCGTCGCCTCGCGCCACACCGCCATCGTCGGCAAGATCGACCGCCAGTCGCCGGTGCTGAACTCGAAAATCTACGAGGTGATCCTCAACCCCTACTGGACCGCGCCGCGCTCGATCATCCAGAAGGACATTATGCCGCTGATGCGCAAGGACCCGACCTACCTGTCGCGCAACGCGATCCGCCTGTTCGACGGCAATGGCGGCGAAGTCTCGCCGGAGACGGTCGACTGGAACGCCGAAAAAGCGCCGAACCTGATGTTCCGCCAGGACCCCGGCAAGATCAACGCCATGTCGTCGACGAAGATCAACTTCCACAACGAGCACCAGGTCTACATGCACGATACGCCGCAGCAGGGCCTGTTCAACAAGCTGATGCGCTTCGAATCGTCGGGCTGCGTGCGCGTGCAGAACGTGCGCGACCTTTCGCTCTGGCTGCTCAAGGATACGCCCGGCTGGTCGCGCGCGCAGATGGAAGCGACGATCAAGAGCGGCGTCAACACGCCGGTCAAGCTGGCCGAGGAAGTGCCGGTGTTCTTCACCTATATCACCGCCTGGTCGGCCAAGGACCGCGTCGTGCAGTTCCGCGACGATATCTACCAGAAGGACGGCGCCACCGAACTCGCCCTCCAGACCAACTACAACCAGGAAGGCGGCCAGGCCGTCGACAGCGACCTGTTGCCGCAATAAGGCCATTCGTCGTACTTTTCCAAAGGCCCCGCTTCCGGAAGGAACGCGGGGCCTTCGCGTTTTCAAGCATTTTGCGCCTTGTCGTTTTTGTCTCATAACGCGCGCGGAAATGGCGCAAACCGTGGAGCGGATATTGCCCTTGCCATGCGAGGACGATAAACACCGTGCCACCTACCCTTAAGGAGCCTCGAGGATGAGCAATTCTTCCGCTACCGACGTTTTCTTCACGCGTTCCCTTGCCGATACCGATCCGGAGATTTTCGGTTCCATCCAGAAGGAACTCGGTCGCCAGCGCCATGAGATCGAACTGATCGCCTCGGAAAACATCGTTTCGCGCGCCGTGCTCGAAGCCCAGGGCTCGATCATGACGAACAAATATGCCGAAGGCTATCCGGGCAAGCGCTATTACGGTGGCTGCCAGTTCGTCGATATCGCCGAAGAACTCGCCATCGAGCGCGCGAAAAAACTGTTCGGCGTCGACTTCGCCAACGTCCAGCCGAATTCCGGTTCGCAGATGAACCAGGCCGTGTTCCTCGCGCTGCTCCAGCCGGGCGACACCTTCATGGGCCTCGACCTCAACTCGGGCGGCCACCTGACGCACGGTTCGCCGGTCAACATGTCGGGAAAATGGTTCAACGTCGTTTCCTACGGCGTGCGGGAGGAAGACCACCTGCTCGACATGGACGACGTCGCCGAGAAGGCGCGCAAGAACAAGCCGAAGCTCATCATCGCCGGCGGCACCGCCTATTCCCGCATCTGGGACTGGAAGCGTTTCCGCGAGATCGCCGATGAAATCGGCGCCTATCTGATGGTCGACATGGCGCACATTGCCGGCCTCGTCGCCGGTGGCCAGCACCCGTCGCCGTTCCCGCATTGCCACGTCGCGACCACCACGACGCACAAGTCGCTGCGCGGCCCGCGCGGCGGCATCGTGCTCACCAACGACGCCGATATCGCCAAGAAGATCAACTCGGCCGTCTTCCCGGGCCTGCAGGGCGGCCCGCTGATGCACATCATCGCCGCCAAGGCCGTCGCCTTCGGCGAGGCGCTGCAGCCGGAATTCAAGGACTACGCCGCACAGGTCGTCAAGAACGCCAAGACGCTTGCCGAAACGCTGAAGGCCGGCGGCCTCGACATCGTGTCCGGCGGCACCGACAACCACCTGATGCTCGTCGACCTGCGCAAGAAGAACGCGACCGGCAAGCGCGCGGAAGCCGCACTCGGCCGCGCCTATGTCACCTGCAACAAGAACGGCATCCCGTTCGACCCGGAAAAGCCCTTCGTCACCTCGGGCGTGCGTCTCGGCACGCCGGCGGGCACCACCCGCGGCTTCAAGGAAGCCGAGTTCAAGGAAATCGGCAACCTGATCGTCGAGGTTCTCGACGGCCTGAAGATCGCCAATTCCGACGAGGGCAATGCCGGTGTCGAAGCGGCCGTGCGGGAAAAGGTCGTCAAGCTGACGGACCGCTTCCCGATGTACACCTATATGTAAGGCAGTCGTTCCAGGAAAAGTGTTCCGCGGTTTTCCGTCCGGAACTGCGTAAAACAAGGAGCCTATATGCGCTGCCCCTATTGCGGTTCGGAAGATACGCAGGTGAAGGACTCCCGTCCCGCAGAGGACGGGGCCGCCATTCGCCGTCGACGCATCTGCCCGGATTGCGGCGGTCGGTTCACGACCTTCGAGAGGGTGCAGTTGCGTGAGCTGATGGTCGCCAAGAAGACGGGCCGCAAGGCCCCCTTCGACCGCGACAAGCTGCTTCGCTCCTTCGAGATCGCGCTTCGCAAGCGGCCCGTCGATCGGGATCGCATCGAACGCGCGGTCTCGGGCATCGTGCGCCGGCTCGAAAGCTCCGGCGAGACGGAAATTTCGTCCGAAGAAATCGGCCTCCAGGTGCTGGAGGCGCTGAAGGCGCTCGATGACGTCGCCTTCGTGCGCTACGCCTCGGTCTACCGCGACTTCTCCCATGTCGACGACTTCGAGAAGATCCTCGCCGAGGTCTCCGCCAAGATCGCCCGGGATCCGGGCGTCGACAGCTAGATGTCCGGCGCGGCGGAAGACGAGCGGTTCATGGCGGCGGCGATCCGCCTCTGCCGCCGCAATCTCGGCCTGACTGCCACCAACCCCTCCGTCGCCTGCCTCATCGTCAAGGACGGCGTGGTCATCTCCACCGCCGTAACCGCGCCCGGTGGACGGCCGCATGCGGAAACGCAGGCGCTTGCGGGAGCGGGCGAGGCCGCACGCGGCGCCACCGCCTATGTCACGCTGGAACCCTGCTCGCACCACGGCAAGACGCCGCCCTGCGCCGATGCGCTGATCGCCGCCGGCGTCGCGCGTGTCGTCGTCTCGGTGACCGATCCGGACGAGCGCGTGGCGGGCAGGGGGCTTGCGATGCTGCGTCAAGCCGGCATCGTCGTCGAGACGGGCGTGCTGGAGGCGGAAGGCCGCGAAGCCCTTGCGGCATACCTGACGCGCCAGACGAAGAAGCGGCCGCATGTGACTCTCAAACTTGCCGTTTCCGCCGATGGCATGCTCGGCCGGCTCGGTGCGGGGCAGGTGGCGATCACCGGGCCGGTGTCGCGCGGGCAGGTGCATGGTCTGCGCGCCGAGACGGACGCGATCCTCATCGGCATCGGCACGGCGCTCGCCGACGATCCGGAGCTGACCTGCCGGCTGCCGGGGCTCGAAGCCCGCTCGCCGGTGCGCATCGTGCTCGATCCGCGGCTGGAACTGCCGGTGGCCTCGAAGCTTGCCCGCACGGCGCGCGATGTTCCGGTCATCGTGGTGACGACGAAAGGGGCGGAACACCCCCCCTCTGGCCTGCCGGCCATCTCCCCCTCGGGGGGGGAGATTGGATGGCAGCCTGCTTCCAGTACAGCATCATCTGCATCGCCTGCCGTGCCGACATTTGACGCGGATGGGGACGCTGCCTCCCCGATCTCCCCCCTTGAGGGGGAGATGGCCGGCAGGCCGGAGGGGGGTATGGAAGGCGCCGCATCCGACGCGCGAAGCGCCCACGCCCGCGCGCTGGAAGCCTTGGGCGTCGAGGTGCTGATCTGCGATCCGCGCCGGCTCGATGCCTTGCTGGCCGCACTCGCCACGCGCGGCATTTCCTCGTTGCTGGTCGAAGGCGGCGCGCGCGCGGCGCGGTCGTTCCTCGATGCGGGCCTCGTCGACCGCATCCTGCTGTTCAAAGGCGCCGGCACCATTGGCAAAGACGGGGTCGCATCCCCATTTGTCTCCGGGCGGATGCCGGACGGGTTTTCGCTCCGCCACACGGCGCGCTACGGCGCGGATAGTTTGCAAGACTACGAAAGAGACGATTGATGTTTACCGGCATTGTCACGGATATCGGAACGGTCGAGGCGGTCGAGCCCATGAACGCGGGCGTTCGCCTGCGCGTGCGCACCGTCTACGACCCCGCCACCATCCCAATGGGCGCCTCGATTGCCCATTCGGGCACCTGCCTCACCGTCACGGCGCTGCCGGAAGAGGGCTCCAACGCCCGCTGGTTTGAGGTCGAGGCCTGGGAAGAGGCCCTGCGGCTGACGACGATCGCCGGCTGGACGGCCGGGACGAAGATCAACCTCGAACGGTCTCTCAAGATCGGCGACGAACTCGGCGGCCACATCGTTTCCGGCCATGTCGACGGCAAGGCGGAAATCCTGTCGGTCGAGGCCGAGGGCGACGCCACGCGCTTCCGCATCCGCGCGCCGGAAGGCCTGGAGCGCTTCGTCGCCCCCAAGGGCTCCGTCGCGCTCGACGGCACCTCGCTCACCGTGAATGCGGTCGACGGCGCGGTCTTCGACGTGCTCCTCATCCGCCACACGCTGGAGGTCACCACCTGGGGCGAGCGCAAGGCAGGCGATTTCGTCAATTTCGAAGTCGACACCATGGCGCGTTACGCGGCGCGGCTTGCGGAGTTTCCCGCAAGCAAGGCGTGACGGTGGCGTGACATACGAGAACGCCGTCGCGGATCGGGACAGCTGGAGATAAAAAACCACCGATTCAGGTAACGATATCGATACCTCTCGCTCCCTAGTGTGCGGGCATCGGACTTTTGGAGACCGTTGCCGCATGGCGCCTGACTACCACACCCTCCTGCTGGCGATCGGGCTTGCCGGTTTCTGCCTGTCGGGGACCCTGTTCGCCTCGTGGATGTCGGCGCGTGTCGAGCGTTTTCTCCTGTCCTGGTCGATCGGCATCGGCTGCATCGTGCCGGCGGTGGCCGTCTACAGCCTCTATATCGACCGGGTGAACATCGCCGTCGGCTGCCTTGCCTTCCTGCTGCAGTTCCTCGGTTTCGCTTTCATCTACGGCGCCGCCCACCGGTTCCGCTCCGGCGGACGTGCACGCCGTCACATCGCGGCGATCTTCCTCGCCTGCTCGGCCATAGCGCTGCCGCTCCTGATCGTCGGCTATGACGGTCTCGCCTTCATCGCCCTCAACCTGCTGATCGCCGGCTGCCTCGTCGCGACGGCGCAGGAATATTGGTGTGCCCGGGAAGAGGCGAGGCTTCCGCTGACCGGCATCGTCATTCTCTACCTGCTGATGGCCGTCTCCTTCCTGCTCTGCGCCGGCGTTCTGATCCACGACGGCAAATGGGTGATGGGACAAGCGCCGCAAAACTGGGCGGAAAATCTCAACCTGATCGCCGCGATCATGGGCATTACCGGCATCGGCGCCATGTCGCTGGCGCTCAATCAGTGGCGCGTGGCGGGCAGCCACCAGCGCGCCGCGATGACCGACCCGCTGACCGGCCTTCTCAACCGCCGCGCCCTCTTCGACCGTTACGGCGACGTGCCGGTCCGGGAAAACGGCGCCGCGATCGCCTTCGACCTCGACAATTTCAAGTCCGTCAACGACCGCCACGGCCATGCGGCCGGCGATGCCGTGCTGACGGCGTTCACCGATATCCTGCGCGATGCCTGCGGCGCATCCGCCTGCATCGCCCGCCTCGGCGGCGAGGAATTCGTCGTCGTGCTCGACCGCACCCTGCCGGACCGCGCGCAACGCATCGCCGAGCGCATCCGCGAGGACTTCGCCTCCAAACTCATCCCCATCGGCGGGCGCTCCATCACCTGCACCGTCAGCGCCGGCATCGCGTTTGGCAACGAGGAGGGCGTCAGCTTCGATTCCCTGCTCAGCAATGCCGACAAGGCGCTCTATAAGTCGAAGCGCAACGGCCGCAACCGCGTCTCGCTCGCCGCCTGAAGTTCCTCACGCGCCAGGCTCGCCCTCCCAGTAGTCTATGGTTTCGCCCGCGCGTGCCATCGTTCGAAATTCCGTCCTGCCGCCGGTGGCGAGACGTGTCTTGGCGAGGAACTTCCCGGAAGCCGGATATTCGCAGATCTCGGTCGCCGCCATGGACGAGATCGACAGGTATTTCAGCGGCACCGTGCCGGTATTGATGATCTGGTGCGCCGTTTCCGGCCCGCCGGCCGGTGCGCCAAGCACGTCGCCAGGGCCGACGAGATGCCGCTCGCTGCCGAAACGATAGGTGCCGTGGCCTTCGAGAATGACGAAAAGCTCGTCCTCGACATGGTGGCTGTGAAACGGACAGCCGGACTTGCCGGGCGGCACCTCGCCATAGCCGATGCCGAGGTCCTTGAGGCCGAGCACGGCGCCGAAGGACGCATCGCGGGACTCGTAGAGTGTGCCCTGTGTCCAGTGCTCCAGCTCCAGTTTGGCAAGGGTGACGATCGGCGGGTTCTGCGCATCCATTGTTTTCTCCTCAATCGGGATTGACATATCGTTCACTTTTTGTTCATGTCTGTCAACCCCGTTCCAAGCGACAAGGCCCATGCCGGGAGCCGAAATCGCCGGGCGGGGCGGAAAACTCTTGCCAAGCATCGCCCGTCGTGGTTTGACCGCCGCCTCTGCCCGCATTTGCGCGGCCTGCCTCCAATATCAGGTGATTTATGGCCAACACCGATAATCCCCATCTCCTCATCGTCGAAGCCCGCTTCTACGATGACATGGCCGATGCGATGCTCGACGGCGCCAAGAACGCGCTCGCCACCGCCGGCGCCAGCTACGATGTCGTGACCGTCATGGGCGCGCTCGAAATCCCGGCCGCGATCGCCATGGCGCTCGACGGCATGGAAAACGGCGGCACCTGGTATGACGGTTTCGTGGCACTCGGCATGGTCATCCGCGGCGAGACCTACCATTTCGACATCGTCGCCAACGAATCCAGCCGGGCGCTGATGGACCTCGCCGTCAGCGAGAGCCTGCCGATCGGCAACGGCATCCTGACCGTCGAGAACGACGCGCAGGGCTGGGCGCGTGCCCGCCGCTCGGAAGGCGACAAGGGCGGCTTTGCGGCGCGCGCGGCGCTGACGATGATCGAATTGAAGAAGAAACTGGGCGGCGAACAGTGACGACGGACAAGGACCAGCAGCCGGTAAAGCCGGCCAACCAGCGCGGTGCAGCGCGGCTTGCCGCCGTGCAGGCGCTCTACCAGATGGATATCGGCGGCAGCGGCGTGCTCGAGATCGTCGCCGAATACGAGACCCATCGCCTCGGCCAGGAGATCGACGGCGATACCTATCTGAAGGCGGACGCCTCGTGG
Organism: Shinella sp.; assembly: GCF_035998705.1. Lineage (GTDB taxonomy): Bacteria > Pseudomonadota > Alphaproteobacteria > Rhizobiales > Rhizobiaceae > Shinella. Next base: position 165,173 of record NZ_DASYHH010000033.1, on the reverse strand, counting down.
TTCCGCTCGATCGTCGCCGGCGTCGTGCGCGACCAGCGCCTGCTCGACCCGATGATCGGCGCAGCCCTTCAGGACGACTGGGCGCTTTCGCGGCTCGATTCCACCGTGCGCGCCATCCTGCGTGCCGGTACCTTCGAACTCAAGGAACGCAAGGACGTGCCGATCGCCGTGATCGTCACGGAATATGTCGAGATCGCCAAGGCCTTCTTCGACGACGAGGAGCCGAAGCTGGTGAACGCGGTGCTCGACCGGATCGCCAAGCAGCTGCGTCCGGATACGCGCAAATAGGTTGGTAGAGTGGCATGAGCACGGGTACGGTCGAAGGTCTTGAACGGGAACTTTCGGCCGCGCGCCGCAATGTCTTCCTCCTGATGTTGGCGCAGGCGCTGCTGGCGTCTGCCGGGCCGATCGCCTTTTCGATCGGCGGCCTTGCCGGCTACAACCTGCTCGGCGCCGACAAGTCGCTCGCAACCGCGCCGCTCACCGCCTTCAATGTCGGCGTGGCGCTCGGCGCCGTGCTCGTCGCCATCGCCGCGCGCCTGCTCGGCCGCACCTACGGTTTCATCGTCGGCGCCCTGCTGGGCGCCGCGGGCGGCCTCGTCGCGGCCATCGCGCTCTTTCGCGGCGATTTCTGGCTCTTCGCCTTCGGCTTCGTCTTCATCGGCATTTCCGGCGGTTTTGCGCAGAAGATCCGCTTTGCAGCCGCCGACGCGTCGCCGTCCTTCTACAAGCCGCGCGCCATTTCCTGGATTCTCGCCGGCGGCGTCATCTCCGCCGTGCTCGGGCCCCAGGTGGTCATCCTCACCAAGGACATGTTCGAGCCGGTGCTGTTTGCCGGCGCCTTCGTGGCGCTCGCGCCGCTCTGCCTTGCGGCCATCGTGCTCTTCCTGTTCCTGCGCCTGCCGGATCACAAGGCGCAGGCCGTCGCGACCGGCTTGCCCGTCCGGCCGCTCCGCGAAATCGTGCTGACCCAGCGCTTCATGACCGGCATGATCTGCGGCATCTCCTCCTACGCCCTGATGACCTTCATGATGACCGGCGCGCCGCTCGCCATGGTCATCGGCTGCGGCTTCTCGCCGGAACTCGCGACGCTCGGCATCCAGTGGCACGTGCTCGCCATGTTCGCGCCGAGCTTCTTCACCGGCATGCTGATCCAGCGTTTCGGCACGGAGAAGGTCGTCGCGGCCGGCCTGATCATCCTCATGGTCTGCGCGCTGGTCGCCCATGCGGGCATCGAGCTCTGGAACTTCTGGGGCGCGCTGATCCTGCTCGGCATCGGCTGGAATTTCGGCTTCATCGGCGCCACCGCCATCGTCGCCTCCAGCTACCAGCCGCACGAGGCCGACAAGGTGCAGGGATTTCACGACATCATCCTGTTCGGCACGGTGGCGCTTGCCTCCTTCTCCTCCGGCAAGGTGTTCAACACCTATGGCTGGCAGACGATCAACCTGATGTTCTGGCCGATCACCGGCGTCAGCCTGGTCCTCGTGCTCCTCTTGGTGCTGCGCACCCGCCGCGCAACCGTCTAATCGTTTCGCATCCGATCGGCGCCGAAAAATCCAGCGCGCAGCACGGCTTGCCGCGGTGCGGCGGCTTGACGCAGCCGATTCGCAAACGCACTCTGGCCGCGCGCCGGCCCCCGCCTTGTGAGGAGGCAAGCAGGGACGGGCGCGAACCGGCCACAGGGAGAGGACCCTGCGGTCTTCAAGGAGGACAGAGCGAAAATGACCATATTGTTTGGCGTGATCGCATGCGGGTTGCTCTCGGTGGTTTATGCCATCTGGGCGACGAGGTCGGTGCTTGCCGCCGATCAGGGGAATGCCCGCATGCAGGAAATTGCAGGTTATATCCGGGAAGGGGCGCAGGCCTACCTCACCCGGCAGTACAAGACCATTGCCATCGTCGGGGTCGTCGTCTTCATCGGCACCTGGCTATTGCTTTCCGCAACGGCTGCGATCGGTTTCCTGATCGGCGCCGTGCTGTCGGGCGTCGCCGGCTTCATCGGCATGCACGTTTCCGTGCGGGCCAATGTGCGCACGGCGCAGGCCGCATCCGTCAGCCTGTCCTCCGGCCTCGATATCGCCTTCAAGTCGGGTGCGATCACCGGCATGCTGGTGGCGGGCCTCGCCCTTCTCGGCGTCTCGATCTACTACGGCTATCTTACCGCCATTCTCGGCCAGGATCCGGCCTCGCGTGAGGTTATCGATGCGCTCGTGGCGCTCGGCTTCGGCGCCTCGCTGATCTCCATCTTCGCCCGCCTCGGCGGCGGCATCTTCACCAAGGGCGCGGATGTGGGAGGCGACCTCGTCGGCAAGGTGGAAGCCGGCATCCCGGAAGACGATCCGCGCAACCCGGCGACCATCGCCGACAATGTGGGCGACAATGTCGGCGATTGCGCCGGCATGGCTGCCGACCTGTTCGAGACCTATGCGGTGACGGTCGTCGCCACCATGGTTCTCGCCGCGATCTTCTTCGCCGGCGCCCCGGTTCTTGCGAGCACGATGATCTATCCGCTGGCCATCTGCGGTGCCTGCATCATCACCTCGATCATCGGCACCTTCTTCGTCAAGCTCGGCTCGAACGGCTCGATCATGGGCGCCCTCTACCGGGGCCTCATCGTCACGGGCGCGCTGTCGATCCTCGGCCTTGGGGCCGCGACCTCGCTCACCATCGGCTGGGGCGTCGTCGGCACGGTGGCCGGCAAGGAGATCACCGGCACGAACCTCTTCATCTGCGGCCTGCTCGGCCTCGTGGTGACGGCGCTCATCGTGGTGATCACCGAATATTATACCGGCACCAACAAGCGCCCGGTGAACTCGATCGCCCAGGCGTCGGTCACCGGCCACGGCACGAACGTCATCCAGGGCCTCGCTGTCTCGCTGGAATCGACTGCACTGCCGGCCATCGTCATCGTCGGCGGCATCATTTCCACCTACCAGCTGGCAGGCCTGTTCGGCACCGGCATCGCGGTCACCGGCATGCTCGGCATTGCCGGCATGATCGTGGCGCTCGATGCCTTCGGCCCGGTCACCGACAATGCCGGCGGCATCGCCGAAATGTCCGGTCTCGATCCGGAGGTGCGCAAGTCGACCGACGCGCTCGACGCCGTCGGCAACACGACGAAGGCGGTCACCAAGGGCTATGCGATCGGTTCGGCGGGCCTCGGCGCGCTCGTGCTCTTCGCCGCCTATTCGAACGACCTCGCCTATTTCGCGGCGAACGGAGACAAGTACCCGTATTTCGCGGATATGGGGCCGGTCTCCTTCGACCTCTCCAACCCCTATGTCGTTGCCGGCCTGATCTTCGGCGGCCTCATCCCGTACCTCTTCGGCGGCATCGCGATGACCTCCGTCGGCCGTGCGGCAGGGGCCATCGTCGAGGAAGTGCGCAGGCAGTTCCGCGAAAAACCCGGCATCATGGCCGGCACCGAGCGGCCGGATTATGGCCGCGCGGTGGACCTTCTCACCAAGGCGGCGATCCGCGAGATGATCGTGCCCTCGCTGCTGCCGGTGCTGGCGCCGCTCGTCGTCTATTTCGGCGTGCTGCTGATCTCCGGCTCCAAGGCCTCGGCCTTTGCGGCGCTCGGCGCGTCGCTGCTCGGCGTCATCGTCAACGGCCTCTTCGTGGCCATCTCCATGACCTCCGGTGGCGGTGCGTGGGACAATGCCAAGAAGAGCTTCGAAGACGGTTTCGTCGACAAGGACGGCCAGCGCCACATGAAGGGCTCGGAAGCCCACAAGGCCTCCGTCACCGGCGATACCGTCGGCGATCCCTACAAGGACACGGCAGGCCCGGCGGTCAACCCGGCGATCAAGATCACCAATATCGTGGCACTCCTGCTGCTCGCCGTCCTGGCCTGATCGGCAAGACGCACAAAAGAAAACCCCGGGGAGCGATCCCCGGGGTTTTTTTGATTCTTGCGATACTGCCGATGCTTATTTCGGGCCGCCGGTGTTGAAGAAGTTCTGGATCGCCGCACCCGGCGCATTGCCGCCGCCGCCACGCAAAAGCTGGCCGAGGAAGGTGAGCTCGTTGCCGCCGGTGGGGGTAACGCGGGCGATCATGTCGAAGACGCGGCCGTCCTTCAGCGTATAATGGGCGAGGCGCTCGACGACGCCTTCCTTGTCGAAATAGACGGCGAGAATGCTTTGCTCGACGACCTTCGGCTTCATGAAGGCGACCGGGCGCGTGCGCTTCTGGGATATGTAATAGAAGACTTCGTTGTCGAAGGTCGCGGTCGCCGAGGGCGAACCGAGCGAGAGCAGGACCTGTTCGCGCGACGAGCCGACCGGTGCCAGCGCCAGCGTCTCCTGGTCGACGACATATCCCTGGTGCAGCACTTCGCCCGGACCCTGGCAGCCTGCGACGACGGATGCGGAGAGGGTGACGGCAATGGCGGCGTTACGCAACAGCTTCATGTTCAGAGCATCTCTCTTCAACAACATCCCGGGATAGTGATGGCCGCGCAGCCATTGCAATTCATGCCTGCTTCGGTAAACCAGCTTCGACCGTCATGCAACATGACTTGCGACGGCACATTGTTTGAATCGGGCAAAACTAGGCTTTATGATGATTTTCGGCCTGTTCGGCAAAAAAAACGGCAACCGGCGCATCGTCGAAAAACAGTACGCGACGCTGACAAAGGCGGCGCGTCACCCCTATCTCTATGAAGTGCTTGATGTTCCGGACACGGTGATGGGTCGTTTCGAGATGCTGTCGGCCATGCTGATCCTCTACTTCCGGCGCACGCGCAAAAGTGCGACCTCGGGCCAGGAGATCGCCCAGGAGATCGTCGACGCCTTCTTCGAGGACGTCGATCATTCGATTCGCGAGCTCGGAGTAGGCGACGTCGGTGTGCCCAAACGCATGAAGAAGTTCGCCGGTATGTTCTACGGTCGGCTGGAATCCTATGCGGCGGCGCTCGATTCCGGCGATCGCGAAGCGCTTGCGGCAGCGCTCAGGCGCAACATCCACCCGCAGGCGGGCGAGGGCGCACCGTCGATGGCGGGACTTGCCGACTACCTCTTTTCGGCCGAAAAGACGATGACGGCCGTCGGCGAGAACGACATCGCGACCGGTGCGCTGCGCGTGGCGGAGCCCGGCCCGCAAGGAGAGGCCGCCTGAGGGCGGCCCGAGGAAGATAGAATGAACACAGACGACGACACGCCGTTCTCCTACCTGGTCAAGGTAGGGCATATCTCCGCCAACCCGGTCGAGGTGAGGATCAACGCCGATGCCGAGGAGCGCGCGGGGCTGACAAGGCTCTGGTCCGTGCTGGAGGTAAAGGCCCTGTCCGCCACCCTGCAGGTCCAGCGCTGGAAGCGCGACGGCGTGCGCCTCAAGGGGCGCGTGACGGCGGATATCGTGCAGGCCTGCGTCGTGACCTTGGATCCGGTCGAGGCGCATATCGACGAGCCGGTCGATGTCATCTTCGTGCCGGAGGGGTCCAAGCTCGCGCGGCTTCCGCTCGCCGAGAGCGGCGAGATGCTGCTCGACCCCGAGGGGCCGGATGCGCCGGAAATCTTCACCGGCGACACGATCGACGCCGGCGTCGCCGCCGCCGAACATGTCGCACTGGCGATCGACCCCTATCCGCGCCGGGCCGACGTCGCCTTTGCCGGCCATATCGAAAGCACCGACGAGGACGATCGCAAACCCTCGCCCTTCGCCGTTCTCAAGGACTGGAAAAAAGACTGAACGGCCCCGGAAGCGCCCGATAATTCAGTTGTGCCCTCGGCGAAAAGCGGTATTTTGGCCGAATTCCGCTGCGGTGGCCCCTCTGCCGCGGGAAACAAGAACTAAGGCAAGACACGCGTGGTCAGAATTTCCGTCGACGTCATGGGTGGCGATTTCGGCCCCAAGGTCGCTATCCCGGGCGCAGCCAAGGCTCTCGAGCGCCATCCCGACATTCGTTTCGTGCTTTTCGGCATTTCCGCCGAATGTGAGCCGATCCTGGCGCAATATCCGAAGTTGAAGGCCGCAAGCGTCTTCCATCATTGCGACGTCGCCGTCGCCATGGACGAGAAGCCGAGCCAGGCGCTGCGCCGCGGCCGCGGCAAATCCTCCATGTGGCGGGCGATCGATGCGGTCGCCAAGAACGAGGCCGATGTCGCCGTCTCCGCCGGCAATACCGGCGCGCTGATGGCCATGTCGAAATTCTGCCTGCGCATGATGGCCAATATCGAGCGCCCGGCGATCGCCGGCATCTGGCCGACCCTCAAAGGGGAAAGCATCGTGCTCGATATCGGCGCGACGATCGGCGCGGATGCGGGCCAGCTCTTCGATTTCGCGCTGATGGGCGGCGCCATGGCGCGCGCGCTGTTCGAGATCGACAAGCCGACGCTCGGCCTGCTCAATGTCGGCGTCGAGGAGATCAAGGGCCAGGAAGAGGTGAAAGCCGCCGGCCAGCTGATCCGCGAGGCCAATTTCGACACGATCGACTATTACGGATTCGTGGAAGGCGACGATATCGGTCGCGGCACGGTGGATGTGGTGGTCACGGAAGGCTTTGCAGGCAACATTGCGCTGAAGGCGGCGGAAGGCACGGCGCGGCAGATGGCCGAATACCTGCGCGCCGCCATGTCGCGCACCTGGCTCGCCAAGCTCGGCTATATCCTCGCCAAGAGCGCCTTCGACCGGGTGCGCGAGAAGATGGATCCGCGCAAGGTCAATGGCGGCGTGTTCCTGGGCCTGAACGGCATCGTCATCAAGAGCCATGGCGGCACGGATGCCGAAGGGTTCGCGGCCGCGGTCGATGTCGGCTACGACATGGCCCGCAACGGCCTCAAGGACAAGATCGAAAAAGATTTGCAGAAGTATCATGCGGGCCGCCCCGTTGAAGGCGCCGCCCAGGGCATGATCGACGAGGTATAGAATGATCCGTTCAGTGGTCCGCGGCTTCGGAACAGCGCTTCCGAAGCGGGTACTCACCAATGCCGAACTGGAAAGCATGGTCGACACGTCCGATGACTGGATCGTGCAGCGCACCGGCATTCGCCAGCGCTACATCGCGGGCGAGGGCGAGACGACCGCCTCGCTCGGCGAAGGCGCCGCGCGCGCTGCCCTCGACAAGGCAGGGCTGACCGCCGCCGACATCGACGTCATCATCGTCGCGACCTCGACGCCGGACAACACCTTCCCGGCGACCGCCGTCAACATCCAGAACCGCCTCGGCATGCATCACGGCTTTGCCTTCGACGTGCAGGCCGTCTGTTCCGGCTTCGTCTATGCGGTGACCACCGCCGACGCCTATATCCGCGGCGGCCTGGCAAGACGCGTGCTCGTCATCGGCGCGGAAACCTTCTCGCGCATCCTCGACTGGACCGACCGCACGACCTGCGTGCTCTTCGGCGACGGCGCCGGCGCCGTCGTGCTGGAAGGCCAGGAAGGGGCGGGGACCAACCAGGACCGCGGCGTGCTGACGACGCAACTGCGCTCCGACGGCGCGCACCGCGAAAAACTCTTTGTCGACGGCGGCCCGTCCACCACCGGCACGGTCGGCCATCTGCGCATGGAGGGCCGCGAGGTCTTCAAGCACGCGGTCGGCATGATCACCGACGTGGTCTACTCCTCCTTCGACGCGACCGGCTTTTCGGCCGACGACATCGACTGGCTGGTGCCGCACCAGGCCAACAAACGCATCATCGACGGTTCGGCCAAGAAGCTCGGCATTCCGCTGGAAAAGGTCGTCGTCACCGTCGACCTGCACGGCAATACGTCCGCAGCCTCCATCCCGCTGGCGCTGGCCGCCGCTGCGGGCGACGGGCGAATCAAGGAGGGCGACCTCGTGCTTCTGGAGGCGATGGGCGGCGGCTTCACCTGGGGCGCGGTGCTGCTGCGCTGGTAGCGTAACGCCGGCCCGCCGGACCGCTTGACCCGAAGGGGCAAGGACAATACTCTTTCGCCACTTAACCATGCGCTTTCAATAGGAAATCGGTGAGGAACGATGAGCGGCAAAACGGTGACACGTGCAGATTTGGCCGAATCGGTTTTCCGGAAGGTCGGCCTTTCAAGGACCGAATCCGCAGAGCTTGTCGAAACCGTGATCGACGAGATCTGCAATGCCATCGTGCGGGGCGAGAGCGTGAAACTCTCCTCCTTCGCGACCTTCCAGGTGCGCGACAAGAACGAGCGCATCGGCCGCAACCCGAAGACCGGCGAGGAAGTACCGATATCGCCGCGCCGGGTGATGACCTTCAAGGCCTCCAACGTGCTCAAGCAGCGGGTGCTGAAGTCGCATCTCTCGCGAAAGGCCAAGCTGAAGCCGGCGTCGCCCGCCTCCTGAAGCCTGCCGCCCAGCGTGCCAATCTTAAGGATCGCGACGCGCTTTGGGCGATTTTCCTGCCGATTGCCGGCCGTTCGGCAAATTGAAACTTGAATATCGTTCGGCAACCCGCTGAAATGAATACGATTCGGCAAGGTCGACCGCGCGCTGTGCCGTGAGCTTTCATCGAGGGTAGAATGGACAAGAGTCCGGACGCGTTCCGCACCATCAGCGAAGTGGCCGACGATCTCGACCTGCCGCAGCACGTGCTGCGGTTCTGGGAGACACGTTTTACGCAGATCAAGCCGATGAAACGCGGCGGCGGGCGACGTTATTACCGTCCGGAAGATGTCGATCTCCTGAAGGGCATCCGGCACCTGCTCTACGACCACGGCTATACGATCAAGGGCGTGCAGAAGCTGCTGAAGGTCAACGGCAACCGCTTCGTCGCGGCGATCGCCAGCGGTGATCTTGCGACCGTCGAGGCGCTCGCCGCCGCAAGCCACGAGGAACCGTCGCCGCCGAAGGCCGCCAGCGACGAGGACCAGATCGTCGGCCGCGCCAAGGCGCCCACCAGCCGCCGCTTCTTCTCCTTCGTCGGCGGCACCGACGACCCGCCGGAAATCTCGCTCGGCAAGACCAGCGTCGGCAAGGAAGACCGCGCGCTGCTTCAGGAAGCGCTCTACGACCTCTTGGAATGCAAGCGCCTGCTCGACCAGGTCCGCTGAGCGCGTCAGGAGGTATTCGGCCGAACCCTGACTGGTAGGCGGCCGCCATCGCCTGGAACATAGCCGCAGCGGATTGGTTCTCCCTTCGACGAAAGGAGACCACTATGACCACAGAAAAGCGCACGCCCGAGGACAACGAGACCGAAACGCCGCGCGGCCCGCAGGACACCGGCGGTATTCCCGATCGCAAGCAGGAAGACGGCGTCGTCCCGCCGATCATCAAGCCCGGCGATCAGAAGAACCCGAACGACCCACCGTTGCCGCTAGTCAGCCCCATTGCGGGCGGCGGGACGTTTTAACGTCCTCTGAGTCGGCCTTTAACGTCAGTCGCGCTGCTGCACCGGTTCCCATCCGCGCACAAAACCCCGGCTCATCGCCGAACGGCTCATGTCGAGTTGGCGCCGCAGATGGGCGCAATCGGCAAGCAGCGTGGCGATCGTCGCGCGGGCATCGCCATCATGCCAGGCAAGGGCGGCGCTTACGGCATCGTCCTTGCCATCTTCGGTCTGGGCTTCGTACTCGGGAAGCGGTCGCACGTCTGCATTCTCCTGTGATGGCACAGCAAGCGGGGTTGTTGTTCGAGGTCCGGGAAAGGTCTCTACCGTTGTTCCTATTATGTTCTCATTCGCTTGCGAGTCAAGCGGCGAGATGGGATCGGCGGAGAGAAAAAGCCCCGCACAGTGGCGGGGCAAACAAGCGTCACGCTTGGCTTTCTGTGACGCGGGGGAGTGCCCGCAAATGACGAGCGAGCGACAACACCCTACGACTTTGGTCTAATCCCCGGGAAGGCCTGATTCTCCGATTCTGGTACGGTTGTGAAAAAAATTGCACTTTTGCGGGCACTGCCGACATCTGTGGTGGAATGCGAAAAATTTCCCCTTGCATCGCCGTGCCCCAGACTATAGGGGTTTCGGCGGTCCGGAATGTAGCGCAGCCCGGTAGCGCACTTGACTGGGGGTCAAGGGGTCGTGGGTTCGAATCCCGCCATTCCGACCATTAAACTCAAGGACTTAGCCCCCAAAGTCTTTTAGCCGTAAAATTTGCAGCAGAAATTGTCCCCACCCGCTGCCATCTATGTGGCGAGCCAGGTTGGCCGGTTAATTCGGCGCGCCCTTGCGGTCTTCGTTCAAGCTGATGGGGTTCGGGCCGTCTTCGCTGACGACCTCATCCTTTTCCTCGTCGATTTCCTTCTCAGCCTGCAGCCACTGGCCGAGGGACCGCCCGTCGAGCGAGCCCTCCTGCTGCCAGAGCTCGAACGCGCGGTCTCGAATGCGGCTTTCGCGATCGTCGGTCATGGTGTCAGCGCAGCCCGAAGAAGGACAGCACGGCCAGGACGACGACGACGAGGCCTACCAGATAGATAATGTTGTTCATGGCGAAACTCCTTTCGGTTTGCAGCCAAACGCAGCCCTTCGCGTCCTTGTTCCATCGGAACTTTGCCTCCAGGACCCCGTTCACGGGTCACCGGAATGGGTGAGCGGAACTTTATGACCCTGTCTGCGTTATCTTACCCGCCGGCCCTGTCGCCGGTTATCCGGAGCTTGAGGAGACGGGAATGGAAGACGCAGGTATCGGCTGGATTGCGGCCATCATCATTGGCGGCGTTGCCGGTTGGCTCGCCGAAATGTTCATGAAGAGCAATATGGGTGTTCTCATGAACATCGTGCTCGGCATCATCGGCGCGGCGGTGGCCAATCTGCTGCTGGGGTTGATCGGCGTCTCGCTCGGCGGCTGGATCGGTTATCTCATCGCCGGTTTCATCGGCGCCTGCATCCTTATCGCGATCGCCAGGGCGGTCAGGCGATAGGGCACGGCAAAGGTTTCGAAGGGCCGTCTCTCCCAAAAGGAGGGGCGGCCTTTTTCGTTTCAGGCGACGAGGCCGCGATAGACGGCTTCCGTCTCGCTGATCATGCGCGCCAGGCTGTAGTCGCCGCTGCGGGCGCGGGCGGCGGCGCCGTGGCGGGCGAGCCGGTCGGGATCGCTGAGACGCAGCATGGCGCCGGCAAGCCGCTTCGGATCGTCGTCGTTTTCCACCAGCACGCCGTTCTGGCCGTCCTTCAGCACCATGGAGGCGCCGCCGACGTCGGTCAGGATCAGTGGCTTGCCGGCCGCAGCCGCTTCCAGCATGACATAGGACATCGCCTCGTAGCGACTCGGCATGACGAGCACGTCGATGGCCGCCATGGCCTGCGGGCCGGTAAAGCCGGTGGTGAGGTGGATACGCGAGGCGTGATCGCTGGCTGCGACCTGCCTTGCGATCGCGCGCTCCGCTTCTCCGGAACCGATCATCACGAGATGGGCATTGGGCACGCGGCCGGCGAGAAGCTGGAAGGCGGCGACCAGGCGCTCCGGCGCCTTCTGGTGGCAGAGCCGGCCGACGAAGCCGAAGAGCAGGGCGTCCATGGGAATGCCGAGCGTCCGGCGCACGGCCTCGCTTGCGTCGTCGGGCGGGGTCTCCACGCCGTTGACGACGATGGAGAGTTTCTCCCGCGGCATGCCGAGCGCGCGGGCATGGGCATATTCGTCGGCGGAGACGCAGATCAACCTGTCGGTGAAGCCGCGCGCGAGCAGCTTTTCGATCGAGCCGTAGACCTTGCGGCCGAGATTGCCGAGGCCGGGATCCATGGTGCGGAAGGCGTGCGGCGTATAGACCCGCGGGATGTGGCGGCCGGGCAGGCGCAGGCGCGACAGCGCGCCGGCCTTGGAACTGTGGCCGTGCACGATGTCGAAGGGGCCGGCTTGGTGCATGACGGCGCGGATCGCCCGCCAGGCGTTGAGGTCCGAGGGGCCGGGCGAACGCGTCATCGCGACGATATGCGTGCCGGCAAGGGCCAGCGACTGCAATTCCTCGACGAAGCGTTCCTCGGCGCGCAGCGGCGAATAGATGGCGTGCACGATGTGGCCGCGCGCCTGCATGCCCCGGCAGAGGTCGATGAAATGCCGGCCGGACCCGCCGCCGCTCGGCTCCAGCACCTGGAGCAGACGCATCTGCCGCGGGGTCCTGTCCTGCTTCTTGCTCATGGCCGGTCCGATGCGATCTGGCTTGCGTGGCGCTTTTCGAGCGCGAGGCAACCCCACACGATGCCCAGCAGCAGGTAGAAATGGCGCCAGTGGTCCGTGTCGATGACGAAGCCGATCGCGGTGTGGCCGCCGATGGTGATGTAGGCGATCATCAGGTAGGGCTGCCAGGGCCGGTTGCGCAGCAGCGCCTTGAAGCCGGCCCATAGTGTCCAGAGGATCAGGGCGAGGTAGCAGACGAAGCCGAGCCAACCATAGGTGGTCAGCGATTTCAGCCAGATATTGTGCTCGTCTTCCGGAAACATCGTGCTGAACACCATCGGGCCGATGCCGAGCGGCTTTTCCATCGCCATCAGGAAGCCGATGCGATGGCGATCGAAACGGCCGAGATGCCCGCCGTCATACTCCTGCACGAGCTGGGTGCGGCTGGAGAACAGGTCGGCGACCTTGTCGAACTGGAGTGCGACGACCAGCGCCAGGACCATCAGGCCCGCAGCGGAGAGGCTGAGAATGAGGATCTTCAGCCGGAAGGCGCCGGTGCGCTCCTTCAGCAGCATGACGAAGACGAGCGCCACGACGGAGAAGAGATAGAGCGCCCAGGCGGCGCGCGAGAAGGACAGGAACAGGCCGAGCGCCAGGATCAGCACGCCTGCGACCTTCAGGGGGGCGGCGAGGATGCGGCCGGTGAGCAGGCCATGCATCAGGTAGAGCGAGGGCGCGACGAGGAAGGGGCCGAAGACGTTCGGATCCTGGAAGGCGCCCTTGGCGCGGTCGTAGAGCGTGAAGGCTTCGCTACCCGGAAAGGCATGGAAGTAGCCGAGGATGCCGAGGAGGGACGTGATGAGGGCGCCGGCCACCCAGGCGCGGAAGATGAGGTCGAGCCGCGCGGGCTTTGCCTCGATGATGGCGGCGAAGAAGACGCTGGAAAGCGCCAGGAACAGCGAGACGGCGATGTACATCGGCCCGCCGGCGAGGTCGTCCATGACGGTCAGCGACAGCATGCCGCCGACATTGAAAAGCACGAGAAGGATCAGGAGCGGCGCGATATGGCGCGAGATGCGCAGGCCGACGATCGCCCACAGGCCGATGAGGCCGGCCATGAAGACCTCGTAGGGCGCCGGCTCGCTGATGACGAAGCCCGACAGGAACACGCCGACCGTCACCAGCATGGAGCCGATGACGCCGACGGCCGCCAGATGCGGCCGGAAGGGCGGCGCGTAGGGTAAGGCCGCGTCGCTCAATACGCGTTGTCCGTATTGAGCAGGCGGAAGGGCGTCAGGAACAGGATCTTCAGGTCGAGCCAGAGCGACCAGTTCTCGATGTAGTAGAGGTCGAACTCGGTGCGGAAGCGGATCTTGTCGTCATGGTCGATCTCGCCGCGCCAGCCGTTGATCTGCGCCCAGCCGGTGACGCCGGGTTTGACCCGGTGGCGGGCGAAGTAGCCTTCCACGACATCGACATATTTGCGGTCGTGCGACTGCGCCTGGATGGCGTGGGGGCGCGGGCCGACGAGGGAGAGATCGCCTCGAAGGGAATTGAAGAACTGCGGCAATTCGTCGATCGAGGACTTGCGGAGGAAGCGGCCGACGGGGGTGACGCGCGGGTCGCCCTTCGTCACGGCGGCCTTGGCCGAGGGGTCGGCGAGGTGCGTGTACATCGAGCGGAACTTGTAGACCTCGATGATCTCGTTGTTGAAGCCGTGGCGCTTCTGCTTGAAGATGATCGGGCCTTTCGAGGTGAGCTTCACGGCGATGGCGGCGCCGAGCATCACCGGCCAGAGCAGGGTGATGGCGAGCAGGCTGAAGAAGATGTCGAAGATGCGCTTGGCGACATTGTCCCAGTCGGCGATCGGCTTGTCGAAAATGTCGAGCATCGGCAGGCTGCCGACCTGCGAATAGCTGCGCGGGCGGAAGCGCAGGCCCTTGGCATGTGCCGCAAGGCGGATATCGACCGGCAGCACCCAGAGCTTCTTCAGCAGCGCCAGGATGCGTGCCTCGGCCGAGAGCGGCAGCGAGATGATCAGCATGTCGATGCGCGCCAGACGCGCGAATTCCACCAGTTCCGCGACGTTGCCGAGTTTCGGGTAGCCGGCGATGATCGAGGGCGAGCGGCGCTCGTCGCGGTCGTCGAAGATGCCGCAGATGCGGATGTCATTTTCCGGCTGGTGCTCGAGGGTGCGGATGAGCTCCTTGGCCGGTTCCCCGCCGCCGACGATCACGGCGCGGCGTTCCATGGTGCCGTTGCGCGCCCAGCGGCGGATCGAATAGGCGATCACCTGCCGCTCGATGACGAGATAGACGGCGCCGGCGGCAAACCACGACGCGAACCAGACGCGGGAATAGTGATCGCCGGATTTGAAGAAGAAGACGATGAGCGCCATCATGGCGAAAGCGATGGCCCAGGCGGCAAGGATGCGCGGCGTCATGCGCCAGGGGGAGCGAAGCGCGGGCACCTGGTAGGCATCGGCGAGCTGGAGCAGCAGCACGCCGATCGCAGCACCGCCGACGAGCACCGACAGGTAGAACCCCGTCATGCCCATGCTGACATAGAGCACATGAATGCCATAGCCGAGCGTCAGCAGCGCCAGGAATTCGGCGAGGCGCAACAGGCCGATGATCATGCTCGGCGAATAGGTATCGGCGCGAAACTGGAGCGCGATCTTCTGGGCAAGCGGATTGAGCTCGACGGTCTTGCCGCCGTCATACTCCTCGGCCGGCGATCCCGGTGTGATGGTTCTGATCTCGGAGGCTTTCCGCCTCAGGGCTTCCGCATCGAAGGAGGCGGGCTTGTCGACATGGTTCATGGCACGCACCTGTGGAGGCTTTGCTTCGGGAATAGCACGAAGCCCCTAAGAAACGTTTACGTGGCGTGAGGTGCCGGCGTCAGGAAACGTGCCGATTTCCGCCACTCTGCCGGGCCAGGATCTCGCGGTAGAGGCCAATGAGGGAGGAGGACATGACGGAGGCGGAGAAGGTTTCCTTGAAGGCCGCCGGCTCCGGCATCACCTTGCGCCGCCAGTCCGGGTCGACCGCCGCCTCGGCCATCACGGCGGCCAGCGCATCGGGATTGCCGGGCTCGACGAGCGCGATGCTATCGGGGCCGAGAACCTCCGGAATGCCGCCGACGCGGCTGGCGATCACCGGTTTTCGCGCGGCGAGCGCTTCCAGTACGATATAGGGCATGGCCTCGGCGCGCGACGGCACGACGACGTTGCGGGTGAGCGCGAAGGCGTCGTGCGCCTTCATGGCGGGCAGCATGCCGATGCGCCGGCCAAGGCCCGCGCGCAGCATCATGTCCTCGTATTTCGCCTTGTCCGGCCCGTCGCCGATCATCAGCGCGGACAGCGGCCGGCCGACGCGGCGCTCGGTGCGGGCGAAGGCGTCGACGAAGAGGTCCGGCCCCTTCAGGTCGCGCAGCATGCCGATATAGAGGAAATCGACGGCATCCTCGCGGGAATAGACCGGCGCGAAGTCGCGGTCGTGGATGCCGTTATAGATGCGCTCGGTGCGTACGCGCGGTTTTCCCACGCGTGCGGCATAGGCGTCCCGCTCATAGTCGCAGACGAAGACGAGCGCGTCGCCGAGCGGTTCGAGCAGCCGCTCGGCCGCCAGCACCGCGAAACCAGTCGCGGTGCGGCGGTCGTAGTGCAGGCTGCCGCCATGCGGCGAATAGAGGCGGGCTACGCGATACCTGTTGACCCGCAGGGCTGAGCCGATGAGACGGGCAATGGCGCCACCCTTGGCGCCGTGCCCGTGCAGGACATCCGGCTGCAAAGTTTTTATTTCATGATAGCTGTTCCAGAACGCGCGGATGTCGCCGGGACTGACCGACCGGCTGATCGGCAGGCGAACGAGGCCGAGTGCGAGATAGGGCCGGATCTCGTCGAAAAGCCCGTCCTCGAAGGTGCTTCCCGTAAGGCTGTCGCAGACGATGCCGACCTCATGGCCCGCCTTTGCGTGGAATTCGGCGAGATCGCGCACATGCCGGAAGATGCCGCCGATGGGGGAGCGGAAACAATGTATGATGCGCAGAGGCCCATCGTCCGCCATAACGCTCAGAACAGCCGTTCGCGAACATAGATCGTGTCGCCGGCAAGAATCGGGTCGGAGATGGAAACGCGGCCGGTAAGGATTTTTCCGTTGATCTTGCGGGTTACGTCGACACTGCCCTGGTTGGCGCGCGGCGAGAAGCCGCCGGCCACCGCAATGGCATTCTGGATCGTCATGCCGGCGACATAGCTGTACTGCCCGGCCTGGCCGACTTCGCCCATGATGTAGATCGAGCGGTAGCGGTCGACCTCGATGGAGACGTCGGGATCGCGCAGATAGCCCTGGCGCAGTTTTGCCGCGATGGCGCCTTCGAGTTCCTGGATCGTCTTGCCGCGCGCCGGCACCGCGCCGACGAGCGGGAAGGCGACGTAGCCCGCCTGGTCGATCGAATAGGTGTTGGTAAGGCCGGTCTGCTCGAAGACGGTGATGCGCAGGCGGTCGCCGCTGTCGAGCCGATAGGGCTGGATGGTCGCCTCGTGGAACGCCTTGGGGGCGGGGCGGTAACTGCTGCAGCCCGCCACAGCCGGCACGATGAGTGCCAGCGCGAGCAGCATGCCCTTGTTGATGGTGGCGAATGTCATTCGCTTGAACCCAATCCCGCAAATCAGAAATCTGATCCCGTTATCGATCCGTTAGGGTTAATGGCTGGTAAAGGTGCCGGCAGGCCGGGTCCGATTTTTTCGTGAGGCCAGCGCGCGGAGGTGAGGGGACAACCGCCGGTGATTAACCCTTGCGTTACCATGTTTGTTTACCGTGCCCAGAAATCGTCGTGTCATCGTCGTGTGGTGGAGTAGGGATATGTCGGGCGTTCACGGAAGCCAGCAGGATGTCGATATCGACCTTGGCGGTCTTTTCGGTGCGATCTGGCGCAACCGCATGCGCGTGCTTCTGGCGACCGTCGCCTGCGCGGGCATCGCCTTTGCCGGCGCAAACCTCATCACGCCCAAATACAAGAGCGAGGCGCGCCTTCTCATCGAAACGCGCGAGCCGGCCTTCACGACGGGCACGGACCGCTCGCAGGGCCGCGAACAGCCGCCGGCCTTCGACGAGCTCGGCATTGCAAGCCAGGTGCAGCTCCTGAAATCCGCCGACCTCATCAAGCAGGTCACGCGCAACATGAAGCTGCAGGAGATCGAGGAATTCGATCCGACGGCGCAGCCATCCGCCATTTCCGACCTGCTCGTTCTTTTCGGGCTCAAGAAGAACCCGCTCGATCTCGCACCCGAAGACCGCGTACTGAAGGAGTTTGCCGAAAAGCTCGTCGTCTACCAGGTGGAGAAGTCGCGCGTCATCGCCATCGAGTTCAGCTCGAAGGATCCGAACCTTGCCGCCCGGATCCCCAACGAGATGGCCAAGGTCTATCTCTCGCTGCAAAGCGGCGCCAAGCTCGACACCAATTCCGAGGCGACACGCTGGCTGGAACCGGAAATCGCCAACCTGCGCGAAAAAGTGCGCGAGGCTGAACAGAAGGTCGCCGAATACCGCTCGAAATCCGACCTGCTGCCGACGGGCGAAAACTCCACCTTCGCCGTGCGCCAGCTGACCGACATCTCGACGGAACTGGCTAGGGTGCGCGGCGAGCGCGCCAATGCGGAGGCGCGTGCCGAAAGCGTGCGCAACGTGCTGACGGCCGGCGGCGCGCCCGATACGCTGACCGACGTCGTCGGCTCGCAGATGATCCAGCGGCTGAAGGAGAGCGAGGCGCAGATCCAGGGGCAGATCTCCGATCTCTCCACCTCGCTGCTGGAAGGCCATCCGCGGCTGAAGGGCCTGCGCTCGCAGCTCGTCGGCATCCGCGGCCAGATCAAGGCGGAGACGCAGAAAATCCTGTCCAGCCTCGAAAACGAGGCGAAGACCGCGCGGCTGCGCGAAACGCAGCTGGTGCAGCAGCTCAACACGGTGAAGGCGGATACGGCGCGCGCCGGCGAGGACGAAGTCGGCCTCAAGGCGCTGGAACGCGAGGCGACGGCGCAGCGCCAGCTGCTCGAAACCTATCTCGCCCGCTACCGCGAGGCGACGTCGCGCACCGACAGCGGCTCGACGCCGGCCGATGCCCGCATCATCTCGGCGGCCGTCGAGCCGACCGAAGTGTCCTTCCCGAAAATCCTGCCGATCACCATCGTCGGCGCCGTCGCCGGCTTTGCGCTGAGCGCCATCGTCATCCTGCTTGCCGAACTGTTCAGCGGCCGCGCGCTGAAACCGGTCGGCGTCGTCGCCTATCGCCGCGAGGAGGAGATCGAGGAGATCGAACCCGAAATCGTGGTGGAGGAGCCGGTCGTAAAGCCCGAACCGGTTGTGCATGCAGAGCCGGCGGTGCGCAACGAACAGGTTGTCCGCACGGAACCGGTTGCCCGTCCGGACTACGGCCCCGTCAGGGACGTGCGCGCGCCGGCAAAATCGCTGCTGTCGAGCATTGCGCCCGACGAGGACGAGGTCGAGCCGGAAACCGTCCAGGCCTCGCTGCTCGATACGCCCGGCCTCGCCGACGATGGGGATTTCTCCGTCGCCTCCGTCGCCTGGCACATGATCGAGAACAATGTTTCGGTCGCGATCTCCGTCTCGCCCTCCGGCGACCGCGGATCGACCGCCACCGTCATGCTCGCCCGCCGCATCGCGGAGGAACACCGCAAGACGCTGCTGATCGACCTGACCGGCTCGGCCTGCCCGACGCGCCTGATGGCGCAGTCGACCCATGTGCCCGGTATCACCGACCTTCTCGTCGGCGACGCCGCCTTCGGCGACATCATCCACGGCGACCGGCTGTCCAGCGCGCATATCATCCCGCGCGGCAACGCCAACATCAAGCGCGCCATGCGCGGCATCGACCGGCTGGCAATGGTGATCGATTCGCTCGCCGGCGCCTATGACACGGTGATCGTCGAGTGCGGCCCGGCCGACGTGGAAGGCGTGCGCCGCCTGACGCGCGGGCGGGAGACCGACATCATCCTGTCCATTCCGGGGGCCGAGGAAGACGAGATCGTCGACTTGATCAGCGCCTTCGGCGAGGCCGGCTACAGCGAGATCGTGCTGATGACGGGCGAGGGCGCGGAGCCGCCGCGTTATCCGGGGCGCCGCGCGGCGTAAAAAACGCTACTCTGCGTCGTCGGCGCGGACGAACTCCGTCTTGCCGGAGCGCATGCGCTGCAGGAAGGAATAGACCTGCGGGTTCTGCTTGATGAGCCGCTTGGCGCCGGCCTTCGCCCGGTGCACCGCCGCAACCATGCTGCCGGCCACCGTCGTCGGCCAGAGCAGGTCGTGCTGCGGCGTCTCGATCGTGCACCAGGAGCGCTTGTAGGGCTGGTCGCCGATGCCGAAATCGAAGAGGCGGGCACCTTCGTCGCACAGTTTGCGGATCGCCAGGTAGAACAGGAATTCGCCGGGGCTGGCATCGGCCGCGATCGTGTCGTCGATCGAGCCGAACTGGCAGATCACATGGTCGCCCTTGCGCGACAGTCCGGCAATGGCGATGATTCGCCCGTCGTTTTCACCCTTCAGGCGCACGGCGTGGATCTGGAGCGGATAGTTGCCGTCCTTTGCCGGCACCGAAACCGCGCGGCGGAAGAAATTGCGGGTCTCTTCGTCGCGAAAGACGTCCGGCAGGCCCATCGTGTCGAAACGCGCGGCCTTCTGGCGGAAGAAGGTTTCGAGCAGGTGGCGGCCTTCGTCGCCCGTCGATGCCACCACATGTTCATATCCGCCGAGCGTCGCCAGCCGGCGCTCGGAATTGCGGAATTTCTTGCGCCGGCGCTTTGCATTGACCTGCGCCAGCGTGCGGTCGAAATCGTCGAAAAGCTCGAGCTGGAAGGCGGCGTTCTGGTTCAGCACCGAGGGCAGGTCGGCAAAGGAATTCGTTTCCCCGCGCCAGTTGAGCGGCACCTTTTCCAGCATGAACAGGTCGAAATAGCGGGCGAACTGGCTGCGCGCCTGCTCGAACGCCTGGCGCAGCCGCGGGGGGGCTGCGAGAAAGTGGAATTCTTCCGTATAGAGCCCGGTATTGATGTTGCTGAAGGAGGTCGCGAGGAAACGGGCGGTGCGTACCGGCCCGTGGCGCACGATTTCGAGCGGCAGGATGAGATGGGTACGGCCGCCGGAAAAACCTTCGACGATCAGGAGCTTGCAGGCATGGGTCTCCGCCCAGGCGCGGCACCAGTCGTAGCTCTGGTGGAGCGAAAGATTGTTTTCCGCTTCGAGCGCCCGCCAGCGGGTTTCGAGCGTCTCCATGCGGTCGTGCAGGCGGATCGACAGCGGCACCGTCGAGGGTGTGCGCTCGCCGCCGGCCACAAGGCCCAAATAGCGGCTCGCGAGCTCCCGCTCGGACGGCATGATCTGGAAATTGAGTTGCATCGCTCCCATGGCGTCGCCCTTATGCACCCGATGCGGCCGGATCGCCGCACAAACACCATAGGCACCAGACTTGCGGAAATGGTTTAAATCCAGTGGCATCGCGGCGCATGCCCGGGGAATTTGGCCGTCGCGGTTAGCAATTTCATAACGAAAATCCGAAAAGCCGAACGTTCGGGGCGATCGGTTGAAACCGGATCTTCAGCGCAGCCAGCCGGTGGCAAGCGCACTTGCCCAGGCAAGCTCGCCGCGGCTTTCCGCCAGACGGGCCATGGCGATGTGATCGTAGTCCACGAGATGAAATGTGGCGTCCCAGCGGTCTCCGTGCCGCTCTATCACGGCATAACGCGCATGGGGCGTACCTGCTTCGACCTTGTGCGGCACCGGCTCATCGTCATCATAGGCGGGCGAGCCGACGCTGCCGGGATTGACGACCAGACGGCCGTCGCGCAAGCGCACGGCGCGCGCGATATGGGTATGGCCGCAGAGAAGGACGGGGTGGTCGATGCCTCCGGCCAGCGCCTCGATCCGCTCGATCGGGGAAAGCTGCATCACGCCTTCGCCGGAGGGTTCATCGAGCCAGTAGGTGGCGTCGGTCTCGGGCGTGCCGTGGCAGACAAAGACGGTGTCTGCGACGAGACGGGTCGGCGGCAGCTGGGCCAGCCAGTTCAGGTGGTGCGCGGCGAGCTGCGCGTGCGCCCTGCGGTCCCAGCTTCCCATGGCGTCGGGCTGTTTTTCGAGGAGCCAGCGGTCGTGGTTGCCGGCGATGCATGCGATATCGGTGCGCGACAGCAGGATGTCGGCGGTGCGGCCTGCATTGAGGGCGCCACTCAGGTGATCGCCGAGATTGACGATCTCTCGGATGCCGCGGCGATCGATATCCGCCAGCACCGCTTCCAGTGCGAGATCATTGCCATGGATGTCCGCAATCACTGCAATGCGCATTGCCTTCACTCCTCGCGGGGCTTTTCGGGCTTTTCCATCCACTTGATGATCAGCATGGCCGGCAGGATCCAGAGCAGGCCCGTCGCGGCGAAATAGAGCAGGTGGATGTACCACGGCGAGGCCCCGAGCAGGGCTGCGGCGACCGTCGTGGCAACCAGCGCATAGACGAGCACGAGGATGATGATCAGCACCGTTCCGATCAGTTTTCTGAGGCGAGGGGGCATTTTCGGTCTTTCGATCTCAAGGGCGGCAGGGCCGGCAAAGGGGCGCGACGGCATGCCGCAAAGGTTCGGGCCTTGTTTTGCACGGCCCGGTCGGGCAAATCAACGCCAAGACAAGGAGCAGTTATGATGACCGCCACCACCGCGACCGCATACCGCAGTGACAACGACACGGAAAAGACTGACCGCAACCGCCGCCAGGTGCGCCGGTGGCTGGGCTTCGTGCTGTTCACGCTGTTCGTGCTGGTGCTCGTCGGCGGCGCGACGCGGCTGACCGAATCCGGCCTGTCCATCACCGAATGGAAGCCGATCCACGGCGTCATCCCGCCGATCACGGCCGCGGAATGGCAGGAGGAATTCGACCTCTACAAGCGCATTCCGCAATATGAGCAGGTCAACAAGGGCATGACCGTCGACGAGTTCAAGACGATCTTCTGGTGGGAATGGGCGCACAGGCTGATCGCGCGCTCCATCGGCTTCGTCTTCGCCGTGCCGCTCGCCTTCTTCTGGCTGACCGGCCGCGTCGAGAAGAAGCTGCGCTGGCCGCTCGTCGGGCTCCTGGCGCTCGGTGGTTTCCAGGGGTTCATCGGCTGGTGGATGGTGTCCTCGGGCCTCGCCGACCGCGTCTCCGTCAGCCAGTACCGGCTCGCCACCCACCTCACCATCGCCTGTCTGATCTTCGCCTGGACCACCTGGCTGATGCGCGCGCTCTCGCCGCACAGCGACGATCCGGCCCCGGCCGCGACCTCGCAGCGCATGGCCGGCATCATCGCCTGCATGGCGATCTTCCAGATCTATCTGGGCGCGCTCGTCGCCGGCCTCGACGCCGGCCTGTCCTACAACACCTGGCCCCTGATGGACGGCGCCGTCGTGCCCGGCGGCCTCTTCCTCCAGCAGCCGTGGTGGATCAACCTCTTCGAAAACCCGAAGACGGTGCAGTTCGTCCACCGCATCGGCGCCTACGTGCTCTTCGCGCTTGTGCTTGTCCACATGCTCTCATCGCTGCGCGCCGCCCCCGAAACCACCCACGCCCGCCGCGCCCTCGTCCTCTTCGCCCTCGTCTGTCTTCAGGCAACGATCGGCATCCTGACGCTGATCTGGCAGGTGCCGCTCGGCTGGGCGCTGGCGCACCAGGGCGGCGCGCTGATCGTGCTGGGGTTTGCGGTGGCGCATTGGCGCGGGTTTATCGGGGAATATGAGCGGTAGGAGCGGTTAGCCCGTTATCCTGGCGAGACGGCAGGGAAATCCCCGTGAAATGCAATCATCGCCACGGTTCCCTTCTCCCCCTGGGGGAGAAGGTGCCGGCAGGCGGATGAGGGGGAGGTCGCAGACGCTAGAAATCGCATTGATCCGTCCGTGCCGCCCCCCTCATCCGACCCTTCGGGCCACCTTCTCCCCGCGGGGGAGAAGGGAAAGTGGCATCGCCGTGTGATATATGCGATTGCCTTGTTGCTTGCGTGGAGAAGGTGCCGGCAGGCGGATGAGGGGCGACCCTCAACCCTTCAGCATCAGATCCATATTCTGCACCGCAGCCCCCGAAGCGCCCTTGCCGAGATTGTCGAGCAGGGCGACGAGGTTGACGTGGGGGCTGCCTGCGGTGCCGAAGACGTAGAGCTTCATGCGGTCGGTGTCGGCGAGTTCCACGGCGTTGACGCGGGGGAGTGCTGCGCTTTCCTTGAGGTCGACAACCTCGACGATGTCCTGGCCCGCATAGTGGGCGGCAAGCGCCTCATGGATGGAGCCAAGCGAGGCGTGATCGTTGAGGTCGGCGAGATAGAGCGGCACCTGCACGATCATGCCCTGCGCGAACTTTCCGACCGAAGGCGAGAAGAGCGGCGCGCGCGACAGCATGCCGTGCACCTGCATCTCCGGCACATGCTTGTGCTTCAGCGGCAGGCCGTAGAGGAAGTGGGGCGACGAGATGTGCTCGGGATGCCCGGCATCTTCCATCTGCGCGATCATCTGCTTGCCGCCGCCGGTATAGCCGGAAACCGCGTTGACCGTGATCGGATAATCCTCCGGCAGGATGCCGGCGAGGCGCAGCGGGCGGATGAGGCCGATGGCGCCCGTCGGATAGCAGCCGGGATTGGCGACATAGCGGGCGTCGGCGATCTTCTTCAGCTGCGCGCTGTCCATTTCGGCAAAGCCATAGGCCCAGTCCGGGTGCACGCGGTGCGCGGTCGAGGTGTCGATGATGCGCACGGAATTGTTGCCGGCGACCATGGCGACGGCTTCCTTGGCGGCATCGTCCGGCAGGCAGAGGATCGCGACGTCGGCGTCGTTCAGCAGGTCCTCGCGCAGCTTCGCATTGCGCCGTTCGGCCTCCGGAATCGACAGAAGCTCGACATCGTCGCGGCCGGCCATGCGCGTGCGGATCTGCAGGCCCGTCGTGCCGTGTTCGCCATCGATGAAGATCTTCGGTTTCATCTGGAATCCCATCCTGTCAATGCATGCGCCGCGGACCACCCGCGAGGGTCGGCCCGATATAGCGGCTTGGCCTGTCGCATTCAATGCCGTCAGTTCAGCGTCGTTCCGCGAGCTGCGCGGCATGCAGCCCCAGCATGTACATGGCGATGGTCGAGCCGGCGATGGCGGTAATATCGGCATGGTCATAGGCCGGCGAGACCTCGACGACATCCGAGCCGACGACGTTCAGCGCGCCGAGCTTGCGCAGCACCGACAAAATTTTCGCGCTCGACGGGCCGCCGGAGACCGGCGTGCCGGTGCCGGGCGCATAGGCCGGGTCGAGGCAGTCGATGTCGAAGGTGAGGTAGGTCGCCCGGTCGGCGACATGGTGGACGATCGTGTCGGCAAGCTCCCCGGCCGTCATCTCCTCCACCTCGTAGCCATAGAGGATGCGAATGCCGCAATCCTCGGGCGCATGGGTGCGGATGCCGATCTGGATCGACGTCTCCGCATCGATCAGCCCCTCGCGCACGGCGGTGCCGACGAAGGAGCCGTGGTCGATGCGGCCCTTCTCGTCCGCCCAGGTATCCTGGTGCGCATCGAACTGGACGAGCGACAGCGGACCGTATTTTTCGGCATGCGCGCGCAGGATCGGCAGCGTGATGAAATGATCGCCGCCGAGCGTCAGCATATAGGCGCCGGATTTGAGGATCTTCTTCGCCTCGCGCTCGATCGTCGCCGGCGTCTTCTGGTGGTTGCCGTAGTCGAGCAGGCAATCGCCGTAGTCGATGACGGCCATGTCCTCGAAGAGGTCGCGCTCGAAGGGATATTGCGGGTCGTTGTCCATGATCGCGGACGCGCGGCGGATCGCCTGCGGCCCGAAGCGCGTGCCTGGGCGGTTGGAGGTCGCGGCATCGAAGGGAATGCCCCAGACGACCGCGTCGACATCCTTCAGCACCTTCGAATAGCGCCGGCGCATGAAGGAGAGGATGCCGGCATGGGTCGGGTCCGAGGCGGCGCTCTTCAGCGATTTTGCCGTGATGGCGTGGTCGATCGTCTTGTTGGCCATGAAATTCCCTCCGAAATCTGGCCGGACGTTCGCCAATCGCGGGCTTTAAGGCAAGAGGGATTCTACGCGCTGAAAACGAAAAGGCCGGGGTGAACCCCGGCCTTTCCCGAACCAAAAATCGTCCGAGCGATTAACGCTTGGAGAACTGGAACGAACGGCGGGCCTTGGCCTTGCCGTACTTCTTGCGTTCGACGACGCGCGAATCGCGGGTCAGGAAGCCGCCCTTCTTGAGAACCGAGCGCAGGCCCGGTTCGAAGTAGGTCAGTGCCTTGGAGACGCCGTGACGAACGGCACCGGCCTGGCCGGAAAGACCGCCGCCGGCGACGGTGGCAACGATGTCGAACTGGCCGTCACGGGCAGCCGCGATGATCGGCTGCTGCAGGATCATCTGCAGAACCGGGCGGGCGAAGTAGGTCTCGAAAGACTTGCCGTTGACGGTGATCTTGCCGGAGCCCGGCTTGACCCATACGCGGGCGACAGCGTTCTTGCGCTTGCCGGTGGCGTAGGAGCGACCCTGGGCGTCAACCTTCTTGACGTGAACCGGGGCGGAGGCAGCGGGAGCTGCGGCAGCGACGCCGAGGTCCTTGAGCGAGGAGAGGTCGGCCATGATCAGGCGCTCCTTGTGTTCTTGCTGTTCAGCTTGGCAACGTCGAGGGTGACGGGCTGCTGGGCTTCGTGCGGATGGTTGGAGCCGGCATAGACGCGCAGGTTCTTCATCTGGCGACGGCCGAGCGGACCGCGCGGAACCATGCGTTCGACAGCCTTCTCGAGAACGCGCTCCGGGAAGCGGCCTTCGATGATCTGGCGAGCCGTACGCTCCTTGATGCCACCCGGATAACCGGTGTGCCAGTAATACGTCTTGTCGGAATACTTCTTGCCGGTGAAGACGACCTTTTCCGCGTTGATAACGATGATGTTGTCACCATCGTCGACGTGGGGGGTGAAGGTTGCCTTATGCTTGCCGCGCAGGCGGTTTGCAATCAGGGTAGCGAGGCGACCGACAACGAGGCCTTCGGCGTCGATGAGGATCCACTTCTTCTCTACCTCGGCGGGCTTCTGTACGAAGGTTCCCATGGGAGTAGCTCTTTCTTTAGGGGTCCCGAAACCTTGCGGTTTTGGGCGCTTTTTGTTGCTTGGTTTGGCGCTTTCCCATTTCTGGGCGGATGCCAAAAATCGAAAGCGGCCCCAAAGGACCGCGATCTGGGCGGCTTATAAGCGAGTGCTGGTCTGGCGTCAAGAGACGCGACCCAGGCGGCGTCAAAGATAGTATAGCAAAAACAAGGGCTTGTGTAAGTGGTATTTGGATACCACAAATTATCGCGGCGGAATCGAATAGGTCGCGGTGGCATGCGCCACCAGATCCTCGGCATCCTCGTCGAAAATCGATGCTTCGACCACCGCGAGCCGCTTGCCGAGCTTCAGCACCCGGCAGGTGCAGGAGAGGGGGCCGGGCGCCGGCTTGCGCAGGAAGTTGATGTTGAGATTGGTGGTGACGGCGAGCGCCACCGGGCCGATATGCGCCAGCACCGCGCACCAGGCGCCGACATCGGCAAGCGCAAAGAGCGTGGGGCCGGAAATCGTGCCGCCGGGGCGCAGGTGCCGCTCATTGGGCATGAGGCGCATGACGATCGCGCCGGGATGCACCTCCATCACCTCGAAAACCTTGCCGTCCGTGTGAAGCTGCGGAAAGTCTTCCTCTAGGAAGCGGTTCAGCGCTTCCGGGTCCATGATCGGCGTCAGTTTCATCGGCACGTCTCCTGTCGCCTGCGTTTACAGACCGATTTGCCGGCCGCGGCAAGCCCCCTCAAAGTCTATGGCGCCGTGCTTGAAACTGTCTGCCGCGAGGCGTAGGACCGCAAAACCGAACAGCGAAGGAGGCCGGTCATGGCGGATGTGGTGTCGTTCAGGAAAGAGGAGCCGGCCAACCCGGTGCGTGTCGAGCGCTTCGAGCCCATCCTCCGAATCACGCTGAACAATCCGCCGGCCAATGCGCTCTCCATCGCCGTCATGGAGGCACTCGGCGCGGCGCTCGATGCCGCTGCCGCCGACGAGGCGATCCGCATCGTCATTCTCGCCTCGACCGGAAAGGTCTTCTCCGCCGGCCACGATCTCAAGGAAATGACGGCGCGTCGCGGCGATCCGGACGGCGGCCGCGCCTTCTTCGAGGAGACCATGCGCATGGCCGCCGATCTCATGCTGAAGATCGCCGCGCTGCCGCAGCCCGTGGTGGCGGAGATCGACGGGCTTGCGACGGCGGCCGGCTGCCAGCTCGTCGCAAGCTGCGACCTCGCCATCTGCACCGACACCTCGACCTTCTGCACGCCGGGCGTCAATATCGGCCTGTTCTGCTCGACGCCGATGGTCGCCGTCACCCGCGCGGCCCACCCCAAGCAGGCGATGGAAATGCTGCTGACCGGCGAGACGATCGACGCCTCGACCGCAAAGGATTTCGGCCTCGTCAACCGCATCGTACCCCAGCAGTATCTCCGCCAGGTCGTCGACAAATACGCCGCCGTCATCGCCTCGAAATCGCCGCAAGCGCTGCGCATCGGCAAGGCCGCCATGCGCGCCCAGACCGGCCTGCCGCTGCCGGATGCCTATGACGTGGCGGTCGCGACCATGGTCGACAACATGTTCGCGGACGATGCGAAGGAAGGCATCGGCGCCTTTCTCGACAAGCGCATGCCGGAGTGGAAGTGACGGCCCGTCAGCCGTAGTGATAGCGGCAGGCGGCGATTTCCAATACTTGCGCTGCGCCGCTGCCGGCCACGCGGTAAATCAGACGATGTTCCTGGGTTATCCGGCGCGACCAAAAACCTTTCAGTTCGCCCCGAAGCGGCTCGGGTTTGCCAAGGCCTGAAAACGGCTCGCGCCGGCATTGCTTGATCAATGCCACGATCTTTTCCGCCGTCTTGCGGTCCGTCTCCATCCAATAGGTGAAATCAGCCCAGGCTTCGGGAGAGAAGCAGATGTTCATTCGCCGGCGACGGTCAGATCTTCGAGGGTCTTCGTGGTGCCTTTGCCGGCATCGAGCGACTGGATGGAGGCAAGCAGGTGATCCCGGTTTGCGGGGCTGGCCAGCAGGTGCATGGTCTCCTTCCAGCTTTCGAAATCGGCGAGCGACATGATGACCATCGGCTCGCGGTTCTGCCGCGTGACGATCAGCTCGTCCCGGTCGGCCTCGACGCTGTCGAAATGTTTCGCGATGTTCGCACGCAGTTCGGAAAGACTAACGACACGCATTTCCAGCTCCTCTGTACAGGAATACGTACATATAGCATGAGCGGCCGGATTTCAATGCTCACGCGAGCTTCAGCACCAGCACGCCCCCCGCAATCACCGCGCCGGCGATGTAGCGCCAGATGCTGGCCTTTTCCTTGAAGATGAAGACGGAGATGAGGAGGGCGAAGAGGATGGCGGTTTCGCGGAGTGCTGCGACGGTAGCGACGGGAGCCTTCGTCATGGCCCAGAGCGCGAGGCCGTAGGAGGCGATGGAGCCGCCGCCGCCGAGGAGGCCGCGGATCCAGTTGCGGCGTACGTGGTTCCAGACCGGGGCAGCGCCGCGCTGTGATATCGCCCAGCCGAACAGCAGCACCGGCGGCAGCAGAGACATCCACAGCGTGTAGGAGATCGCATTACCCGATGCGCGCGCGCCCGCGGCATCCACGAAGGTGTAGCTTGCGATGACGACGGCGTTGGCCAGCGCGAAGACGATGGCGCGTCGGCTGCCGTGCCGCGATTCGAAGGCGAGCGTCAGCACGCCGGCCGAGATGACCAGCACGCCGGCCATGGCCGTGGGCGTCAGGTGCTCGCCGAGCACGAGGCCGCTGGTGGTGGCGACGAGAAGGGGGGCGGCTCCCCGCATCAGCGGATAGACGAGGCCGATGTCGCCCGCCCGGTAGGCCGCCGCGACGAGCTGGAAATAGGCGAATTGCAGGACGGCCGACGTCAGGATGAACGGCCAGGCCTCGGGATGGGGAAGCGGCACCAGCCACAGGCAGGCAAGGCCGACCATGCCGCCGCCAAGCGAGACCATGGCGGCATCGAGCGACTTGTCCGTGCCGGATTTGACCAGCGCATTCCAGACCGCATGCAGAGCCGCGCCGAACAGCACGAGAAAAAGGACGTCTAGCGGCAATCTGGGACCTCGGGGGGCGGGCAGGCGGATGGGGAGTTGGCCCCTTCATCTGCGCAAAACCGGCGATTTGCAATCGGGATTTTCAGCGATTTCGACCAGTGGGAACGGTGAAACCCCGAAATGTGATCCGTATTGGCACAATTGCCCGGCTTTCCCGCTGGCCCGCCCGGTCGTCTTCTTTAAGGTTCTGCGCTACTATACGTATCTGGAAGACGTGTGAGAGACGGTCGCCAACGCCGGAGGAGGCAGCGATGAACCACGATCACTATGCCGACAGCTATATCCGCCACATCCTTAAATCCGTGCATACCATCGCCGTGTTGGGCGCCTCGCCGAACGACGGTCGGCCGAGCCATGGGGTGATGGGTTTCCTGCTCGGCAAGGGCTATCGCGTCTTTCCGGTGAACCCCGGCCATGCGGGAAAAACCATCCTCGGCCAGACCGTCTACGCCCGCCTCGCCGACATTCCCGAGCCGATCGACATGGTCGACGTTTTCCGCGCGGCCAGCCAGTTCGGGACGGTGGTCGACGAGGTGCTGGCGCTGCGCCCGCTGCCCGCGGTCATCTGGGGCCAGTTCACCGTGCGCGACGATGCGGCGGCGGCGCGTGCCGAAGCCGCCGGCATCCAGGTCGTCATGGATCGCTGCCCGGTGACGGAATATCCGGTGCTGATGCTCAAGGCCTCCTGACGGTTGTCAAGAATATTGACTTCACGCAGCGTTACCCCAATTCTCCCCGGAGAAGACGGGATAACGCCATGAACCATGATTCCTATCCGGACTATTACATCGCCGACATCCTGCGCTCGACCAAGCTGATCGCGCTCGTCGGCGCCTCTCCGAACCCGGAGCGGCCGAGCCATCGGGTGATGGCCTTCCTGCTGCGCAAGGGCTATCGCGTCATCCCGGTCAATCCCGGCCAGGCCGGCAAGGAAATCCTCGGCCAGCCCGTCGTCGCCCGCCTTGCCGACATCGTCGAGCCGATCGACATGATCGACGTTTTTCGCGCGGCCGACGCGCTGCCGTCGGTCGTCGAGGAGGCGCTGGCGCTCTCTCCTCTGCCGAAGGTCATCTGGGGCCAGCTTTCCGTGCGCCACGATGGCGCCGCCGCAAAAGCGGAAGCCTCGGGCATCAAGGTGGTGATGGATCGCTGCCCGGCGATAGAATATCCGCGCCTCGTCGCCTGAAATTTTGCGTGCGCGACGCCTATTGTCGCGCCGGAAAACTTCCTTTGACCGGCCCCTATCCCTCTGAAATAGTGCGCCCGACTTCAGCCAGGGAGGCCATTTCATGACGAAGAACAAGCCCGGATTTTCCACGCTCGCCATCCATGCCGGCGCCCAGCCGGACCCGACGACGGGTGCCCGCGCGACGCCGATCTACCAGACCACCAGCTTCGTCTTCAACGACACGGACCACGCCGCCTCGCTCTTCGGCCTGCAGGCCTTCGGCAATATCTACACCCGCATCATGAACCCGACGCAGGCCGTGCTCGAAGAGCGCGTCGCGGCGCTCGAAGGCGGCACGGCGGCGCTCGCCGTCGCCTCGGGCCATGCCGCGCAGCTCCTCGTCTTCCACACGATCATGCGTCCGGGTGATAATTTCATCTCGGCCCGCCAGCTCTATGGCGGCTCGGTCAACCAGTTCGGCAATGCCTTCAAGAGCTTCGACTGGCATGTGCGCTGGGCCGATACGCGCGATCTTTCCTCCTTCGAAAGCCAGATCGACGACAAGACCAAGGCGATCTTCATCGAGAGCCTGGCCAACCCCGGCGGCACCTTCATCGACATCGCCGGCATTGCCGACGTGGCGCACCGCCACGGCCTGCCGCTCATCGTCGACAACACGATGGCGACGCCATACCTTGTGCGCCCGCTGGAACACGGTGCCGATATCGTCGTGCATTCGCTGACCAAGTTCATGGGCGGCCACGGCAATTCCATGGGCGGCGTCATCGTCGATGGCGGCACCTTCGACTGGACGGCCTCGGGCAAATATCCGGCGCTTTCCGAGCCGCGCCCGGAATATGCCGGCATGGTGCTGCACGCGACCTTCGGCAATTTCGCCTTCGCCATCGCGTGCCGCGTGCTGGGCCTGCGTGACTTCGGCCCGGCCATCTCGCCGTTCAACGCCTTCCAGATCCTGACCGGCATCGAGACCCTGCCGCTGCGCATGCAGCGCCATTGCGACAATGCGCTCGCCGTCGCCAAATGGCTGAAGGGGCACGAGAAAATCTCCTGGGTCACCTATGCCGGCCTGGACGACGACCCGAACCACGGCGTGCAGCAGCGCTATTCGCCGAAGGGCGCGGGCGCCGTCTTCACCTTCGGCCTGAAGGGTGGATACGAGTCCGGAAAGCGCTTCGTCGAGGGTCTCGAAATGCTCTCGCACCTCGCTAATATCGGCGATACGCGCTCGCTCGTCATCCACCCGTCCTCCACGACGCACCGCCAGCTTTCGGAAGAGCAGCAGGTCGCCGCCGGCGCCGGCCCGGATGTCGTGCGCCTGTCGATCGGCATCGAGGACGTCGCCGATATCATCGCGGATATCGAACAGGCATTGGCCAAGGCCTGATACCTTCCGGGCGGCCTTTTCGGGCCGTCGGCATCCTTCCCAAGGAGCAAGCATGAGCAAAGCGCAACCCTTCGACATTTCCGACATCGTGCCGGAAGAGGGCCGGCCGGCCGCGGACCGGCTGATTTCCGGCGATCCGGTCTTCACGAGCTGGAACATCGAGGAGGCAGAGGGCGGCATCTATTCGGGCATCTGGCAATCGACGCCGGGAAAATGGCGCATCCAGTATGACGAGTGGGAATATTTCCACATCCTCGAAGGCCGCTCGATCGTCACCTCCGACGACGGCGAGACCTTCCACCTCAAGGCCGGCGACCGCCTGATCCTCAGGCCCGGCTTCAAGGGAAGCTGGGAAGTCGTTGAAACGACTCGCAAGGACTATGTCATCCGCCTCTAATCGTTGGAGTCCGGCTTCGCCGCCCGAAAGGCCTTGGCGAAGTCGGGCGTCGAGATAAGCCCGAGCAGGCTGCGCATCTCGGCGGAGCGCTCGGCGCCGAACACGGCGTCGAAGCGCCCCTGCGCGTCCTGCCAGAGCGCCAGCGCCTCTTCCTGTTTTTGCGCACCCAGCGGCGTCAGCCGCGCGCGTTTCACGCGCCCGTCGCGCTCATCGGGGATGAGCTCCACCAGCCCGTCGCGCGTCAGCGGCTTCAGCGTGTGGCCGAGGGCGGAGAGGTCCATCACCAGCCCCTCCGCCAGCGGCTTCAGGGGCGTACCGTCCTTGCCGGAAAGCGCGATCTGCGACATCAGCGAAAACTGCGTGCCCTTCAGCCCGCTCGGTTCGATCAGGTCGTCATAGAGCTGGCCGAGCTGCCGCGCGGCGCGGCGGATCGCGCTGTTCGTGCAGTGCTGCCAGACGCCGTCGTTTTTGCTCATCTCACACCTCGCTCATCTCTCGATAAAAATCGCGCGGGCCTATTGCAAGCCCGGATAGTGCTCCCAATATAGTGGCATATACCACTAAATTCAAACCGGAGACCTGACATGACCCGCACGACAAACCTTGGAACCGCCATCGTGACCGGCGCATCCGCCGGCATCGGCGCCACCTATGCCGACCGGCTCGCCCGCCGCGGCTATGATCTCGTGCTCGTCGCCCGCGATGAAGCGCGGCTTGCGGCGCTCGCCGAAAAGCTGAAGGCGGACCATGGCGTTGCCGTCGACGTGCTGCGCGCCGATCTCTCGGCCTCTGCCGATGTCCGCACCGTCGAACGCCGCATCCGCGACGACGCGGCAATCACGCTCCTCGTCAACAATGCCGGCATCGGCCCGAAGGGTGCGCTGCTTGCCGATGACATCGACTATCTCGATACGATGATCGCGCTGAACGTCACCGCCGCCAACCGTCTCGCCGTGGCCGCAGCCCAGGCCTTCGTGGCGCGCAAGAAGGGCACGATCGTCAACATCGCGTCGGCCGTCGCCATCATCCCGGAACTGTTCAACGGCACCTATAGCGGCACCAAGGCCTTCGTGCTCGCCTTTACGCAGTCGCTCGCCCGCGAGCTGGACGGCACCGGCGTGCGCCTCCAGGCCGTGCTGCCGGGCCTGACGCGGACGGAAATCTTCGACCGGGCAGGGGGCTCCGTCGAGGCGCTCGACCAGAGCCGCGTCATGGACGTCGCCGACCTCGTCGATGCGGCGCTTGCCGGCCTCGATCAGGGCGAACTCGTCACGATCCCCTCGCTGCCGGAAAAGGCGGATTGGGAAAAGCACGAAGCCACGCGCCAGGCGCTCGGCCCGAACATTTCGCACAACAAGCCCGCCACGCGCTACGCGGCCGCCTGAGCCTCACCAGGTCAGGTCCAGCGCCTCCAGCCCGTGGAAATGGTAGACATCCTTGACCACGGGTTTTTGGGCGATCTTCAGCCCCGGCAGGCGCTGGAACAGGATCGGCAGGGCAATGTTGAGCTCCAGCCTTGCCAGCGGCGCGCCGATGCAGAAGTGGATGCCGGCGCCGAAGGAGAGGTTGGCGCCCTCGTTGCGATCCGGCCTGAAGGCGAGCGGATCGGAAAACTTCTTCGGATCGAGATTGGCGGCGGCGAGGATCATCGCCACCTTGTCGCCGCGGCGGAACTGGATGCCGTCGAGTTCGACATCCTCCAGCGCGAAACGATCGAAAATATGCACCGGCGCGGAAATGCGCAGGCATTCCTCCACGGTGCGTTCCGTCGCCGTCTCGTCCGCGAAGATCGCGGACGGGTCGGCGCCGTTTTTGAGAATGCTGCGCACGGCATTGCCGATCTGGTGCACCGTCGCCTCGTGGCCGGCATTGAGCAGCACGATGGTCGTCGAAATCAGTTCGTCTTCGGTGAGCAGCTGGCCGCGATGCTCCGTGTGCACCATATGCGAGAGCAGGTCGTCGCGCGGTTCCGCCCGGCGCTCGGCGATGACGCCGCGCACATAGTCGGAAAATTCCTTCGCCGCCCTGTCGGCCGCGATCTCGTCGTCCTGCGTGCGGCCGAACATGTACATGCGCACATAGGCATGCGACCATTTCAACAGCTGCGGCCCCATTTCGTCGGGAATGCCGATCATCCGGGCGATCATCGTTACCGGCAGGATATCGGCGAAGGCGGCGAGCAGCTCGACCTTGCCGTCCGTCTCGAACCGATCGATCGCCTGATGGCAGAGTGCTGTGATTTCCGGCGTCAGCCGCTCGATCGTGCGCGAGACGAAGGCGCGGTTGACGAGCGTGCGCAGCCGCGTGTGCTCCGGCGGCTCCAGCTCCAGCAGCGACCAGGCCTCCGCCGCATCGAAATGCCTCACATGATCCTGCGGCTCCGGAAGCCCGAGCTCTTCCCGCGTCGCCACATGCAGGATCTGCCGCCCGAACCGGCGGTCGCGCAGCAGGCCGTTCACATGGTCGTAGCCGGTGAAATACCACATCTTCTGCTCTTCCCAGTAGAAGGTGGGACAGTGCGCATGCAGCGCCGCATAGACCGGATTCGGATCGCGATAGAAAGCAGGATCGCGCGCGTCGAGAGAAACCCGGCGACTGGCGGCATCGATGGAGAGGAAGGGGAAGGGAAGCATTGTCATGGGGGATCGGTAGCGCATTCCGGTGCCGCGGAAAACCGGAATTTGATTTTCTGCCGGCAGTGGACTAAGTTTACTAAACTAAGTCTACTGGAGGTGAAAATGCGCGTCGTGAATATTCATGAAGCCAAGACCCATCTGTCACGCCTCGTCGAACAGGCCGCGGAAGGCGAATCCTTCGTTATTGCCAAGGCGGGGAAACCGATGGTGCGGGTGATGCCCTTGGAGGAGCCCGTGGAAAAGGCCGCTCCGAGCCGCTTCGGATTCCTTCGGGGACAGCTGAAGGTCCCGGACGATTTCGACACGATGGGCGAGGGCGAGATCGAAAAGATGTTTCAGGGCGATAAATGAGGCTGCTGATCGACACCCATCTTTTGATCTGGGCCGCCGAAGGGCCTGAGTGCCTGAGCGCCGAGGCCGTCACGATGATGGCCGATCAGGACAATATATTGGTCTTCAGCGTTGCGAGCCTTTGGGAAGTCGCGATCAAGCAGACTTTGAACCGGCCCGATTTCTCCGTGGACGCGTCTCTTTTCCGGCACGGCCTTGTCCAAAGCGGCTACGAGGAATTGACGATCAATGCCGCCCACGCGATCGCGGTGGCAAGCCTTCCGAGCATTCACAACGATCCATTCGATCGCATGCTGGTCGCCCAGGCGCGAACCGAAGGCCTGCTGCTGCTCACCGCCGATCGGCGTCTGGCATCCTATTCCGGCCCGATCCGCCTCGTCTGATTTTACTGTCCCAAGGCAATCCCCTCGCGCCGGGGGTCGGCGGCGCCCTTCAGGCCGTCGGCGGTGAGTTCGATGGCGTGGAGGCCGGAGTTCATGTCGCCGATCTTCACCTCGTAGCCGAGGGCTTTCAGCGGTTCGGCGAGTTTTTCGGCGTCGGTGCCGGCTTCGAGGTCGTAGGGGCCGAAGCGGTTGATGGCGTGCGGCATGGCGACGATGGCGCCGACATCCATGCCCCAGTCGATATAGGCGATCAGCGCCTGCGCGACATAGCCGATGATCTGGCTGCCGCCGGGCGAGCCGATGGCGAGCAGCGGCTTGCCGTCCTTCATCACGATGGTCGGCGACATGGAGGAGCGGGGGCGTTTGCCGGGCTCGACGCGGTTGGCGACGGGCATGCCCTCGTCATGCGTCTTGAAGGAGAAGTCGGTCAATTCATTGTTGAGCAGGAAACCGTTGGTCATCAGGCGGGAGCCGAAACCGTTTTCGATGGTCGTGGTCATCGAGACGACGTTGCCGTCCTTGTCGACGATGACGAAATGGCTGGTGGAGGGCAATTCGATCGCGGCGTCGCGGCCGAAATTGAAGGCGTGGTCCCATTCCGGCTTACCGGATGTCACGGCGTCGTCGCCAAGCGCCTTGTCGCCGTCGAGCAGTTTGGCGCGCTCTCCGAGATAGGTCTTTTCCGTGAGGCCCTTGATCGGCGAAGGCACGAAATCGCTGTCCGCAAGAAAGCGCTCGCGGTCGGCGAAGGCGAGGCGCTGGGCGTCGCCGATCAGCCGCCAGCTTTCCGGATTGTCCTTGCCGAGCGCCTTCAGGTCGAAATTCTCCAGCATGCCGAGCATCTGGCCGATGGCCACCGCGCCGGACGAGGGCGGCCCCATGCCGCAGATGTCGAGCGCGCGGTAGGAGACACAGACCGGCCGCCGCTCCTTGACCTGGTAGTTGGCGAGGTCGGCAAGCGCCAGCACGCCGGCATTCTTGCCGGACATGCGCACCGTATCGACGATCGCCTCGGCGATGGCGCCGGTATAGAAGGCGGGCGCCCCGCCCGCAGCGATGGCGGAGAGCGTTTCGGCATAGGCGGGGTTTTTCAGGATCGTGCCGGCCTTCAGCGGCGCGCCGTCGGCGCCGAAGAAATAGGCTGTCGTCGATTCGAACGTTTTCAGCTTGTCGCCTTCCGCGGCGATCAGGCTGGCGAGGCGCGGCGAGACGGCGAAGCCGTCGCGGGCGATCTTTTCCGCCGGGGCGAAGAGGTCCTTCCAGGGCGTGCGGCCCCAGCGGTTATGCGCCTCCTGCATCAGCATCACGGTGCCGGGCGTACCGACGGACCGGCCGCCGACGACGGCATCGAAGAATTTGAGGGGCTGGCCCGTCTCATCCAGGAAGAGTTTTGGCGTGGCCTCCATCGGCGCGGTCTCGCGGCCGTCGAGCGTGGTGATGCGCTTGGCGCCGGCATCGTAATAGACGAGGAAGGCGCCGCCGCCGAGGCCGGAGGATTGCGGCTCGACGAGGCCAAGCACCGTCTGCACGGCGATCATGGCGTCGATGGCGCTGCCGCCGGCGGCAAGCACCGCTTCGCCGGCCTCCGCCGCAAGCGGGTGCGCGGCCGCCACCATATGCGCCTTCGCGCTCACGACCCTGGCGGCGGAAAAGCCGGTCGCGCGCTCCGGCGAAACGGTGTCGGACGCCTGCTGGGCAAGCGCGCCCGCGGTCGTGAGGAGAAGGAGCCCGAGGGCTGCGGTCACGCGTGTCGTCATGGCTGCCTCCGTCCGGCAAGAGGGGCGCGGGCGCCCGGGAAGGTCAGGCAGGGCGGATGGCCGGATTCATCCTTCCTTTACCCTGCCGGCGGCTCGGCTGTGGAAATCGTGCATCCAACGCGCGCCGGTTAACCGCATTCTGGCATAGAGCGCCGCAAAACGCTCGGCCGTCTTGAAGTCCGATACCCTGACACTCTATGTAGGGAGGACGAAACTTGCTGATTCCCAACGTTTGGCGTGGGGTTTCAGGGCCACACCGATAAGGATTGATATGAGAAATCCCGTAGATACCGCCATGGCTCTGGTGCCGATGGTCGTCGAGCAGACCAACCGCGGCGAGCGTTCCTACGACATTTATTCGCGTCTCCTCAAGGAACGTATCATCTTCCTGACAGGTCCCGTCGAAGATCACATCGCCACGCTCGTCTGCGCGCAGCTTCTTTTCCTCGAGGCCGAAAACCCGAAGAAGGAGATCGCGCTTTACATCAATTCGCCGGGCGGCGTCGTCACGTCCGGCATGGCGATCTATGACACGATGCAGTTCATTCGCCCGGCCGTGTCGACGCTCTGCATCGGCCAGGCCGCGTCCATGGGCTCGCTGCTGCTGGCCGCCGGTCACAAGGACATGCGCTTTGCCACGCCGAACGCCCGCATCATGGTTCACCAGCCCTCCGGCGGCTTCTCCGGTCAGGCGTCCGACATCGAGCGCCATGCAAAAGACATCATCAAGATGAAGCGTCGGCTCAACGAGGTTTACGTCAAGCACTGCGGCCGCACCTATGAGGAAGTGGAACAGACGCTCGACCGCGACCATTTCATGACGGCCGACGAGGCGAAGGACTGGGGTCTGGTCGACCGCGTCATCACCAGCCGCGAGGCGATCGAGGGCGTGGACGCGTCGTAACATCGAGGTTCGAGACTGCGCGATCCCATGACGCTCGAAGAATACAACGCCTTCTGCGCTTCGCTCCCGGCCACGACCCATGTCGTGCAATGGGGCGGGGCGCATGTCTGGAAGGTCGGCGACAAGGTTTTCGCCGTTGCCGGCTGGAGCGAGGCGGAACTGCCGGGCGTCACGTTCAAGGTGTCGGAGCTCGCCTTCGATATCCTGCGCGAGCAGCCCGGATGCCGGCCGGCGCCCTATCTTGCCTCGCGGGGCATGAAGTGGATACAGCGGCAAACGGGCGAATCAGTGGACGACGCGGCCTTGTGTGACTATCTAAGGGAAAGTCACGGTTTGGTTGCGGCCAAGTTGACGCGCAAGGCGCGCGCTGATCTTGGCTTAATGCGCGGATGAACGCAATCGTGCGATTTGTAATGATCGCGGGGCTTTATCCGCGCTGCAAAGCCGGTAATATTGGCCGTTAATGCTATGTTGATTTGTGACAGCCTAGCATTCGGTGTTTAAGCGGGGAATGCGTTGCGACCGGTTGGCGGGCTTGCGCCCGGTCCGGTCAGTGCCCCTGGAGCCTTTGGAGGACGCGGAAGCGCTTCCGGCAAGGCGGTGTGAGTGGTCCGGCCATCTTCCGGGAGATGAACGGCGTGCTGGAAGGAAAGTGATATGAGCAAGGTCAGCGGCAGCAACGGCGGCGACTCCAAGAATACCCTGTATTGCTCTTTCTGCGGAAAGAGCCAGCACGAAGTCCGCAAGCTTATTGCCGGACCGACCGTCTTCATCTGCGATGAATGCGTCGAATTGTGCATGGACATCATCCGCGAAGAGAACAAGACCTCGATGGTCAAGTCCCGTGACGGCGTACCCACGCCCCAGGACATCATCAAGGTCCTCGACGAATATGTCATCGGCCAGCAGCAGGCCAAACGCATCCTGTCGGTCGCGGTGCACAACCACTACAAGCGCCTGGCGCATGCCGCCAAGGGCACGGATGTGGAACTGGCGAAGTCGAACATCATGCTGGTCGGCCCGACCGGCTGCGGCAAGACCTATCTCGCCCAGACGCTCGCCCGCATCATCGATGTGCCCTTCACCATGGCCGACGCGACGACGCTGACCGAAGCCGGTTACGTCGGCGAGGATGTGGAAAACATCATCCTGAAGCTCCTGCAATCGGCCGACTACAATGTCGAGCGCGCGCAGCGCGGCATCGTCTATATCGACGAAGTCGACAAGATCTCGCGCAAGTCCGACAACCCGTCCATCACCCGCGACGTTTCGGGCGAGGGCGTGCAGCAGGCGCTTCTGAAGATCATGGAAGGCACGGTCGCTTCGGTTCCCCCGCAGGGTGGCCGCAAGCATCCGCAGCAGGAATTCCTGCAGGTCGATACGACGAACATCCTGTTCATCTGCGGCGGCGCCTTTGCCGGCCTCGACAAGATCATCTCGGCGCGCGGTGAAAAGACCTCGATCGGCTTTGGCGCGACGGTGCGCTCGCCGGAAGATCGCCGCGTCGGCGAAGTGCTGCGCGAACTGGAGCCGGAAGACCTGGTGAAGTTCGGCCTCATCCCGGAATTCATCGGCCGACTGCCGGTCCTGGCGACGCTGGAAGACCTCGACGAGGATGCGCTGATCCAGATCCTGTCCGAGCCGAAGAACGCGCTGATCAAGCAGTACCAGCGCCTGTTCGAGATGGAAGACGTCGAACTGACCTTCCACGAGGACGCGCTGCGCGAGATCGCCAGGAAGGCGATCACCCGCAAGACCGGTGCACGCGGCCTGCGCTCGATCATGGAGAAGATCCTGCTCGACACGATGTTCGAACTGCCGACGCTGGAAGGCGTGCGCGAGGTCGTCATCTCGGACGAGGTGGTCAAGGGTTCCGCCCGCCCGCTCTACATCTACTCGGAGCGCTCCGACGAGAAGGCCAACGTTTCGGCCTGATTGGCCGCAAACCTCTCCTCCGTCATGGTCGGGCTTGACCCGACCATCCATGCTCCCAGCAAGCCGGTGGCTCCTCGGCTCAAGGCCGAGGATGACGGTGTGGGTGGGGTGAGTTCGCCAACAATCAAGACCCGCTGCGGCGGGTCTTTTCGTTTCGGGTCAGCGCGTGACATTTCGTGACTGGCCGCATGGCGCCGGACGGGGCATGATGGTGTCGCCCGCCGCCTCTATAAGACGTTGCGAAACATCGCGGGCCAAGCGAATATGAACAACTTTGATTCTGTATCTCGCGTATGCTCCGGCGCATTGCCGGGGGAAGGCCGCAAGTTCCGCGACAGCGCGGAAGACTACACTTCCTTCCGTTGGTTCGTCTGGCCCGTTACGGCGTGGGGCACTCCGTAGCCGGGCTTGAAAAAGCGTTAACCGAACGCCACTTGTGGATGGAAAAGATCGCCGGCCCGGCGCCCCAAAGCGCCGATTGGACCGGTTCCCGGAAACGGGACCTTTGAAAGGAAATGACATGACGAAAAAGACGTCTGCGCCGCACGAATCGACGGCCTTCCCGGTCCTGCCCCTGCGCGACATCGTGGTGTTCCCGCACATGATCGTTCCGTTGTTCGTCGGCCGCGAGAAGTCGATCCGCGCGCTCGAGGAGGTGATGGGCACCGACAAGCAGATCATGCTTGCCACCCAGATCAACGCCTCCGACGACGATCCGGAAGTCGACGCGATTTACCGCATCGGCACCGTCGCCAACGTGCTTCAGCTGCTGAAACTGCCCGACGGTACCGTCAAGGTGCTGGTCGAAGGCCGTGCGCGTGCTGAAATCGACGGCTACACCGAACGCGACGAGTTCTACGAGGCGATGGCCCATGTGCTGGTCGAGCCCGATGAGGACCCGGTCGAGATCGAAGCGCTGTCGCGCTCGGTCGTCTCCGAGTTCGAGAACTACGTAAAGCTCAACAAGAAGATTTCGCCTGAAGTCGTCGGTGCCGCGAGCCAGATCGAGGATTACTCGAAGCTCGCCGATACCGTCGCCTCGCACCTCTCCATCAAGATCGTCGAGAAGCAGGAAATGCTCGAGACGACGAGCGTCAAGCTGCGCCTGGAAAAGGCGCTCGGCTTCATGGAAGGCGAGATCTCCGTTCTCCAGGTCGAAAAGCGCATCCGCTCGCGCGTCAAGCGCCAGATGGAGAAGACCCAGCGCGAGTACTACCTGAACGAACAGATGAAGGCGATCCAGAAGGAACTCGGCGACGGCGAGGACGGCCGCGACGAGATGGCCGAACTGGAAGAGAAGATCACCAAGGCCAAGCTCTCCAAGGAGGCCCGCGAGAAGG
Source organism: Shinella sp. (assembly GCF_035998705.1). Lineage (GTDB taxonomy): Bacteria > Pseudomonadota > Alphaproteobacteria > Rhizobiales > Rhizobiaceae > Shinella. The sequence continues at coordinate 123,719 of NZ_DASYHH010000033.1, read as the reverse complement.
CGGATGCCGAGATGAAGAAGCTGCGCCAGATGAGCCCGATGTCGGCGGAAGCCACCGTCGTGCGCAACTATCTCGACTGGCTGACCGGCATTCCGTGGAACAAGAAGTCGAAGGTCAAGACCGACCTCAACGCCGCGGAAAAGGTCCTCGACGAAGATCACTTCGGCCTCGACAAGGTCAAGGAACGCATCGTCGAATATCTCGCGGTGCAGGCCCGCTCGTCCAAGATCAAGGGCCCGATTCTGTGCCTCGTCGGTCCTCCGGGCGTCGGCAAGACCTCGCTTGCGAAATCGATCGCCAAGGCGACCGGCCGCGAATATATCCGCATGGCGCTTGGCGGCGTGCGCGACGAGGCCGAGATCCGTGGCCACCGCCGCACCTATATCGGCTCGATGCCCGGCAAGGTCATCCAGTCGATGAAGAAGGCGAAGAAGTCCAACCCGCTCTTCCTGCTCGACGAGATCGACAAGATGGGCATGGATTTCCGCGGTGACCCGTCGTCTGCGCTTCTCGAGGTGCTCGATCCGGAACAGAACTCGACCTTCATGGACCACTACCTGGAAGTCGAATACGACCTGTCCAACGTCATGTTCGTGACGACGGCGAACACGCTGAACATTCCGGCGCCCCTGATGGACCGCATGGAAGTGATCCGCATCGCCGGCTACACGGAAGAGGAAAAGCTGGAAATCGCCAAGCGGCACCTGCTGCCCAAGGCGATCCGCGACCACGCGCTGCAGCCGAAGGAATTCTCGGTCACCGACGGCGCGCTGATGGCGGTCGTCCAGCAGTATACCCGCGAGGCGGGCGTGCGTAACCTGGAGCGTGAACTGATGAAGCTCGGCCGCAAGGCGGTCACCGAGATCATCAAGGGCAAGTCGGCGAAGGTCGAGGTCACGGCGGAGAACATCCACGATTTCCTCGGGATCCCGCGTTTCCGCCACGGCGAAGCCGAGGGCGAGGACCAGGTCGGGGTCGTCACGGGTCTTGCCTGGACGGAAGTCGGCGGCGAACTGCTCACCATCGAAGGCGTCAGCCTTCCGGGTGGCAAGGGCCGCATGACGGTGACCGGTAACCTGAAGGACGTGATGAAGGAATCGATCTCGGCGGCGGCATCCTATGTCCGCTCGCGCGCCGTCGATTTCGGCATCGAGCCGCCGCGCTTCGACAAGACCGACATCCACGTGCATGTGCCGGAAGGTGCAACGCCCAAGGACGGCCCGTCGGCCGGTATCGCCATGGCGACCGCCATCGTCTCCATCATGACCGGCATCCCGGTCTCGAAGGATATCGCGATGACGGGTGAAGTGACGCTGCGCGGCCGGGTGCTGCCGATCGGCGGCCTCAAGGAAAAGCTGCTCGCAGCCCTTCGCGGCGGCATCAAGAAGGTGCTGATCCCGGAAGAGAACGCCAAGGATTTGGCCGACATTCCGGACAACGTGAAGAACAACATGGAGATCGTTCCGGTCTCGCGCATGGGCGAGGTGATCAAGCACGCGCTCGTGCGCCGGCCCGAGCCGATCGAGTGGGACGGGACCGTCGAGGATACCAAGGTTCCGGCTGTCGAATCGACTGAAGACGGCCTCGGCGCGATCGCGCATTGAGCCTTAACGCCGGGTAAAGCATCCGGCAATTTGGCACGAAACTGGAGAGACCGGCCCTCGGGCCGGTCTTTTTTATTGAAAAGCGTGTGTAAACCCCGGATTCTCAGGGGATTGCGACGAAATTTTCTTGCGGGCTGAAGGGCGATGCGTATTCTGCCCCCGACTTGTATGAGTCGTTTCAAACCGTAAGAAAGGGGTGGAAACATGAACAAGAATGAACTCGTATCCGCAGTGGCTGAGAAGTCGGGCCTGTCCAAGACGGACGCAGCATCTGCTGTCGACGCCGTTTTCGAGACGATCCAGGGCGAACTCAAGAACGGCGGCGACGTTCGTCTGGTCGGTTTCGGCAATTTCTCCGTATCGCGTCGTGAAGCTTCGAAGGGTCGCAACCTTTCGACTGGCGCCGAGATCGAGATCCCGGCACGCAACGTGCCGAAGTTCTCGGCCGGCAAGGGGCTGAAGGACGCCGTTAACGGCTGACCCGATGCCGCACGCATGGTCCCCGCACCCGAACAGGTGCGGGGAGACATGATGCGGCATCCAGAGTTCTGCGGCGCCCGAAGCGCGTCCTTCGGGGCGCTTGGCGCGGCAGGGCAAAGAGCGGTTATCCACTCCGCCGCCAATCCTGGGTTTCAGGCCAGAGTTTCAGCGAAGGGGCCCGGTTCTTCCGGGCCCCTTTTTTCGGGGCACGGGCGTACGGCCGTCGCCGAACTGTCATCGGCCTGTAACACGAAAGCCTCAGAACCGCCGGGTTCCTTTTGACCGGATCCCGGAGGTTTTCATGAAAACTCGTTCGCTCACCGCTGCACTGGCAGCGGTCCTTGCCGCATCGGTGGCGTCCGCCGCCAGCGCCGAGCCCGTCTTCAATCGCATTGCATCCTTCGCCGTCGCCGAAAACCTGGCGGAAGGCGTGGACAAGGCGACGCCGACCTCTTCGGAAATCATCAGCGCATCGGAAGACGGCAACATGCTCGTCTATTCCGACAGCCCGAACAAGGCGATCGGCTTTATCGACATCACCGACGCCAAGGCCCCGAAGGCCGGCGGCACGGTCGCGTTCGAAGGCGAGCCGACCTCGGTTACCTTCGCCGGCGGCAAGGCGCTCGTCGCCATCAACACGCGCGAAAGCTTCGTCAAGCCGTCGGGCATCCTCGCCCAGGTCGATGTCGCCTCCAAGGCCATCGACGCGACCTGCGATCTCGGCGGCCAGCCGGACTCGATTGCGCTGAACAAGGACAAGACGCTCGCCGCGATCGCCATCGAAAACGAGCGCGACGAGGAGGTCAATGACGGCGACATCCCGCAGATGCCGGCCGGCGATCTCGTCATCCTGTCGCTTAAGGACGGCGTCGTCGATTGCGGTTCGGTCAAGCATGTCACGCTGACCGGCCTCGCCGATGTCGCCGGTGACGATCCGGAGCCGGAATTCGTCGCCTTCAACGGCCTCGACGAAATCGCGCTCACGCTGCAGGAAAACAACTACATCGTCATCGTCGATGGCAAGACCGGCACCGTGAAGTCCCACTTCTCCGCCGGCACGGTCAACCTGGAAGGCATCGACACCAAGAAGGACGGCGCCCTCAAGTTCACCGGCGAGATGAAGGATGTCGCCCGCGAACCCGACGCCGTGAAGTGGCTGGACGACAACCGCTTCGTCGTCGCCAATGAAGGCGACTGGAAGGGCGGCGCGCGCGGCTTCACCATCTTCGACAAGACCGGCAAGGTTCTTTACGAGAACGGTGCCGCCTTTGAACGCGAGATTGCCAGGATCGGCCACTATCCCGACAAGCGCAACAAGAAGGGCGTCGAGCCGGAAGGCCTGGAAGCCGCCAAGTTCGGCGACGACAATCTGTTCTTCGTCATGGCCGAGCGCGCCTCGATCGTCGGCGTCTACAAGGACACCGGTGCCGAGCCCGAACTTCTCCAGCTTCTGCCGTCGGGCATCGGTCCGGAGGGCGCTGTCGCCATCCCGAGCCGCAACCTCTTCGTGACCGCCAACGAAACCGACCTGGTCGAAGATGGTGGCGCCCGTTCGCACGTCATGATCTACGAGCGCACGGAAGGCGAAGCGGCCTATCCGCAGATCGTCTCCACCGAGAAGGATGGCGAACTGATCGGTTTTGGCGCGCTTTCGGGCCTGGCTCCGGTCAAGGACCAGGCCGGCATGCTCTACGCCGTCAACGATTCCTTCTACGCCGCGCAGCCGACGATCTTCACGATCGACGCCAACCAGAAGCCGGCGAAGATCGTTGATGCCCTGCGCATCACGCGCAACGGCGCCGCCGCCCAGAAGCTCGACAGCGAAGGCCTGACGCCGGATGGCGAAGGCGGGTTCTGGCTTGCCAACGAGGGTGATGCCGACAAGCTCTACAGCCATGCCATCATCCACGTGAACGAGAAGGGCGAGATCCAGAAGGAGATCGCCATCCCGGCCGAACTGCGTGCCGGCGAGAAGCGTTTCGGCTTCGAGGGTATCACCAGCGTCGGCGAAGGCGATGGGCAGGTCCTCTGGATGGCCGTGCAGCGCGAATGGGGCGATGACGAGAAGGGCTTTGTGAAGCTCGTCTCCTACAAGCCTTCCTCGGAAGAATGGGGCGCCGTGCGCTATCCGCTGGAGAAGACGGAAGCCGGCTGGGTCGGCCTTTCCGAAATCACGGCAAGCGGCGACTATGCTTACATCATCGAGCGCGACAACCAGATCGGCCAGGCTGCCAAGCTGAAGAAGCTCTACCGCGTGGCGCTTGCCGACCTGAAGCCGGGCAAGATCGGCGGCGAACTGCCGGTCGTCAAGAAGGAAGAGGTTCGTGACCTCGTTCCCGACCTGAAGTCCGCCACCAACGGCTATGTCGTCGACAAGGTCGAAGGCTTCACCATCGACGCCGCCGGCAACGGCTATGTCGTCACCGACAATGACGGCGTCGACGGTTCCTCCGGCGAGACGCTGTTCTTCGGCATCGGCCCGATGAACGCCATGTAAGCAACGGATTTCCGGCGTCTCCTCGTGCGGGGGAGGCACCGGGCCCTGCCGGAAAGGGCAAACGAAAAGGCCGGGATCTCGCGATCCCGGCCTTTTTTGATGTCCGTTGCCGTCCGGGCTAACCGACGGCTTGCAAGGGACGGATGGGAGCCGCTTCGGCACCGTTCTCGTTCAGGTCCCGGCCGCGTTGCAGCTCGTCGGTCTTCTCGCTGAGACAGCGGATGATTTCCTTCAGCTGCTGCTTCTGCTCCTCGGTGAGGACGGCGAAGATCGCTTCGATCATCTTGTGCTGCGGCTGCTGGGCGGCCGAAATGACGGTGCGGCCCATATCCGTGATCGAGACGATCTTGGCGCGGCGGTCCTTCGCGTCCGGCTCGCGCTTGACCAGCTTGTCACGCTCGAGCCCGTCGATCGCTTCCGTCACCGTGCGCGGCGCGAAACCGAGCGCGCAGGCGATGTCCGTCGAGCGCTGCGGGCCCTGACATTCCAGAAGAAGCAGGAACTTGCTGCGGGCAAGCGACACGCCTTCGTCCATCATGCACTCGTTCACCAGGCGGCTGACCTGATGGTAGAGTTTGAACATGCCCTGGGAGATTTCTATCGTGCTAGTCATGAGGTGGAATATAGGTATTATGAGGGACCATGTCAAATGATCGTGAAGTTTTTCGGATAATTTGATCATAGATAGTGAACGATGGCTGTAAATGCGAACGGTCAGGCAACACGCATTTTTCCTGTCTATTCTCCGGCTTTTTCGGGGTGGGATGATTTCTTTCCTGCATAACCGGGCAAGCGTTGCTGCAAGCATTGACCGGAAAGGGGGCTGAGGCGATTGTCCGGCCATGCCTTTCCGCTTCATTCACACGGCCGACCTCCATCTTGATTCGCCGCTCACGTCTCTCGCGCTCCGCAATGCCGATCTCGGCGATCTCGTGCGCAGCGCGACGCGCAAGGCGCTGGAGCGCATCGTCGACCTCGCCATTTCAGAGGGTGTCGATGCCGTCATCGTCGCCGGCGACCTCTATGACGGCTCGCAGACCTCCATGGCGACGGCGCTGTTCCTGATGGGGCAGATGCGGCGGCTGGAGGCGGCCGGCATCGGCGTCTTCCTCATCCGCGGCAATCACGATGCGCAGTCGCAGATCACCCGTGAGCTGACCTTCCCGCCGAACGTGCACGTCTTCGACGGCCGCGGGAAGCCGGTGAAGGCCGGCGCGCTTGAAAGCGGCCGCGAAATCCATGTGCACGGCGTCAGCTTCGCCCAGCCGCACGCGCCCGCCTCGCTGCTGCCGACCTTTCGCGCGCCGGTGCCGGATGCCGTCAATATCGGCCTCATGCACACCAGCCTTGCCGGTGCGAGCCGCCACGATCCCTACGCTCCCGTCGGCATTCCCGACCTCACCGCGCACGGTTTCGACTATTGGGCGCTCGGCCATATCCACCAGCGCCGCGTGCATCTGGAAAAGCCGTGGATCGTCATGCCCGGCAATCCGCAGGGCCGCGACATCAACGAGGGCGGGCCGAAGGGCGTGACACTCGCGACGATCGCCGAGGACGGCACGATCACCTGCGAGGAGCACCGGGTGGCCGTCGCGGTCTTTGAGCGGCTGTCCGTCGATCTCACCGGCGTCGATGAGTGGTCCGGCATGCTCGACCGCGTCGAAACCGTGCTGGGGCAGGCGAGGGCGGCCGCAGGCGGCGCCCATCTCGTCGCCCGCCTCGCGCTGACCGGCGCCACGCCGCTCGCCTGGCGCCTGCGCCGGGACGAGGACCTGATGCTCGGCGAATTGCAGAACATTGCCGCCTCGCTCGGCGAATGCTGGATCGAGGCGGTGGAACTCGCCGTCTCCGCGCCGCGCGCGGCCACAGGCGCCGATGCCGGCCCGCTCACCGAGCTGTCGCGCCTGATGCATGAGGACGTGGTGCAGAACCATGCCTATCGCGAGGAGCTGCGCGAGACGCTCGCCGACATGCTGCGCCAGTTGCCGAAGGAGGCCCGCAGCCTCTTGGCAGCGGACGAGGCGGCGGAAGAGGCACTGCTCGCCGATCTCTCCCTACAAGGCTCCGATGCCGTGCTCGCCCGTCTCGGCGACGAGAGCGGGAGGACGTAAGCGCATGCGCCTCGATCGCCTCGACCTCGTCCGCTACGGAAAATTCACCGATCGCAGCCTGGATTTCGGCACGGCGCGGCCGGGCAAGCCGGATTTCCACCTCGTGCACGGCCCCAACGAGGCCGGCAAGTCGACGCTGTTCTCCGCCTATCTCGACCTGCTGTTCGGCATCGAGCGGACGAGCACCTACGGTTTCCTGCATCCCTATCAGCTGATGCGCGTCGGCGGGCAGTTTTCCGTCGGCCTCGAGCGCCACCAGGCCTATCGCCTCAAGCGCAACCAGGCCTCGCTCGTCGCCGCCGATGAGCGCCCGCTGCCGGACACGCTGTTTGCCAGCGTGCTCGGCGGCATGGACCGCAACGCCTACCGCACCATGTTCTCGCTCGACGACGAGAGCATCGAAAAGGGCGGCGAGGACATTTTGAAGAGCGAAGGCGAGCTCGGCGCCATGCTGTTTTCCGCCAGCTCCGGCCTCTCCGACATGGCCTCCGGCATCGCCGCGCTGAAGGCGGAAGCCGATGAATTCTACCGCCCCTCCGGCCGCAAACACGGCCTCTCCACACTGAAGGCCGAAATCGAAGCATTGGCGGCCGAGCGCAAGGCGCTCGACATTGCCGCCCGCGACTACGGCGTGCTGGTGCGCGACCGCGACACCGCCACCCGCCACCACGAGGAGGCGGCCGCCGCCCGCGCCGAGGTGCGCACCGCGCTGGCGCAGATCGAGCGCAGCCTCTCAGCACTTCCCTATCTCCGCCGGCTGCGGGCGCTACGCACCGAGCTCGGCGCCTACGACCTCGGCTCATCGCCACCGGCCGCCTGGCGCTCTCTCACGGGCGAACTGGCGCGCGAGGCGACGGAGATCGCTGCGCGGGCCGAGCGGGTCACGGGCGAGCGCGAACGCTATGAGGATGAGCGCGACGGGTTTACCGAAGACGAGGCCGTGCTTGCGGCGGGAGGGGACATTGCGGCACTCGCCGGCTCGGGGCTGGAAGCCCGTTTCCGCACCGCGGTGATGGACCTTTCCGCCCGCGAGGCGGATCGCGACCGCGTCGTCGCCACGATCGGCGCCGGCATCGCCGCGCTCGGCCTGCCGCCGGATATAGAGCCGGCGGACATCGTCCTGCCGCCAGGTCTCGGCGAAAAACTCACGGCCCTGCTGTCACGGCGAACGGCGCTTGTCGAACGCGCCGAAACGGCCCGTCGCGAGCACACCGAGGCGGAACGGACGCTGGTTTCGCTCGGCAGCAAGGCAGGCGCCGTTTCGGATGCGGACGCCCAGAAGGAAGAGGAACTCGCAGCCACCCTCGGCGCCATCCTGCGCGCCGCCCGCACCGGCGATCTTCTTGCGCGTCTCCGCGAGGCCCGGCGGCTAACCGCTCTTGCCCGGCAGGACGCCGATGGCGCGATGGCGCGTCTGGCGCCGTGGTCCGGCACGGCCAAGGCGCTGGAGGGCATGTCCATCCCGGCACCTTCGGAATTCGAGGGCCTGCGCAAGCGATACGACGCAGCAGCCGAGGCCCTGCGCCGGCAACAGGAACAGGTCACGGCGCTGGAGCTTGAGGTTGCTTCCGCGCGGGTGACGCTCAATGCGCTCCGGAAGGCGACCGGTGCGGCAGGGGAGGAACAGGCCGGCCACCTGAGGATGTTGCGGGATGCGGCGTGGCAGAGGCACCGTGCGACGCTCGACGGCGACACCGCGACCGAGTTCGAGCGCGCCATGCACGATGATGACCACGCCGGCGAGACGCGCCTGCGCAACGCCGACCGTCTGTCGGAACTGCGTGTGCTCGAACGCACGGTGGCGGAGGGCGTTGCACGGCTCGATGCGCTTGGCGACGAAGCCCTGCGGCTGGGGCAGGTGAGGGCGGTCGTCGGAGCAGAGGTGTCCTCGCTCGCCAAGCGCTTCGGCCTCCCCGAAGAGACCCCGCTGGCGGAGGTGACGGCCTGGCTGGAGCGGCGCGCGGTGACGCTGGAGAAGCTCGGCGATCTCGCGCGGCAGACGATCGAGGCCGACCTCGTGGAAAACGACGCACGCGATCTGCTGGCGCGGCTCTCCGGCCTCCTGGGCAGCGAATTCGCCAGCGGTACGCCGCTCGACGAGACGCTGTTCCTTGCGGAAGACCGGCTGGAAGCGCTGAAGGCGGCGCGGACGCAGCGGCTCGCCGTCGCGGAGCATCTCGCCCGCGCCAGGACGGATGCGGAAGCGCGCCGGAAGGCTGCGGAAGAAACTGCTGCGGCACTGGCGGCATGGCAGGAGACCTGGGGCCGGGAGATCGCCGGCACCTGGCTTGCGACGGAGCAAGCCCCGGCCGAGCCGGAGCGGCTTGCCGCGGTGCTTCCCGCCTTGCAGGCGCTCGCCCAGAATGTCGAGCGGCGGCGCGAATTCGATCACCGCATCGCCGGCATGCGCCGCGACCAGCAGGATTACGGCAGCCATTCGCGCCGCCTTGCCGAGCGGCTTGCCGAACCGTTCGATGCCGAGGACCCGCTTGCAACCGTCGCCGGCCTTTCCCGGCGGCTCACCGCGGCCAACGCGGTGCGCGAACGCCGCGAGGCGATCGACAAGGCGCTGCTGCGCCTCGATGACGAGGAGAAGGCGCTGGACGAGCGCCGGGCCGTGCTGACATCGCGGCTCGCGGAAATCTACGCCTTCCTCGGCTGCGACAATCTCGCGGAGGCGGACCAGCTGCTCGAAGCCTATCGCAAGCGGGACGACATTCTGGGGCGCATCGAGGATGCCGGGCGCGATCTCACGCAACAGATGCGCGCCGAAACGGTCGACGAGGCGGAAGCGTGGCTTTCGGCGGTCGACGACGACCAGCTTGCGGCGGAGAAGGGCGACCTCGCTGTGCGGCTGGAAGAGCTCGACCGCGCGGTGCAGGAGCATCATCTGGCGCGGGCGCGGGCGGAGGAGGCGCTGTCCAAGATCGCCGGCAGCGACGAGGCGGCGGTGCTGGAGGAGCGTCGGCGCACGGCGCTGATCGAGCTTGCGGAAAAATCGCGGCGCTACCTCGCGACGCGCGCCGGCATTCTCGCGGCCGAGCAGGCCTTGCGGCTCTATCGCGAGCGCCATCGCAGCGTGATGATGGAGCGCGCCTCGAAGACGTTTCGCGACATCACGGGCGGCGAATATTCCGGGCTTTCGACGGTCCTGGAGAAGGACAGCGAGTTCCTCGTCGTCAATGCCGCCGCCGGCGGCTCGAAGCTCGCAAAGGACCTCTCCAAGGGCACGCGGTTCCAGCTTTACCTGGCGCTGCGCGTCGCCGGTTACCATGAGATCGCCGCAAGCCGCGAGATCGTGCCCTTCATCGCCGACGATATCATGGAGACCTTCGACGACAGGCGCGCGCTGAATGCGCTGAAGGTCATGGGTGCGATGGCCACGGGCGGGCAGGTGATCTACCTGACACACCACCAGCACCTGCGCGATCTCGCGCGCGAAGCCTGCCCGGATGTCGTGATCCATGAATTGTGAGGGCTGAAACGTTCGAGCTGTAAGGAAAGCGTTAACGCCCGGAACTTGACTTGAATGACGGTAAGTGGTTCTTGGCGCACCATCGGCACCGCTGCTTTGCGCGGCGCACAGACGGACGGGCATCAGACGGACGGATATGACGAACAGGACCGGCAGAGAGGCGACCATTTGGGAGCGGGGTTTTGCGCCCGTCGGCTTCCTCGTGCTGCTCTTCACCCTATTCCTGTCGCAGTTCTCCCTGCCGCAGAACGCCGCGACGGCGGGCCACCCGCAGCGCGCAGCCGCGGAAGGCGGCGTGGCACCGTCGCCGCTCTCCACGACGGGCGACGAGCTGTGGTTCCCGGCGAGCGGCCACGCCGAACGGCGGGTCGCCAAGGCGAAGACCGGGCTTCCCGAGGGCGATGCGGCCGGCAAGGCGATCGTGCCGAGCACCGGCCTGCTGCTCTATCCCTTCGAAATCGCCTCTTCCGGGGCGTTCTTTGCTGTCGACGATGCCGCACCCGCTTTGTCCGGCCATGCGGCGTTCCGCAGCCGCGCGCCTCCGGCTTTTGTCGCCTGAGGCCCTGTGGCGTCCCTGATGCCGCGCCATTCGATTGAAATTCCGATCCCAGCGGACGGCGCCGACTGACCCTGTCGCGCCCGTCCGTCAGTTTAAGTGGAACACCCCATGAAAACCTCCAAATGGGCATTGTTGTTGTACACCGTAATCATCCTGTTCGGGGTGCTCGCGGCCGTGCCCAACGTGCTGACGACCGCACAGCAGGCGACGATCGGGCGCTTCCTGCCCGCCAAGCCCGTCACCCTCGGCCTCGACCTGAAGGGCGGCTCGCATCTCGTGCTGGAAGTCGATTCCGCCGCACTGCGCAAGGCGCGCATGGACGTGCTCTTGAACGATGCGCGCGGCATCCTGCGCACTGCCGGCGAGCGCGCCTCGGCCGCCCGCCTCAGCGGCACGACGCTGACGATCACGCTTACCGACCAGGCCGCGCTCGACAAGGTCCTGCCGGAAGTGCGCAAGCTCGCCGCGCCGACCACGTCGCTCGGCTTCGGCACCGGCTCCTCCGACATCGATGTCGAGACCTCCGGCACCGTCATCACCGTGGCGCTGACGGAAGCCGGCATCAACGAGCGCATGTCGGCCGCCGTCGAGCAGAGCCTTGAAATCATCCGTCGCCGCGTCGACCAGGTCGGCGTTGCCGAACCGCTCATCCAGCGCGTCGGCGGCGACCGCATCCTCGTGCAGCTGCCGGGCCTCCAGGACCCGACGCGCCTGCGCCAGCTGCTCGGTTCCACCGCGCAGATGAGCTTCCACATGGTCGACCAGACCGTGGACCCGAACGGCGTCGCGCCGCGCGGCTTGATGATCCTGCCCGGCGCCAACGACCCCGGCAAATATGCCGTGGAAGAGCGCGTGGCGATCTCGGGCGACCGTCTTGCGGACGCAAAGGCCGGCTTCGACCAGCGCACGAACGAGCCGATCGTCTCGTTCAGCTTCGATTCGACCGGCGCCCGCCAGTTCGCGGAAATCACGCAGGCGAATGTCGGAAAACCCTTCGCCATCGTTCTCGACGGCAAGGTGCTGACGGCACCCGTCATCCGCGAGCCGATCATCGGCGGCCAGGGCCAGATTTCCGGCAATTTCAACCCGCAGGAAGCGACCGTGCTTTCGGCGCTGCTGCGCTCCGGCGCACTGCCGGCGCCGCTCACCATCATCGAAGAGCGCACCGTTGGCCCGAACCTCGGCTCCGACTCGATCCGCATGGGCCTCTATACCGGCTTTGCCGGCCTGCTCGCCGTCGTGGTGCTGATGCAGGTACTCTATGGCTCCTGGGGCCTCATCGCCAATCTCGGCCTCGTGCTGCACACGGTGCTGACGATCGGCCTGCTCGGCCTGCTGGGATCGACGCTGACCTTGCCCGGTATCGCCGGTATCATCCTCGGTATCGGCATGGCGGTGGACGCCAACATCCTCATCAATGCCCGTATCCGGGAAGAGACGGCGGCGGGCGCCGGGGCCATGAAGGCGCTCGACGTCGGCTTCAACAAGGCCTATGCCACCATCGTCGACGGCAATATGACGACCATGGTCGGCATGATCCTGCTCTTCATGTTCGGCTCCGGCCCGGTGCGCGGCTTCGCCATCACCATGATCATCGGTCTGGCGATCTCGATGTTCACCTCGATCACCTTCGTGCGCCTGCTGATGCGCGAGGTCGTCATCCGCAGCAAGATGAAGAAGATCGACATCCACTCGCTGTTCGGCGCGGTGCCGAGCATCCCGACCTTCTCCTTCATGCGCGGCCGCTATATCGCGATCGCCATGTCGGCCTTCATCTCGACGAGTTCGATCATCCTGTTCTTCACGCCGGGCCTCAACTACGGCATCGATTTCGTCGGCGGCATCCAGGTCGAGGCGACCTCCAAGACGCCGATCGACCTCGCCGTCGTGCGCGAGAAGATGGAAAGCCTGAACCTCGGCGAAGTGGCGCTGCAGGAATTCGGCCAGGGCACGTCCGTGCTGGTGCGCGTGCAGCGCCAGCCGGGCGGCGAAGAGGCGCAGTCCGCCGCCCTCCAGCAGGTCCGCAACGGCGTTGCCGAAGTGATCGCGGATGCGAACTTCGAGCGCACGGAAGTGGTCGGCCCGACGGTGAGCACGGAGCTTGCACGCTCCGGCTTCCTCGCCGTCGGCCTCGGCATGCTGGCGATCCTGATCTACATCTGGTGGCGGTTCGAATGGCACTTCGCTGTCGGCGCCATCGCGACGCTGATCCTGGACATCACCAAGATGATCGGCTTCTTCGCGCTGATGCAGATCGACTTCAACCTGACGGCCATTGCCGCCGTGCTGACGCTGATCGGCTACTCGGTCAACGACAAGGTGGTGGTGTACGACCGCATGCGAGAGAACATGCGCAAGTACAAGTCGATGCCGTTCTCCGATTTGATCGACCTGTCGATCAACCAGGTGGTCATGCGATGCATCTTCACCTCGGTGGCCGTCGCGGCTTCGCTGCTGCCGATGGCGATCTGGGGTGGCGATACGGTGAAGCCGTTCGCGTGGCCGATGCTGTTCGGCGTCATCGTCGCGACGACCTCGTCGATCTATATCGGCGGCCCGATCCTGCTCTTCCTCAGCCGCTGGTGGAGGGACCGCGAAACGACGCGCGCGCCCGGCTCGGCAACCACGCCGGCAACCGAAGCTTGAAACCGGAACGGGCGCCCTTGAGGCGCCCGTTTCGTTTCAGGGGAAGCGGGCGGGACTGAACGTCTCCGCCCCTATGCCCTCGCGGGCCAGCGGCTCGGGCACCGGACTTTTCGTGAGGAGCGCAGCGGCGAGGCTGCCGAGGGAGGGCGAGGTGAGGATGCCGTATCCGCCCTGTCCGGCGAGCCAGAAGAAGCCCGGTTCGTCCCTGGCCGGGCCGATCACCGGCAGCCGATCCGGAGAAAAACTGCGCATGCCGGCCCAGCTCTTGAAGACGCGACGCACGCTCAGCGTCGTCGCCTCCTCGACATAGTGGGCGGCATAGGCGACGTCGAGTTCTTCCGGCTGCACGTCTGCCGGCTCGCACGGCGTTTCGTCGGCGGGCGAGGCGAGCAGGCGGCCGCCCTCGGGCTTGAAGTAGAAGACGTCCTCAACCTCGTTGATCTCAGGCAGGCGGCTGGCGTCGATGCTATCAGGCAGGTCGACGGTGACCGCCGTGCGGCGATGCGGCACGATGCCGATAGGCGCGACGCCGCAAAGCCCCGCCACGGTGTCGGCCCAGCCGCCGGCCGCATTCACCAGCGTTCCGGCGGCGATCGTTTCGTCACTGGTCTCGATCAGCCAACTGCCGCCGACCCGTCGGGCGCCGGCGAGGGCACGATTTTCGAGGATCGCGGCACCGTTGCGCCGCGCATGGCGGGCATAGGCCTGCAACAGCGCGTCCACCTCGATATCCCAATAATCCGGGTCGAAATAGGCCGCGACGGCATAGGCGGGGTCGAGCATCGGCGCGCGGGCGAGCATCGCCGCCGTATCGAGCCATTCCACCGCCACGCCGAGCGCCTTCGCCGCCTCGAAACGGGCACGCACCAACGCTTCCTTGCCCTCGGAACCGAGGATGATGCTGCCCCGGTCGGCGAGCAGCGGCACGGCGGCAAACCCCTCAGGCGGCTGCGTGAGAAAACCATGGCTGGCGCGGGCGAGCGCGTTCACAAGGGGGGCATTGTCGCGCAGCGTGAATTCGGCGGCCGAACGGCCGGTGCTGTGATAGCCGAGCGCGCCTTCGCGCTCCAGCACGACGACGGAGCGATGCGGGCTGAGGAAATAGGCGAGCGACAGGCCGGCAATGCCGCCGCCGATGATTGCGATGTCGAACGTCTGCATGGCCGCCTCCACTGTCGTTGCAGGGACAGGCCTAAGCAAGCTTTGTGCATTCTTCAAATTTATAGAGGTGAAGGTGGATATCAGCCGGATTGATGCGGCTCGCCCCAGCGCCATGGCGGCACTTCGGCCATGTGGGTAAGGAAGGCGCGCTCGGCCGGATTGAGCGCCGAGCCGGGATTGGTGATGCGGAAGGTTTCGGCCACCGGCAGGTCGTCATAGGGCGGAAGCTGCCAGAGTTCGCCGGCCGCCAGCGCCACGCCGGTGAGGTGGACCGGCAGCATGCCGATGCCGGCGTTGGCCACCACGAGGCGCAGCACTTCCTCCACGTTGAAGGCAAGCGCGCGCACCTGCTGGCCGAAGGAGCCGACGGCGCGCACGGCGGTCACCGGCCCCATATGCGGCCCGCCCAGCACGTCGGCAAGGAAGGAGACATAGGGTTCGCCGCGCAGGTCTTCCGGCCGCGCATCGCGCGCGCCGAACAGCCGGTGCCCGCGGCCGCAATAGAGCGCATAGCGCTCGTAGCAGAAGGGCACCTTTTCCAGCCCCTCCGGAATGATGCCGTCGGAAAGCCCGAGCGTCGCCACGCCGCGCTCCACCGATCGGATAACGTCGGTGGTCGTCTCGACCGTCACGCCAACGGTGACGCGCGGATGCCGCCGGAAGAAATCGGCGATCGCCCGGTCCCAGGCGGGGTTCATGGCGTGGCTCACCGAATGGATGGTGATATGGCCGGCAATATCCTCGCCGGACGGCTGCATCGCCTCCGGCAGCCGCACGATGGCGGTGAAAATATCGTGGCAGAGCGCATGCAGCCGCTCGCCGGCCTCCGTCAGCTCGAAACGGCCGGGGCTGCGGTCGATCAGCCGGTGGCCGACCGATTGCTCCAGCCGCTTCAGCGCCATGCTGACGGCCGGCTGTTGGAGGAGCAGCCGGTTCGCCGCCCGCGTGATGCTGCCTTCCTCCACCACGACCACGAAGGTGCGCAGCAGGTTCCAGTCGAGATTGTGGGCGAAGCGTTCGAGGCGGTTGGTGGGCATGCGTGTAGCTAGGACGGCGTCGTGGCAAAAGGCAAGAGCCGAGGCGAAGGCCCGCTTTCACAACCCCTGCTGGATAAATGACGACCCCTGGTCGGCGGCATGCGCTTTTCGACCGCAAAGGCTTGCTTTTACCGGAACCAAAAAGCCCGCAGGCGCATTTTGCCGGTCGAACGAAGGGGAAATCGCCATATGTGGGAACGGTTTAGCACCAGCGGGCTCGCGGGGTCCTATCTCGATGACCTGCTGGCGGATGGCGTGAAGGCGCGCATGGAATTCCGCCCGAGGCGGGCGTTCGATCCCCATCCCTTTCTGGTCAGTCTCGATGACGAGGGGGAAGCCGAAGCGTTTTTCACCCGTCCCATCGATGGATCGGCCATCGGGAGGTCGCCCCGCTTCGAGCCTTGATGGCGCAAACGAAAGAGGCGGCCGAAGCCGCCTCCCGGTCCATTTATTTCATTGTGTAGATGTCGATGGAAAAATACTTGTCGTTGATCTTCTTGTAGGTGCCGTCCTCGCGGATCTCCTTGAGAGCGACATTCAGCTTCTCGCGAAGATCGTTGTCGTCCTGGCGCACCGCGATGCCCACGCCTTCGCCGACGAATTTCGGATCGGTGATCGGCGTGCCGACCAACTCGCAGCAGGCCTTGCCGTCGTCGTTCTTGGTGACCCAGTCGAGCAGCGGGATCATGTCGCCGACCTGCAGATCGAGGCGGCCGTTCGCCATGTCGAGGTTCACTTCGTCCTGCGTCGGATAGAGCTTGATGTCCGCATCCGGATAGACGGCCGCGACGTAATCGGCCTGGGTGGTGCCGGACTGGGCGCCGATCGTCTTGCCCTTCATGCCTTCATTGGTGAAATCGGTAAGCCCGGCGCCCTTCGGCGCGGCATGCGTCATGGCGGCGAGGTAGTAGGGGTCCGTGAAGGAGACCGACTTCTTGCGTTCCTCGGTGATGAACATCGAGGCGATGATCATGTCGTATTTCTTGGCGACGAGGCCGGGAATGATGCCGTCCCAATCCTGCGCGACGACGTCGCATTCGACCTTCATCTTCTCGCAGAGCGCAAGGCCGATCTGCACGTCGAAGCCGTCGAGATTGCCGGCGGAATCCTGGAAGTTGAAGGGCGGGTAGGCGCCTTCCGTGCCGATCTTCAGCGTTTGTGCGGAAGCCTGGGCGGAAAGCAGGGTGGAGCCTGCAAGAGCCAGCGCGAGCAGCAGTTTTTTCATGGTCGTTCCCCTGTTCTGATTGTGACCGGGGGAACGGTAGCGCGGCCTCGCGCATAAACGAAATAGATAGCCCTGATAGTCGCTATCATTTCGGTTTATGCGTCAGGCCGCCATGAAACGGGAGATGCCGCGCATCACGCCGCGCAGTTCCGCCAGCCCCTTCAGCCGGCCGATCAGCGAGTAGCCGGGATTGATGCGCGCCTTGCCGATATCGTCGGCGAGCAGGTGGCCGTGGTCCGGGCGCATCGGAATACGCCAGTCGGCGCGACCTTCCGCCTTGCGCCGCGCCTGCTCCTCCAGAAGCGCCACGACGACCTCCACCATGTCGGTGGAGCCGTCGAGATGGTCGGCCTCGTGAAAGGAACCGTCCGGCTCGCGGGTGACGTTGCGCAGGTGGGCGAAATGGATGTTCGGGCCGAACTCGCGCACCATGGCCGGCAGGTCGTTGTCCGCCCGGACACCATAGGAGCCGGTGCAGAAGGTGAGGCCGTTCGCGGAGCTCGGTGCCGCGGCAAGGATCGCCCGGGCATCCCCGGCGTTGGAGACGACGCGCGGCAGGCCGAACAGCGAGAACGGCGGGTCGTCCGGGTGGATGCACAGCTGCGCGCCGACCTCTTCCGCCACCGGCACGATCTCGCGCAGGAAGGTTTTGAGGTTGGCGCGCAGCGCCTCGGCGTCGATGCCCTGATACTCTTCCAGCGCCTTGCGGAAGCCGTCGCGATCATAGCTGCGCTCGGTCGCCGGCAGGCCGGCGATGAGGTTGCGCTCGATCGTCGCCACCTGATCGTCGTTGAGCGAGATCAGCCGGTCCTTCGCGGTGCGGATGGCCGCTGGCGTATAATCCTTCTCTGCATCCTTCCGGCGCAGCACCAGCAGGTCGTAGGCCGCGAAATCCACGGCATCGAAGCGCAGCGCATAGCCGGTGGAAGGCATGCGGTAGAGCAGATCGGTGCGCGTCCAGTCGCAGACCGGCATGAAGTTATAACAGATCGTCTTGATATCGGCTTTGGCGAGCGCCCGGATCGTATCCTTGTAGGCGCCGATATATTTGCTGCGCTCGGGGCCGGCGATCTTGATCGAATTGTGCACCGGAATGCTTTCGACCACCGACCAGGTGAGGCCGGCCGCCTCGATCGTCGCCTTGTGGGCAAGGATGTCGTCGAGCGGCCAGGCCGAACCGTCATAGATATGGTGGAGCGCGGAGACGATGCCGGTCGCACCGGCCTGCCGGATATGGTCGAGGCTCACCGGATCCTTCGGGCCATACCAGCGAAAACATTCTTCCATCATCGTCATTCCTCCAGACCCCAACCCCGGCGGTTGGATCACACGGGCAGGGGGTGCGCAAGGGGCGCGCCTGACTCAATCTCTTCGCAAACCGGGCTAACCGCCTGTTTCCAATCCAGTTTTTCAGCCTGCATCGACGGTGCGGATTTCGTCATCGCTACCAGCGCTGGTGCACATGCGGGGCGACGAGGCGGTAGTAGACCTCGCGTGTCGCTTCCATCACGTCTTCCGGAATGGCCGGCAGGCTGGCGGCCCGGGCGTTCGCCTGTGCCTGCTCGGCATTGCGCGCGCCGGGGATGACGACGCTGACGGCATCCGCCATCAGGATCCAGCGCAGCGCGAAGGCGGCCATGGTCGTGCCGGCGGGGACAAGCGCGCGGATTTCCTCGACGGCCTGCAAGCCGGTCTCGAAGGGCACGCCGGCAAAGGTCTCGCCCACGTCGAAGGCGTCGCCATTGCGGTTGAAGTTGCGGTGGTCATCGGCGGCGAAGGCGGTGTCGCGGGTGATCTTGCCGGAGAGCAGGCCGCTTGCCAGCGGCACGCGGGCGATGACGGCGACCTGGCGGCGGGCGGCTTCCTTGAAGAAGAGCGGCGCCGGGCGCTGGCGAAACATGTTGTAGATGATCTGTACGCTGACGACGCCCGGGAACTCGATCGCCTTCAGCGCTTCCTCGACCTTCTCGACGCTGACGCCGTAATTGGCGATCTTGCCGGCGGCCTTGATCTCCTCCAGCGCATGGAAGACTTCGGGCCGGTAATAGACGTCAGTCGGCGGGCAATGCAGCTGCACGAGATCGAGGCGCTCGACGCCGAGGTTCTTCAGGCTGCGGTCGATGAAGCCTTCGAGGTTTTCCTTGTTGTAGCCGTCGGCGACATGCGGCGAAAGCCGGCGGCCGGCCTTGGTCGCGACCATCGGGCGCTGGCCGCCGCGGTCCTTCAGAACGTCGGCGATGATCTTTTCCGAGCGGCCGTCGCCATAGACGTCGGCGGTATCGATGAAGGACATGCCGGCATCGAGCGCGGCATGGAGGGCGGCGCGGCCGTCCGCCTCGCTGACATCGCCCCAGGCGCCGCCGATCTGCCAGGCGCCGAAGCCGATATCCGTGGTGGTAAAACCCGTGCGGCCGAATTTGCGATGTCTCATGAAAAGGTCTCCCGACAGATTGATTGTGTCGGGAGGTAGCATTCCGCACGGAGGCGGACAAGGAAATCGCTTCCGCGAGAAGCTCACGCCGGAGTGATTTCTACCAGATAGAAGGCCGCACTTTCGCCGGCCGAGACCACCTCGGCACGCTCCGAGCCATCGAGAACCAGGGCATCGAGCGGCTGGAGCCCGATGAGGCCTTCAGCGGTGGAAACGCCGAGCGGTTCGAGCGCCAGCAACAGGCGTTCGCCGGATGATTGCGCCAGAACCAGCGAGCCTTCCGCGACGTGCCGCGCCAGCCTGTGCCGGAAAACGC
This sequence comes from Shinella sp., assembly GCF_035998705.1. Classification (GTDB taxonomy): domain Bacteria; phylum Pseudomonadota; class Alphaproteobacteria; order Rhizobiales; family Rhizobiaceae; genus Shinella. Next base: position 104,177 of record NZ_DASYHH010000033.1, on the reverse strand, counting down.
CACGACGGGTCATGACATTGAGGTCGGTGATCGGCCCGCCGGTGAGGCGCGCCGTCGTGGGCGCATCGGCCGGGAAGGCGAGGGGCGTGGAAGACGGCGTCAGCAACCGGTCGCCAAGCCCTTCGATCGACAGCACCATGCCGTCGCCCGAAAGCACCGCCAACGTACGGTCTATATCCGGAAAGACGGAAAACGGCCCGTCGCTCGCCACCGTCGCCATGCTGACGCGCCAGCCGAACGCCGAAAGGTCGGCGCCTTCCGGACGGACGATCACCTCGACCGTCTCGCCGCCGCCGTTCTTCCACGGCATGCGGCGATGCTCGACATTGCGGAGAAGCCGCATCCTCAATTACCGAGGATGCCGGGCAGGCGCAGGCCCTTTTCCTTGGCGCAATCGAGCGCGATGTCGTAGCCGGCATCCGCATGGCGCATGACGCCCGTCGCCGGGTCGTTCCACAGCACGCGGCCGAGGCGCTCGGCTGCCGCATCCGTGCCGTCGGCGCAGATGACGACGCCCGAATGCTGCGAGAAGCCCATGCCGACGCCGCCGCCGTGGTGGAGCGACACCCAGGTGGCACCCGAGGCGGTGTTGAGCAGCGCGTTGAGCAGCGGCCAGTCGGACACGGCGTCCGAGCCGTCCCTCATCGCTTCCGTCTCGCGGTTCGGCGAGGCGACGGAGCCCGAATCGAGATGGTCGCGGCCGATGACGATGGGCGCGCTCAGTTCGCCGTTCTTCACCATCTCGTTGAAGGCGAGGCCCAGGCGGTGACGGTCACCGAGGCCAACCCAGCAGATGCGGGCCGGCAGGCCCTGGAAGGCGATGCGCTCGGCGGCCATGTCGAGCCAGTTGTGCAGGTGCTTGTTGTCGGGCAGCAGTTCCTTGACCTTGGCGTCGGTCTTGCGGATGTCCTCCGGATCACCCGACAGGGCCGCCCAGCGGAACGGGCCGATGCCGCGGCAGAACAGCGGGCGGATATAGGCCGGCACGAAGCCCGGGAAAGCGAAGGCGTTTTCGAGACCCTCTTCCTTGGCGACCTGGCGGATGTTGTTGCCATAGTCGAAGGTCGGGATGCCCATGTCCTGGAAGGCGATCATGGCTTCGACATGCTCGCGCATCGAGGCGCGGGCGGCCTTTTCGACGGTCTTCGGGTCGCTTTCGCGCTTTGCCTTCCATTCGGCCATCGTCCAGCCCTTCGGCAGGTAGCCGTTGATCGGGTCGTGCGCAGACGTCTGGTCGGTGACCATGTCGGGGCGGATGCCGCGGCGGACCATTTCCGGCAGGATTTCGGCGGCGTTGCCGAGCAGGCCGACGGACTTGGCTTCGCCGGCCTTCGTCCAGCGATCGATCATCGCGAGCGCCTCGTCGAGCGTCTCGGCCTTCTCGTCGATGTAGCGGGTGCGCAGGCGGAAATCGATCGAGTCCGGGTTGCACTCGACGGCAAGGCACGAGGCGCCGGCCATGACGGCTGCGAGCGGCTGGGCGCCGCCCATGCCGCCGAGGCCGCCGGTCAGCACCCACTTGCCCTTGAGGTCGCCACTATAGTGCTGGCGGCCGGCTTCCACGAAGGTTTCATAGGTGCCCTGAACGATGCCTTGGCTGCCGATATAGATCCACGAGCCGGCCGTCATCTGGCCGTACATGGCGAGGCCCTTCTTATCCAGCTCGTTGAAATGATCCCAGGTCGCCCAGTGCGGCACGAGGTTGGAATTGGCGATCAGCACGCGCGGCGCATCCTTGTGCGTGCGGAAAATGCCGACCGGCTTGCCGGACTGAATGATCAGCGTCTCGTTTTCTTCGAGATCGCGCAGCGACGCGACGATCTTGTCGAAATCCGCCCAGGTGCGGGCGGCGCGGCCGATGCCGCCATAGACGACCAGTTCATGAGGGTTTTCCGCGACGTCCGGGTCGAGATTGTTCATCAGCATGCGCAACGGCGCTTCCGTCATCCAGCTCTTGGCGGTGAGTTCGGTGCCGCGGGCAGCGCGGATTTCGCGGATGTTGTGGCGGGGATTGGTGGTCATTGGCTGGGTCTCCCGGGATCAGCGTGGAAGGGTGGAGGCGAGCGCCTCGAGACGGTTCAGGATGTCTGTCAGAACAATGCGCAGCCGCGCGGCCTTCTCCCCATCAAGGGCGAAAGGCGGGGCTTCCGTGGCGAGATGGCTCACCTGCGCGAGTTCCATCTGGATGGCGTGCACGCCGGTTTTCGGCCTGCCGTAATGGCGCGTCGTCCAGCCGCCCTTGAAGCGACCGTTGAGGATGCCGGTATAGCCCTCGGCCTTCGCGCAGGCTTCGAATGTCGCCGTTTCGATCGCCTTATCACAGGTGCGGCCCATGTCCGTGCCGACGTTGAAATCCGGCAGCCGGCCTTCGAAGAGGAAGGGGATCAGCGAGCGGATCGAGTGGCAATCATAGAGGATCGCCACGCCATGGATCGCCTTGGCACGCTCGATCTCCGCGGCAAGCGCCGCGTGATAGGGCGCGTGGAAATGGGCGAGCCGGAAGGCGATGTCCGCCTCGGTCGGCGCCGCGCCGTCCTTCCAGATCGGCTTGCCGTCGAAATCCGTTTCCGGCACAAGGCCGGTGGTGTTCTGGCCGGGATAGAGGCTGACGCCGGCCGGATCGCGGTTGGCGTCGATGACGTAGCGGTGGAAGGTGGCACGTACCGTCGTCACGTTTGGCAGGAGACCGTCGTAGAGACCTTCGATGTGCCAGTCCGTATCGGCAAGGATGCGGCCATTGTCGTTCAGGCGTTCCCATATGTCGGCCGGCACGTCCGTGCCGGTATGCGGGAAGGCGAGGATGACGGGCGAGGTGCCCTGGTGGGTTTCGAAGACGGCGCTCATCGGGCGACCTCCAGGCGGCGTTCACCCCCCTCTGCCCTGCCGGGCATCTCCCCCTCAAGGGGGGAGATCGGTTGTAGCGGTGTCTCGCCCGTCTCGGCCATTGCGGTTGGGCAATGTCTCCACCCCTTGCTGATCTCCCCCCTTGAGGGGGAGATGCCCGGCAGGGCAGAGGGGGGTATCGTCACGCACATACCCATCCTCACGCCTCCAACACCGGCAGGATGCCCTTGGAGACCGATGCGCCGAGGGCGCCCGAGGAGACGAAGCTGCTGGCGGCGGCGAGATCCGGCGCCATGTAGCGGTCCTCTTCCAGCGTCGCGACCACGGTGCGCAGCGTTGCCACGACCTTCTGCAATTCCGGGCTAGTGGTAAGCGGCGCGCGGAACTCGATGCCCTGGGCCGCCGTCAGCGCCTCGATGCCGATGATGGCGGACAGGTTTTCCGTCATGCGCAGCAGGCGGCGGGCGCCGTGGCAGGCCATGGAGACGTGGTCTTCCTGGTTGGCGGAAGTCGGCGTCGAATCGACCGAGGCGGGGTGCGCCATCTGCTTGTTCTCGCTCATCAGCGCGGCCGAGGTGACCTCCGCGATCATCAGGCCGGAATTGAGGCCCGGCGTCTTGGCGAGGAAGGCCGGCAGGCCGAAGGACAGCGCCGGATCCACGAGAAGCGCGATGCGCCGCTGCGAAATCGCACCGATCTCGCAGACCGCGATGGCGATCTGGTCGGCGGCGAAGGCGACGGGTTCGGCGTGAAAATTGCCGCCCGAGATGACGCTGTTGTCGGACAGAACCAGCGGGTTGTCGGTGACGGCATTGGCTTCGATTTCCAGCGTGCGGGCGGCGGAACGCAGGACATCGAGGCAGGCGCCGTCGACCTGCGGCTGGCAGCGGATGCAATAGGGGTCCTGCACGCGCTCGTCGCCGGTGATGTGACTCTCGCGGATGACCGAGCCGGCAAGCAGCGCGCGCAGCGCGGATGCGGCGTCGATCTGGCCCTTATGGCCGCGCAGCGTGTGGATATCGGGATGGAACGGCGCGGAGGACCCCATGGCGGCATCGGTGGAAAGCGCGCCGGTAACGAGGGCCGCCTGCGCGGCGCGATGCGCCCGGAAGAGGCCGGCGAGCGCTAGCGCGGTCGAGACCTGCGTGCCGTTGATGAGGGCGAGGCCCTCCTTGGCGGCGAGCACGACGGGCTTGAGCCCGGCCTTTGCGAGGGCCGCGCCGCCGGGAAGGCGTTCGCCGCCATGAATGGCTTCGCCTTCGCCGATCATCACGGCCGCCATATGGGCGAGGGGCGCGAGGTCGCCGGAGGCGCCGACGGAACCCTGTTCCGGGATGACCGGGATGACGCCCTTTTCCTGCATGGTTTCCAGCAGGCGGACGATGTCGAGGCGCACGCCGGAAGCGCCGCGGCCGAGCGAGATCAGCTTCAGCGCCATGATGAGGCGCACGATGTTTTCGGACAGCGGTTTGCCGACGCCGCAGCAATGCGACAGGATCAGGTTGCGCTGGAGCGTGGCGACATCGGCCGTCGCGATCTTGATGGAGGCGAGTTTGCCGAAGCCGGTGTTGATGCCGTAGACCGGCTCGTCGCCGCCGGCGATTTCCGCGATGCGCGCGGCCGCTTTTGCAATGCCGGCGTCGAAGGACGGGTCGAGACGAGCGGAAACGCCGGTCCAGTAGATGGATTCAAGGGTTTTGAGGGGCACGGAGCCCGGATGAAGCGTGATCGTCATGTTGCAGTCCTCGATGCAGCCGTAAGCTGCGAATTGACCTAATGTCCGCTGCGGATACGGGCAAACATGGGGTTGAAGCCCATGCGGTAGACCAGTTCCGCCGGCCGGCCGATGTCCCAGAGGACGAAATCGGCCCACTTTCCGGCTTCGAGCGTCCCCACTTCATCGACCAGGCCCAGCGCGCGGGCTGCCTCGCGGGTGGTGCCGGCAATGCATTCGGTGACGGTCATGCCGAAGAGGGTGGCGGCCATGTTCATGGTGAGGAGAAGCGAGGTCAGCGGCGAGGTGCCGGGATTGGAATCCGTCGCGACGGCCATTTTCACGCCGTGCTTGCGGAAGAGCTCGACCGGCGGCTTCTTCGTCTCGCGGATGAAATAGAAGGCGCCCGGCAGGATGACGGCGACCGTGCCGGCCTTCGCCATGGCGGCGGCACCCGCATCGTCGGTATATTCGAGGTGGTCGGCCGAAAGCGCGCCGTAGGAAGCGGCAAGGGCTGCACCATTGAGGTTCGAAAGCTGGTCGGCGTGCAGCTTGACCGGCAGGCCGAAGCTTATGGCGGCATCGAAGACCTTCGCCATCTCGTCCGGCAGGAAGGCGATGCCCTCGCAGAAACCGTCCACGGCATCGGCAAGGCCTTCCGCCGCGATCGCCGGCAGCATCTCGCTGACCACCTTGTCGATATAGGCGGTCTTGTCGCCGTTCATTTCCGGCGGCAGCGCGTGGGCGCCGAGGAAGGTGGTGCGCACGGTGACGTCGCGCTGTTCGGCAACCCGGCGGGCGGCGCGCAGCGACTTGAGTTCGTTTTCGGTATCGAGGCCGTAGCCGGATTTCAGCTCGACGGTCGTCACGCCCTCCGCGATCAGCGCGTCGAGGCGGGGCAGCGTCTGGCGCACGAGATCGTCCTCGCTCGCGGCGCGCAGCGCCTTGACCGAGGAGACGATGCCGCCGCCGGCGCGCGCGACCTCCTCATAGGAGGCGCCGGCAAGCCGCAGCTCGAATTCATGGGCGCGGTCGCCGGCATGCACGAGATGGGTGTGGCAGTCGATGAGGCCCGGGGTGATCCAGCGGCCTTCGCAATCGACGGTTCCCGCGGCGGAGAATTCGGCGGGCAGATCGGCTTCCGGACCGACGAAGGCGATGCGGCCGTCGCGCACGGCGATAGCGCCATCCTCGACGATACCGAGGCCGGGCAGGCTCTCCTGGAGCGTTGCAAGCCGGGCATTGCGCCAGACGCGCACCGTGTCCTTTTCCGCTGCTGATACCATGATTGCCTCTTCCCTGTGATGAAGATAATGTATATACATAATCGCAGAGGACGCAAGAGCGAATTTGCGGATCGGCGTCGAAGATACACCGGAAGAGGGAGGGAGCGGCATGGCCGTCATTCATGCAAGGCAGGCGCTGCTTACGGGCGGTTGGGCGAAGAATGTGCGTCTCCACATCGAAGGCGGCCGCATCGCGCGCCTCGAAACGGACGCCGCCGCAGCCTCCAGCGACGAGCGTCACGACACCATCGTCGCCGGCATGCCGAACCTGCACAGCCACGCCTTCCAGCGCGGCATGGCGGGCCTTGCCGAAACGCGCGGGCCGGGCAGCGACAGCTTCTGGAGCTGGCGCAATGTCATGTATCGCTTCGCGCTGTCCATGACGCCGGACGATGTCGAGGCGGTCGCCGCGCAGCTCTATGTCGAGATGCTGGAGGCGGGCTTTACCCGCGTCGGCGAGTTCCACTACCTGCACCACGACAAGGACGGGGGGCACTATGGCGATATCGCCGAGATGGCCGTGCGCATTGCTTCAGCCGCGTCCGAAACCGGAATCGCGCTGACGCTGCTGCCCGTCTTCTATGCCCATGCCGGCTTCGGCGGCACGGCGCCGGGCGAGGGGCAGCGCCGGTTCATCAACGACCGGGATTCCTATGCCGCGCTGCTGGAACGTTGCCGCACGCTGACGGATGGCCTGCCCGGCGGCATCACCGGCGTCGCGCCGCACAGCCTGCGCGCGGTCACGCCGGACGAGCTTTCCGCCGTCGTCGCCATGGCCGGCGACAAGCCGATCCACATCCACATCGCCGAGCAGGTGAAGGAAGTGGAGGACAGCATCGCCTGGTCCGGCCGCCGCCCGGTGGAGTGGCTGCTCGACAACCAGGCCGTCGACGGTCGCTGGTGTTTCATCCACGCCACGCACATGACGGACACCGAGACGCGCGGCATGGCGGAAGCCGGCGCCATCGCCGGCCTCTGCCCGATCACCGAAGCCAATCTCGGCGACGGCATCTTCCCGGCAGAGTTTTTCGCCGCCGGCGGCCGGTTCGGCGTCGGCTCCGATTCCAACGTGCTGATCGGCCTGCCGGACGAACTGCGCCAGCTGGAATATTCCGAGCGTCTCGCCCACCGCGCCCGCAACGTGCTCGCCGCCCCCGGCGGCTCGACGGGCCGGGCGCTGTTCGACGGCGCGCTGGTCGGCGGTGCCGCGGCGCTGGGGGTGGAAGCGGGCATGTCAGCCGGCAAGGCGGCGGACTTCGTCAGCGTCAAGGCCCGTCACGGCCTCGATCTTGCAGGCGATGCGTTGCTCGACGGTTGGATTTTTTCGAACGGCGCCGAGGTCGATTGCGTCTGGGTGAACGGGCGCAAGCAGGTCGAGGGCGGGCGGCATGCGGCGCGCGAAAAAATCGGCCGGCGCTTCGGCGCGACGATGCGGGCGCTGACTGACGCCTGAGGGCGTATTGTAAGGCGGGCCTGCCTTTCCTATGACTTGTCCCACCGGGCGATTGCGCCCCAGGTTTTGTTTGTGCCGCATTATCCGACGCCGAAGCTATTCCGCTTCGGCTGGAAATGCTCTAGCGCGGAGGCGACCATTTCCATCGACCAGGAGAAGACCCGGACCGAGGCCAAGGAGCCGCCGCTGCATCGCCGCATCCTGGAGGACGTGGAAGGCAGGATCCTCTCGGGCGAATGGCCGCCGGGCCACCGCATTCCCTTCGAGCACGAGCTGACCGAGCAATACCAGTGCTCGCGCATGACGGTGAACAAGGCGATCACCGAGCTGGTCAAGCGCGGCCTCATCGAGCGGCGGCGCAAGTCCGGCAGCTACGTCACCCATCCGCACGCGCAATCCGCCGTGCTGGAGATCCACGACATCCGGCTCGAGGTCGAATCACTCGGGCTGCGCTATCGTTACGAGAAGCGCACGCGCCTCGACCGCGTCGCGAAAGCGGCCGACCGCCGCCTGATGGACCTGCCGGAGCCCGCGCCGCTGACGGAGATTTCCGCGCTGCACTTTGCCGGCGCCCAGCCGTTCTGCCTGGAGGATCGCCTGATCAACCGCGTCGCCGTGCCGGAAGCCGCCGACGAAACGTTCGACGATATCGCGCCCGGCGCCTGGCTGATCAGCCGCGTGCCGTGGAGCGCCGCCGAACACCGCATCCGCGCTGTCGGCGCCGACGCCCGCGCCGCGGACCTGCTGGCGATCGCCCCCGGCACGGCCTGCCTGGTCGTCGAGCGGCGCACCTGGAGCGGCGGCGTCTATATCACCCATGTCCGGCTGACCTATCCGGGCGAAAAACACGAGCTCGTCGCCGAATTCGCCCCGTCATATCCCAAGCAGAGCGCGTGAAGCCTCAGGCGCCGCCGGCGAAATGTTCGGACCGGATGGTGGCGTAGTAGGGCGCCAGCGACGGGCTCGTCTCGCTCAGCACATCGAAAATCGCGTCGTCGGCCGTCAGCTTCCCGGCATATTTGTCCTCGATGAAGCGGGCATGCTGGGCCATCGCGGCATCCGGCAGGCTGCGCAGGGCGGTGAAGACGGGCGCCGCACCGCTGCGGCCCTTCACCGTGATGCGGTCGAGTTCCAGCACGGCGAAATCCGTCGCGGCAAGCGTCGCCGTGCGCTCGCCGATGAGCAGCGGCACGCCATAGGCCTTCGACGCGCCCTCCAGCCGCGAGGCGAGGTTCACCGCGTCGCCCAGCACCGAATAGTCGAAGCGCTGCGACGAGCCCATGTTTCCGACCACGCAGTCGCCCGTATTGATGCCGATGCCGATGCGCAAGGCGTGATAGGGCGTGCCGCTCGCCGCCGCTTCCGCCTTGAGCTTGGCATTCAGCGTCGCCATCGCGTCGAGCATGTCGAGGGCGGCGGCGACCGCGTGCCGGGCATGGTGCTCGTCGTCGAGCGGCGCGTTCCAGAAGGCCATCACGCAGTCGCCGATATATTTGTCGATCGTGCCGCCATGTTTCAGCACGATGTCGGACAGCGGCGTCAGCAGCCGGTTGATCAGCGTGGTCAGTTGCTCCGGGTCGTCCTTCATCGTCTCGGCGATGGTGGTGAAGCCGCGCACGTCGCAAAACAGGATGGAGAGCGTGCGCCGTTCGCCGCCGAGTTTCAGCTGCGAGGGATCGCGGGCGAGGCGCTCGACGAGGGCGGGCGAGAGATATTGCGAGAAGGCGCGCACGATCTCGCGCCGCCGCCGCCGCTCCTCCGCATAGTCGAGCGCCGTCTGGCCGGCGGCGACCAGAAGCAGCGCGACGGTGGGGCCGATCGGCGAGACGAAGAGGGTGGCCTCGCGGATCAGCGCGAAGCTCAACAGCCCGAGCACCGCCGTGGCGAACAGGCTGAGCACGGCCGTCTGCCAGCGCGTCGCGCGCCGCACGAGCGCCGCCGAGAAAAGCGCCGCAAGGGCGACGGACGTGATGGCGAGCGGCGTGCCGGCGCGGGTGATCGCGGCACCCGTGGTGAGGTTGTCGAAAATCGTCGCCTGGATTTCCGCCCCCGCCACCAGCCGGCCGGTATGCACCGTATAGGGTGTCGCAAAGGCGTCGGCGCCGCCGGAATTGATGTCGGGCGCATTCTGCAGGCTGAGTCCGACGATCACCACGCGGCCCTTGAACATATCCTTCGGCAGCATGTTTTCCGGGTCGAGCGCCTGGTAGTAGGAGACGGTCGGGTAGCTGCGCGAGGGGCCGAAGGATTGCAGCAGTTTGCCCGTGGGCGAGACCGCCGCCTTGCCGGCGACGCGGGCGAGCGCCAGCGCAAAACCATCCTCGTAGCGCGGCAGGTCGCGAAAGACCCCGTCGCCGCCGAGCGTGATGGAGGCGATGCCGGTCACGGCACCCGCTTGCGAAAAGGCGGGCAGCGGCGTCGTGCGCAGGAACTGCTCGGCCTGCGGCGTGACGATGACGCTCTCGTCGCCGGCGAGCACCACGTCCGGCCCGAGTGCCTTGGCGAGCGCGGCGTCGGAGGCCGGGTTGGACGGCTCGGCGAAGATGATGTCGAGACCGATCGCCGTGGCGCCGGCCTTGCGCAGGCTTTCGACCAGCCGCGCGTGCAATTCGCGCGGCCAGGGCCATTGCGCGTTGATCTCGGCCAGCGACGGTTCGTCGATCGCCACGACGACCGGGCTTGCGGCCGGCGGCCGGGGATCGTCGAGGGTGGAGAAATAGTCGAAGGCGCGCAGGTCCGCGAGCGACCAGCCCGGAAGCTGCGGCAGCGCGGAAACCAGCGCGATCACCGCGAAGGTGAGCACGGCGAGGCGTTTGCTCCGGCGTGACCATCTGTGCGGACGGCGCAGTCCCGCGCTCATGCGCCGGCGCTCCGTGCAGGGCGCGGCAGGATGGGACGGGATGTCGGTACGGGGCTTCGCATGGCGCCCAGCACTCGACATCCCCTCAAAAAAGTCAAGCGGTGCTGCACGCATGCCGTTGCTTTCCAAAACCTCTCGGCTATCACCAGGGAAACGGGGAACAAAAGCGCCATGGCGGCAATGGACGATCGGCAAAACATTCTCGAACGGGCGGTGGACGGCACCGGGGGGATCGCACTCGAACATTTCGATCATATCCGCCGCATCAACGACGTGTTCTACGACCAGGTGAAGATTTCCGACCAGAAGGCGGCCTACATCTTCACCTTCATGCTGGCGCTGCTCGTCACCTCGACGGAAAGCCGCGCCGTGTTCACCTGGTCGCGTTATGCCGAGAGCGATCTCTCCACCATCGTCTTGTCCGGCCTGCTCGCCTTCGCCCTGGTGTTTTCCATGGTCTCGGCGATCCTCGTCGTGCTGCCGCGCCGCGTCGACAAGGCGACCTCGCTGTTCTGGGGCGCCTGGCCGCACCATCGCGAGGGGTTTCGCAAGGCGGCCGAGACCCGCGACGTCGGTTATCTCTTCGAGCAATATATGCAGAACGCCGACGCCATCGCCTCCATCGCCAGCGACAAGTACCGTTTCGTCGGCTTCGCCTTCCGCGGCCTGCTGCTGACGGTCATTGCCTATGTCGCGCTGCTTGCGACGCGATAAGCCGCCGCACAGTCGCGACGCATGATCTGCGTCGCGATGGCGAGCCGTTCCTCGACTGCATCCCGCTCGGCGATCATCGTGCGCAAGGCCTCCAGGGCATTGCCGTTGTGAAATGCGAGGATTTCCGCCGCTTCCTCGCGCTCCATCCTGTCCTGCCGGTGAGCCGCGCGCATCATTGCAGCCGAAGCTCCAGCTGCCGCTTGCTCTTCAGCACGTAAAGCGGTTTTGCCACCGCCTCCAGCTTGCGCTGGAATTCGGCCCGGTGGGCCTGCTGCTTTTCCCGCAGCGCCCGGCAGGCGGCAACTTCGGCAAGGGCACGTTCGACAGCATCGGTTTGCATCGGCAGCTCCATTTGTTCTCTTTATGTTCCATTTTCGGCGACGGATGTCAAGCCGCGAATCGAGACCGCCAAAACACGGCCGCGCTGTATGAAACCTTGGCCAAAGGGAGGAGATGGGCGCGGAAAGGGAGTAGGCGCGGGTACGCCTGCGGGTGGTTTCCTTCGCTTCGATGAGGGCTCCCTGACCTTTTGCCCAAATGTCGGCCCCGCATTTCTATCGCTATGCTTGCATCATCGTCCATGCAACCTGATCGCTCAAGGTCAGGGCATCGCGGCGATTGCAGGGGCGTCATATGATCTTCTTGCTGCTCGAAAGCTCGGCGTCTCTCGCGTTGAGCGCCTTTTTCGTCGTCCTGTTGCGTTCCTTGTCAGTTCCGCTTCACCTCATGGATCTGCCGGATCACCGGAAGATCCATGAGGGCGCCATTCCGCTGTGCGGCGGCATCGCGATCTTCCTGGCCTTCGCCGGCATCAGCCTCCTGGCTTCGGGCCCGATGGATTGCGGGCCGGGCTTCTGGGCGGCGACGCTGCTGATCGTCGGGCTCGGCGTCGCGGACGACCGGTTCGCGCTGCCGGCCCGCTTCCGCTTCGGGGCGCAGGTGCTGATCGCGATCGCGCTGATCTCCGCGGAGGGACTGGGGCAGGTATCGTTCGGCGACCTGCCGGAATTGGGCATCGTCTTCGGTCCCATCGGCCTTCTCGTGCTCTCCGTCGCCTTCATCGTCGGGTTGATCAACGCCTGGAACATGCTGGACGGCGTTGACGGGCTTGCCGGCGGCAGTGCCGTCGCCGCGCTGGTGTGGATCCTCCTGCTGTCGCTACAGGCGGGGGCCGAGGGGCTGGTCGTTCCCGTGGCCCTTCTGCTTGCCGCGACCGGCGGCTTCCTCATCTTCAACCTGCGCAGCCCCTGGCGCGCCCGCGCCTCGGTCTATCTGGGCGATGCCGGCAGCACGGCGCTGGGCGCGATCATCGCCTACCTGATCCTGCGCCTGTCGAACGGCGCTGAAGGTCTGCCCTTCCAGTGCCTGCTGTGGCTGGTGGTGGTTCCGGTGGTCGATACGCTGAGCCTGATCGTGCGCCGCATGCTCGATCACCGCAGCCCCATGTCGGCGGACCGTCGGCACCTGCATCACCTCCTGATCGATGCCGGCTTTTCGCCCGCGGCCACCAGCTACGTCATCGTCCTGGTGTCGTTCCTGTGCGGCGGCGTCGGCTATCTCGGCCTGGTGTTCAATCTTCCGGGGCCAGTGATGGTGATCGGCCTCGTCTTCGTCGCGATCGCCCATACCGCATTCGTGCTCGCCGCCGAGTCCGCCACGCGCCGGCGGGTCCATCGCGCCGCCCGTCCCTCAATCAAGCTGCAGATGTAACGGGGGAGGGCGGCCGATGTCGATTTCCGTGCTGATCATGACGCTGAACGAGGAGAGGAATCTCCCCGCCTGCCTGGCCTCGCTGGACTGGTGCGACGATATCGTCGTGCTCGATTCCTACAGCACCGACAGGACGGTGGAGATTGCGAAGGCGGCGGGCGCCCGCGTCTACCAGCGGGTGCACGATACCGAATCGCACCAGCGCACCTACGGGCTGAAGGAGATCACCTACAAATATCCCTGGGTCTACACGCCCGACGCCGACGAGGTGACGCCGCCGGACCTGCGCGACGAGATGCTGGCGATCGCCCGCGACCCGGTGCGCCCCGAAAGCTCCTTCCGCATCCGCTACAAGAACATGTTCATGGGGCGCTGGATCAAGCACAGCAGCCTCTACCCGACCTGGATCACCCGCCTCGTGCGGCCGGATCGGGTGCGCTACGAGCGCGACGCCCATTCGCGCTGCCTGCCCGAGGGGCCGGAGGGTCGGCTCGACGCGCATTTCATCCACTACAGTTTCAACAAGGGCCTCAACGCCTGGTACGACAAGCACAATCGCTATTCCTCCTCGGAGGCGCGCGAGACGGTGATCAGCCTGCGCGAGAAACGCGTGCCCTGGCGCGACATGCTGAGCCGGGTGCCCGAGGTGCGGCGGCGCGCCCTGAAGGAACTGTCGATGCGCCTGCCGTTCCGACCGGCCGCGCGCTTCCTCTACATGTATGTCCTGCGCGGCGGCTTCCGCGACGGCCGGGAAGGCTATCACTACTGCCGGCTGCTCGCTGCCTACGAATACATGATCGTCATCAAGACGGAGGAGCTGCGGCGGCGGGAGGAAGGTTTGCCCGTTTGACGCGGCTCGTCCGTTCGGCGTTGCGGGCAGTACCCCCATGCCTGCGACCGCCGCCGGGAGCGGGAGATGCGAGGCCCCGCCTCCTGGCGGTTGCCGTTTGGGGAAGGAGACTTGCGATGATCGTCATGGTCTGGATGCATACGGTGCTTTTCCTCGCCCCGTTGCTGGGGCTGGCAGTCATGTCCAGTCGACGCAGCTGTTGCGTTCCGGCCATGGCAGGGAGGCCCGTCCATTCATGAAGTCCCGTTACGACGATCCGGGTCTCGATACGCTGGGCCTCGCGGCACCGCTGCTGGGCGGGCCGACATTCGCGCTGCGCTTCCGGCTGATGCGGCTTGCCTGGCTCGTCGCCTGGCGGTGCCTTGCGGCGTGGACACCGTCGCCCTTCCATCCCTGGCGCAATCTTTTGCTGCGCCTCTTCGGCGCCAAGCTCGATCCGACGGCGATCGTGCATGGCAGCACGGTCGTCTGGTGGCCGGGCAACCTCACCATGGGGCCGAATGCCTCGATGGGGCCGGGCGTGATCTGCTACAACGTCGCGCCGGTGACGCTCGAGGCGATGGCCATCGTGTCGCAGCGCGCGCATCTGTGCACGGGCACGCACGATATCCAGCAGCCGGCTTTTCCGCTGGTGGCGCGGCCGATCGTGCTGCGCCGCAACGCCTGGATCGCCGCGGAGGCCTTCGTCGGCCCGGGCATGGAGGCCGGCGAGGGCGCGGTTCTCGGCGCACGTGGCGTCGCGGTCCGCGCGCTGGAACCGTGGACCGTCTATGCCGGCAATCCGGCGCGGGCCGTCGCCAGCCGCCGGCAGGTTGGTTAGCCGTCAGGTGATGGAAAGCCCCACATTCTCGGTCGCCGGCGCATAGGCCTCGTAGAGGCCGATCGTCAGCTGGGCGATGCGCGGCCAGGTGTAATTCTCGAACACCAGCCGGCGGCCGTTCTGCCCCATGGCGCGTGCGGCGGGCGCATTCGACAGCGTTTCGACCAGGGCGCTCGCGACATCCGTCGCATCGAGCGCCACGACCGCGCCGGCACCGGCAACGGCCACTTCCGGAAAATGGCAGGCACGGGTGATGACGACCGGCGTGCCGCAGGCGAGCGCCTCGGTGATCGCCACGCTAAAACCCTCTTGCCGGCTGGGCAGGCAGAAGCAGGCGGCCGAAACGAAGGCCTGAAGCTTCGTCTCGCCATAGAGCGGGCCGACCATGAAGACCCGCCTTTCGAGCCCGAAACGGCGCACGAGATCGCGGAAATCGTCCTCCGCCCCGCCATCCGGCCCCGCCACGACGAGATCGACATCCGGGCATTCCCGCGCAACCCGCTGGAACGCGGCGGCGAGCAGGTCGAGGCCCTTCTTGTAGTGCAGGCGCGACAGGAACAGCACGAAGCGCCGCTCCGCCTGAAGGCCGATCAGCGCGGGAAAGGCCCTGGCGGAGGGGAGGTGTTCGAATTCCTCGGTGAAGACGCCGTTGGGAATGATCTCGGCCGGCGCCTTCAGGCCGAGCGGCCGCATCAGCTCCGCCTCGTCGCGGTTGAGGGCGTGGATGAAGGCCGCGCGGTCGAGCATCCGGCGGCATCCGAGCGCCAGCGCCACGCGCTTCTTCCAGGGTTTTTGCGCCAAGCTCCACGTGTCGAGCATACCGGCCGGGCAGACACAATAGGGCACGCCGTTGCGGGCGGCGATGGCTGCGGCGAAGACGAGTATCGGCTCCCAGACGCCGTGCAGGTGGACCTGGTGAGCATCGGTGAGGATGCGCGCCAGAAGCGGACGTGTCTTGCGGCAGAGCACCTCTTCCAGCCTGCCCGGCGGCGCGGTGTGCCAGACGATGTGCTGGAAGCCGGGGATGGCTTCGCCGAGCCGCGCCACATGGCCGAGCGTCTGCGTATCCGCCTGGCTCACCACATGCACCGCATGGCCGAGGTTCGCCTGGGCCGCCGCAAGCCGCATCACGACCGCCTGCGGGCCTCCCTTGTCCGGATCCATGGTGGTGATGACATGGACGATCTTCATGGCTTGCCGCCATGGGGGCCGTGCAGCCGGGACAGCACGTCGAGAAGGCGGGCGCCATATTTGTCGACGGTGTGGCTGGCCGCCGTGCGGCGTGCATTGGCCGACATGGTCGCGCGGACGTCCTCGTTGTCGGCGAGGTAGCGCACGGCATCGACGATCGCCTGTGGATCGCGCTCCGGCACGATCAGACCCTCGACGCCATGCCGCACGACGCTGCCCGTGCTGTAGGTGGTGATGACCGGGAGGCCGGAGGCCAGCGCCTCGTAGATGACGGTGGCGGACCCTTCGCAAAGGGAAGGTAGCAGGAAGACATCCGCCCAGCGATATTCTCCGGCGATCTCGGCGCGCGGCACGATGCCCCGGAGCTCGATCGACCGGCTCATCCGCCGGCGGACCGGCTCGGGCAGCCGGTGGGGGCCGGTCATGCGCATCCGCACCGCGGTGCCGAGGCGTTCGGCGGCTTGCAGCACATAGGGCGAGCCCTTGCGCAGGCCCACCTCGCCGATCGTCAGGACGTGCAGCGGACCGGGTGCGCGGGGCGTCGGGTCGGAGCGGTCCTTCGCATCGACGCCGTAGGGCACGACGACGCAGCGTTCCGCCGGCCCGCCCTCGGCGATGACATGGTCGCGGACGAAATCGGACGGGCAGACGATGCAGTCCGCCAACGCCCATTCCGCGCGTTCGCGGGCCGCGAAGGTCTCGGCATGCGGGTTCTTCGCCGGCGGGCCGGCCCAGTCGGGAAAGTGCCCCATCTCCTCGGCGAGGATGGCCTCCAGCACGGCGCGCGGCGCGACCATCTGCTCGACGGCGACCCAGAGGCCCTGCTTCTTGGCGGCGCGCATCTGTTCCAGCGCGTCGCCGCTATAGGCATAAAGGCCGGCGGCGTTGTGAAAGCCCCGGGCCGCGACGAGGTTCGAGAAGCGGCTACCGGCCCAGACGGCATGCGACATTTCCCCGGCCTGGTCCTCCATGCGCAGGCGCCGGATGGCGGAGCGCACGCCGAAGAGCGGAAAATCCGTGATGAGTTCCGGCGGCACACCGTTGGGCACCCGCCCGACCAGCCGCCGCACCGGCCGCGGCAGCATCGACTGGGGCAGGCGGTGGAGGAGGGCGGGCCAGCTCTTGGTGCCGCAGATATCGGTGAAGAAATGGCCAAGCCGGCCTTCCTTCGCCAGAATGCGGGCGACGGCATAGTGCATGCGGGCGCCGAGCTGGCTGACGACGACGGTGTCGGTCATGACGTCTCCTGCTCCAGCAGGACGGCGCGTGCGGGCGCGGGCGCGGCTTCCGCCAGGTCCCGCAGCAGCACGCGCCAGGTGGCGAGCGCGCGGTCATAGGCATAGTCGGCTTCGAGCACGGCCCTCGCGGTCTCGCCCATCGCGACGACCTTTTCCGGCGATGCCGCCAGCTCGGCGATCGTGCGGGCGAGCCTTTCGGCCTCGCCGATCCCGATATTCACCCCGCAACCCTCGGCATCGATGACGGCCGCGACGCTGCCTTTCGGATCGCCGATGAAGAGCGTCGGCCTGCCGGCGGCGAGGATGCCGTAGAACTTGCTCGGGATGATGCAATGTTCGAGGCGCGGCAGCAGCGAGACGACATGGAGATCCGGCACGCCGAGGCTTTCGGCAAGCTGCTCGGCCGGTTGCAACGGCTTGAAGGTGACGTTGGCGAGGCCGCGTTCGCGCACGGCGCCCTGCACGGAGGCGAGCTTGTGGCCGCCGCCGACCATCAGGAAGCGGATATCCTGCCGGTCCTGCAAAAGGGTCGCCGCCTCGATCAGCGTGGCGAATTCATGGGCGCGGCCAAAATTGCCGGAATAACCGACTACGAATTTCCGGGTGTAGTCCCAAGCGGCGCGAAGGGGGTTTTCGTCGCGCGGCACAGGGCGGATCTCGGCCGCATCGGACCAATGGTGCAACACGCGCATGCGATCAGCCGGGGCGCCGCGCGCGAGCAGGTAATCCTCCATCCGCTCCGTCGGGCAGATGGTGAGGCGCGCGCGGGCGACCGACCGGTCGCGCAGCCACGCGGCGAACCGTCCGAGCACGGGCGCCCTGCTGAAAAGGCCGAGCTCGATGGCGGTTTCGGGGAAGAGGTCCATGACCCAGTTGACCATCTCGCCGCCGCGCAGCCGGATGGGCAGCGCGCAGCCGAGCGAGATCAGCGGCGGATCGGTGCAGACGACCACGACGTCGCCGCGCCGGACATTGCGGATGAGCCAGCCGAAGGCCGCGAGGTGGAAGGAGAGATAATCGATGGCGCGGCCGGGCAGGGTGCCGCGGCCGAAGCGCGAGGTGGAAAGCCTGACGACATCCACGCCGGAGCAGGTTTCCCGCCCGGCGAGCGGAGCGTCGGCCTGGTCATGGCGGGTGCGGCTCGCGACGACCGCGACCTCGCCGCCCTGCCGCGCCAGGCCGAAAGCGAGCGCCGATACCATGCGGCTCGTCGCCGACTGGTCGGGATGGAAATATCGATTGACGAAGATCGTCCGCATGAGCCCCCCGGGATCACAATTCCTGCGGGATACGATCCTGCCAATACGCGGACGGCGGCAAGTTCTCCAAAGGCGCTAGGGGGTACTTTGCCCCAGCACCCGGCCTACGCCTTCCGACGAGGGGGGCTAGTCCTTCGTCGGGCTGAGGTGCGGCGGCGTCCGATCCGGGGAAAGCGGGACGATCCCCGTCCCCCGAACGGCCACCTTGCCGCGCGGACCGCGTCATCGCTAACTCGTGGGACGGGCCGTGAAGACGTGTGCCCGCATGCCCCTCCTGCGAGAGCTGATCCTACAATGCCTGACAAAACAGCCTTGATCATCGGCGTCACGGGCCAGGACGGCTCCTACCTGACCGAGCTTCTGCTTTCCAAGGGATATCGGGTGCACGGCCTCAAGCGCCGCTCGTCATCCTTCAACACGGCCCGCATCGATCATCTCTATGCCGATCCACGGTCGCCGGGGGTGCGCTTCCACCTGCATTTCGGCGACCTGACCGATGCGACGAACCTCTGCCGGGTGATCCAGGAGGTCCAGCCGGACGAGATCTACAATCTCGGCGCCCAGAGCCATGTTCAGGTGAGTTTCGAGACGCCGGAATATACCGCGAATACCGACGCGCTCGGCACGCTGCGGCTGCTGGAGGCCATGCGGCTTTTGAAGGTCGGCGAACAATGCCGCTTCTACCAGGCATCGACCTCGGAACTCTTCGGCGGCATCAAGGAAACGCCGCAGCGGGAGGGCACGCCGTTCCATCCGCGCAGCCCCTATGCCGCCGCGAAACTCTACGCCTACTGGATGACGGTCAACTATCGCGAGGCCTATGGCTTCCACGCCTCGAACGGCATCCTCTTCAACCATGAAAGCCCGCGGCGCGGCGAAACCTTCGTCACGCGCAAGATCACCCGGGCGGTGGCGGCGATCGAATGGGGGCTGCAGGACAAGCTCTATCTCGGCAATCTCGATGCCAGGCGCGACTGGGGACATGCACGCGACTATGTGGAGGGCATGTGGCGGATCGTGCAGCAGGACGTGCCGGACGACTATGTACTCGCCACCGGGGAGGCCCATACGGTCCGGGAATTCGTCGAGTGCGCCTTCGACGTCGTGGGAAAATCCATCGAATGGGACGGCACGGGCGTCGACGAGATCGGCTATGAGCGCAAGAGCGGCAAGCCGCTCATCCAGATCGATCCCCGTTATTTCCGCCCCGCGGAGGTCGATATCCTGCTTGGCGATGCGAGCAAGGCGCGCGAGCGGCTCGGCTGGCGCCAGACGGTGACCTTCGGCGAGCTCGTCTCGGAGATGGTCGAATCGGACCTGCGGGTGATCACCAAGGAGGAGGGGCGAAATGATCTCCACGGCTGAAGACGACACGGTATCTTACGACCTGCGCGGCAAGCGGGTCTGGGTGGCCGGGCATTCGGGAATGGTCGGCTCGGCGCTGATGCGCCGGCTGAAACGGGAACGCTGCGACATCCAGACGGTGACACGCGAGGACCTCGACCTGACGCGCCAGTCCGATACGGAAGCCTGGATGCGCAAGGCGCGGCCGGAGGCGATCTTCATCGCGGCCGCCCGGGTCGGCGGTATCGGCGCCAATGCGCGCTATCCGGCGGAGTTTCTCGCCGAAAACGCCCTCATCCTCCTCAACATCATCAAGACGGCCTCCGACCTCGGCGTCGAAAAGCTGCTTTGCCTGGGCTCGAGCTGCATCTACCCCAAACATGCCGAGCAGCCCATCACCGAGGATGCCCTGCTCACGGGCAGCCTGGAGCCGACCAACGAGGCCTACGCGATCGCCAAGATCGCCGGCATAAAGCTCGCCAGCGCCTATGCCGAACAGCATGGCTGTCGCTTCATTTCGGTGATGCCGACGAACCTATACGGCCAGAACGACAATTTCGACCTCGACCATTCGCACGTCATCCCGGCGCTGATCCGCAAGATGCACGATGCGCGCGTCGGCCATCGCGACAGCGTCGTCGTCTGGGGCACCGGCACGCCGAAGCGGGAATTCCTGCATGTCGACGATCTTGCCGACGCCTGCGTCTTCCTGATGAAAAGCTATGAAAGCCCCAAGCTGATCAATATCGGCTCGGGCGAGGAGATCAGCATCGGCGACCTCGCCTTCCTGATCGCCGACGTCATCGATTTTCGCGGCCGCATCGTCTTCGATGCCTTCAAGCCGGACGGTGCGCCCCGCAAGCTCCTGGACACATCCCGCCTTCACCGGCTCGGCTGGTCGCACAAGATCGCGCTTCGCGCCGGCATCGAGGAACTCTATCATCGCTGGAGGACCTCGGGCCGCAACAGCCTGGTCAAGCAGCATCATCCGTAGGACCAATCGCCATTCCGCCCAGGCCGGCCTGCAAACGGCGATTTTCCGCGCTTCCGGTGCTCACGTACCGAAAGTACGCTGCGCTCCGGAACACGGAAACTCACCATTTTCGGCACGGCCTGAACTGAATGTCGATCGGTCCTAAGGCTCAGCCTGCGCCGCCGCCTTCCGCCGCCGCCATCAGCCGCGCCAGCGCCGGCAGCGAGCCGACGCCCATGCGCTTCATGATCGCGGCGCGATGCGCCTCGACGGTGCGCTGGCTGAGATCCAGATCGCGGGCGATCACCTTGCTGGACTGACCGGCCAGCACCCGTTCGAGAATTTCGCGCTGCCGCCCGGTCAGCGCCGCCAGGCGGTCCTTCGCCTGCCGCTGCCAGACGCCGCGCTTGCCGATGTCCCGATTGCGCTCCAGCGCCGCGGCCACGCAGGCCAGCAATTCGGACGGGCCGATCGGCTTCTCGACGAAATCGGAGGCGCCGGCCTTCATGGCCTGCACGGCCATGGCGACGTCGCCGGCACCGGTGATCAGGATGATCGGCAATGTCACCCCCTTGCCGCGCAGGGTCTCCAGCACCTTCAGGCCGCTCATGCCCGGCAGATTGACATCCATCAGCACGCAGCCGGGCTCCCTGTCGTCGAACGCGGCGAGAAAGGCCTCGCCGCTCGCAAAGGTCCTGACCGGCCGCCGATGGGCTTCGAACGTCTCGCGCATCGCCTCGCGCATCGTGCGGTCGTCGTCGATGACGAAGATTTCCGGGCCGTCGGGAGGACCGGGCGAGGGCCCGCCGGGCTGTCCTTCGTCGACATCCGCATTCGAGCGCAGCAGCAGCTGGATTGCCTTCAACAGATCGTCGAGGCTCACGGGTTTGGGCATGTGCAGGCAGTCTTCGGCCGAGAGACGGCGCAATGTCTCCGCCGAAATATCGCCGGTCAGCACGATCGCGGGGATGTCGCGGCCGAGGATCGCGCGAAGCTCTTTTGTGACCTCGATGCCGTTCTTCTCGTGCGGCAGGTTGTTGTCGGCGAGGATGAGCGTCGGCACGACCGTGCCGCTCGCGACGAGTTCGATCGCGGTCGCCCCGTTCTCCGCCACATGGACGAGGTGCTGTTCGTCGCGCAGCGCGATCTCGATGAGGCTGCGGACCTTCGGGTCGTCCTCCACGACGAGGACGGTGCCGCGCACCGGCGGCCCCGGCAGGCTTTCGCCGATGAGGGCGGGCTTGTCCTTGTGCGGGTCGTCGAGGCCGAGCGCCACATGGATCGAGAAGACCGACCCCTTGCCCGGCACCGAGCGGACCTGAACCTTGTGGCCGAGCAGCATGCTGAGGCGCCGGACGATCGACAGGCCGAGCCCGAGGCCGAGCTCGGCCTCGGGCGTTTCGTTGAGTGCCTGGTGGTATTCGTCGAAAATCGACTGAAGCTCGTGCGAGGCGATGCCCACGCCGCTATCCCAGACTTCTATGGCGAGCGCATCGCCATGCCGCCGGCATCCGAGCAGGATCTTGCCCTTCTTCGTGTATTTGACGGCATTGGCCAGAAGGTTGCGCACGATCTGTTCCAGGAGGCGCGGATCGGTCCTGATCGGCAGCGTGCAGGCAACGAAGTGGAGCGACAGGTCCTTTTCCATCGCGCTGTAGCTGAATTCCTCGTGCAACCGTTCGAGCACGTCGTTGACGCTGCATGTCACGATGCGCGGATAGACGGTGCCGGCCTCGATCTGGTTGATGTCGAGCAGCGCGTTGAGCATGGCCGACATCGAGCCCAGCGTATCGCGGAAACTGCGGACCAGCCGCTGCGCTTTTTCGCCCTCGACCGATTTCTCCAGCAGGCCCTGGAGAAGCACCAGCGATTGCAGGGGCTGGCGCAGGTCGTGGCTTGCCGTGGCGAGGAAGCGGGATTTTGCCGCATTGGCCCGCTCGGCGGTGTGTTTCGCCCGGTCGAGCGCGTCGTTGGCGTGGTGCTGGGTGGTAATGTCGGCGAAGGTGATGACGACCCCTTCGGTGCCGCCCTCCTGGGTCCGGTAGGGCATGATGCGGCGGAGATACCAGATGCCGCTGGTGGTTCTCACTTCGCGTTCCTTGCCGCTGCTGCCCTTCAGCAGGGCCGCGGCGTCGCTGAGCAGCGTCGAGTCCGGCACGCGGGAATTGAGGTCTCCGAGCGGCCGGCCGATATCGCCGACGAGCACGTTGAAGATCGCGCGTGTCGCCGGCGTGAAGTAGCGGATGCGCAAGTCCGGATCGAGGAAGATCGTCGCGACGTCGGTGCTGTAGAGCACGTTTTCGAGGTCGTTCGCCGTGGCGCGCTGCCGCTCGAGCGCTTCCTGGAGCTGGATATTGAGCGCGGTGAGCTCCTCGTTCAGCGACTGGAGCTCTTCCTTCGAGGTGAGCAGCTCCTCGTTTGCGGACTGATACTCCTCGTTGAGCGAGAGCGTCTCCGCATTGATCGCCTTCTGCTCTTCCGCCACATTTTCCAGATCGCGGATTGCGGCCTGGAGCTCCGTCCGGGTTGCGGCCAGTTCACGCTCCAGGGCGCGCGACCGGGCGTCGTCCGGCATATCCGCGGTGTCGGTGGCCGAAGGTTCGCGCGCCACGTCGAAGAAAGAGACGAGCAGCAGGTCCTCGCCATCGCTGGTGACGGGCTGCACCGCGATGTCGTAGCGCGACAGGGTGTCGTCCGCATCATGGTAGAGGCCGGCGGCGACGGTGCGCACCCTGTCCTGCAACGCGCGGTGCAGCGCCGAGCGGAGTTTGGTGTGCACGCTGCGCGGCGTCGCGGTGAACAGGTCCTGGGTCGGGTGGCCGGGCGCGATGCGCAGGTAGCGCTGCACCGGCCCCAATGAATAGAGATATTCGTATTTCCGGTTGATCAGCACCGTGGCGGGCGCATAGGCATCGAGCACCGTGCGGCGGCTGAGGTCGGCAAGCGCTGCCTGGCGGTTCGGGAACTGGGCCTGGCCCTGCTGCGCGCGCGCACGCGCCGTGTCGAAGGCGTTGATCGGGAAACCGTAGCGACCGCGCGGCCCCTGTCGCCGGAAGATTTTTGCGGCCTTGTCGACGACGTCGAAGCGGCTCGCCGCGTTGCCGATCGTCTCGGTGCTGCCGAGCAGCAGGATGCCGCTTTCGTTGAGTGCGAAATGGCAGAGCGCCATGACCTTCGCCTGCGCTTCCGGTCCGAGATAGATGAGAAGATTGCGGCAGGAGATGAGGTCGATATTCGAGAAGGGCGGGTCGGTCAGAATGTTCTGAACCGCGAAGATCACCGACGCACGCAGCTCCGGCCCCACGCGGTAGCCGTGTTCCTCCGCGATGAAGAACCGTTGCAGCCGCTCCGGCGAGACGTCGGCCTCGATCGTCTTCGGATAGATGCCCTCGCGGGCGAAGGCTATCGCCTCCTCGTCGGCATCGGAGCCGAAGATCTGTAACTTGACGTCGGATTTGGCGTCCGCGATGCATTCCTGCACGAGCATCGCCAGCGAGTAGGCTTCCTCCCCCGTGCTGCATCCGGCAGCCCAGAGCCGAAGCGTCACCTCGGGCGGGTGATGGCGGAGGAGTTGCGGCACGATCGTCGCGCGCAGGCGCTCGAAGATCTCGGGATCGCGAAAGAAGCTCGTGACATTGATGAGGATGTCGGTGGCGAGCTGCGACAGTTCGAACGGGTTTTGTTCGAGGATGTCGAGATAACGCGCCTTTTCGGAAGAGGCAATGCCGGCCATGGCCATGCGCCGCTCCACCCGCCGATAGAGCGTGCCCTGCTTGTAGAGGGAAAAATCCTTGCCGGTCGACTGGCGAAGCAGGGCAAGGATCGCCTCCATGCCCGCTTGTTTGGAGATGTGCTCCTTGTCCTGCGCGATGGCCGGGAAGAGCGCGCCGTGCAGCGCCTGGCCGATGGCCGAGAGCGGCATGACCTGGTCTGCCATGCCGGAATCGATCACGCTGTTCGGCATGCCCTCGTAGCTGGCCTCGTCCGGATCCTGCACATAGACCCGTCCGCCCGCCTCGCGGATGAACCGCACGCCGATGCTGCCGTCCGTGCCGGTGCCCGACAGCACCACGGCGGTCGCGCGCGGTCCGTATTCCGTCGCCAGCGAATGCAGCAGGAAATCGTAGGGCATGCGCATGCCGTTGCCGACCGGCGGCGTGCTCAGCCGGATCGTGCCGGCATTGACGGCGATGTAGCGGCCGGGGGGAATGACGAAGAGGTGGTCCGGCTCCAGCCGCTGGCCGTCCGCGGCCTCGATCACGGTCATCGGGGTGTGGCCGGACAGCAGGCCCACCAGCATGCTCTCATGGACCGGATCGAGATGCTGGACGAGGATGTAGGCGTTGCCGCCGCCCGACGGCATGGCGTCGAGAAGGCTTCGGCAGGCATCGAGCCCGCCGGCCGATGCACCGATCGCGACGACGCCTGCGACGGGGCTGGCGCCTGCGTCATCGAATCCCGACGGCGTGCGTGAGGAGGATCGGCTCGAACTCATGGATGCGATCTCGGGGATTCTGCAAACATTTTGAGCGTTTAGCGCACCTATGGAGGCCTGGCACAGTATAAGCGCACGCGGCGCGATTGCAAACCCTTGGTCTTACGTATTTTCCGAATCTGTTCTCGGCTGCTTTTTTGATATAAATTAAAACTAATTAAAGGGGCGCTTGCCGAAAACCATTGTTGTTTTGCCCGGCGTCTTCCGATGTTTTTGCACCGGAAGTTGTTTTGGTTGGTTGGCGCTTAATTGGCAGGGGACAGTTCTCTAAAGGTAAATCGTACAGTACGGAGAATTTTGCTGTGGCCGAAATCGCAGGAATAAATGGGTGGAATTACCGGAAGCCTTCGAATGGCATGGCCCGGTCGACAGCTTTCAGGTCAGCCAATCCGGTGAAGAGTACATTCGGAACGACGCGGGTCCTCGATATCATCGATGAACGCGCCCTCGACCGGGAATGCCTTTCGCAAAGCCTGGTATCGCACGGTCTCGAAATGACGATCGTGCTTTTCAACTCGATAGAAACTTGGATGGCGAAATATGCCGAGGCATCGAGCGGCGTGCTGATCAATGTCGGCAGCCACGACGTCACCGAGCCGCACATCGAGGAGGAGATCCGAACGCTTCTCACGCGCTTCCCGGATCTGCCGGTCATCATCCTTTCGGACAGCCACGACCTGCGGCAGGTGCTGACCGCGCTCGAACTCGGCGTCAGGGGCTTCATTCCCTCGGCCGTCGGCATCGCCGTCTGCGTCAAGGCGATCTCGCTGGCGCTTTCGGGTGGTATCTTCATCTCCACCGAAAGCCTGCCGGAACTGCGCCGGCTGATGTCCGTCGCCGACCAGCAGGAGCGCAAGCGCGCCGAGATATTCACCTACCGGGAAGAGGACGTCATCGCGATGCTCAAGCTCGGCAAGGCCAACAAGATCATTGCCTACGAACTCGACCTGCAGGAAAGCACGGTCAAGGTTCATATCCGCAACATCATGAAGAAGCTGAAGGTGCGCAACCGAACGGAAGTGATCTTCAAGCTGAACGAACTGTTCGACTGAGCCCTGGGACCAATCGACATTCAGTCCAGCCGGCCTGAACTGAATGTCGATTGGTCCTACGCCTTTCGGTCAGGTCGCTTTCCCCCAAGAGTGCGGATGCACCCGGCGCTGAAGCGCCGATAGTGCATCGAAGGACCGAACGGGAGAGTTCCATGGACGCGTTCATTCAGGACTTCGTGAATTCGGACAGGCTTCGCCGGCGTGCCCATTGGGTCATCCCCGGCGGTGCCCACACCTATGCCAAGGGGGATGACCAGTATCCGGTGCTTTCCCCCGGCTTCATCGTCAGAGGCCATGGCTGCCACGTCTTCGACGTCGATGGAAACGCCTATATCGAATACGGCATGGGCAACCGCGCGGTCGGCCTCGGCCATGCCTATCCCCCCGTCATCGACGCCGTCGCGCGCCAATTGGGACTCGGCTGCAATTTCACCCGGCCTGCGAGCATCGAGGTCGAGTGCGCCTCGGCCTTCCTTCAGATGATCCCCGGCGCGGACATGGTGAAATTCTGCAAGGACGGCTCGGATGCGACCTCGGCGGCGGTTCGCCTCGCGCGGGCGGCGACGGGCCGGGATTATATCGCGCGCTGCCAGGACCATCCGTTCTTTTCCACCGACGACTGGTTCATCGGCACGACGGAGATGAATGCCGGCATTCCCGAGGCGGTGCGCGACCTGACGCTCGGCTTTCGCTACAACGATCTCGACGACGCACGCGACCTGTTCGCCCGCCATCCGGGCAGGATCGCCGCCTTCATCCTGGAAGCCTCGCGCGGTGACGATCCGGCGGAGGGTTACCTCCATGCCCTCCAGGAACTCTGCCACCAGAACGGCGCGCTGTTCATTCTCGACGAGATGATCACCGGCTTTCGCTGGGCGAGGGGCGGCGCGCAGGAATATTACGGCCTGCGGCCGGACCTCTCCTGCTTCGGCAAGGCGCTCGGCAACGGTTTCGCCATATCGGCGCTTGCCGGGCGGCGGGAGTTCATGGAACTCGGCGGCATCGAGCAGGTGGCAAGACCGCGCGTCTTCCTGCTGTCGACCACCCACGGTGCCGAAACCCACGCCATGGCGGCGGCGATCGCGACGATGCATGTCTATGCGGAAGAGCCGGTCATCGCGCGCCTGCGCCGCCAGGGGCTGCGGCTGAAGGCCGGCATCGAGCAGGCGATCATGCATCACGGCCTCCAGCGCTTCGTCTCCGTCGCGGGGCACCCCGCCTGCCTGTCCTATGCCACGCGCGGGCCGGAGGGTACGCCCTCGCAGGCCTTCCGGACGCTGTTGCTGCAGGAGACCATCCGCCGCGGGGTGCTCGCGCCGTCGCTGGTGGTGAGCTACACCCATGGCGACGAGGAGATAGACCAGACCATCGCGGCCTTCGACGCTGCGCTCGGCGTCTACCGCCTGGCCCTCGAACACGGCATCGAGAACTATCTCGTCGGGCGTCCGTCCGACGTCGTCTTCCGTCGTTACAACAGTGTGTCCGGTGCCGGGGAGCCGGTTGCGGCGGCCAGGATCGCCTGACCCTGTCCAAAAGAAGTAGGCTTTGCAACCCAGTGCCTCCTTCCGGTGCGCAGCGCCGTCTTTGTCATCAATCGTGCTCCGCTGCGCACCGTCTTAGCATCCCTTTACAAACACGATGGGGAGATCCGGATATGAAGGTGCTTGTGACGGGACACCAGGGCTATATCGGCGCCGTCATGGTGCCCATCCTCTTGCAGGCGGGGCATGACGTGCACGGCTATGACAGCCGGCTCTACCGGCGCTGCTCCTATGCGCCCGGCGGGCCGATGACCGAGGTTCCCTCGGTCCTGAAGGACGTGCGCGACATCACGGCCAAGGACCTCGAAGGTTTCGACGCGGTCATCCATCTGGCGGCGCTTTCGAACGATCCGCTGAGCAATCTCGATCCGGACGTCACCTACGATATCAACCACAAAGGCAGCGTGCGGGTAGCACGCGCGGCAAGGAAGGCGGGGGTCGCCCGCTTTCTCTTCGCCTCCTCGTGCAGCAATTACGGCCTTGCCGGTGACGGTCTCGTCAACGAGGATGCGCCGCTCAACCCGGTCTCGGCCTATGGTATTTCCAAGGTGCGGGCGGAGATGGATATCGGCGCGCTTGCGGATCGCGACTTCTGCCCCGTCTTCCTGCGGCCGGCGACGGCCTACGGCCTGTCGCCCATGCTGCGCTTCGATATCGTGCTGAACAATCTCGTCGCCTGGGCGGTCACCCAAAACCTCATCCTGCTGAAGTCGGACGGCACGCCCTGGCGGCCGATCGTGCATGTCGAGGATATTTCCGCGGCGTTCCTGGCGGCGCTGGGGGCGCCAAGGGAGGTCGTCTTCAACCAGGCCTTCAATGTCGGCCAGACAGCGCATAACTACCGCATCCGCGACATCGCCGACGTGGTGGCCCAGACCGTGCCGGGCTGCCTGCTGGACTATGCCAGCGAGGCGGGACCGGACCCGCGCTCCTATCGTGTCGATTTCGGCAAGATCGAACGGGCTCTGCCGGCCTTCCGCCCGAAATGGGACGTGGTTGCGGGCGCGCGCCAGCTCCATGCCGCCTATCGCAGCGGCGGGCTTACCATGCGTGAATTCGAAGGGCCGCGCTACCAGCGCATCAGCCATGTCCGCGAACTGCTGCGCAGCAACACGATCGACGAGAGCCTGCGCTGGCAGCCGACGGTCGAGAGCGTCGCGGATTTGCGGGAAGTGCGTGCCTGAGGATCGGCGATGGACGGGATTGCGCGAACCGACGAAGGTGCGGCCGATATCGGCGGCGAACTCCATGCCCTGGTCTCCCGGCTTTTTCCGATCTGCCGCAGCATCACCGGCGACGGGGTTCGCGAGACGCTCGCGATCCTGTCGGAGCACATCGACATCGAGGTGCGGGAAGTGCCTTCCGGCACGCCCGCCTTCGACTGGACGGCGCCGCAGGAATGGACCGTTCGAAACGCTCATATCCGCACGGCAAGCGGCAGGGTCGTGGTGGACTTTGCCCAATCCAACCTGCACCTCGTCAGCTACAGCGAGCCGATTGCCCGCCGCATGCCGCTGTCGGAACTGCGGGCGCATCTCCACACGCTGCCGGACCAGCCCGACCTGATCCCCTACAGAACCAGCTATTACAGCCGGGACTGGGGTTTCTGCATGCGCCATCGCGACTATCTGGCGCTGGAGGAGGGGGACTACGACGTCCTCATCGACACCACGCTCGCCGACGGTTCGCTCACCTATGGCGAGATCTTCCTGCCGGGCACGACGGAGCGCGAGGTGCTGCTCACCGCCCATATCTGCCATCCCTCGCTTGCCAATGACAATTGTTCCGGCCTCGCCGTGCTGACCCTCCTCGCAAGGAGGCTCGCCGGGCGGCAAAACCGCTACAGCTATCGTTTCCTCTTCGCGCCCGGCACGATCGGGGCGCTCTGCTGGCTTGCCGCCAACGAGGACGGGCTTGCCCGCATCGACCACGGCCTCGTCGTCTCCTGCATCGGCGACGGCGGCGGGCCGGTCTACAAGCGCAGCCGCCGCGGCGATGCGACGATCGACCGGGTCATGGAAAGCGTGCGTTGTGCCGGACGAAAGGTGACGATGCTCGATTTCAGCCCGTACGGTTATGACGAGCGGCAATTCTGCTCGCCGGGCTTCGATCTGCCGGTCGGTCTGCTCCAGCGCAGCGCTTTCGGCACCTTCCCCGAATATCATACCTCCGCCGACAATCTGGATTTCGTACGGTCGGAGCACCTCGCATCCTCCTTCCGGATGATCACGGATATCATCGACATACTCGAAACGGACTGGGTGCCGCTCAACCTCTCGCCGAAGGGCGAGCCGCAACTCGGGCGGCGGGGGCTTTATTCGGCGACGGGCGGCCACAAGACGACCTCCGACATCACCATGGCCTATCTCTGGGTGTTGAATCTCGCGGATGGCAGCTATTCGCTACTCGACATCGCCCGCCGCTCCGGCCTGCCGTTCGCGGATATCGCCCATGCGGCCGGGCGGCTGCGGCAATGCGGTCTACTCGGTGAGGTGGAGAATTCTGTTAACCGTCAGACATGATTTAGGAGCGGCCAGGCCCTGTCCTTGTCCGAGATCACGGCCGGTTTCGCCGGCCAGCCGATCGCGAAAGCGGGATCGTCGTAGCGGGCGCCGGAGGCCGCCTCGGGCGCGTAGCGTGTCGAGATGAGGTAGCCGACCGCCGCGTCCTCCGTCAGCGACAGGAAGCCGTGGGCAAAGCCTTGTGGAATGTAGAGCTGGCGCATGTTGTCCGCACTCAGTTCCGCCGCCGTCCAGCGGCCGTAGGTGGGCGATTGCGGGCGCAGGTCGACCGCCACGTCCCAGATCGCGCCCGTAAGGCACGATACCAGCTTCACCTCCTGGTGCGGCTCCTTCTGGAAATGCAGGCCGCGAAGCGTGTGTTTTTGCGTCGAGCGGGAAAGGCTGTGCTGGACGAAACGGGTTTCGAGCGCGTGGTGCTCCATCTCGTCGGTGCAGAAGGTTCGGGCGAAGGAACCCCGCTCGTCGCCGACGGGGCGGGCTTCGATCAGCCAGACGCCGTCAAGATCGGTCCTGGTGAAGAGCATGAAATTCTCCCTTTTCGGCGCCATCCTGCCCGATGCGGACGGCCTGCCAAGTGGGGTTTCCGGGGTAGGCCGGTGCGTGCGGTTTAGGTTTGGTTAAGGTTCGCTTACACGCGTTTCAGAGTGCTACGCCTTTCGGTCAGGGTAGAATGTTCCTATGGTAGTATCGTCGGCTTTTTATGCCGCGCTTACTCTGCCACCACGTCGAGAAACGGTCCCGAGGGCTCGAGGACCGAAAATCCCTGTTGGAGGCGTTGCCATGAACTTGCAGGCCGGCCATTCGCTCTCGAATTCGCATAATTTGTCGCTGCGGCCCGCTTGCCGGCTGTGCGGCGCGACCCTGAAACACACCGTCGTCGACCTCGGCATGTCGCCGCCATGCGAAAGCTTCCGGCAGGAAAGCGAACTCGGCCTGATGGAGGCCTATTATCCGCTGCATGCGCGGGTCTGCGAGGCCTGCCTGCTCGTCCAGCTGGAGGAGTTCGTCAGCCGGGAAAGCATCTTTGAGGAGTATGCCTACTTCTCGTCCTACTCCACCAGCTGGGTGGCGCATGCGGAGCGCTATTGCGAAGAGGTGATCGACCGCTTCGCCCTCGACGCACACAGCTTCGTCGTGGAGCTTGCAAGCAACGACGGTTACCTCCTCCAGCATTTCGTGGCGCGCGACATTCCCGTGCTCGGCGTCGAGCCGGCGAGAAACGTCGCCGATGCCGCGATCGCCAGGGGCATACCGACGCGGGTCGCCTTCTTCGGCAAGCGCCTTGCCGGCGAGATGGTCGCGGCCGGTCAGAAGGCGGACCTGATCGTCGCCAACAACGTGCTGGCGCAGGTGCCCGACATCAACGACTTCCTGGCGGGCATGCAGCGCATCCTGAAGCCGCAGGGCGTCGTGACGATCGAATTCCCGCATGTCGCCACGCTGATTGCGGAAAACCAGTTCGACCAGATCTACCACGAGCATTTCTCGTATTTTTCGCTGTTCACGGTGCAGGTCGCCGCAAGGGTGCACGGCCTGGAGATCTTCGACGTCGAGGAACTGCCGACCCATGGCGGCTCGCTGCGGGTCTATCTCGGCCATGCCGGGCGCTGCGGGGTAATCAGCCCGAACGTCGCCGCCGTGCTGGGGCAGGAGCGCCGCGCCGGCCTGCATGGCGTGGAGGCCTATACGTCCTTTTCCGTGCGGGCGCGGCAGGCCAAGCGCAACCTGCTCTACTACCTCATCAGCGTGAAGGAGCGCGGCGGCCGCATCTGCGGCTACGGTGCACCGGGCAAGGGCAATACGCTCTTGAACTATTGCGGCATCGGCCCGGATTTCCTCGATTTCACGGTCGATCGTAATCCCTACAAACACGGCCGCTACACGCCGGGCATGCACATACCCATCCTGCCCGTCGAGGCGATCGATACGCACCGGCCGGACTACATCCTCATCCTGCCCTGGAACCTGAAGGGCGAAATCATCGGCCAGATGCGCCATGTCGGCGAATGGGGGGCGAAGTTCATCGTCCCGATCCCCGAAGCCAGTGTCATCGATCCGCTGGAGGTCCTGTCATGAAGGTGGTGCTTTTCTGCGGCGGCCGTGGCACGCGCATCCGGGACTATTCGGAAAGCATACCCAAGCCGATGATCCCGCTCGGCGCGCAGCCGATCCTGCGCCACGTCATGCAATATTACGCCTCCTACGGCCACGACGATTTCACCCTGTGCCTCGGCTACAAGTCGAACGTCATCAAGGACTTCTTCCTGAACTGCCGGCCGCAGACCTTTTCGGACTGCATCGTGTCCGGCGAGGGCAGGGTGGAGCTTCTGGGCGACGCGCAGCAGCAATGGCGCATCGCGCTGATCGACACCGGCATCTGGCGCAATATCGGCGAACGCCTCTGGGCGGTGCGCGAGCAGGTGAAGGGCGAGCGCATGTTCCTCGCAAACTACAGCGACGGCCTCACCGACGTCGATCTCGACGACATGGTGGCCCGCTTCGAGGAAAGCGGCAAGATCGCCTGCTTCCTGGCCGTGCGCCCGCCGCTGACCTACCACATCGCCGATATCGACGAGACCGGACGGGTGCGCGAGTTCCGCTCGTCGGAGACGTCCGAAATCTGGATCAACGGCGGCTACTTCCTGATGCGCCGCGAGATCTTCGACTACATGCGGGAAGGCGAGGAACTGGTGCTCGAACCTTTCCTGCGGCTGATCGAGGACGACATGCTGATGGCTTACAAACACGAGGGCTTCTGGCGCTCGATGGATACGCTGCGCGACTGGCAGATGCTCGAGGAAATGGTCGAACGCGGCGAGATGCCGTGGGTCCGGCAGGTTCCGGGCGAGCGCGTCTCGAACCTTCGCGTGGCGGGCCGGTCATGAAAGCGCTGCCCATGGCGTCTGCCGGCCACCGGTTGCGCATCCTCTGCCTGGGCGCCCATGCCGACGATATCGAGATCGGCGCCGGCGGCACGATCCTCGGGCTGATCGCCGCGGACGTGAAGCTGGAGGTCCATTGGTGCGTCATGAGTGCGACCGCGGAGCGCGCGGCCGAGACGCGACGGTCGGCGGCCGCCTTCCTCGAAGGGGCTGCCTCGGCCACGGTCGAGGTCTGCAACTTCGAGGACAGCTACTTCCCGAGCCAGAGCCGGGAGATCAAGGCTTTCCTGCTGGATTTACGCGAAAAGGTAGAGCCGGACGTCATTTTTACCCATAGTCGGCGTGACGCTCACCAAGATCACCGAGAGCTAAATAAGTTAACAATGAATATATTCAGGGACCACTTCGTCTTAGAATATGAGATCCCGAAATGGGACGGGGACATCACGGAACGCAATGCCTACGTACCCCTGTTGCCCGGCGTGATCGATCGCAAGATCGACCTGCTCATGGAGCACTTCGTCACGCAGAGGTCCAAGGACTGGTTTCATGCGGATGTCTTTCGGGGCTTGGCCCGAATGCGTGGAATGGAATGCCGTTCGCCCTCGCTCTTCGCGGAGGCCTTCACGGTGCGCAAGATGGCCCTTGCGTAACAAAGCGGCGCGGATCTTCGTGGTTTTATCTTGGATGCGGATGCAGGCACAGACTCGTAATTTTGACCAGGAATCTAGTGAGGGGTATCATGGTAAGAGACGACGAGATGGATTCCGACAGGGAATCGATTGATATTTTCCGGACTGCAGGACTGACCAGCAGCGACATTCGTGTCGACTTCCGGGACCAGATGGAAAGGCAGTCGCAGCGATATGCCGTGAACGATTATGTCGCGATCTTCGACAAGCGTAACCTTGATCGCGAATGTCTGGCCAACAGCCTCGATTCCCACCAGATCGGCATCAGCATCTTCACCTTTTCGGGCCTGACGAGCTGGCAGCAGCGCAAGGGCGCGCTCGGCACGCTGCGCGCCGCACTTCTCAACATCGGCAGCAACAGCGTCACCGATCCCGGGCTTCGCGACGAGATCACCCAGCTCGTGACGACGCTGGAGCCGGTGCCCGTCGTCGTCCTTTCGGACAATCAGGACATCGAACACGTCTTGCAGGTCATCGACCTCGGCGTGCACGGGCTCATTCCAAGCACGGTCGATATCGACGTCTGCATCGAGGCGATCGGGCTTGCCATCGCCGGCGGGCAGTTCGTGCCGGCAAGCAGCGTCCTGGCGATGCGCGGCCTGCTCGGCAGCTACGCCTCGCGCAAGATCTGCGGCTCCGCCTTCACGGTGCGCCAGGCCGCCGTCGCCGAGGCGCTGCGCCGCGGCAAAGCCAACAAGATGATCGCCCGCGAACTCAATCTCTGCGAGAGCACGGTGAAAGTGCACATTCGCAACATCATGAAGAAGCTCGGCGCCACCAACCGTACGGAAGTCGCCTGCAAGGTGGGCGAAATCCTGTCGGACGAGACGCTTCATAACAGCAGGGCATAGGCCCGTTCCACAACAGGAAGTCCGCCATGATCTGGTCCGAAAATCAGGCCGGCCCGGAGGAGCCCGCCATTCCGAGGGTGTTTTCGGCCATCGTGGAGCGACGGTGGTTGATCCTCTTCTGCGTTGCCGCAGGCCTGGGGGGCGCCGTCGTCAGCTACAAGGATCAACCGTCCCGCTATCGCGCCGAGGCGGTGCTGGCGCTCGACGCGCGCAAGTTCCAGGCCCTGCCGACCGAATCCGTCATCTCGTCGTTGCCGCAGGAAAGCCCGGTACTGCGCACCGAGGTCGATATCATCTCCTCCCGCTCGATGGCGGAACGGGTCCTGGCCCATCTGCAGGCGGCGGGCATCGATGTCGTCAAAGGTTTTGTCCTGGCCGCAGAAAGCGGCACCGCCCAGGCCTCGCCCGGCCACGCGGCCCGCGCGATCGTCGACCGGCGCGTCCTCATCGACAAGCTGACCTCCGCCGTGCGCGTCACGAATGACGGCCGCTCCTATACGATCTACATCGCCTTCAGCGGCACGGAGCCGCAGTTCACGGCCGACGTCGCCAACGCCTATGCGGAAACCTACATTAATTATCAGGTCGATCTCCAGACCACGGCAACCCGGCGCGTCAGCGACTGGCTCGGCACGCGCCTCGTCAGCCTGCGCAGCGACCTGGAGCGCTCGGAGCACACGGCGACCTCGTTCCGCGAAAAATCCGGCATCGTCAAATCGAACGGCACGACCTTGCTGTCCCAGCAGATCGCCGGGCTGAATGGCGAGCTGGCGCGGCTCAGAGCCCAGCTTGCAGGCTCGGTCGCGCGGCTTGCCACCGCGATCGACGCGTCGGAAGGAAAGGGCGGTCTCTCCCTGTCTGAGGTCCTGAATTCCCCTGCGATCCAGCAGTTGCGCACCGAGGAAGCGCGCCTCAAGCGCCTGCTTGCGGCCATCAGCGAAAGCGGCGCGGTGAAGAACCCGCAGATCCCCGACCTGAAATCGCAGCTCGCGACGATCCAGGCGCAGATCGACGTCGAGGTGGACCAGATCGTCGGCAGCCTGCGCAACGAGATCGAGGTCACCCGGCGCCAGCAATCCGGCCTGGAGGCCAGCCTGAAACAGCTCCAGACCGAAATGTCGACGGCAAACGAATCGATCGTCCAGGCCGACCAGCTTGACCGCGAGGCGAGCGCGAACCGGGCGATCTACGAGAGCTACCTGACGCGCTACAAGCAGACGATCGAACAGGACGGCATCGCCATGGCCGAGGCGCGCATCATTTCGCGCGCCATGCCGTCCGGCACGCCGTCGAGCCCGGATCTTTCGGCCTGGATGCTGGGAGGGCTGATGTTCGGCCTGGGCGGCGGGGCGTTTCTGACCCTTCTCCTGGAGTTGCGCGCGAGCTTCCGGCGTCGCCCCGATCCGGCCGAAAGCAACCTCGGGAGCCCCGTCATCGGCCGCATCCCGGAGCTTTCGGCGCAGCAGCGCTCCAATGTCGCGGAGATGATCCGCAACAGCCGCTCGCCGCTCGCCAATGCCGTGGCCGACGTGCAGGGCCGCTTGCGGCTTTCCGCCCGGTCGGGAAACGTGCTGGTGATTTCGGTGACGTCGGCCGCCCCCGGCGAGGGCAAGACGTTCGTCGCGTCCTGTCTCGCCCGCTCGCTGGCCGCCACGGGGCTGCGCACCGTCATCGTGGATGCGAATCTCGCGGCCCCGGGCATTGCCGATGAATTCAGCGTCCTGCCGCTGCGCACGGTCGATACGGTTGCTGCATCCGAGGACGTGCCGGTCGACGAACTCGTCCGCCGCGACGGGGCGTCCGGCCTCGACCTGGTCTGCGCCGGCAGGGTGGAGGTGCCCGCCGAGCATATTCTCGGCCACAAGGGTTTTGCGCGGCTCCTCTGCACGCTCCGCCAGACCTACGACGTGGTGATCGTCGATTCGACGGCGCTGTCGAACGGTTCCAGCGCACTGCTCGTCTCCTCGCTTGCGGATACGACGGTGCTCGTCGTTCCGGCCGGCAGCGATCCCGTGTGCACGGTTCGGGCGCTGCGCACCTTGAAGACGGCCGGCATCGTGGTCGGTGGGCTCGTCATCAACAGCCCGGCGAGCCGCCGCAATGTCGTGTCCCTCGTCGCCGATCACCGTCGCCCCGCGGCGGAGGCCGCAAAACGCAGCGAACCCCCCATCGACAAGCCGTCGATCGTCGGGATGTGAGGCTTGAAACGTCATGACAGAAGTCCACGCCCTCTCACCAAAAGCGCATCGGCCCCTGCCAGGTATCCTCTGCCTGGCGCTATTGGCCTGCCTGCTGTTCCTCGCCCAGGCGTTTGCGGCGGCCGGCGCCGAGGATCAGCGCTACAGGCTGGCCCGCGGTGACGTCCTGCGCATCACGGTTTACGGGGACCTCGGATTGAGCGGGTCCTTTCCCATCGGCACGGACGGCACGATCGGCTACCCGCTGCTCGGCAACATCTCGGTCACCGGCAGGAGCATCGACGAGATTCGCGAAGCGATCGACACAGGGCTGAAGGTGCATATAGCCAATCTTTCCGTGGCGGTGGTGGTGGAAGCCTATGCGCCGGTCTTCATCGTCGGCGAGGTCCAGAGGCCCGGCCGCTACGAGTTCCGTCCCGGCATGATCGCGCTGGAGCTTTTCGCGCTCGGTGGCGGGCAGAAGGAGACGCTGGCGCAGGGAGATAATGCTGGCATGCAGCTCGCCGGCCTGCGGCAGGACTATGCCGATCTCGGCATGCAGCTTCTGGCACAGGATGTGAAGCGGGCGCGCCTGGAAGCGGAACTGAACGAACGGGACTTCAGCTATGTGGCCCGCGAAGAGCTCGGCACGCCCGATCCGCGCATCGTCCAGCAGGTCGTGCAGTCCGAGCGCACGCTGTTCGAGCTTCGCCGCGCGACGCTCGCCACCGAGCTCGAAAGCCTGGAAGTCCAGAAGAAAAGTTATGTCGAGGAGATCGACACGCTGGAGCGCAGCGGCAAGCTGCGCGACGGTGAACTCGCGCTTCTGGACGAGGACGTGAAACAGGCCCGCACCATGGTGGATCGCGGAATCACGTCCAAGACCCAGCTTCGCGAGAAGCAGCGCGAAATATCCGCGACCAACCGCGACGTGCTGGAATTCGGCTCCTTCCTCGCCCGCGCCCGCCAGAACCTGACCGCGATCGACGGCCGCCTGGTCTCCATGCGCGGACAGCGACGCGGGGACGTCGCGGCGGAACTGCGCGAGGTGAACATCGACATCCTGCGCCTTCGCCGCAAGATGACCTACAGCGTTCAGGCCATGGCCGAGGCCGGCATCGCAATGCAAAAGAAGGACGGCAGCCGGCAGGCCGCCTTCCGCTTTTCCGCCATCCGGCTGCTCGACGGCCAATATAAAGAAGTCGAGGTCGGCCAGACCGATCCGGTGATGGCGGGCGATATCCTGCGGGTCAGCCTTGCCCTGGAGGAGGGCGACGTCGTCGTACAGCGCTAGGGTATTTCCCTCCTGCGAAAGCCGGGGCGGTTTTCCAATAACTGGCTTTTCCAGCGTCGATCCGTCTGGACAATGGGCATCGAGGGGCCGACCATGAAGATCGCCTATTTCGTTCTGCCGCATATGGGCGGCACCTACACCGTGTTCCGGCACCTGCGCGGCGGCCTTGCGCCGCACGGCATCGACCTGCGCTGGCTCGGCCTTTCCCACGGCGGCTGGAGCATTCCGGCCGGACTGGAGCGCGAAGCCGCCTTCGGCACGCTCGTCGAAACGCTTGAGGGCGAGGGGAAAGGGGCCGCACGGCAGCTTGAAGAGGCCATTGTCGCGGAAGGGTTCGACGGGGTCATCGTCAACGTGCTCAGCGACCGGGTACAGACCAATATCGTGCGTTATCTCTCGCCAAAAATCCTGCGCCTGATGGTCGTGCACAACATCACGCCCGGCACCTACGCGGCCGCCCACGCGATCCGGCCGCATGTCCACGCCACCGTCTGCGTCTCGCGACGCTGCCGCGACGATCTGGTGAAGCGCCATCATTTCCCGGCCGAGCGCACCGCCGTCATCGCCAATGCCATCTCGACGGATGCCTACCCCCAGGCAGACCGGCTGCCACGGCCGATCGGGGAGGGGCTGCGGCTGCTGTTCCTCGGACGAATCGAGGATGCCTCGAAGGGTGTCTTGTGGCTGCCGGAAATCCTTGCCCGGCTGCCGGCTTCGGTGACCCTGACCATTGCCGGCGACGGTCCGGATCTTGCGCGGCTGAAGGCCGCCATGCCCGGCATGGCGCCGAGGATCGCCTATGCCGGCGCCGTCGCGGCGAATGCGGTGCCGGACCTGCTGGCGGCCCACGATGTCTTCCTCATGCCGTCGCGCTATGAGGGGCTGCCAATGGCGCTGGTGGAGGCCATGGCCGCCGGATGCGTGCCGATCGCCTCGGCGCTGCGTGGCGTGACCGACATGATCGTCGAGGACGGGAGGGACGGCCTGCTGTTCCCGGTCGGCGACCCGGCGAAGGCCGCAGGCCTGATCTGCAGCCTGGACAAGGACCGCGCGCGGTTGCACGCGCTTTCCATCGGCGCGCGGCGCAAGGTTGCCGGCGCTTTCACCGTGGACCGCATGGCGGCGCATTACGCCTCGGTGCTGCGCGATATCCAGGCAAACCCGCCGGCACTGGCCGCTCCCCTTGCCATGGACGGCTGGTCGCTGCCGCCGGGCCTGCGCCCCGGCCTGCGCACCTTCCTGCCGCAGCCCCTGAAGAACTGGCTGCGGGTGGTGCGGGAGCGCTTCTGACCTGCGGCTTGCGGCCGGCATCCGTGTCGGACGCGCGGCGAGCGCGTTGAAATAACGCGCGAAACAGGGAAATCTTGGGAAGAAAGATGGTGGGCGATGACGGACTCGAACCGCCGACATCCTCGGTGTAAACGAGGCGCTCTACCAACTGAGCTAATCGCCCGCCGCGTTGGTGGCCGTGATCTATGCGGAACCGGATCAAACCGCAAGAGGCAATCGAAAAGTTTTTTGCATTTTTTGAATGTCTCCACGGCGATAGAGAAGGGTGTGGAAACATTTCAGGGCGCGTCATTCTTTTGTCGTGAAACCTGCTTGACACCCACAGGCGAACCCCTTAGTTAGCCGCTCATCGAACGGCGCAGGCCGCTCGGGACGGGTGGTTCGCCATCCGGTTGCTTTCGAGGATGCGGGTGTAGCTCAGTTGGTTAGAGTGCCGGCCTGTCACGCCGGAGGTCGCGGGTTCGAGCCCCGTCACTCGCGCCATCGAAAGGCCGGACGAAACAGTCGGGACCGCAAGGTCACAATGCGCGGGTGTAGCTCAGTCGGTTAGAGTGCCGGCCTGTCACGCCGGAGGTCGCGGGTTCGAGCCCCGTCACTCGCGCCATTTTCCCTTCTCCTTCATATATCTGGTGCCGTTTGTTCAAGCGGCACGTGATGTCTCTCCGGTACGTCGATGATGCGATTCGCCGCGTGGTCCTCAAGGAATAAACCGGCTTCGGTGGCCTGGTGCAGATTGCCGCACCTCAGGCAGTCGTTTGGTGCGATTGCGATCCTCCATCCCGATACCAATCCGGGGTGGGGAGGGCGCATGGAGGCATTTCCCTTCGCACCTGCGGCGAAACGCCCCGAATGCCGCGCGACACGAAATCGTAACGATTTAAATGGCTTTGCTGCCGGCCTTTCCGGGCGGTCGGGAAAACAGCACAATGATTGCGGCGAAAGCCGGACAAAGCCTTGCGCGGTTGCTCTCACTGCGCTAACGACGTGGCGTTGCAACATACTTTCTCGGCTTGCAGGTCATCGACCAACAGGCGTCTTCCCGGCGCCAGCAGCAGGCAGGATGGACGCCAATGACTGAACTTCTCGGTTCCTATATCCCGATCGCCATCTTCATCGGTATTGCGCTCGTGATCGGCATTGCACTGCTGGTCGCGCCCTTTGCCGTCGCATACAAGGCCCCCGATTCGGAAAAGCTTTCCGCTTACGAGTGCGGCTTCAATGCGTTCGACGATGCGCGCATGAAATTCGACATCCGCTTCTACCTGGTGTCGATCCTCTTCATCATCTTCGACCTCGAAGTGGCCTTCCTCTTTCCCTGGGCCGTCTCCTTCGGCGACATGGGCTGGTTCGGCTTCTGGTCGATGATGGTCTTCCTCGGTGTCCTGACCATCGGCTTCATCTACGAATGGAAGAAGGGAGCACTCGAATGGGAGTAGCATCCAACACGCTCGTCGCGCCGCAGCCGAAGGGGATCATCGATCCCTCGACCGGCAAGCCCATCGGCAGCAACGATGCCTTCTTCGGCGAGATCAACAACGAACTCGCCGACAAGGGTTTTCTCGTCACCTCGACGGACGAACTCATCACCTGGGCCCGTACCGGCTCGCTGATGTGGATGACCTTCGGTCTCGCCTGCTGTGCAGTCGAGATGATGCAGTTGTCCATGCCGCGTTACGACGTCGAGCGTTTCGGCTTCGCGCCGCGCGCTTCCCCGCGCCAGTCCGACGTCATGATCGTCGCCGGCACGCTGACCAACAAGATGGCGCCCGCGCTCCGCAAGGTCTACGACCAGATGCCGGAGCCGCGTTACGTCATCTCGATGGGCTCCTGCGCGAACGGCGGCGGCTACTATCATTATTCCTATTCGGTGGTGCGCGGCTGTGACCGCGTGGTGCCGGTCGACATCTACGTACCAGGCTGTCCTCCCACGGCGGAAGCGCTCCTCTACGGCGTGCTGCTGCTGCAGAAGAAGATCCGCCGGACCGGTACGATCGAGCGATAAGGGCAGGGGACTTTAGACATGAGCGAAGCCCTCCAGGAGCTGTCCTCCTATATCGGCGAAGCGGCAGGCGGTCTCGTCGCCTCTTCGGATATCGCCTATGGCGAACTCACCCTGAAGACGGACGCGGCACGCGTCCTCGATCTTCTGACCTTCCTGCGCGACGACGTGCAGTGCGGGTTCGTCAATCTCATCGATGTCTGCGGCGTCGACTGGCCGGCGCGCGCCGAGCGCTTCGACGTGGTCTACCACCTCTTGTCGCCACGCCAGAACCAGCGCATCCGCGTCAAGGTCGCGACCGGCGAGGACGTGCCCGTTCCCTCCGCTTTCCCGGTCTATCCGGGGGCAGACTGGTTCGAGCGCGAAGCCTACGACATGTACGGCATCCTCTTCACCGGCCACCCGGACCTGCGCCGCATCCTCACCGACTACGGCTTCGAGGGCCATCCGCTGCGCAAGGATTTCCCGACCACCGGCTTCGTGGAGGTGCGTTACGACGACGAGGTCAAGCGCGTCGTGTACGAGCCCGTCGAACTGAAGCAGGAATTCCGCAACTTCGATTTTCTCTCTCCCTGGGAAGGCACCGATTACGTGCTGCCGGGCGACGAGAAGGCGAAGCAGAACTGATTTTGGGTCAGGCGACCCCGCAAGGGCGCCGGCCTCTGGAGCAAGCGGTATGAACGAGCACAACGTTCGCAACTTTAATATCAACTTCGGCCCGCAGCATCCCGCGGCGCACGGGGTTCTTCGTCTGGTCCTCGAGCTGGACGGTGAAATCGTCGAGCGCGTCGATCCGCATATCGGCCTGCTGCATCGCGGCACCGAAAAGCTCATCGAGACGAAGACCTATCTCCAGGCCGTGCCCTATTTCGACCGCCTCGACTATGTGGCGCCGATGAACCAGGAGCATGCCTTCGCGCTCGCCGTCGAGCGCCTGACGGGCACCGAGGTTCCGATCCGCGGCCAGATCATCCGCGTGCTCTATTCCGAAATCGGCCGCATCCTCTCGCATCTCTTGAACGTCACCACGCAGGCCATGGACGTCGGCGCGCTGACGCCGCCGCTCTGGGGTTTCGAAGAGCGCGAAAAGCTGATGGTGTTCTACGAGCGTGCCTGCGGCGCGCGCATGCACTCGGCCTATATCCGCCCCGGCGGCGTGCACCAGGACCTGCCGCACGAGCTGGTGGAAGACATCGGCAAGTGGATCGACCCGTTCCTGAAGACCGTCGACGACATCGACGAACTCTTGACCGGCAACCGCATCTTCAAGCAGCGCAACGTCGATATCGGCGTGGTGAAGCTGGAGGACTGCTGGGCCTGGGGCTTTTCCGGCGTCATGGTGCGCGGCTCGGGCGCTGCCTGGGACCTGCGCCGCTCGCAGCCCTACGAGTGCTATTCCGATTTCGACTTCGACATTCCGATCGGCAAGAACGGCGACTGCTACGACCGTTACGTCATCCGCATGATCGAGATGCGCGAATCGGCGAAGATCATGCGCCAGTGCGTCAACCGCCTGCTCGGCGACGCCAAGGTCGGCCCGGTCTCCTCGGTCGACGGCAAGATGGTTCCGCCGAAGCGCGGCCAGATGAAGCGGTCGATGGAAGCACTCATCCACCACTTCAAGCTCTACACCGAGGGCTATCACGTCCCGGCCGGCGAAGTTTACGCAGCCGTCGAGGCGCCGAAGGGCGAGTTCGGCGTCTATCTCGTCGCCGACGGCACCAACAAGCCCTACCGCTGCAAGATCCGCGCCCCGGGCTATGCCCACCTCCAGGCGATGGATTTCATCTGTCGCGGGCACCAGCTCGCCGACGTTTCGGCGATCCTGGGCTCCCTCGACATCGTGTTCGGCGAGGTTGACCGCTGATGCCGAGACTGGCTGCTGCCACCGCCCTTTTGCTGGTGACCGCTTTCGCTGCGCAGGCGCAGGATGCGGAAGGCGGCGTCTCGTCTGCCACGATGGGCGAGCTGGTCGGCCAGGGTTACGAGATCAAGGCTGCGGCGCCGAACGGCAGCCGCAATGTCGTATTCATGCAGAAAGACAAGTCGGCCTACGCCTGCGAATTCGTCAACACGGCGCAAACGCAGTGCAGGCAGATTAACTGAGACAAGGCGTTACAGAATGTCCGTTCGTCGACTAGCCGAAGACAATGTCCAGCCCGCGAGCTTCGCCTTTACGAAGGAGAATGCGAACTGGGCCAAGGCAACGATCAAGAAGTATCCGAAGGGCCGCGAGCAATCGGCGGTCATCCCGCTTCTGATGCGCGCACAGGAGCAGGACGGCTGGGTCACCAAGGCCTCGATCGAAGCCATCGCCGACATGCTCGGCATGGCCTATATCCGCGTGCTCGAAGTCGCGACCTTCTATACCCAGTTCCAGCTCGGGCCGGTCGGCACGCGCGCCCATGTCCAGGTCTGCGGCACGACGCCCTGCATGCTGCGCGGCGCGGAAGACCTGATCAACGTCTGCAAGAAGCGCATCCACGCCGAGCCTCACCACCTGAACGAGAGCGGTACGCTGTCCTGGGAAGAAGTCGAGTGTCTGGGCGCCTGCGTCAACGCGCCGATGATCATGATCTTCAAGGACAGCTATGAAGACCTGACCGCGACGCAGCTCGAGCACATCATCGATCGGTTCGATGCCGGCAAGGGCTCCACCATCACGCCCGGCCCGCAGGTCGACCGCATCTTTTCCGCCCCGGTCGGCGGCCTCACCAGCCTCAACGAGCCGGAACCGGCCGCCAAGAAGGTGA
The DNA here is from genome assembly GCF_035998705.1 of Shinella sp. Classification (GTDB taxonomy): domain Bacteria; phylum Pseudomonadota; class Alphaproteobacteria; order Rhizobiales; family Rhizobiaceae; genus Shinella. The sequence goes on along the minus strand of NZ_DASYHH010000033.1, from coordinate 60,373 downwards.
CGACCCGCGCCAAGAAGACCGAGGACGAGAGCGTCAGCGTTCCGCCGTCGAATGCTGCAAAGCCGAAGACCGATGCGGTGGAGACCGATCCCAAGCTGAAGACGCCGGCGACCGCCAAGGCGGAAGCCGCCGCCAACACCAAGGCGACGGGCGATACGCGCGCCGAAGGCGGCGACAATGAAGCCAAGCAGCCGGTTGCGGCCGCCGTCAAGCCCTCGCTGGAGGACAAGAACCGTCCGGCCGGCATCGCGCGCCCCGCGACCGTGGACGACCTGAAGCTCATCTCCGGCGTCGGCCCGAAGATCGAGGGCATCCTGCACGCGCTGGGCATCTTCACCTTCGCACAGGTTTCCTCCTGGAAGCTGGAAGAGCGCGCCTGGGTCGATTCCTATCTGAATTTCAAGGGCCGCATCGAGCGGGACGACTGGGTCAGGCAGGCCGAGGCGCTCGCAAAGGGCGGCGAAGCGGAATACATCCGCGTGTTCGGCAAGAAGCCGCGGTAAAGAGGTGAACCATGCTTAAAGACCAGGATCGCATCTTCACCAATATCTACGGCACCAAGGACAAGTCGCTGAAGGGCGCCATGGCCCGCGGCCACTGGGACGGCACCAAGGAGCTGCTCGAAAAGGGCCGCGACTGGATCATCAACGAGGTCAAGGCGTCCGGCCTGCGCGGCCGTGGCGGCGCTGGCTTCCCGACCGGCCTCAAGTGGTCCTTCATGCCGAAGGAGAGCGACGGCCGTCCGCATTACCTCGTCGTGAACGCCGACGAATCCGAGCCCGGCACCTGCAAGGACCGCGATATCCTGCGCAACGATCCGCACACGCTGATCGAAGGCTGCGTCGTCGCCTCCTTCGCCATGGGCGCCAACGCCGCCTATATCTATGTGCGCGGCGAGTTCATCCGCGAGCGCGAGGCGCTGCAGGCGGCCATCGACGAGTGCTATGACGCCGGCCTGCTCGGCAAGAACAACAAGCTCGGCTACGACATCGACATCTACGTCCACCACGGTGCCGGCGCCTATATCTGCGGCGAGGAAACCGCGCTGCTCGAAAGCCTGGAAGGCAAGAAGGGCCAGCCGCGCCTGAAGCCGCCGTTCCCGGCGAATATGGGCCTCTACGGCTGCCCGACCACGGTCAACAACGTCGAATCGATCGCCGTCACGCCGACCATCCTGCGGCGCGGCGCCGCCTGGTTCTCCTCGTTCGGCCGTCCGAACAATGTCGGCACCAAGCTGTTCATGATGTCCGGCCACGTCAACCGGCCCTGCACGGTCGAGGAAAGCATGGGCATCTCGTTCAAGGAGATGGTCGAAAAGCACGGCGGCGGCATCCGCGGCGGCTGGGACAATCTTCTCGCCGTCATCCCGGGCGGCGCATCCTGCCCGGTCGTCAAGGGCGAGGACATGATGAATGTCACGCTCGACTTCGACGGCCTGCGCGAGGTGAAGTCCTCTTTCGGCACGGGCGGCATGATCGTCATGGATCGCTCGACCGACATCATCAAGGCGATCTGGCGCATCTCGGCCTTCTTCAAGCACGAGAGCTGCGGCCAGTGCACGCCGTGCCGCGAAGGCACCGGCTGGATGATGCGCGTCATGCAGCGCATGGTGACGGGCAATGCGCAGAAGCGCGAAATCGACATGCTGTTCGACGTGACGAAGCAGATCGAAGGCCACACGATCTGCGCGCTCGGCGATGCGGCGGCCTGGCCGATCCAGGGCCTCATCCGCAATTTCCGCCCGGAGATCGAGGCGCGTATCGACAAGTATACGGCAAACGCCACGGCGCATGGCGCCGTGCTTGAAGCAGCGGAGTAAAGGCGATGACGAAGCCGGCAGGACAGGATGCGAATGCAACCAGGGTTCAGCCGGCGCCAGCCGCCGGCGACGACCCTTTCGGTCTGGCGCCGTGGCTGAAGGAGATGCCGGGCGTGCCGCTGCATCCGCTGATGGCCCATCCGGTGGCGGCAATGGCTGCCACGACGGCGATCGGTTTCAGCATTGCGGGCCAGATGGCCGGGTTGATGCTGGGGGCGATGCAGACGGCGACGGAGCGGGCGAAGGTGGCGCTCGACGAGGCGATCGACGTCACGGCAAAGGCGGAGGAGCCGGCGCCGGAACGCAAGATCAAGGTGGCGCGCGAAAGCGCGACGCCGAAGACGGTGGAAGCGAAGCCCGCGCGCAAGGCGCCGGCCGCCAAAGCCGCCAAGGTGGATGACCTGAAGGTGATTTCGGGCATCGGGCCGAAACTGGAGCAGGTGCTGAACGGCATGGGCTTCCGGCGTTACGCCGACATCGCGGCCCTGAAGGCCGAGGATGTTGCGAGGATTGAAGCCGAACTCGGGTTCGCCGGGCGCATTGCCCGCGATCGTTGGGTGGAGCAGGCAAAGGCGCTGGCGAAGGGCAGGGGCTAGGCTCCGCCGGAACTGGCGAAACGGAACAAAGGCCGAAGGGACGGGCAGAGCGCCCAAACAACGGCTGGAGAGAATGGCGCTGGCAAGACGCAGCGACTGCGTCAAAAGCGGGAATTGAGATATGGCAAAGCTGAAAGTCGACGGAAAAGAAATCGAAGTGCCGGATCACTTCACGCTGCTTCAGGCGTGCGAGGATGCGGGCGCCGAAGTTCCGCGCTTCTGTTTCCACGAGCGGCTGTCGGTTGCCGGCAACTGCCGCATGTGCCTCGTCGAGGTGAAGGGCGGCCCGCCGAAGCCGGCGGCCTCCTGCGCCATGAGCGTACGGGACCTGCGTCCCGGCCCGAACGGCGAGCCGCCGGAAGTCTTCACCACCACGCCGATGGTCAAGAAGGCGCGCGAAGGGGTGATGGAGTTCCTGCTCATCAACCACCCGCTCGACTGCCCGATCTGCGACCAGGGCGGCGAATGCGACCTGCAGGACCAGGCGATGGCCTTCGGCATCGACAGTTCGCGCTACCAGGAAAACAAGCGCGCGGTCGAGGACAAGTATATCGGCCCGCTCGTCAAGACGATCATGAACCGCTGCATCCACTGCACGCGCTGCGTTCGGTTCACGACGGAAGTCGCCGGCATCACCGAGCTCGGCCTGATCGGCCGCGGTGAAGATGCCGAGATCACCACCTATCTCGAACAGGCGATGACCTCCGAGCTTCAGGGCAACGTGGTCGACCTCTGCCCGGTCGGCGCGCTGACCTCCAAGCCGTTCGCCTTCACGGCCCGTCCGTGGGAACTGAACAAGACCGAATCGATCGACGTCATGGACGCCGTCGGCTCGGCGATCCGCGTCGATACCCGTGGGCGCGAAGTCATGCGCATCCTGCCGCGCGTCAATGAAGAGATCAACGAAGAGTGGATCTCCGACAAGACCCGCTTCATCTGGGACGGCCTGAAGACCCAGCGGCTCGACCGTCCGTACGTCCGCAAGGACGGCCGCCTCCAGCCCGCCACCTGGGCAGAGGCTTTCGGCGCCATCAAGACCGCCGTTGCCGGCACGTCCGGTGACCGCATCGGCGCGATCGCCGGCGACCTTGCCTCCGTCGAGGAAATGTTTGCGCTGCGCGAACTGATGACCGCGCTCGGCTCGAGCAATATCGACTGCCGCCAGGACGGCTCCACGCTCGATCCGTCGCTCGGCCGCGCCAGCTACCTCTTCAACCCGACCATCGAAGGCATCGAACAGGCCGATGCGCTGCTGATCGTCGGCTCCAATCCGCGCTTCGAGGCGGCCGTGCTCAACGCCCGCATCCGCAAGCGCTGGCGGATGGACAATTTCCCGATCGGCGTGATCGGCGAACAGGGCGAGCTGCGCTACGGCTACGAATATCTCGGCGCCGGCACGGACACGCTCTCCGGCCTCATCGACGGCTCTGTCAAGTTCGCCGCCAAGCTGAAGAAGGCCGAGCGTCCGATGATCATCATCGGTCAGGGTGCGCTGTCGCGCGCCGATGGCCTCGCCGTCCTTTCGGCCGTCACGAAGCTCGCCGAAAGCGTCGGCGCGGTGAAGGCGGACTGGAACGGCCTCGCCGTTCTGCACACCGCGGCGTCCCGCGTCGGCGGCCTCGACCTCGGCTTCGTGCCGGGCGACGGCGGCAAGGTCGCAGCCGACATGCTTGATGGCACGGACGTGCTCTTCCTGCTCGGCGCCGACGAAATGGATTTTGCCAGGAAGACCGCCTTCACCGTCTATATCGGCTCGCATGGCGACAACGCGGCGCATGTCGCTGACGTCATCCTGCCGGGCGCGACCTATACCGAGAAGTCGGGCACCTGGGTCAACACCGAAGGCCGCGTCCAGGTGGGCAACCGCGCCGGCTTCGCGCCGGGCGACGCCCGCGAGGACTGGGCGATCCTGCGTGCACTGTCCGACGTGCTCGGAAGCAAGCTGCCCTTCGATTCGCTCGTGCAGCTGCGCGCGAAACTCCACGCCGCACACCCGCATTTTGCCGCAGTCGACGAGATTGCGACGGGCGATAGCGCCGATCTTTCCGCACTTGCGAAAAAAGGCGGGACGATGGCGAATTCCGGGTTTGCGTCTCCGATCAAAGACTTCTATTTGACGAACCCGATAGCGCGCGCCTCCGCGGTCATGGCCGAGTGCTCTGCGCTGGCCCGCAACAATTTCAAAGCCGCGGCGGAATGAGCGCGAAGGAATAAGACGTTATGGACGCTTTCATTTCGACCTACGTTTGGCCTGGCCTGATCATGGTGGCCCAGTCGCTCCTGCTGCTGGTCGCGCTGCTGGTCTTCATCGCCTACGTGCTTCTCGCCGACCGCAAGATCTGGGCCGCCGTACAGCTGCGCCGCGGCCCGAACGTCGTCGGCCCCTGGGGCCTGTTCCAGTCCTTCGCCGACCTTCTGAAGTTCGTCTTCAAGGAGCCGGTGATCCCGGCGACCGCCAACAAGGTGATCTTCCTGCTCGCCCCGCTCGTCTCGGTGACGCTGGCGCTCGCCACCTGGGCGGTCGTGCCGCTGAACGACGGCTGGGTCATCGCCAACATCAATGTCGGCATCCTCTACATCTTCGCGATCTCGTCTCTCGAAGTGTATGGCATCATCATGGGCGGCTGGGCTTCGAACTCGAAGTACCCGTTCCTCGGTGCGCTGCGCTCCGCCGCACAGATGGTCTCCTACGAAGTCTCGATCGGTTTTGTCATCGTCACCGTGCTGCTCTGCGTCGGCTCGCTGAATCTGACGGACATCGTCAATTCGCAGCGCGACGGCATCGGCACGATGATCGGCCTGCCAGGTTCTTTCCTGGATTGGCACTGGCTGGCGCTCTTCCCGATGTTCGTGGTGTTCTTCATCTCGGCGCTGGCCGAAACGAACCGCCCGCCCTTCGACCTTCCGGAAGCCGAATCCGAACTCGTCGCCGGCTTCATGGTGGAATACGGCTCGACCCCGTACATGATGTTCATGCTCGGTGAATATGCCGCCATCTGCCTGATGTGCGCGCTGACGACGATCCTCTTCCTCGGCGGCTGGCTGCCCCCGGTCGACGTCTGGTTCCTCAATTGGGTCCCGGGCATCATCTGGTTCGTGCTCAAGGCCTCCTTCGTCTTCTTCATGTTCGCGATGGTGAAGGCCTTCGTGCCGCGCTACCGCTACGACCAGCTCATGCGTCTGGGCTGGAAGGTTTTCCTTCCGATCTCGCTCGCCATGGTGGTCATCGTTGCATTCGTGCTGAAGCTCACGGGCTGGTCCGCATGAGGACCGCCCCGACCCTCAGCAGCATTGGAGCTTGAAATGGCTAGTATCTCACAAGCCGTAAATTCGCTGTTCCTCAAGGAATTCGTGGCCGCCTTCTTCCTGTCGATGCGCTACTTCTTCCGCCCGAAGGCGACGGTGAACTATCCCTTCGAAAAGGGTCCGGTCTCCCCGCGCTTTCGTGGTGAGCATGCGCTGCGCCGTTACCCGAACGGCGAAGAGCGCTGCATTGCCTGCAAGCTGTGCGAGGCGATCTGTCCTGCCCAGGCCATCACCATCGAGGCGGGTCCGCGCCGCAACGACGGCACGCGCCGCACGGTGCGTTACGATATCGACATGGTGAAGTGCATTTATTGCGGCTTCTGCCAGGAAGCCTGCCCGGTCGACGCCATCGTCGAAGGTCCGAACTTCGAATTCGCGACCGAGACGCGCGAGGAGCTCTACTACGACAAGCAGAAGCTGCTCGAAAACGGCGATCGCTGGGAGCGGGAAATCGCCCGCAACATCGCGATGGATTCGCCTTACCGCTGATCGGCGGAAAGGCAAGATGAACGTAAGTGCCTGACGAGTGGTCGTCAGGCTTCGACGGGGAAGGGGGACCTTCTTCGGGGAAGACGAAAAGGCACCAAAATGGGTCTCCAGGCTCTATTCTTCTATCTCTTCGCCTTCGTGGCGGTGGCGTCCGCCTTCATGGTGATCTCGTCCAGGAATCCGGTCTATTCCGTGCTGTTCCTGATCCTCACCTTCTTCAACTCGGCAGGCCTGTTCCTGCTGACGGGCGCCGAATTCCTGGCGATGATCCTGCTGGTCGTCTATGTCGGCGCAGTCGCGGTTCTCTTCCTCTTCGTCGTGATGATGCTCGACATCGACTTTGCCGAATTGCGGACAGGGGCGCTGGAATATGCGCCGGTCGGCGCGCTGATCGGCCTCATTCTTGCGGCGGAGCTGATCATTGTTGTGGGCGGCTCGACCTTTGCGCCGGAGATCGCCAAGAACATATCGATGCCGATCCCGCCGGTCTCCGAGCGGACGAACACGGCAGCCCTCGGCGACGTGCTCTACACGCACTACGTCTATTTCTTCCAGATCGCCGGCCTCGTGCTGCTCGTCGCCATGATCGGCGCGATCGTGCTGACGTTGCGCCACAAGCCGAACATCAAACGCCAGAACATCTCGCAGCAGGTTGCCCGCACGCCGGAAACCGCCGTCGAGGTCGTCAAGGTGAAGCCCGGCCAGGGCATCTGAGGCAGCGCGGGACCAAGGAAAAGCAAAATGGAAATCGGTATTTCCCACTATCTCACCGTCAGCGCCATCCTCTTCACCCTCGGCGTCTTCGGCATCTTCCTGAACCGGAAGAACGTCATCGTCATCCTGATGTCGATCGAGCTCATCCTGCTAGCGGTCAACATCAACATGGTCGCGTTCTCGGCCTTCCTGAACGATATCGTCGGCCAGGTCTTCGCGCTGTTCATTCTGACCGTTGCGGCTGCTGAAGCGGCTATCGGTCTTGCAATTCTCGTCGTCTTCTACCGCAACCGCGGTTCGATCGCCGTCGAAGACGTCAATATGATGAAGGGCTGATCGGGTCATGGATACCATCATCAAGGCAATCGTCTTCCTTCCCCTGATCGGCTTCCTCATCGCCGGCATCGGCGGCAATGCGATCGGCGCCAAGGCGTCCGAATACGTCACCTCCGGCTTCATGATCCTGGCCGCAGTCCTGTCGTGGATCGTCTTCTTCGACGTCGCCATGGGCGAGACGGAGATGGTCAAGGTCAGCGTGCTGCGCTGGATCCAGTCCGGCGGCTTCGATGTCGAATGGGCGTTCCGCGTCGATACGCTGACGGCCGTCATGCTCGTCGTCGTCAATTCGGTCTCGACGCTCGTACATATCTACTCCATCGGCTACATGCACCACGACCATCACCGGCCGCGGTTTTTCGCCTATCTCTCGCTCTTCACCTTCGCCATGCTCATGCTGGTGACGTCGGACAATCTTCTCCAGATGTTCTTCGGCTGGGAAGGCGTGGGTCTCGCGTCCTACCTGCTGATCGGCTTCTGGTACAAGAAGCCGTCCGCCTGCGCCGCCGCCATGAAGGCCTTCATCGTCAACCGCGTCGGCGACTTCGGCTTCGCGCTCGGCATCTTCTCGATCTTCGTGCTGTTCGGCTCGATCAACTTCGAGACGATTTTTGCGACCGCCGCCACCTACCTGCCGGCTGAAGGTGCTGCGGACGCCACTGCGCCCGTCATCAACCTCTTCGGCATGACGCTCGACAAGTCGCAGGCGCTGACCGCCACCTGCCTGCTGCTCTTCATGGGCGCGATGGGCAAGTCGGCGCAGTTCCTGCTGCACACCTGGCTGCCGGACGCCATGGAAGGCCCGACCCCGGTTTCGGCCCTCATCCATGCCGCAACCATGGTCACGGCCGGCGTCTTCCTTGTCGCCCGCATGTCGCCGCTGTTCGAATTGTCGCACACCGCCCTCATGGTCGTGACGCTCGTCGGCGCGATCACCGCCTTCTTCGCGGCGACCGTCGGCCTCGTGCAGAACGACATCAAGCGCGTCATCGCCTATTCCACCTGCTCGCAGCTCGGCTACATGTTCGTGGCGCTCGGCATCGGCGCTTACGGTGCGGCGATATTCCACCTCTTCACGCACGCCTTCTTCAAGGCGCTGTTGTTCCTTGGCGCCGGCTCCGTCATCCACGCCGTCGATGGCGAGCAGGATATGCGCTACATGGGTGGTCTGCGCAAACACATCCCGATCACCTTCTGGATGATGACGATCGGCACGCTGGCGCTGACCGGCGTCGGCATCCCGGGCACGGTCATCGGCTTCGCCGGCTTCTTCTCGAAGGACGCGATCATCGAATCGACCTTCGCCTCGCACAGCCCCGTCGCCGGCTTCGCCTTCGTGCTGCTGGTCATCGCGGCACTCTTCACCAGCTTCTACTCCTGGCGCCTGGCCTTCATGACCTTCTTCGGCAAGCCGCGCGCCTCCGCCGACGTCATGCACCATGTGCACGAATCGCCGGCCGTGATGCTGATCCCGCTCTACCTGCTGGCAACCGGCGCGGTCGTCGCGGGCGTGATCTTCGTCGAATATTTCTTCGGCCACCACTATGGCGAATTCTGGCAGGGCGCGCTGTTCACGCTGCCGGAAAACGAGCTGGTCAACGAGTACCACCACGTCCCCCTCTGGGTGAAGTGGAGCCCGTTTGCCGCCATGGCCATCGGTTTCGTCACCGCCTGGTACATGTACATCCGCTCGCCGGAAACGCCGAAATACCTCGCCGAGCAGCATCGCGGGCTCTACCAGTTCCTGCTCAACAAGTGGTACTTCGACGAACTGTACGACTTCCTCTTCGTCCGTCCCGCCATGCGGCTCGGCAAGTTCCTCTGGAAGAAGGGTGACGGCACCGTCATCGACGGCCTCGGCCCGAACGGCATCGCCGCCCGCGTCATGGACGTCACGGATCGTGTCGTGCGCCTTCAGACCGGTTACCTCTATCACTACGCATTCGCGATGTTGCTGGGTATTGCAGCACTCGTCACCTGGATGATGCTCGGGAGCTCCCTCTGATGACCGATTGGCCCATTCTTTCAGCGGTCACCTTTCTCCCGCTCGTCGGCGTGGCGCTTCTGCTGCTGACCCGCGAGGACAGCCCCTATGGCCGCCGCAACATCCTGAATGTCTCGCTTCTGACGACGGTCTTCACCTTCGTCCTCTCGCTCTTCATCTGGATCGGCTTCGACAATGCGAATCCGGGCTTCCAGATGGTCGAGAAGGCCGACTGGCTCGGCACCGGCATTTCCTACCATCTGGGCGTCGACGGCATCTCCATGCTGTTCGTCATCCTGTCGACCTTCCTGATGCCGTTCTGCGTGCTCGCGAGCTGGCATTCGATCGAAAATCGCCTGCGCGAATACATGATCGCCTTCCTGCTTCTGGAAGTGTTCATGGTCGGCGTTTTCGTGTCGCTCGATATCGTGCTGTTCTACGTGTTCTTCGAAGCCGGCCTCATTCCGATGTTCATCATCATCGGCGTGTGGGGCGGCAAGGATCGCGTCTACGCCTCCTACAAGTTCTTCCTCTACACGCTGCTCGGCTCGGTGCTGATGCTGCTCGCTATCATGGCGATGTACTGGCAGGCCGGCACGACGGACATCACGGAACTCCTCGCCTACAACTTCCCGCCGCATATGCAGACCTGGCTGTGGCTCGCCTTCTTCGCCTCCTTCGCGGTGAAGATGCCGATGTGGCCGGTGCACACTTGGCTTCCGGATGCGCACGTCCAGGCGCCGACGGCGGGCTCTGTCATCCTGGCCGGCGTGCTGCTAAAGCTTGGCGGCTACGGTTTCATCCGCTTCTCGCTCGCCATGTTCCCGCTGGCCTCCGACTATTTCGCGCCCTTCGTCTTCGCGCTGTCGGTCATCGCCATCATCTACACCTCGCTGGTGGCGCTGATGCAGGACGACATCAAGAAGCTGATCGCCTATTCGTCGGTCGCCCACATGGGCTACGTCACCATGGGCATCTTCGCGGCAAACGTGCAGGGTCTCCAGGGCGCCATCTTCCAGATGCTGTCGCACGGCATCGTCTCCGGCGCGCTCTTCCTCTGCGTCGGTGTCGTCTATGACCGGCTGCACACCCGCGAGATCTCCGCCTATGGCGGCCTCGTCAACAACATGCCGAAATACGCCGTCGCCTTCATGATCCTCACCATGGCGAATGTCGGCCTGCCTGGCACCTCGGGCTTCGTCGGCGAAATCATGACGCTGGTCGGCGTCTTCCGCGCCAACACCTGGGTCGCCTTCTTCGCCACGACGGGCGTCATCCTGTCGGCTTCCTACGCGCTCTGGCTCTACCGCCGGGTGATCTTCGGTGCGCTCGAGAAGGAAAGCCTGAAGTCGCTGCTCGATCTCGATCTACGCGAAAAGCTGCTGCTCTATCCGCTCGTGATCCTCACGATCTTCTACGGCGTCTATCCGGCGCCGGTGTTCGATGCGACGGCGGCCTCGGTCGACGCGCTGCTCAACAACTACTCCGCGGCTCTGCAGGCGGCGCAATCCGTTGCGCTCACGGCGAACTGACGACGGGACCTGACGATATGACCGCTGATACAATCCTCGCCAGCCTTCAGCTCTCGCTGCCGGAGATCATCCTCGCCGTCGGCGCCCTGGCCCTGCTGATGATCGGTGTCTTCTCCGGCGAACGCTCGGGCACCACCGTCATCGGGCTTGCCGTCGCGCTGCTGATCATCTCCGGCCTCTGGCTGGTGCTCGCCACCGGCGAGGGCCAGGCCTATGGCGGCGCCTTCGTCTCCGATGCCTTCGCCAAGTTCATGAAGGTGCTGGCGCTGATCGGCTCCATCACCGCCATGGTGATGACCGTCGGCCACGCCCGCTCGGAACAGCTTGATCGCTTCGAGTTCCCGGTCCTCATCGTTCTGTCGACGCTCGGCATGCTGCTGATGATCTCGGCCAACAGCCTGCTGTCGCTCTACCTCGCGCTGGAACTCCAGTCGCTGGCGCTCTACGTCGTCGCCGCGATCAACCGCGACAGCCTGCGCTCGACGGAAGCCGGCCTCAAATACTTCGTGCTCGGCGCGCTCTCCTCCGGCATGCTGCTCTACGGCATGTCGCTGGTCTACGGTTTTACGGGCCATATCGGTTTCCAGGAAATCGCGGCAGCGCTGACCGCCGAAGGCCGTTCGCTCGGCCTCGTCTTCGGCCTGGTCTTCATCCTCGCCGGCCTTGCCTTCAAGATCTCCGCCGTGCCGTTCCACATGTGGACGCCGGACGTCTATGAAGGCGCGCCGACCCCCGTCACGGCCTTCTTCGCGGCAGCCCCCAAGGTTGCCGCCATGGCCATGCTGGTGCGCATCGTCATCGAGGCCTTCGAGCCTGTCGTCGCCGATTGGCAGCAGGTCATCGTCTTCATCTCGATCGCCTCCATGCTGCTCGGCTCGTTTGCCGCCATCGGCCAGCGCAACATCAAGCGCCTGATGGCCTATTCCTCGATCGGCCATATGGGTTATGCGCTGGTTGGCCTTGCCGCCGGCTCCATGGCCGGTGTGCGCGGCGTGGCGCTCTACATGCTGATCTACATGGTCATGACGCTCGGCACCTTCGCCTGCATCCTGGCGATGCGCCGCAAGGAAGGCGGCAATGTCGAGAATATCGACGATCTCGCCGGCCTCTCCTCGACCAACCCCTTCATGGCGACGGTGCTGACGATCCTGATGTTCTCGCTCGCCGGCATCCCGCCGATGGCAGGCTTCTTCGCAAAATACTTCGTCTTCATGGCGGCGATCGAAGCGCATCTCTATGCGCTCGCCATCATCGGCGTGCTCGCATCGGTCGTCGGCGCCTATTACTATCTGCGCATCATCAAGGTGATGTGGTTCGACGAGGCGACCGGTGAGTTCGCCCGCACCGCCGGCGAACTGAAGCTGGTCTTCGGGCTCTCCGGCCTGTTCGTCGTCGGCTACGTGCTGATCGGCGGCCCGATCGGCGCTGCCGCCGAAGCCGCGGCGCGGACCTTCTTTTGAGCGGCTCCGAAAATCCTCGGCCGTTGTCGCTCGACGATTTCCGGCACGAGGCGCTCGCCGAGGTCGGCTCGACCAATACGGAATGCCTGGAGCGCGCCCGAAAGGGCGCGCTTTCCGGTCTCTGGATCACCGCCGAACGCCAGACGGGCGGGCGCGGCCGGCGCGGGCGGGCCTGGTTTTCCGAGCCGGGCAATCTCTACGCCTCGCTGATGCTGGTCGATCCGGCGCCGATGGAACGCCTCGGCTCCCTGCCGCTCGCCGTCGCGGTCGCCGTGCAGGCCGCCGTCAGCCGCATCATGCCGCTCGCGGCACCCGACGTGCTGATCAAGTGGCCGAACGACATTCTGGTCGACCGCCGCAAGGTCTGCGGCATCCTCATCGAGGGGGAGACGCTGCCCGATGGCCGGCATGGACTGGCGATCGGCATCGGCATCAATGTCGCCGTGGCGCCCGATGCGGGCCTCTATCCGGTCGCCACCCTGCGTGATTTCGGCGCCGCCGCTTCCCCTGACGAATTGTTCGCCTATCTCTTCCAGTCGATGGCCGAAACGCTGTCGCTGTGGGACGCCGGACGGGGGATCTCGGCCATCATGGAACGCTGGAAACAGGTGGCCGGCGGCATCGGGGAAAACATAACGGTCAACCTTCCCGACCGTTCGATTTCCGGGCGCTTCGCCGGAATTGATGATACAGGTCTCCTGAAACTGGAGACGGATGATGGCGGCGCGCGACTGATCGCGGCCGGCGACGTGTTTTTTGGATAGGACTTTTTGAACCCGATGGCAAAAGAAGACGAACTGGTATTCCTGCCGCTTGGCGGCGTCGGCGAAATCGGTATGAACCTCGCGCTCTACGGCTATGGCCCGAAGACGAACCGCCAGTGGATCATGGTCGATTGCGGCGTCACCTTCCCGGGGCCGGACCTGCCGGGCGTCGATCTCGTGCTGCCCGATATCCGCTTCCTCGCCAAGGAACGCGAGAAGCTCAAGGGCATCATCATCACCCACGCGCACGAAGACCATTACGGCGCGCTGAACGAGCTGTGGCCTGGCCTCAACGTGCCGGTCTATGCCTCGCCGTTTACGGCCGGCATGCTGGAAGCCAAGCGCGACTACGAGCGCAGCCGCACCGAAATCCCGGTGACGATCTTCAAGCAGGGCGATCGCATCAATGTCGGCCCGTTCGAAATCGAGGCGATCGGCGTCAACCATTCCATCCCGGAACCGATGTCGCTGGCGATCAGGACGCCGCTCGGCACCGTCATCCATACCGGCGACTGGAAGATCGACCTCGATCCGTCGCTCGGGCCGCTGACCGACGAGACGCGCTTCCGCAAGCTCGGCGACGAGGGCGTGCTGGCGCTGATCTGCGACAGCACGAACGCGCTACGTGACGGCGTGTCGCCCTCCGAGCGCGAAGTGTCGGAAAGCCTGACAAAGATCATCGAGAGCGCCGAGGGCAGGGTGGGCATCACCACCTTCTCGTCCAATGTCGGCCGCATCCGCTCCATTGCGCAGGCGGCCGAGGCCGCCGGTCGCGAGGTGCTGCTGCTCGGCAGTTCCATGAAGCGCGTGACGAATGTCGCACGCGACATCGGCCTCATGGAGGGCCTGAAACCCTTCATCGCGGAAGACGAGTTCGGCTATATCCCGCGCGACAAGGTCGTCGTCATCCTCACCGGCAGCCAGGGCGAACCGCGCGCGGCGCTGGCCAAGATCGCCCGCGACGAGATGCGCAACGTCGCCTTCACGGATGGCGACACGATCATCTTCTCCTCGCGCGCCATTCCCGGCAACGAGAAGGCGATCAACGACATCAAGAACGGCCTGGTCGACCAGGGCATCAACGTGATTACCGACAGCGAGGCGCTGGTGCATGTCTCCGGCCACCCGCGCCGGCATGAATTGCAGCAGATGTACGGCTGGACGCGCCCCAGTATGGTCGTGCCCGTGCATGGCGAGGCCGCACACCTGACGGCCCATGCGGAGCTCGCCGAACAGTCCGGCATCGCGCAAGTGCCGCGCGTGCGCAATGGCGATGTCCTGAAGCTCGCCCCCGGTGTGCCCGAGGTCGTCGACCACGCCCCCTTCGGCCGCATCTTCAAGGATGGCAACCTCATCGGCGACTACGAGGAAATGGGCATCGGCGACCGCCGCAAGCTCGCCTTCGTCGGCCATGTCGCCGTCAGCATCCTGCTCGACAGCCGCTTCGACTTCATGGGCGATCCGGAAGTCGAGCCCTTCGGCCTGCCGCAGTTCGACGACGAGGGCGAGGACATGGGCGACACGCTCTACGACGCCGTGCTCGGCGCCGTCGAAAGCATCCCGCGCGCCCGCCGCAAGGACCTGGAAATGGTGCGCGAAGCCGTGCGCCGCGCCGTGCGCTCCACGGCAAACGAGATCTGGGGCAAGAAGCCCGTGGTCACGGTGTTCCTGACGAAGGTGTGATTTTCTCGAGGGATTGGATGATGCGGGATGGCAAGCCGGTGCCCTTCCTGCATCCCAAGGACTTTTTCGGCACGCTGGTCGAACTCGAAGAGGTGTGACAGCACGCCGCCCTCGCGCCGTTTGAACTTGCGGCCGGACCGGCGTAAAAGACCCGCTGTCGCACGAGGGTCTCATCCATGCAGTGGTTTTCCTACTTCGCCGTTTATTTCATCGTCTGGTGGATGACGCTCTTTGCCGTGCTGCCCTTCGGGCTGAAGACGCAGGCCGAAGCCGAGGAAGTGGTGCCCGGCACGGTGGAGAGCGCCCCGGCGCGCTTCCGCGGCGGCCGCGTGATGCTGGTCACGACGATCGCCTCCGCCGTGGTCTACGCCTGTTGGTACGTCCTGTCGGTGCGGCTCGGCTATGGCATCGACTCCATCCCGCAATTCATGCCGGATTTTAAGTAGGCGCGCGCCACAAAGGTTAATGCTCCTTCAAGGGCCTGAAGCAAGGCATTCCGCGTCTTCCGGGGCGTTCTGGAAAAGTCTTCCTTTGCCCTCCGTCATAATTCACCGCGAAAACGGCGCATGAGTGCCCCTTTGGGCGCTCGGCGGAGCAATTTGCCTTACCTCGCGTGAGGCGGAGTGTCGCAGGCGCGCGGCGTGTGCGTCTTTGACGCATGGACCTTGCGAACGAATTTGTCAGAGGGAGGGCCGGCTTGGCAAAAGGCAAAAAAAAACAAGGCTGAAAGCCTTGTTTTACAGGTATCGCGTGATCTTTATCCGTTGTGCGGTGGCAGCGTCTACGCGCGCCTAAGATCTGATCCTCCCAAGACTTGACCGCGAAATGGCAAGAATTTGTACTTCCTGCCTGTTTTGTGGCCTGAAACTAGCCCAAAGCTTAGGCGTTGTCATCCGCTTTTTTTGCATTTTTGCTACACTGGAATAAAATTTTTCGATTGACAACGCATGGGCAAATTCTGTTATTGACGCCCCCATTTTTCCGCCACATTTGCCCGCTCCGTCAACGGCGGTGGACAGCGCGCCGCCGCGATGGGCCGGCTGGGCCTGCCGGGTTCCCTTCCTTCGGCGAAGCGTTTATGAACGCATCAAAATCAACGTCATTTTGCCCGATTCCCCGAATAGGGCGGATCAGTCACTCCCGGAACCCGATATGCGCCTTTCCCGTTTCTTCCTGCCCATCCTCAAGGAAAACCCCAAGGAAGCCGAGATCGTCTCGCACCGGCTGATGCTGCGTGCGGGCATGGTCAAGCAACAGTCCCAGGGCATCTATACCTGGCTGCCGCTGGGCAAGCGGGTGCTGGACAAGGTGAACGCCATCATCCGCGAGGAGCAGAACCGCGCAGGCGCCGTCGAGCTTCTGATGCCGACGCTGCAATCCGCCGAGCTCTGGCAGGAAAGCGGCCGCTACGACGCCTATGGCAAGGAGATGCTGCGCATCAAGGACCGCCAGGAGCGTCCGATGCTCTACGGTCCCACCAACGAGGAAATGATCACGGACGTCTTCCGGTCCTACGTGAAATCCTACAAGGACCTGCCGCTCAACCTCTATCATATCCAGCTGAAGTTCCGCGACGAGATCCGTCCGCGCTTCGGCACCATGCGTTCGCGCGAGTTCCTGATGAAGGACGCCTATTCCTTCGATCTCAACCGCGAGGGCGCGGAGCACGCTTATAACCGCATGTTCGCGGCCTATCTGCGCACCTTCTCGCGCATGGGCCTGCGCGCCATTCCGATGCGTGCCGATACCGGCCCGATCGGCGGCAATCTCAGCCATGAATTCATCATTCTCGCCGATACCGGCGAGTCGGAAGTCTTCTGCCACAAGGATTTCTTGAACTTCGACGTTCCCGGCGTAGACACCAACTTCGAGGACGTTGCCGGCCTCAAGGCGATCTTCGACAAGTGGACCTCGCGCTATGCCGCGACGTCGGAAATGCATGATGCGGCCGCCTTCGACGCGATCGCGGAAGGCGAGCGCCTGTCCGCCCGCGGCATCGAGGTCGGCCATATCTTCTATTTCGGCACGAAATATTCCGAAGCCATGGGCGCCAAGGTGCAGGGCCCGGACGGCAAGGAGCACATCGTGCACATGGGCTCCTACGGCATCGGCCCGACGCGCCTCGTGCCGGCGATCATCGAAGCTTCGCATGACGAGAACGGCATCATCTGGCCGAAGGCGGTGGCGCCCTTCGAGGCGATCGTCATCAACATGAAGTCCGGCGACGCGGCCTGCGACGCCGCCTGCGAAAAGATCTATGCCGAACTCCTGAAGGCCGGCATCGACGTGCTCTATGACGACAAGGACGAGCGGGCAGGCGCCAAATTCGCCACCGCCGACCTCATCGGCGCGCCGGTGCAGGTCATTGGCGGCCCGCGCGGCGTCGCAAACGGCGAGGTCGAGATCAAGGATCGCAAGACCGGCGAACGCGAGACGCTGACCATCGAGGCGGCGATCAACCGCCTGACGTCCGGCAATTGATGCCCGCAGGCGGCGGGGGCAACGGGAGGGACCATGGCTGACGCAGCGAGCGGTGCATCTGCAACCGGGGCTCAGGCCTATACGAAAAACCGCCCGTTCTCCGCTTTCGAGCGGATGGTCGCCTGGCGCTACCTGCGCTCCCGGCGCAAGGAAGCCTTCATCTCGGTCATCGCCGGCTTCTCCTTCATCGGCATCATGCTGGGGGTCGCGACACTCATCATCGTCATGGCCGTCATGAACGGCTTTCGCACGGAGCTGATCTCGCGCATCCTCGGCATCAACGGCCACATGATCATCCAGCCGATCGATACGCCGCTGAACGACTATGCCGCACTCGCCGAGCGCCTTTCCGCCGTTGCGGGCGTCACGATGGCGATCCCGCTGGTGGAAGGCCAGACGCTGGCCTCCGGTACCGCCGGGGCCGGCACGGGCGCGCTGGTGCGCGGCATCCGCGCCGATGATCTGGCGAAGATGAAGGCCGTCTCCGACAACTTCAAGGAAGGCGACCTCGTCGGCTTCGCTTCCGGCAGCGGCGTGGCGATCGGCTCGCGCATGGCCGAACAGCTCGGGCTGAGCGCCGGCGGCCAGATCACGCTCGTCGCCCCCGAAGGCGACGTGACACCGCTCGGCGTCAACCCGCGCGTCAAGACCTACACCGTCTCGGCCATTTTCGAGATCGGCATGTCGGAATACGACGCCTCGATCATCTACATGCCGCTCGAAGAGGCACAGCTCTATTTCAACGCCGAAGGCATCGTGCAGTCGATCGAGCTCTTCGTCGCCAATCCCGATGCGGTCGACGCGTTGCGCCAGCCGATCGAGGCGGCCGCCGGCCGGCAGATCTACATAACCGACTGGCGCCAGCGCAACCGCACCTTCTTCTCGGCGCTGCAGGTCGAGCGCAACGTCATGTTCATGATCCTGACGCTGATCGTGCTCGTCGCCGCGCTCAACATCATCTCCGGCCTCATCATGCTGGTGAAGGACAAGGGCAGCGACATCGCGATCCTGCGCACCATGGGCGCCACGTCCGGCGCGATCATGCGCATCTTCTTCATGACGGGCGCGGCGATCGGCACCGTCGGCACCTTCGCCGGCGTGCTGCTCGGCGTCGTCGTCTGTTTGAACGTCGAGTCGATCCGCCAGTTCTTCTCCTGGATTTCAGGCACGACGCTGTTCAACCCGGAACTCTATTTCCTGAGCCAGCTTCCGGCCGACATGAATGCCGGCGAGACGGTCACGGTCATCGTCATGGCGTTGGCGCTTTCGTTCCTCGCGACCATCTTCCCCGCCTGGCGCGCCTCCAAGCTCGACCCGGTCCAGGCCCTGCGCTACGAATAGGAACAGAACGCCATGAACGCGCGCAACGCACTGGAACTCCGGGGCATCGAACGGCACTACGGCCAGGGCGAAACCCTGCTGACGATCCTCAAGGGCGCCGATTTCGCGCTCAGGAGCGGCGAGACCGTCGCGCTCGTCGCACCGTCAGGCACCGGCAAGTCGACCCTGCTGCACATTGCCGGCCTGCTCGAAAAGCCCGATGTCGGCGAGGTTTTCGTCAACGGCCATTCCTGCGCCGACCTTGGCGACGAGGAGCGCACGACGATCCGCCGCAACGAGATCGGCTTCGTCTACCAGTTCCACCACCTGCTGCCGGAATTCAGCGCGCTGGAAAACATCATGATGCCGCAGCTGATCGGCGGCCTCTCCAAGGCGGAGGCGCGCGAGCGTGCCGCCCAGCTGCTGGACTATATGCGCATCGGCCATCGCGCCGAGCACCGCCCGTCGGAACTCTCCGGCGGCGAGCAGCAGCGCGTCGCCATCGCGCGCGCCGTCGCCAATGCGCCGCTGCTGCTTCTCGCCGACGAGCCGACCGGCAATCTCGACCCGGAAACCGCCGGCTACGTCTTCGAGGCGCTGGAAGCGCTTGCCCGCCAGTCCGGCCTCGCGGCACTCATCGCGACCCACAACCACGAACTCGCCGCCCTGATGGATCGTCGCGTGACGATCGAAGACGGCCTCGTGCGCGAGCTTGCCTGAGTCACGCCTCGCGGCTGGCTAGTTGTCCAGCCCGCAGGCCGAGCGGGCGATCTCGTCCTTCCAGTCCTTCAGCAGCACGAATTGCGCCTTGCCGCTGAAGGGCTGCCCGAGCGCCTTTCCCTTGCCGGTCAAAACGTTGAGGTCGCACTCGCTGCCCCCGTTCGGGTCGAGCGTGTCGTAGGAAGAGAACGTGTAACCCGCGACGATGAAATCGAAGTTGCGGTAGGCGATGGTCAGTGTCTGGCGCCAACGGTCCCGGCCGATGGACTCGTTCTTCGTCACCAGCGTGAGGGAGCCGTTGGCAAGCGCCCCGAGTTCCGGCTCCTGGCCGGCCATGATCGGCGGGCTGCCCCAGATCGTGTTCGGAAGCGAGAGCGCGAGCGACAGCCGGGCCTCGGTCGGCTTGTTAAGATAGATATAGAGCCCGCTGTCCTCGCCGCTGTTCTCCTCCGCCGTCGCGATGAGAGCGAGGTCGATCGTTCCGTCCTTGTCCCAGTCGCCGCTCGCCATGGCCAGGACGCGCTCGGCCGGAAAGTCGGCGGCGCCGGCCGCGGCAGGCAGGGCGACTGATACGAGAAGGGCGGCAATCAACGATTTCATCTCTTTTCCTCCATGTGATCGAGGCGACCATATTGCGCCTTCGAACGCGGGTCCAGAGGGCCTGTGGAAAGCAGTTGACACGAGAACAGGAATAGAACAAAATGAAAACATAAAAGGAAAGGGAGACACAATGACCGATTTTCTTCGCGATCTTGCTGCATTCACCTCCATGGCCATGTTCGTCGCCACCTTCTCCGTCATCCTCTTCGGAATCTGACGGCCCGCATTTCATTCTTCGAGCCGATCGCCTTCCGTCCCGCGTTCTTCGCGCGTGGAAATCGGGTGCAACGGCAATAACCTTCTGGACGAGACGGGTGCGAATCCGCTTAAGCTTCCTGCCTTGACCGGAAGGAAGATGGCATGGCGAACGAAGCTCGGAAGATGGATGGCGATACGGTGGCCGAGACGCCGCAATTCGTGCATCTGCGCGTGCATTCGGCCTTCTCGCTGCTCGAAGGCGCCCTGCCGATCAAGAAGATCATCGGCAAGGCGCTGTCCGACCAGCAGCCGGCGATCGCCATTACCGACACGAACAACCTGTTCGCGGCGCTTGAATTTTCGCAGAAGGCGATCGGCGACGGCATCCAGCCGCTGATCGGCTGCCAGCTGTCGATCGACATGGAAGACGAGGGCGACGGCGAGCGGCGCGGCGGGCAGGCACAGCTTGTGAAGCTGCCGTCGATCGTGCTCCTCGCCGCGACCGATGCCGGTTATGCGCGTCTCGTCGAGATCGTCAGCCGCGCCTATCTCGGCGGCGAGGGCAACCAGTCGATCCGCATCGCCTATAGCTGGCTGGAAAAGGGCATGGACGGGCTGATCGCGCTCACCGGCGCGCATGGCGGTCCGGTCGACATGGCCTTCCTTGCCGGCCAGCCGGCCGTCGCGCGGGCGCGGCTTCATGCGCTGAAGCGCGTCTTCGGCGACCGGCTCTATATCGAGCTGCAACGGCATGGGCGCTACGACAAGCAGCACGAGCGCCGCATGGTGGAGCTTGCCTATGCGGAAGACGTGCCGCTGGTCGCGACCAACGAGCCGTTCTTCCCGGCGCCCGATGATTATGACGCGCATGATGCGCTGATGGCGGTGGCGCACAATGCCATGGTCTCGGACGACAACCGTTTCCGCCTGTCGCCCGACCACTACCTGAAGAGCCGCAAGGACATGGCAAAGCTCTTTGCCGACCTGCCGGAGGCCCTGGAGAATACGGTCGAGATCGCCCGGCGCTGCTCCTTCGTGCTGAAGACGTGCAGCCCCATCCTGCCGCGCTTCACGGGGGCGACGGACGATCCGGAGGAGGCGGATCGTGCGGAGTCGGCAGAACTGCGCCGCCAGTCCGTGGAGGGTCTTGAAAGCCGGATGGAACTGCTGGGGCTGACGCCCGGCTATACCGAGCAGGATTATCGCGAGCGCCTGGATTTCGAGCTCGGCGTCATCGAGCGCATGAAGTTCCCCGGCTACTTCCTCATCGTTGCCGACTTCATCAAATGGGCCAAGCAGCAGAATATTCCCGTTGGGCCCGGCCGCGGTTCGGGCGCGGGTTCGCTCGTCGCCTATGCGCTGACGATCACCGACGTCGATCCGCTGCGCTTCTCGTTGCTCTTCGAACGCTTCCTCAATCCGGAACGCGTCTCGATGCCCGACTTCGACATCGACTTCTGCCAGGATCGCCGCGAAGAGGTGATCCGCTACGTGCAGCAGAAATACGGCCGCGAGCAGGTGGCGCAGATCATCACCTTCGGTTCGCTGCAGGCGCGTGCCGCGCTGCGCGACGTCGGCCGCGTGCTGGAAATGCCCTACGGCCAGGTCGACAAGATCTGCAAGCTCGTGCCGAACAATCCGGCCAATCCGACGCCGCTCTCCAAGGCGATCGAGGAAGAGCCGAAGTTGCAGGAGGAGGCGGAGAAGGAACCGGTCGTCGCGCGCCTGCTCGATATCGCCCAGAAGATCGAAGGCCTCTACCGCCACGCCTCGACGCACGCCGCCGGCATCGTGATCGGCGACCGGCCGCTGTCGCAGTTGGTGCCGATGTACCGCGACCCGCGCTCCGACATGCCGGTCACCCAGTTCAACATGAAATGGGTGGAACAGGCCGGCCTCGTCAAATTCGACTTCCTGGGCCTGAAGACGCTGACCGTCCTGAAGACGGCGGTCGATTTCATCCGCAAGCGCAATGTCGAGGTGAAGCTCGAAAGCCTGCCGCTCGACGACCAGCCGACCTACGAGATGCTGTCGCGCGGCGAGACGGTCGGCGTGTTCCAGGTGGAAAGTGCCGGCATGCGCAAGGCGCTGATCGGCATGCGGCCCGACTGCATCGAGGACATCATCGCGCTCGTGGCGCTCTACCGCCCGGGCCCGATGGAGAACATCCCGGTCTACAATGCCCGAAAGCATGGCGAGGAGGAGATCGAATCGATCCACCCGATGATCGACCATCTCCTCAAGGAGACGCAGGGCGTTATCGTCTACCAGGAACAGGTGATGCAGATCGCCCAGGTCCTGTCGGGTTATTCGCTCGGCGAAGCCGATCTTCTGCGCCGCGCCATGGGCAAGAAGATCAAGGCGGAGATGGACCAGCAGCGCGCGCGCTTCGTCGAGGGCGCCGTGAAGAACGGCGTGTCGAAGCCGCAGTCCGACCTGATCTTCGACCTGCTCGCCAAATTCGCGAACTACGGCTTCAACAAGTCGCACGCCGCCGCCTACGCCATCGTTTCCTACCAGACGGCCTATCTGAAGGCGCATTACCCGGTCGAGTTTTTGGCCGCGTCGATGACCTACGATATGTCCAACACGGACAAGCTCAACGATTTCCGCCAGGACGCCGGCCGTCTCGCCATCGCGGTCATCCCGCCCTCGGTGCAGACCTCGTTTGCCCATTTCGAGACCGGCGAGAACCGCATCTACTACGCGCTCGCCGCCATCAAGGGCGTGGGCGAGGCGGCCGTGCAGCACATCGTCCAGGTGCGCGGCGACACGCCGTTCAAGAGCCTCGAAGACTTCTGCCTGCGCATCGACCCGAAATTCGTCAACCGCCGCGTCTTCGAAAGCCTGATCGTCGCCGGTGCCTTCGATTGTTTCGGCCATGACCGCGCCGCCATGGTCGCCGGCCTCGACCGCATGCTCGGCTATGCGCAGCGCGCGCAGGAAGACAAGAACAGCGGCCAGGGCGACATTTTCGGCATGGGGGCCGCCACCGGGCCGGAGGTGATCACGCTGCCGTCCTACACGCCTTGGCTCGCGTCCGAAAAGCTGCACCGCGAGTTCCAGGTGCTCGGCTTCTTCCTGTCGGCCCACCCGCTCGACACCTATGCGCCGATCCTCTCCAAGATGCGGGTGCAGACCTTTGCCGATTTCGCCATCGCCGTGAAGCGCGGCGCCACCGCCGGCCGCCTTGCCGGCACGGTAACCTCCAAGCAGGAGCGCAAGACCCGCACCGGCAACAAGATGGGCATCGTCGCCTTCTCCGATTCGTCCGGCCAGTTCGAGGCCGTGCTGTTTTCGGAAATGCTCAACCAGTACCGCGACCTGCTGGAGGCCGGCAAATCGCTGGTGATGACCGTGCAGGCGGAAGAGCGGCCGGAAGGCATCGGCCTGCGCATCCAGACGCTGCGCTCGCTGGAGGAAGAATCGCTCCAGACCCAGAAGGCGCTGCGCGTCTATGTCCGCGATTCCGGCCCGCTGCGCTCCATCGCCGCCCATCTCAACACCAAGGGCGACGGCCTGGTCTCGTTCATCGTCATCAAGGACAATGGCCAGCGCGAAATCGAGGTCGAGCTCAACGAGCGCTTCCGCATCTCCCCCGAGATCGCCGCCGCCATGCGCTCCGCACCGGGCGTGCTGGATGTGGAGCTGGTCTAGAATTTATCAGGGAAAAGTGGGAACCGGTTTTCCCGAAAAGACATACTCTGGTTATTTTGCCGCCGGGATGCGGGCGATCACCTTGATCTCGAAGTCGAAACCGGCGAGCCAGGTGACGCCGATGGCGGTCCAGTTCGGGTAGGGCTTCGTGTTGAAGACCTCGTGCTTGACGGCCAGGATCGTGTCGAACTGCTTTTCGGGGTCGGTGTGGAACGAAGTCACGTCGACGATGTCGTCGAGCGTGGCGCCCGCGGCCGCCAGCGTGGCCGTGAGGTTTTCGAAGGCGAGGCGCACCTGCTGTTCGAAATCGGGTTCGGGCGTGCCGTCGGCCCGGCTGCCGACCTGGCCGGAAACGAACAGGAGGTCGCCGGATTTGATGGCCGCCGAATATTCGTGCTCTTCATAGAGAGCGTGCCGGCCAGCCGGAAAAATTGCTTCGCGTTGGGTCATTTCGGTCTCTCTTTCTTTTGTAAGGGCGGCTGGCAGAGCAATGTCGCTTCACAGTCGCCGTAATTTCGTATACGTTGCGTATATTAAATTGGGCGCGCATGACGCCGATGTCAAGTTAATATACGGTCCGTATATCAAAAATAAGGATGAAATCGTGAATCGGCGCATCGAGATGATGGAGGAAAACCGCGTCAAGCTGATCGGCGCGGCGCGCAGGGCCTTCGGCAAGAAGGGCTATTCCGCCGCCTCCATGGACGAACTGACCGCGGATGTCGGGCTGACGCGCGGCGCGCTTTACAACATCTTCGGCGACAAGCGCGGGCTTCTGGCCGCGGTCGTCCATCAGATCGATTCGGACATGGCGGCGCGCGCCAAGGCGATCGGGGAGCGCGCTGGTGACGATTGGGGTGGCCTGCTGGCGGAAGGGGCCGCCTATATCGAGATGGCGCTCGATCCCGAGGTGCAGCGCATCGTGCTGCTCGACGGGCCTGCCGTGCTGGGCGACCCGTCGCAATGGCCGAGCCAGAGCGAATGCCTGCAAGTCACGCAGGCGAAAGTGGAAAGGCTGATCGCGGAGGGACTGCTGAAGCCGGTGAACGGCGAGGCCGCCGCAAGGCTCCTCAGCAGCATGGCGTTCAACGCGGCGCTCTGGATCGCGGCGAGCGACGAGCCGAAGGCGGTCCTCCCCAAGGCGGTGGAAGCGTTCAAGGTGCTCGCGACGGGCCTGCTGGCCCGGCCGGCCTGACGGGGTGTGTCACGGGTTAATTGACGACCGTGACCGAGGACGCCTTCTTCTTTTTCTTCTTCTTCTTGCCGCCCTGCACGATCGAGGCATCCGCCTTCTGCACCTTGCGGGTCACGGTGATGAAATCCGTGCCGTCGCCGGTTTCGGGGCCGAGGCCCGTGTCGGAGATGGAGAGCGAGGCGCCTTCGCCCATCATGCCGGAAATGCGGTTGCGCATGTCTTCCGGGATGTCGAGGCGGTCGAGCGTCCTGGTGATCGCGTCGGGCGCGGAAGCGTCGGCTTCGGTGGTGATGCCGAGGCGTTTCAGCGTGCCCTGCGGCAGCTGGTTGTCCATGCTCACGCCGTACCAGTCGGCCTTGCCCTTGTCGGCGTCCACCGCGCGGGCGAGCAGGAAATGCGTGCCGAGCGCGATTTCCGGGTTGCGGATGGTGATCGGCTCCTCGATCAGCGGCTTGAATTTCTGGCGCACGAGGATCTGGCCGTTCGGCGGCGTGCCCTTGCCGGCCTTGGCGTAGACGGCGGCGACGAGCGCCGGCGAGATGATACCGTCCTCCGTCAGGCCTTCGGCAAGCTGAAAGGCGCGGATGGCGGTCACCGTCTGCTTGCCGTGCAGGCCGTCGGGAATGCCGGCGTCATAGCCGAGCGAGGTCAAAAGCCGCTGGAGGTCCACCAGCATTTCGCGCTCGCCGCGGCGCGTGACGAGGATGCGGATCGGGTCCTGCTCGGTCTTCTGCACGATGGGCGTGACGATCTCCGGCTTCGGATCGGTCATCGCCACCTCGACGCTCTTGTCACCGGCTTCGATCAGGGCAGGGCGCAGACCGGCTTCCGACAGGAGCGGCGTATCCGGCACGACGATGACGGGCTTGAACAGCGCGGCGTGCACGATACGCTGCGGCGCCGTCTCGCCGTCGGTGATCAGCACATGGCCGCCGCGACGCGTGACGCTGAACAGCGTCTTGGCAAAATCGTTCGGCAGGCGCACGCAGCCATGCGAGGCCGGGTAGGAGGGCACGCTATTGGAGGCGTGCAGCGCGATGCCCGACCAGGTCAGCCGCTGCATGAAGGGCATCGGCGCGCTGTCATAGAGGTTGGAGAAGTGCGTGCGCTTCTTTTCCAGGATGGAGAAGATGCCGGTCGGCGTCGAATGGCCGGCCTTGCCGGTGGAGACGCGCGATGTGGCGACGATGACGCCGCCGTCATAGATCTTCAGTTCCTGCAGGTCCTTCGAGACCATGATCTGGAGGGGACCTTCGAGCGTTCCGCCGAGCGCGGTGGCGCAGCTCAGCATCAGGCCCAATATGCTCATGCCAGTCGCGAGGCGAAACTTCATGTAACCCATCCGTACGCAATACAAACCGAAAGGGAGCGTAGCGCATCAGTTTTAAGGAAGGCTTGATGCAAGGCTCACGATCCCCCGATCTGTGCCAACCCGATGCAATGCAGAACGCTGGTTCTTCGGGATTTATTCGGTGGGGGTGTCGGTTTTTCCGGCAGTTTTGAAGGTCAACTTTTCGTGAAAGCGTTCGGGCCCGGATTTGCCGAACGTATAGCCGGTCTCGACGCTCGCCTTGCCGAACTTGTCGCGCAACGTGTTCATCGCCGCTTCCGCCGCCGCGCGGCGGCTCGCGGCGGGATCGACGAGATCGGGCGGGTCGGCGCGGCCGGGATCGGTAAGCTCGGTGACGCCGATGCCGATCAGCCGGTACTTCGTGCCGTCCACTTCCTTGCGCAGTAAGTCGAGGCCCGTGCGAAAGATCCGGTCGGCGAGCATGGTCGGGTCTTCGAGCTTGCGGTTGCGCGTGCGGCTCTTGAAGTCGGCGGTCTTCAGTTTGAGCACGACCGTATAGCCGGCAATGCCGGATTTCCGCAGCCGCGAGGCGACCTTTTCGCTCAGCCGGCGCAGATGCGTCACCAGCTCGTCATAGCCGGCAATGTCGTCGAAGAAGGTGGTTTCGGCCGAAACGCTCTTGGCGGCGTCGTTCGGATGCACCTCGCGGTCGTCCTGTCCGCGCGAGAGATTGAAGAGGCGCTTGCCCATGACGCCGTAGCGGCGCATCAGGTCGGTTTCCTCCATGGTCTGGAGCTGGCCGACGGTGCGGATGCCATCGCGCTCCAGCGTCTCGGCAAAGGCCTTTCCGACGCCCCAGATGAGGCGCACGGACTTGTCCCGCAGGAAGCCGAGCGCCTCCGCTTCGCCGATGACGGAAAAGCCGCGCGGCTTGCGCATGTCCGAGGCGACCTTGGCGAGGAACTTGCAATAGGAGAGGCCGATCGAGATGGTGATGCCGACCTCCCTTTCGACTCGCTCGGCAAAGCGCGCAAGCACCCGGGCGGGCGGGTCGTGGTGCAGGCGCTCCGTGCCCCTCAGTTCCAGGAAGGCCTCGTCGATGGAGAGCGGCTGGACGAGCGGCGTCAGTTCCTGCATCATGGTGCGTATCTCACGCCCGACACGCACATATTTTTCCATGTCCGGACTGATGACGACGGCGCTCGGACAGGCCTCCAGCGCCTTGAACATCGGCATGGCCGAGCGCACGCCGTGAATGCGCGCGACGTAGCAGGCAGTCGAGACGACGCCGCGCTTTCCGCCGCCGATGATCACCGGCTTGTCGGCAAGCTCCGGATTGTCGCGTTTCTCGATCGACGCATAGAAGGCGTCGCAGTCGATATGGGCGAGCGTCAGGTCGTAGAGTTCGTCATGATAGACGAGGCGAGGGCTGCCGCATTCGCGGCAACGGCGTAGACCGGCCACCTGCCCGGTAAGGCAGTCACGACAGAAGCCCGGAAAACGCTGTGTGGCGGTGCGCATGAATGGAACAAATGTTGAACATCGCGACATTAATGCTTAAGTTGAAGAGTCTCAAGAGGAACCGGGGCAGAAAGCATGACGACGCACAGGCTGGACGCGCGGGGTAGCACGCCCGGCATATTCACTCAGAAGTCGGTGTCGCCATATGGTCCGGAAAGGATCGCATGGGCGCGCACGACCGTCTCCGGCGTGACGCCGGTCGCCGCGCTGAAGGCGAGAAGCGTCGGCTCGTGTCCCATCAGGAAATCGACGAGGGCGGCGAGGAAACCGGGATCGTTGACGGCGTTGCGCACTTCCGTGGGCGCGACCCCGGTCAACGCGAGGAAACGCGACAGCAGTTCCGGTTCGCCGGCGATCCAGCCGAGGATGGCGACAGCGGTTGATTCCGCCTCCGCTGTCGCGGGTGTATCTTTTTGGCTTTTCATCGTTCTTCCCCGGGAAATTTACCTTTTAATCAACCAAGTGCCGCTAACGTGGCAACGGTCAGGCTGGGTGATTTCGGCTTTGCCGCAACGTATCGATCTTCCGGAGGGTTGCAAGGCCGGTGAGAGGAACAGGGACGCACAATGCCCAAGCAAGTGATGATTGTCGAGGACAACGAGCTCAATATGAAGCTCTTCCGGGACCTCATCGAGGCGTCCGGCTACACCACCATCCAGACCAGGAATGGCATGGAAGCCCTTGATCTCGCGCGCAAATACCGCCCGGACCTGATCCTGATGGATATCCAGCTTCCGGAGGTTTCGGGCCTCGAGGTCACCAAGTGGCTGAAGGAGGACGACGAACTCCACGTCATCCCCGTGATCGCCGTCACGGCCTTCGCGATGAAGGGCGACGAGGAGCGAATCCGGCAGGGCGGCTGCGAGGCTTACGTCTCGAAACCCATCTCCGTTCCGAAATTCATCGAAACCATCAAGACCTATCTCGGCGACGCATGAGGTAGAGACCAGGGCCATGACAGCACGTATCCTCGTCGTCGACGACATTCCGGCCAACGTGAAGCTGCTCGAAGCGCGGCTGCTCGCGGAATATTTCGACGTGCTGACGGCCGACAACGGTTTCGAAGCGCTGTCGATCTGCGAGCGCACCCAGGTCGATCTCATCCTGCTCGACATCATGATGCCCGGCATCGACGGTTTCGAGGTCTGCGAGCGGCTGAAGGCCAATCCGCGCACTTCGCATATCCCCGTCGTCATGGTGACCGCACTCGACCAGCCATCGGACCGCGTGCGCGGCCTGAAGGCCGGCGCCGACGATTTCCTGACCAAGCCGGTCAACGACCTCCAGCTGATGTCGCGGGTGAAAAGCCTGGTGCGGCTGAAGACGCTGACGGACGAGCTGCGCATGCGCGCGACGACCGCCCGCGCCATCTCCATGGAGGAGGGGCTGGACAACGTCATGGGCGACGAGGCCGGCGACGTGCTGCTCGTCGACAGCCGCGCGAGCTCGCAGGAGCGGATTTCCCGCGCGCTGAAACCGATCGCCGACGTCACCTGCATGTCCGATCCGCAGGCAGCGCTCTTCCAGGCGGCCGAGAGCAATTACGAACTGGTGATCGTCAACGCCAATTTCGACGACTACGATCCGCTGCGCCTGTGCTCGCAGCTGCGCTCGCTGGAGCGTACGCGCTTCCTGCCGATCCTGCTGGTCGCCGAGCAGGGCGATGACGACCTGGTCGTGCGTGCGCTCGATCTCGGCGTGACGGATTACCTGATGCGGCCGATCGACCCGAACGAGCTGATCGCCCGCAGCCTCACCCAGATCCGCCGCAAGCGCTGCAACGACCGCCTGCGCGCCAGCGTCCGCCAGACGATCGAGCTGGCCGTGACGGACGGCCTGACGGGCCTGCACAACCGCCGTTACCTCGACAACCACATGAAGCTGCTCATCGACCGCGCCACGGCGCGCGCGCGTCCGCTGTCGGTCTGCATCACCGATATCGACCGCTTCAAGCTCGTCAACGATACCTATGGCCACGATGCCGGCGATGCCGTGCTGCGCGAGTTCGCCAACCGGGTGCGCTCAGCGGTGCGCGGCGCCGATCTCGCCTGCCGCTACGGCGGCGAGGAGTTCGTTCTGGTCATGCCCGATACCGCGCCCGAGATGGCGGCAGGCGTGGCGGAACGCCTTCGCACGATCGTCGAGCGCGAGCCCTTCCGCATTCCCGGCACCGATGTCTTCCTGCCGATCACCGCCTCGCTCGGCATCGCCTCCGCGCTGGCTTCTGGCGACAGCCCGGAAACCTTGCTGAAGCGCGCCGATACCGCGCTCTACGAGGCAAAACGCTCCGGCCGGAACCGGGTCGTGGCCGCCGCGGCTTGAATCCAGCGATTTTCCGGCGCCTGCCGATTGGTTGTCCACAGGCCAGTTGGGATTTCGGGCGATCGCCTTAATTTGCGCGCGGTTGCCTAAACATATCCGCCACAGTTGAAATA
Organism: Shinella sp.; assembly: GCF_035998705.1. Taxonomy (GTDB): domain Bacteria; phylum Pseudomonadota; class Alphaproteobacteria; order Rhizobiales; family Rhizobiaceae; genus Shinella. The sequence continues at coordinate 30,272 of NZ_DASYHH010000033.1, read as the reverse complement.
CGCATTCCGTGCCCTATGGGGTCGCGCGTGTAGCGAAATTTGGCTAAAAATCTTACTATTTCTTTTTGACAAACCTTATCAATGGGTTGTGCCGCTTGCAATTTTTCCGTGTGACGGTGCTGCATTTTATCTAAGTTGCAGGGCCCACGCGCTATGGTTGACGTAACGTAGGGTCACCGTTGTTGTGATCCATAACGTAACTGGTGCCCAATGGGACAATGGTCGTCCGCGCGGTTAACTATGAGACAAGGAGAAGCGGCGGGAGCGTTAAGAAATCGTTGATTTTTTTTCGTTTTAGCGCGATGTTCAACCCATGGGCGGCAAACAAGCCCGCACAACCGGTTACCCCATGATGCTAGGTCCGCCGCATCTCCTGGGTCGTGGGGTCGGTCGGCTGGTTACGACAGAAACGGAATCCTCGTGCCGTCGTCGTATCTGGCCGACCCCCGTTCAGCGCCGCTCCCGTCAAGGGAGCGGCGTTTTTGATTCGCGAATCTGAAAACAGGTTGCAGCGGCCCTGCGCAAAAGAAAAGGCGCCGGACGTTTCCGTCCAGCGCCTTTGCGAACCGAAAGGGTCCCCAAGATTACTTGATCTTGGTTTCCTTGAATTCGACGTGCTTCTTTGCGACCGGATCATACTTGGTCTTGGTCATCTTGTCGGTCATCGTGCGGCTGTTCTTCGTCGTTACGTAGAAGAAACCGGTGTCGGCCGTCGACAGCAGCTTGATCTTGATGGTGGTAGCCTTGGCCATGGTCGTCCTGCCTTTATGAAAAACGAAGCCGCGGACAGCCAGTCTGCTCCACGGCTTAAATCTGGGCGGAAACTACAAATCGCGCCCGAAAAGTCAACCCCGTTTCGGCCGGAAAACGATCCGGCCCAGGGAAAGTACGAGGTAAAAGCCGAAGAAGGCGACGATTGCCCAGGCAAAACCGTCATTGCCGGAGACATCCATCGCCGCGCCGATCGCCTGCGGCCCGATGACCGTGCCGACGGCATAACAGAAGATGAAGGCCGCATTGGCGGCCGCGAGGTCCGCGCCGACGAGTCGCGAGCCGAGATGGCTGAGGCCGACCGTATAGAGGCCGGCGACGCAGCCGCCCCATACCAGCAGCACCACGGCCATCAGCACCCAGTTCTGCGACACCAGCGGCAGCGAGAGCGCGCCGACGAGGCCGATGACGGCCATGATGGTGAGCAAGCTCCTGCGGTCCTTCATGCGGTCTGAGAGCATGCCGAGCGGGATCTGGAAGGCCATGTTGCCGATGCCCATGACGGTGAGCAGCAGGGCCGCCTGCGGCTCGCTGAAGCCGGCCCGCGTGGCGTAGATCGGGAAGAGCGACAGGCCGCCGACCTCCACTGCACCGAAGATGAAGACCGCCGCTGTCGCTGTCGGCACGAGAAGCACGTAGCGCATGAAATGCAGCTCCGGCTTCTCGTCGATGATCGGGCTTTCGGCGCGCGCGATGTAGATCGGGATCGCGGCAACGAGGATGATCGCCGCGCCGACCGCAAAGGGCAGCACGCCGTCGCTGCCGAGGATGGAGAAGAGCAGGGGACCGGTGGCAAAGCCCAGCGACAGCACGGTCGCGTAGATGCCGAGCACCAGGCCGCGCTTGCGGGGCGGGGCCGCGGCGTTGATCCAGAATTCGGACAGGATGAAGAGCGTGGTGATCGCGCCGTGGAAGACCAGGCGAAGCGGGAACCACAGCCAGAAATTCTCGATGTAATAGAAGCCGAGGCCGCTGATCGCGGAGAGCAGGATGGCGAGGAGCATCGTCGTCGAGGTGCCCCAGGCGTGGGCGAGCCGGGTGGTGAAGGGCGCTGCGGCCATGGCGGCGACGCCGGCCATGGCGGAGTTGATGCCGATCAACGTGGACGAGATGCCGCGCTTTTCCATGATGATGGAAAGCAGCGGCAGGCCGAGGCCTATGGCGATGCCGACTGCGGAAATGGCGGCGACGGCAGCAATGAGAGACCGCCAGTGGATGTTCTCCACCGGGCCGGAGGTGCCGGACTGCGGCTGCGTCATATGCGATCGATCCTCAAAGAATGTCCCGTAGGTGACGCCCGCGCTGGGCGTAGAACAGCGGCGCGGGTCTCCCGAAGGGCAGAGACTTGTCTTCCTGAATGCTTTTTTTCAGCTCTTCAAGGATCAATACGGTTATGTCGGGCATATCGATGCCCTTGTGGTCAAAAATATCGACCCAACGCAGGTCTTCCAGCTCATGGCTGGCCTTGGCGCCGGCGGGATCGACGCCGGCCTCGTCGGCAAAGAGCGCAAAGAAGCGTGTGTCGAAGCGCCGCACCATGCCGGCGGGCGTGATGGCGCGGGCGAGGAAGCGGAGGTTGGAAAGGTCGGGGCGGAAGGGAAGCGCACCCTCCGCAGGCGCGGCGAGCGGTACACCGACGGGGATGCCGGCCTCCTCGTAGAGTTCGCGGATCGCCGCCACGCCGAGCGCGCGCAGCCGCGAATCGGAACAGCGCGTGCCGGATTTCAACGCGAGCCGCTCGTTGGCGAGCGGGTTCAGCGGGTTGGCGATGGAGACCAGGCGGTCGGTCGCGTCGCGCCGGCCGCCGGGGAAGACGTAGACATCAGGCATGAAGACATGTTTGCTGCTGCGCCGGCCGACGAGCACGCGCACGCCGGCCCCCGACCGGTCGAGAAGCAGGATCGAGGCTGCATCGACAGGCCGGATAGGCGTCATGCGGTTCGGTCGCCGTAGGCCGGAGTGGCCTCCGCCTCGGCGGGCTTGTCGTTGAAGCCGTGCATCTTCGCGGCCCATTGCAGGCCGATGACGCCGCCCTTGACGGGCTGCATCATGAGAAGCGCCAGGATGAGGGTGATCGGCGTCCAGATGGCGAGATGCTGCCAGGTGGTGAGCGGCCAGACGAGGTCCGTCATCATGTAGCCGCCGACGACGATATGACCGACGATGGTGATGACGAGATAGGGCGGCAGGTCGTCCGCGCGCTGGTGCGTATAGTCCTCGCCGCAGGCCGCACAGTTGTCGACCGGCTTCAGGAACGAGCGGAAGAGGCGGCCGGTGCCGCAGGCCGGGCAGCGGTTCAGCATGCCGCGCTTGATGGCGCGGCCGAGCGGGCGCTCCGCCGGTGCGATGCTCGCGGTATCGCCGAATTGCAGCGTGCTGCTGGTCTCGTTCGCCTGCATGGTCTAGTCCTTCCTGCCGGCACTCTTGACCGGCCGTCCTCAGCGTCTCCCGCGGGGAGGGCGGGTGCCCGGCTGGCGCCGCGGTTCGCCGCCCTTGCGCCGGCCCGACTTGTGGAAGGAGCGCACTGCCGTCGGCATCTTGCGTCCCTCGCTCAACATGTCGAACCGGAGCGAACCGGCGAGCGGCACCGCTTCCGCGAGCCTGACGCGCACCATATCCCCGAGGCGGTAGCCGAGCCCGGTTTTTTCGCCGGAAAGCGCCTGATGGGCCTCGTCATAGATAAAGTAATCGCGTCCCAGCAAAGATATAGGCACGAAGCCGTCGGCGCCATACTCCGGCAGGGTGACAAATAGTCCCGCCTTGGTGACGCCCGAGACACGGCCGTCGAATTCCTCGCCGATTCGGCCGGCAAGGTGATGCGCGATCAGCCGGTCGACCGTGTCGCGCTCGGCCGCCATGGCGCGCCGCTCGAAGGTCGAGATCTCGGCGGCGATGTCGTCGAGCACCGCTTCCTCGTCCGGCGTGATGCCGCCTTCGCCGAGCCCCAGCGAACCCACCAGCGCCCGGTGCACGATCAGGTCCGCATAGCGGCGGATCGGCGAGGTGAAATGGGCGTATTTCATCAGGTTCAGGCCGAAATGACCGATATTCTCCGGGCTGTAGATCGCCTGGCTCTGCGAGCGCAGCACCATCTCGTTGACCATCTGCTGGAACGGCTTGTCCTGGGCCTTGGCAAGCACGCCGTTGAAATGGTTGGAGCGCATGCTGCCGCCCTTGACGAGCGAGATGTCGAGCGTCTGCAGGAACTCGCGCAGCACCTCCTGCTTGGCAAGCGAGGGGGCATCGTGCACGCGGTAGATCAGGACCTGCTTCTTCTTCTCCAGCGTCTCGGCGGCGGCGACGTTCGCCTGGATCATCATCTCTTCGATGAGCTTGTGCGCATCGAGCCGCGGCGGCACATGGACGCGGTCCACCGTGCCATCCGGCTTCAGCAGGATCTTGCGCTCCGGCATGTCGAGTTCGAGCGGCTGGCGGCGGTTCCGGCCGACCGTCATGATGCGGTAGGCCTCCCACAGCGGCTTCAGGATCGTGTCGAGGATCGGCCCGGTCTTGTCGTCCGGCGCACCGTCGATGGCGGCTTGCGCCTGCTGGTAGGAAAGCTTCGCCGCACTCTTCATCATGATGCGGTGAAAGGTGTGGCTTGCCTTGCGGCCCTCATGCGAGAAGACCATGCGCACGGCAAGGGCGGGGCGGTCGACGCCCTCCTTCAGCGAGCAGAGGTCGTTGGAGATGCGCTCCGGCAGCATCGGCACGACTCGGTCCGGGAAATAGACCGAATTGCCACGCTTCTGCGCCTCGCGGTCGAGCGCGGATTTCGGCCGGACGTAGTAGCTGACGTCGGCGATGGCGACGGTGACGATCACGCCGCCCGGATTGTCGGGAGAGGTGTCCGGCTCGGCATAGACCGCGTCGTCATGGTCCTTGGCGTCATGCGGGTCGATGGTGATGAGGGGGAGGCTGCGCCAGTCCTCGCGGTGCGACATGGTGGCGGCGCCGGCGGCCTCCGCCTCACGGATCACCGCATCGGGGAAGACATGGGGAATGCCGTGGGCGTGGATGGCGATCATCGAGATCGCCTTTTCGGATGCGACCGAGCCGACCACGATCTTGATCTGCGCCTTCGGCAGGCCGAAGCGGCCCATGCGCACGACATCGATCTCGACGAGGTCGCCATCCTTGGCGCCTGCCGTGAACGCGGCATCGACTTCCATCTCCTCGCCGCGGCGATCGATCGGCATGATGCGCCCGCCGCCGCCCGCTTCCGCGGCGCGGAACACGCCCATGCCGGAATTCTTCCGCTTGTCGAGCACCTTGATGATGCGCGCCGTATAGGCCGGACCGCCGCGTTCCTTCGCCGGGAAAATCTTGGCGAGCACGCGGTCGCCGAGGCCGGCGACGGGCGCCTTGCCCTTGCTGCCGACGGTGGACTGGCGGATCGCCACGGCAGGCGCCACGCCCGCATCGTCCAGCCATTCCGCCGGGCGGCCGATCAACTCGCCGTCCACGTCGCGCGTGGTGATGTCGAGCACGGCGACCGGTGGCAGCGCGCCGGGGCGCACGAGGGACTTGCGGCGCTTTTCCAGCAGACCGTCTTCCTCGAAGGACTTGAGCAGCGCCTTCAGCTCGACGCGCGTCTCGCCCTTCAGCCCGAAGGCCTTGGCGATCTCGCGTTTGGAGGCCTGTTCCGGGTTTTCCGCGATGAAGCGCAGCAACACGTCGCGCGGCGGCAGGACGCCATGGATGATCGGGATATTGTCGGTCGGCGGCGCGTCACGACCCGCGCGGCCAGGCCGCTTGGATTGTCCTGCCCGGCTGCGTGGTTCCCTCGTCATGTCGTCAGGCCTTCTTCGCCTTGGCTGCGGTTTTGGGTTTCGCCTTCGCCTTCGGCTTTGCCGCCTTGGCGTCGTCGGACTTCGCAGCCTTCGTGGTCTTCGTCGCCTTGGCCTTGCCGCCCTTGACGGGCGTCTTGCCGGCCTTTTCGGCAATCAGCACCAGCGCTTCCTCCATGGTCACGCTGTCGGCCGCCTTGCCCTTCGGCAGGGTGGCATTGACCTTGCCCCAGTTCACATAGGGGCCGTATTTGCCGTCCCGCACGGTGATGGGACCGCCATCCGGATGGTCGCCGAGCGTCTTCAGCGCGGCCGGCGTGCCGCGCGCGCGCCCGCCCGGACCCTTCGACGCCTTGTCGGCGATGACGGTGACCGCGCGGTTGAGGCCGACCGAGAACACGTCCTCGACGGTTTCGAGATTGGCGTAACCGCCATCATGCAGCAGGAACGGCCCGTAGCGGCCGATGCCGGCGGAAATCATCTTGCCGGTTTCGGGATGCTGGCCGATATCGCGCGGCAGCGAGAGCAAAGCGAGCGCCTTCTCGTGGTCGATGCTCGCTGGCGTCCAGCCCTTGGGCAGGCTCGACCGCTTGGCCTCCTTGCCGTCGCCGCGCTGCACATAGGGGCCGAAGCGGCCGGAGCGCAGGGTGATCTCTTCGCCGGTATGCGGGTCCTTGCCGAGGCTCTGCGGTTCGTTGGAGACGTTCGCCTCGGCATCGGAACCGTTGTCGGCGGAAAGCTGGCGGGTGAAGTTGCATTCCGGATAGTTCGAGCAGCCGACGAAGGCGCCGAACTTGCCGAGCTTCAGCGAGAGTTTTCCGGTGCCGCAGACCTGGCAGATGCGCGGATCGCTGCCATCCTCGCGCTTGGGGAAGACCAGCGGTGCCAGCTCCTCGTTCAGCGCATCGAGCACGTTGGTGACGCGCAGTTCCTTGGTGTCCTCGATCTGGGCGAAAAAATCCTTCCAGAAATCGCGAAGAACCTGCTTCCAGTCGAGTTCGCCGGCCGAGATCTTGTCGAGCTTTTCTTCGAGATCCGCCGTGAAGTCATATTCGACATAACGCGTGAAAAAGCTTTCCAGGAAGGCCGTGACGAGGCGGCCCTTGGCTTCCGGGATCAGCTTGCGCTTGTCGATGAGGATATATTCGCGGTCGCGCAGCGTGGCGAGCGTCGCGGCATAGGTCGACGGCCGGCCGATGCCGAGCTCTTCCATCTTCTTGATGAGGGTCGCTTCGGAATAACGTGGCGGCGGCTCGGTGAAGTGCTGGGTGGCGTTCACCTTCTGCTTGGCAACCGCCTCCTTCGCGTTGATCTCCGGCAGGCGGCCGTCGTCGTCACCGTCGTCCGACTGCTCGCCGTCTTCCTTCTGGTCGGTATAGGCGGCGATGAAGCCGTCGAAGCGGATGACGGAGCCCGTGGCGCGCAGGCCAGCCTTGCGGCCGCCATTGTCCGCCTCGATCTCGACGGTCGTGCGCTCGATTTCGGCGGATGCCATCTGGCTGGCGATGCCGCGCTTCCAGACGAGGTCGTAGAGCCGGAGCTGGTCCGGATCGAGATAACGCTTCACCTGGTCCGGCGTCCGGTCGAAGGAGGTCGGGCGGATCGCCTCGTGGGCTTCCTGCGCGTTCTTCGCCTTGGTGGAATAGAGGCGGGGCTTTTCCGGCACGTAGCGCGCGCCGAACTGTTCCGCGACGGCCTGGCGCGCCGCATCGATCGCCTCGGGCGCCATCTGCACGCCATCGGTACGCATATAGGTAATGAGACCGACGGTTTCGCCGCCGATATCGATGCCTTCATAGAGCTTCTGGGCGACCTGCATGGTGCGCGACGCGGAGAAGCCGAGCTTCGAGGAGGCGGCCTGCTGCAGGGTGGAGGTCGTGAAGGGCGGCGAAGGGTTGCGCTTCATCGGCTTGGCTTCGACGCTCTCGACCCGGTAGGTCGCGCCTTCGAGCAGCGCCTTGAGGCGGTTCGCCTCTTCGCCGTTGTTGATCGATTTCGCCTGGAGGCGCTTGCCTTCGGCCGAAGAGAGGCGGGCCTCGAACTCGTCGCCGCGCGGCGTCTTCAACAGGGCGGAGAGGTTCCAGTATTCTTCCGAGACGAAACGTTCGATCTCGGATTCCCGGTCGCAGACGAGGCGCAGTGCCACCGACTGCACGCGGCCGGCCGAGCGCGCACCCGGCAGCTTGCGCCACAGCACGGGCGAGAGGTTGAAGCCGACGAGATAATCGAGCGCGCGGCGGGCGAGGTAGGCATCGACGAGCGGGGTGTCGATATCGCGCGGATTGCGCATGGCTTCGAGCACGGCCGACTTGGTAATGGCGTTGAAGACGACGCGCTTTACCGGCTTGTCGCCGAGGACGCGCTTCTTCTTCAGGACGTCGAGCACATGCCAGGAAATCGCTTCGCCTTCGCGATCCGGGTCGGTCGCGAGAATGAGGCCGTCTGAGGATTTCACCGCATCGGCGATGTCTTTCATACGCTTGGCGGAGGCGCTGTCCACTTCCCAGGTCATCTCGAAGTCTTCGTCCGGACGCACGGAGCCGTCCTTGGCCGGCAGGTCGCGCACATGGCCGAAGGAAGCGAGCACGGTGTAACCGGGGCCGAGATACTTGTTGATCGTCTTGGCCTTGGCAGGCGATTCTACAACTACAACATTCATCGTCATTTTTCTCTGAGTACCGGGTGCCGCGCGGTTGGGTGCCGGCGAAACGGGCGCAATGCGCCGGAAAAGTCGTGTCTCGACATGAACAGACAAAGCGTTCGGGTCAAGAGGTAGGGGCGAAATTAGTGAGATACAACGGGACGCAACCAAAAGGCGACGGATTGGTTGCTACACTTATAAATGCAATCGTTGTAGGCTAAAATTCAATCTATGGGGGAGTATTGAATTGTTGCAATTTTAAATAATCGTTATATCGTTTCCTAGGCATGGGAAATGCAACCTATTGGTGATTCAGAATCGTTGACACAACGGGGAAGTCATGAACTCGAAATCAGCCAAGCCCGCTCTCCCACCTCATACGGCAGAGGAGAACATCGCCTACACCCGCCAGATGCTGGCCGAGTTGCGGACCGTCGCGAACAATGAAGGCGCGGATATGCTGCGCTATTTCATCGAGATGGCCTATGTGGAAGCGGGCGACATCCTGGCCGGCATACGGCCGCTGTCAATCCGGGGCCAGGGAGACCCCGCCATTGCCATGCCGCTGAAGCCGGCCGGCAAGGTCAAGTTCTAGGAGCAGGAGATAGACGGTCGCCGCCGCGATGCCGGTATGGCGGATGATCTCGTCGATCTCGGCCGGCACCTGGCTGAGCGCGTCGGCGATCCGTTCGCGCTCGCCATCGCTTGGCGGCAGCCGCAGCGCCGGCGGCGTGTCTTCTGCCGGCTCGCCCGCGCCCGTTCGGTTGGTGAAGAGGTCGGGCTCCGAGAGCGGCCGCAGGCTTTCGAGCACGTCGTCTGCCGTCGTGGTGATGGTCGCGCCGTCCTTCAGCAGGCCGTTCGTGCCCTCGCACCGCATGTCGAGCGGCGAACCCGGCACCGCAAAGACCAGCCGGCCGAAATCTGCCGCATTGCGCGCGGTGATCAGCGAGCCGGAACGCACCGCCGCCTCCACCACCACCAGGCCTAGCGCCATGCCGGCGATCAGCCGGTTGCGGCGGGGAAAGTCGCGCGCGCGCGGCTCCCAGCCGAAGGGCATTTCGCTGACGGCAAGGCCTTGCCCGTCGGTCAGTTCGCCGAGCAAACCGATATTTTCCGGCGGATAGGGCTTGTCGAGCCCGCCCGCCATGGCGGCGATCGTGCCGGTGTCGAGGCTGGCGCGGTGGGCGGCCGTATCGATGCCGCGCGCCAGGCCCGAGACGATGGAATAGCCGGCCCGCCCGATCTCGCGCGCCAGTAGGCCGGCGAATTTCATGCCGGAAATCGAGGCGTTGCGCGCGCCGACGATGCCGACGGCCGGTGCCGACACGACGTTCAGGTTGCCCTTGACGGCAAGGAGCGGCGGCGCACCGACGATCTGGCGCAGCAGCGGCGGATAATCCGGCTCGCCGATGCCGACGAAGCTGGCGCCATGCCGCTCGGCGACCTCCAGTTCGCGCTCCGCCTCAGCCTGGCTCGCGACGCGGATGACGCGCGACGCGCCGCCGCGGCGGGAGAGTTCCGGCAGCATGTCCAGAGCGGTCTCGGCGCTGCCGAAATGGTTGATGAGTTCGCGAAACGTGACCGGCCCGACATTGTCGCTGCGGATGAGGCGCAGCCAGGCGATCCTCTGTCGTTCCGTCAGCGCAATGCCCCGTGTCCTTGCGCTGCGGTCGTGCATGGCTATCCCTTGCTGCCGATCTTGCTTTCCGTGCCGCTCATCAGGCGGCTGATATTGGCCCGGTGTTTCCACCATGTGATGATGGTGAGCACGAGAAAGAGCAGCGCCACCTTCTCGTGACCGAGAAACCACAATACAACCGGAGATACCGCGGTTGCAACTAGGGCAGAGAGCGAAGAATAACGGGTGAGATAGGCAAGCCCGATCCACACGGCGGCGAAGACGGCGAGCATGACCGGCACGAGGCCGAGCAGGAGGCCGACATAGGTCGCCACACCCTTGCCCCCCTTGAAGCCGAGCCAGACGGGGAAGAGGTGGCCGAGGAAGGCGGCAAAGCCCGCGGCGATGCCGGCATCCAGCCCCCAGCGCGAGGCAATGGCGGCAGCCGCCGTGCCCTTCAGCGCATCGAGCAGCAGGGTTGCGGCGGCGAGTTTCTTGTTGCCGGTGCGCAAGACGTTGGTCGCGCCGATATTGCCGGAGCCGATCTGGCGCACGTCGCCGAGCCCCGCCATGCGGGTGAGGATCAGGCCGAACGGAATGGAGCCGAGAAGATAGCCGAAGGCAAGCGCGGCAAGCGTCGCCAAGGCGCCGAGCTGCCAGGTAAAGATGTCGGACATGTTTGCTCCCCCATTCCGATTGTCTGCATTCCGTGGCCGTGGATCCGCGGGTCGAGCCCGAGGATGACGAAAGAAGGAAGGTGGGAAGACCTTGAGGAACGCTGCCGCATGCCGCACCGATTGGTGGGCTTGCCGACATTTCCTCCCCTCCGTCATCCTCGGGCTTGACCCGAGGACCCACACCCGAAAGACCGACGTCCCTTTCAGCCCAGCGAATGCACCCGTTTGCCGGCAACATAGGTGCTAACCGCGCGCCCCGTAAAGCGGGCATCTTCGAAAGGCGTGTTCTTCGAACGCGAGACGAAGGTGTCCTTGGTGGCAAGCCAGGGCTCGTCCAGGTCGATCAGCACGATATCGGCGCGCGCCCCCGGTGCGAGCGTCCCGGCATCGAGGCCGAAGATCTTTGCCGGGCGCGTCGAGAGCGCATCGATCAGCCGCATCAGCGGGACTTCGCCGCTGTGATGCAGCCGCAGCGCCGCCGCCAGCATGGTTTCAAGCCCGATCGCGCCATCTTCCGCATCGGCAAAGGGCAGGCGCTTGGTATCGACGTCCTGCGGATCGTGCGAGGAGACGATGATGTCGATCTCGCCCCGGGCAAGCGCATCGACCATGGCCTTGCGATCGTCCTCACCGCGCAACGGCGGCGAGAGCTTGAAGAAGGTGCGGTATTCGCCGATGTCGTTCTCGTTCAGCGTCAGGTGGTTGATCGAGATGCCGCAGGTGACGTTCGCGCCGCGCTCGCGGGCGATCTTCACGGCCTCCGCCGATTCCGGCACCGAAATCTGCGCGGCATGGTAGGCGCCGCGCGTCAGGCCGGCGATGCGCAGGTCCCGTTCGAGCGGGATCAGTTCCGCCTCGCGCGGGCTTCCCGAAAGGCCGAGCCAGCTTGCGAGCAGCCCCTCGTTCATGACGCCGCCGGCGCCGAGATATTTGTCGCGGGTTTCGAGCGCGATGACGCCGCCGAATTCGCGGGCATAGGTCATGGCGCGGCGCAGCACCTGGGCATTGTGCATCGGGTTGCGGCCATTGGTGAAGGCGACGGCGCCGGCGGCCTGGAGCAGGCCGAACTCCGTCATCTCCTCGCCCTTCAGCCCCTTGGTGAGGGCGGCAGCCGGGTGGATGTTGACGATCGCCTTGTCGCGGGCGTTCTTCAGCACGAATTCGACCAGTGCGATATCGTCGATCACCGGATCGGTGTCCGGCATGGTGATGAAGGTCGTCACACCGCCTGCGGCTGCCGCACGCGACGCCGATTCGATCGTCTCGCGGTGTTCGCCACCCGGTTCGCCCACGAAGACGCGGGCATCGACGAGGCCGGGAGCGGCGATCAGGCCCTTGCCGTCGACGATCTCGGCACCGTCCGGCGCGCCCTGGTTCTGCGCGCCGCTGCCGATCCCGGCGATCTTGCCGTTGACGATCACGATCGAGCCGTTTTCATCGACGTTGCGCGAGGGGTCGAGGATGCGGAGGTTCTTGAGGACGGTCGTGCGGCTCATGCGCGGGGTCCCTGGTTTTGCGAAAGAAGAAGCATTTCCATCACGGCCATGCGCACGGCGACGCCCATCTCGACCTGCTGCTCGATGACGCTCTGCGGCCCGTCGGCAATCTCCGAGGCGATCTCGACGCCGCGGTTCATCGGGCCGGGATGCATGACGAGCGCATCGTCCTTCGCCGCCTTCAGCTTTTCCGCATCAAGGCCGTAATAGTGGAAATATTCCCGCACCGACGGCACGAAGGCGCCGGACATGCGCTCGCGCTGCAGGCGCAGCATCATCACGACGTCGGCATCCTTCAGGCCTTCCGCCATGGAGTGGTAGACCTCGGCGCCCATGTCGGCGATGCCCGAAGGCAGCAGCGTGGCGGGGGCGACGACGCGCACGCGCGCGCCCATGGCGTTGAGCAGCAGGATATTGGAGCGGGCGACACGCGAATGCAGCACGTCGCCGCAGATCGCCACGATGATGCGCGAAAGCTTGCCCTTGGCGCGGCGGATGGTCAGCGCGTCGAGCAACGCCTGTGTCGGATGCTCGTGCTGGCCGTCGCCGGCATTGACCACCGCGCAGGAGACTTTTTGCGCCAGCAGCGCTGCCGCACCGGCGGAGGAATGGCGCACCACCAGCACGTCCGGATGCATGGCGTTCAGCGTCATCGCCGTGTCGATCAGCGTTTCGCCCTTTTTCACCGATGAATTGCCGACGGACATGTTCATCACGTCGGCGCCGAGGCGCTTGCCGGCGAGCTCGAAGGAGGCCTGCGTGCGGGTGGAGGCTTCGAAGAACAGATTGATCTGCGTCAGGCCGCGCAGCGTCGACGTTTTCTTCTCCCGCTGCCGGGAGATCTTGACCGCCTCGTCGGCGCGGTCGAGCAGCAGGGTAATGTCCTGCTCGGTCAAACCCTTGATGCCGAGAAGGTGGCGATGCGGAAAGAAGTCCATAAAACTCCGCCTCAACTGTCGTGGATATGCGGGGTCTATAGAGTGTAGGTTCCGTCGCGGCAAGGCGGCGACACGCGCCTTTCGTGCATTCCCACGCTTTTGTGAGGGCGCAAGTGCCGCAGCGCGCAACGCCCCGTTTCGCCCCGCCGCGACTTGGGCTAGAACCCGCTCATGACTCGCGACACCCGCACCGAACAGAAATTCGCCGATCTCAACCAGCCGCCGCTCTGGTCGGGCATCAATGCCTATCGTTCCGACCCGCTCCTGGTCGACGCCACGGACGCGATGCCGAAGGGCTTGCGCGACGAGTTCGACACGATCGGCCGCTATGTGACCTCGCCGGAAGCGCAGGAACTCGCGCGCATGGCGAACGAGAGCCCGCCGCAACTGCGCACGCACGGGCCACGCGGCGAGCGTCTGGATGTCGTCGATTTCCACCCGGCCTGGCACGCCCTGATGCGCCGCTCCATGGCGACGGGCCTGCATTCCTCGCTGTGGGAAAACGTGCCGGACGAGCAGGGCCGGGCGCACCGGGCGCGCGCCGTGCGCTTCTACCTGACGGCCCAGCTCGAATGCGGCCATCTCTGCCCGTTGACGATGACCAGCGCCTCGGTCGCAGCGCTCTCCACCTCGCCGCAGGTGCAGCGCGAATGGGGCCGAAAGATCCTGTCGCGCAAATACGATTCGACCAACAAGCCCGCCATGCAGAAGACCGCCGTCACCATCGGCATGGGCATGACGGAAAAGCAGGGCGGCACGGATGTGCGCGCCAACACCTCGACGGCCGAACGCCTCGGCGAGGGCATCTACCGGCTGACGGGCCACAAGTGGTTCATGTCCGCGCCGATGAGCGACGGTTTTGTGATGCTGGCGCAGACCCGCGAGGGCGTCGGCTGCTTCCTCGTGCCGCGCCTGCTGGAGGATGGCTCCACCAACGGCCTGCGCTTCCAGCGCCTGAAGAACAAGATCGGCAACCGCTCCAATGCCTCCTCCGAGGTCGAGTTCTCCGAAACCTTCGGGTTCCTGCTCGGCACGCCCGATGCCGGCATCCGCACCATCCTCGACATGGTGACGCTGACCCGGCTCGACTGCGCGCTGGCCTCGTCCGGCGTCATGCGCGCTTCGCTGGCTGAAGCCGTACACCACACCCGCGGCCGTCAGGTCTTCGGCAAGCCGCTCGTCGCCCAGCCGATCATGACCCGCGTGCTCGCCGACATGGCGCTCGACGTTGCCGCCGCGACTGCGCTCTCGCTGCGCCTTGCCGAAGCTTTCGACAAGGCACGCGACAGCGCCGAAGACGCCGCCTATGCCCGCATCATGACGCCGGTGACGAAATACTGGTGCTGCAAGATCGCGCCCGCGCTGATCTACGAGGCGATGGAGTGCATCGGCGGCAGCGGCTATGTCGAGGAGCGCCCGATCGCGCGGCACTACCGCGAGGCGCCGGTCAACGCGATCTGGGAAGGGTCCGGCAATGTCATGGCGCTCGACCTGATGCGCGTCATCGGCCGGGGCAGGGACCTGTTCGAGATGCTCTTCGCCGGGCTTGCCCGCGACCTCGGCTCGGCCGGCAAGAAGACGGTGGACGTGCTGCGCGCGGCATTGTCGCTCTGCGAGCGCGACGAGGGCGCCGCCCGCATGCTGGTCGAGCAGTTGGCGCTCGCCTCGGCGGCCGCCGAATTCTACCGCGCCGGTGCCGGTCGCATTGCCGATGCGTTCCTGGAAACGCGCCTCGCCTCCGGCTGGCGCTCGACCTACGGCATGCTCGATTCGCGCTTCGATTCGGCCTATATCGTCGACCTGCTCTATCCGCCGGCGAGATAGGCCGTCGCCGCCAGCACCATCGGAATGGTGAAGAAGGACGCGATCGTCTGGAGCGTCGCGACGGCGGCGTAGAGCGGCGCGTCGCCACCCATCTGTTTTGCCAGCACATAGCCGTTCATCGCGGTGGGTACGCTGGCACCCATGGCGATCGTCAACAGCGGCTCGCCGCGCATGCCGAGCGCATAGGCGGCCCAGGTCATGACCAGCGGCATGAAGATCAGCTTCAGCACCACCGGCAGCATTGCCAGCGGGCGCGGCCTCAGCGCATCGACGAGCTTCAGCCCGGCGCCGACCATGATGAGACCGAGGCTGAGCGAGGCGTCCGCGACCTGTTCGGCCGCCTGCATCAGCGGGTCGTAGATCCGGATACCCGCGAGATTGACGGCGACACCGAGCACGGAGCCGATGATCATGGGATTGGTGACGATCTTGTGCAGGAAGGTTTTCAGGCTGCGCGTGCCGCCGCCGAACCAGACGAGAACACCGATATTGTAGAAATTGATCGGGATGATGATCAGCGTCGCCACCAGCGCGACGAGCGCGAGGCTTTGCGGGCCATAGAGCTTTTCGGCGATCGCCAGCGCGATGAAGGCGTTCCAGCGCGTCGACGTCTGGAAGACCGAGGTGTAGGCCGGCCCCGAGACGTTCGCCGCGCGAAAGAGCGGCCAGCAAAGCGCCAGAAGGCCCGCGATGAGCGTCACCGAGCCGATCGAGCCGAGCGCCACGCTGCCGGCGGCAATGCCGGAAAACTCCGCATTGGCAAGCGTCGTGAACAGGAGGCAGGGGAACAGCACGAAGAAGCCGAGCTGCTCGAGCCCGTTCCACATGTCGCGGTCGATCAGCCGCCAGCGCTTGAGCAGCGTTCCCAGCACGACGAGCAGGAAGACGGGGAGGATGCTTTCGAAGATGGCGAGCATGGAACCGGATCGGCAGAGGAATGATCCCCGCTCATTCCATGCCTTGGCGGGTCTGGCAAGGCTCGGGCCGGCGAGCGGCCATGTGGATATTAACCTTAACGAAGGGTTTACATTGCGCGATCAGGGTTAACCGGTGAAGGTGGCGTTTACCTGGTGTTAACCATGTGAGCGAGTGCTGAGTATGGCCAGAACGGCCCGGATTTCGGTCATGACGACCCTGTTTTGCTTCGTGGCGGTGGATATTGCCGTGCCGCTTCTCGTGCTTGTCGCGGGCGTGGCGGTGAGCGAGATCATCTTCGCGGCCGGCGACCTTCTCGTGATGAAGAGGAGGGCGGCATGAAGTGGTTCCTGTTCCTGTGGGCCGGTCCGATCGCGCTTCTGGGCAGCTGGTACGGGCTCTCCTACTACGACATGAATTTCGGCGTCTTCATGCTGACGCGCGATGCGCATGACCTGGTGTTCCAGATCTACGGCCACATTCTCGGCATTCCGCCGGAAGACCTGCCGCCGCTCGTGCTGCGCGCCATCATCTTCGACAGTTTCCTGGTGCTCGGCCTCATCGCCTTCCGCCGCCGCAAGCAGATCCGGGCCTGGTGGCAGGCCCGCCGTCAGTCGTCTTCGGATGCCCTTGCCAGCGACGAAAGCCTGTCCAGCGCGCCCTGAAGGATGAAGGAGGCGGCGGCCGAATCGATGCGTTCGGCCCGCTTCTTGCGCGACACATCCATCTCGATCAGCGTGCGCTCCGCCGCCACCGTCGACAGCCGCTCGTCCCAGTAGACGAAGGGAATGTCGGTCTTGTCCGCCATCGAGCGCACGAAGGCGCGCGTCGCCTGGACGCGCGGGCCGGCGCTGCCGTCCATGTTCACCGGCAGGCCGATGACGAAGGCGACGACCTTCTCCTTGGCGGCGAAAGCCAGCAGCACCTCGGCATCCTGGGTGAATTTCACGCGTTTCAAAACCTGCCGCGGCGTTGCGAGCCGACGGCCGATATCCGAAACCGAAAGGCCGATGGTCTTGGTGCCGAGGTCGAGGCCGGCGATCGGCTGGCCGGGGGCGAGAATGCCGGCCAGTTCCTCCAGTGTCAGCGTCGCCATGGCCAGACCCTTCTCAGCGCTTGCGGACGAATTCGGTGCGCAGCACCAGGCCTTTGATGGCATCGTGCCGGCAGTCGATCTCTTCGGGGTTTTCGGTGAGGCGGATCGTCTTGATGACGGTGCCCTGTTTCAGCGTCTGCCCGGCGCCCTTCACCTTGAGGTCCTTGATCAGCACGACCGAATCGCCATCGGCAAGCACGGTGCCGCTGGCATCGCGCACCACATTGCCCGCCGCCTTCTCCGCCGCGATCTCCGATGCCGGGCGCCATTCGCCTGTCGCTTCGTCATAGATATAATCGTCGTCGGCCATGGTGGCTCCTTGTGAGGACATTTGGGAAAGTCACGCTTATAACGATCGCGCGGCGGATGGAAACGACAATCGCCGGGCCTATATTCCGCAAGCATTCAAACAGGAGACCCTCCATGAAGATTACCTGGCTCGGCCATTCCGCCTTCCGCATCGAAACGGCGAAAGCCAAGATCCTCATCGACCCGTTCTTCACCGGCAATCCCGCCTTCGACGAATCGACCCGCAAGGACGCCGTGGCCGGCCTCACCCATGTGCTGCTCACCCACGGCCACGGCGACCATGTCGGCGACACCATCCAGATCGCCCGGGAAACCGGCGCGACGGTGCTGGCAAATGCCGATCTTGCCGCCTGGCTCGGCAAGAAGGGCGTCGAAAAGCTCGAAATGGGCAATACCGGCGGCACCGTGCATTTCGACGGTTTTTCCACCACCTTCGTCAATGCGCTGCACTCCTCCGCGCAGATCACCGAGGACGGCGTTTCCCATTCGCTCGGCAGCGCCAACGGCCTCGTCCTGCATTTCGAGAACGATCCGACGCTCTACCATATGGGCGACACGGACATCTTCTCCGACATGGCGCTGATCCAGGAACTGCACCAGCCGGAAATCGGCCTCGTGCCGATCGGCGACCGTTTCACCATGGGCGGTGCCGTGGCGGCTCTCGCCTGCCAGCGCTTCTTCAAGTTCGACACCGTCATTCCCTGCCACTACGGCTCCTTCGGCATCATCGACCAGACGGCTGACCTCTTCGTGCAGGCGATGGACGGTGCATCGGCGAAGATCGAGGTGCCGGGCGTCGGCAGCGTCGTCTCGCGCTGAGCCGCCGGAAAACGGGCGAGGGGGCGTGGAAGGGGCCATTCCCCCGTTGCGCCCCTTGGGCTTGGTCATTATAGCGGGTAGGAAAATCCCACCGGAGCTTACCATGTCCGTAGATCTAGCCACCGTGAAGCGCGTCGCGCGCCTTGCCCGCATCGCCGTCAGCGAGGAAGAGGCAAACCGCATGACGGGCGAATTGAACGGCATCCTCGGCTTCGTCGAGCAGCTTTCCGAGGTGAATGTCGAGGGCGTCGAGCCGATGACCTCGGTCACGCCGATGGTGATGCGCAAGCGCGAAGATATCGTCAACGACGGCAGCAAGGCCGATGACATCGTCGCCAACGCGCCGGCCACCGACCGCAATTTCTTCCAGGTTCCGAAGGTTGTGGAGTAATCCTTGACCGTCACCATCGCCGTCGAAAGCCCGCTCACGGATGAGGTTCGCACGCTGATCGCGGAGCTGAACACGATCCTGCTCGCGCTGTCGCCGCCGGAGGCCTGCTACCACCTCACCGTCGAGCAGATGGCCGAGCCGACCGTGACGGTCTGGATCGCCCGCGACGGCGACACCGTCGTCGGTTGCGGCGCGCTGAAGCGCCATTCCGAGACCACGGGCGAGGTGAAGCGCATGTTCACCCGGCCGGCCTGGCAGGGGCAGGGCATCGGCCGGCGCATCCTCGGCGAAATCCTTAGCGTCGCCGAGCGGGAGGAGCTGAAGACGCTCGTGCTCGAAACCGGCGACCAGCACCCGGCGGCCTGGGCGATCTACGAGAAGGCCGGCTTTACCCGCTGCGGCCCCGTGCTCGACTATCCGGCTTCACCGTTTTCCGTATTTTACCAAAAGCAGCTTCTCGCTGCCTGACCCGAAGTGACCGCACCATGACCGATCTGACCCGCCTGACCATTGCCGAAGCCCGCGAAAAGCTCGGCGCCAAGGAGATCACCGCCGTCGAGCTTACGGACGCCTATCTCGGCGCGATCGAGGCGGCGAACCCGGCGATCAACGCCTATGTCGCCGTCACGCCGGACAAGGCGCGTGCAATGGCCAAGGCCTCCGACACCCGCATCGCCGAAGGCAAGGCCGGCGCGCTGGAAGGCATCCCGCTCGGCATCAAGGACCTGTTCGCCACCGAAGGCGTACACACCCAGGCCTGCAGCCACATCCTCGACGGTTTCCAGCCGAAATACGAATCGACCGTCACCCAGAACCTCTGGAACGACGGCGCCGTCATGCTCGGCAAGCTGAACATGGACGAGTTCGCCATGGGCTCCTCCAACGAGTCCTCTTATTACGGCCCGGTCAAGAACCCGTGGCGCGCCACGGGCTCCAACCTCGATCTCGTGCCCGGCGGCTCGTCGGGCGGTTCGGCCGCAGCCGTCGCCGCGTTCCTGTGCGCCGGTGCTACCGCGACGGATACCGGCGGCTCGATCCGCCAGCCCGCCGCCTTCACCGGCACCGTCGGCATCAAGCCGACCTATGGCCGCTGCTCGCGCTGGGGCATCGTCGCCTTCGCCTCGTCGCTCGACCAGGCAGGTCCGATCGCCCGCGACGTGCGCGACGCTGCGATCCTGCTCAAGTCCATGGCCAGCGTTGACGCCAAGGACACGACCTCCGTCGATCTGCCGGTGCCGGATTACGAAGCCGCGCTTGGCCAGTCGCTGAAGGGCATGCGCATCGGCATCCCGCGCGAATACCGCGTCGACGGCATGCCGGAGGAAATCGAAGCGCTCTGGCAGCAGGGCATCGCCTGGCTGAAGGATGCCGGCGCCGAGATCGTCGACATTTCCCTGCCGCACACGAAATATGCCCTTCCGGCCTATTACATCGTGGCGCCTGCGGAAGCCTCGTCGAACCTCGCCCGCTACGACGGCGTGCGCTACGGCCTGCGCGTCGACGGCAAGGACATCGTCGACATGTACGAGAAGACGCGCGCGGCCGGCTTCGGCACCGAGGTCAAGCGCCGCATCATGATCGGCACCTACGTTCTCTCCGCCGGCTACTACGACGCCTATTATCTCCAGGCCCAGAAGGTGCGCACGCTGATCAAGCGCGACTTCGAACTCGCCTTCAACGCCGGCGTCGACGCGATCCTCACCCCCGCCACCCCTTCCTCGGCCTTCGGCATCGCCGACGAGGACCTCGCGTCCGATCCGGTGAAGATGTATCTCCAGGACATTTTTACCGTCACGGTGAACATGGCCGGCCTGCCGGGCCTCTCCGTACCCGCCGGTCTCGACCACAAGGGCCTGCCCCTCAGCCTCCAGCTCATCGGCAAGCCCTTCGAGGAGGACATCCTCTTCAAGACCGCCCATGTCATCGAACAGGCCGCCGGCCGGTTTTCGCCGAACAAATGGTGGTAAGGGGCAAATAGCCCCTCATCCCGCTGCCGCGACCTTCTCCCCGCAGGCGGGGAGAAGGGATATGCCGCGCCGTTTTCCCTAACCTCAACCCGATCGCAGGCCACGTCCCCGCTTCCCGCTTGCGGGGAGAGGGTTAGGGTGAGGGGCAGCCCTAGGCACCGCTTTCATCGTCCAAAACGTGTCGTAACGGCAACACCTGCCGTTACGAGAGGCGTGCCTGCGCCTTTTTCGCTTGATCCCCGCACAAGTCGAGAATAAACGCGCCCTCCCGGTCGTTCAGCCGGTGCGGATGTCAACGGATGGAGTTTCACGCTCCTCCCGCGCGAGGCGGCCCTGCCGTCGTCGTGTACGGATGCCGCACCATGAAGACTGGTTTGCGGACCTAGCTCAGCGGTAGAGCGCCGGACATTCCTCCGGAGGTCGCGGGTTCGATTCCCGTTGTCTGCTCCATTGGATAGCTCAGTGGTAGAGCATCAGACTGTTACTCTGACTGTGGAAGGTTCGAATCCTTCTCCAAACAGCCTTCCAAGCTGTCTCGATATCCGGTCCGGGGACCGGACTGCGGACGGCGGACCGGGGTAACCCGGAAAGCCCGACGCCGGACGTTTGCGGTCCGGTTCGCGGTGACGGCCAAGCCGCCTTCCGGCCAGCGAGGGAGCGTGACGCTCCCGAGCCCGCCGAAAGGCCGCGCGGTCCTCTCCCGAAAGCCCACCGCCGATGGCCGCCATCCGGTCCTCGGATCACTGTTCGCATGCCCCGCCCGCGGGTTCCCCGGGCGATCAGGGTTTCTCAGGGAACTGACAAGACAACTTGCCGATGCCAAACGACATCATCAACGAAAGGAAGATCGGTTCGTGACGTAGCGTATGACCCGAAGGAGCAAGACCAATGACGACGTTTCTCGATATGATTTTGGGGCGCCAGCGCGTCCTCGTGAAGGCCAACGAACGCGTGCTCGCCCTCTACAGGGGAGAGGTGCTCGGCATTTTCGGACCGGGTGAACACGCCCTGCCGAACCGCCGCGGCATGCTCGAGCTGGAGCGCCACGACGTCAACCGCCCGGCCTTCGCTTCCGCCTACGAGAAGCCGTTGTTCGATACGCTCCCGGAGGTGGCACGCCGTGAACTGACGGTCTTGCGGACCGGCAGCCGCGAGATGACGGTGGTCGAACGCGACGGCGAGCTCTTTGCGGTGCTGGCGCCGAACCAGAAGCTCGTGGTGTGGAATGCGGCAGGGCCGTGGACCGAGACGCGCGTCGATCTCAAGGATCGGCTCGACATCGATCCGGAGCTGATGCGCCGGCTGACGCGCGCCCGCCGCACGGAGCTGACGACGGCCTTCGTCGTCAACGACGGTCAGGTCGGTCTGCTCTTCGTCGACGGGACGCACCAGCGCATGCTGGAGCCGGGCGCGCACGCCTTCTGGAATGTCGGCAAGACGATCCAGGTGCGCGTGGTCGACCTGAAGCGCCAGTCGCTCGACGTGACCGGTCAGGAACTGCTCACCCGGGACAAGGTCACGATCCGGGTGAACATTTCCGCCGAATACCGCGTCGCCGACCCGCTGAAGGCGGTCTCGGAGGTGAAGGACTTTGCCGATGCCCTATACCGCGCATTGCAGTTCGCCTTCCGCCAGACGCTCGGCACGCTGACGCTCGACCAGATCCTTGAGCGCAAGGTGACGGTCAATGCGGAGGCTGCCGAGAAGGTGCGCGCCGACATGGCGGCGATCGGGATCGAGGTCTCGGCCATCGAGCTCAAGGACGTGATCCTGCCGGGCGAGATGCGCGATCTCCTCAACCAGGTCGTCGCTGCGGAAAAGCAGGCCGAAGCCAACATCATCCGCCGCCGCGAGGAAACGAACGCCACCCGTTCGCTGCTCAACACGGCCAAGGTGATGGCGGAAAACCCGGTCATGCTGCGGCTGAAGGAGCTCGAAGCGCTCGAAGCCATCGCCGGAAAGGTGGAGCGCCTGACCATCCACAACGGGACGGCGGGCCTGATGAACGATATCGTCCAGCTCCGCGACAAGTAAGGGATCGCCCGGCCGGCAAGGCCGGGCGGTTCCGTTTTGCGACAACGCTCCCCATCATCTCCGTGGATAGACCTTCGGCTCTCTCGCCAAGGGCGGGGTGCAGTGCTTTGATGGCGACATGATCACCGTTCGCAATGCCCGTGAAGAGGATGTTTTGGCCATCGTCGAAATCGGCGTCCGGGCCTGGGAACAGGCTGTCGTCGGTGTCGCCGATCTACAGGTGCGGCGCGACCATGCCCGCAATGCCTTCCAGCAGTTTCTCGGCCAGCACTGGCTGCGGGTGAGCGTGGCCGAATTCGACGGCGGGCTTGCCGGCTGGGCCTCGCGCGAATCCCTCGACGACGAGATCACCGACCTCTGGGTCGATCCGCCCCATCAGAAAAAGGGTGTCGGCGCGGCATTGCTTGCCGTCATGGAGGCGGAAATCGTCGCCGCCGACTTCGAGGCCGCACGGCTCCAGACCCATGCGCGCAACACGGCGGCCGTGGGGTTCTTCCAGAAGCATGGCTATTCCGTCAGCTGGCTTTCCGTCGATTATTCCGAGCGCCTCGACAGGGATGTGGAATCGATCGGCCTGCGCCGGCAGCTCGTCGAGGATGCGCCGATCGGCTATGGGCCGGACGGGTTTTGAGGGGGAGGCGGGGCTTTCGCCGCGCCTCCCGTCTTTCTATTGCCCGCCCTTGTTATTGATTGTCCAGTTGCGAGCGCACCAGCTCCAGCCCGCGCTGCGTGATGCGGTAGGGCCTGCCGCCGGAGGAGGCGATGCTGCGCCGGCGCTTCAGCTTGCGGAAGAGCGCGATATCGAGCCCGCTGGCGCGCCAGCCGTCCCGCGTGATGCAGGCGACCGTTACGATCTTCCGGTTTTCGTCTTTTTCGATGTCGATCCGGCCGCCCTGGGCGAGCAGGTGGAGAATGCGCTGTTCGGCGCGGGAAATGTCCATTGTCTTGAGAAATCCGTCTGGCGTTCGAATGAACGCGAAAAAACGTTCCGCCACCGGTCAGGTGGCAGGGTTCATCGTTTTTTCCGACCCTGCGCGCATTGGTGAGCGGGCAGGGTCCTCAGCAGGTCTCAGACGAGTTGGACATCAAAACTCCATTCACGGATGTCCCGAAATAACCGGGACGGCCGCGAACGTCAATGCGCCGACCAGATCAGCGAATGGTGCAGCATGACGCCGGTCTTCACGCCATCGGCGGCGGCAATCGAGATATTCGCCGGGCCGAGCGCGATGTCGCCGGCGGCATAAAGCCCGGGGAGCGACGTCTGGCCGGTCTCGTCAGTCTGGATGATCTTGCCGACCGGCGTCTCCTTCAGCGTGAGGCCGCGATCTTTCGGGATCGCGCTACGCACCCGCGCTTCCGGCATGACGAAGAGCGCCTTGACCAGCGTCGGAATGCCCAGCCCGGTCTCGACGGAGAGCGTGCCGTTCGGTCCGTCCGCGATTGCCGTGACGCGGCCCGGCCGCAGTTTCACGGCGCGCTGTTCCAGCAAGGCGAGGGTTGCATCGTCCGGCTCCGGCGTCCCGTTGGTGAAGAGCGTCACGCCGCCCCAATCGGCGACGAGCGTCGCGAAGCGCGCCGCATCCGCCGTGCGGGCGAGCACGCCGACCGGACCGCCGCCGACCTCATAGCCGTGGCAATAGGGGCAATGCAGCACCGTCTTGCCCCAGCGCTCGGCAAGACCGGGCACATCCGGCAGCTGGTCTTCGAAGCCGGTGGCGAGCAGCACGCGCCGGGCGTCGATCCGCCCGCCATCGCCGGTAAGGATGGAAAAGCCGTCGATCTCGCCCTCCAGCTTTTCGGCCGGCGCATCGCGGAAAGTCACGGTCTCGTAGACGGCAAGCTGGCGGCGGGCGTCGGCCAGAATATCGCCCCCCGGCCGGCCATCCTGCGCGAGAAAACCGTGCGAATGCGGCGAGAAGCGGTTGCGCGGTTCGCCGGTGTCGAGAATGGTGATGCGGCGGCGGGCGCGGGCGAGCTGCATGGCAGCGGAAAGGCCGGCAAAGCCCCCGCCGATGATGATGGCATCTTCGGTCATGGTGGATCCTTTCATGGAACAAGCGGCATCGTTCGCCCGGCGGGTGCCGGTCGTTCGATGCGGGTCTTTGGAATTGGCTGCCGTCAGCCCGTATCGGCCCGGCACTGTTTTACCGCCATCCGAAAGTCGGCGGCGAGATCGGCAAGCGTCGTGCCGGAAAACCGCGCCATCAGGATTGCTTCCGCATCCTTCAGCGCATCGCCGATCACCCGGTTGACGGATTGCTCGACCACGCAGCCCGGCATTTCCGTCGCCGGGCCGATCTGGAAGACGATCGGCTCGCCAAGCGCATTGTAGATGTCGAGCAGCGAGATCTCGGCAAGCGGCTTGGCAAAGTGCCAGCCGCCGCCATGGCCGCGGCCGGATTGCACGATGCCGGCATCGCGAAGCCCGGCCATGGTGCGCCGCACGACGACGGCATTGGTGTCGAGGCAGAGCGCGAGATCGTCCGAGGTCATCGGCGTTTCGCGCTCGGCCATGTGCATGAGTGCGTGAAGCACGGCGGACAGGCGGCTGTTTCTTTTCATGTAACAATAATAGTTACGAAACGTGCAGCCTGTCAACACATGCTGGCGAGCGAGATATCAGCCGGCATGCAACATCTGGTACAGGGAAGGGCCGAAGATCAGCGCCGTCGGGATCAACACCGCGTGCAGGATCAGGATCGCCATCAACTGCGTGCGAAACGGCTCCTTGCGCGTCTTGTGCCGCAGCAACCGTTGCGCGGCAAAGGCGCCGAGGCTGCCGCCGATGAGCGCGAATTGCAGCAGCCGCGCTTCGGAAACGCGCCAATGGCCATCCCGCGCGGCCTCCTTGTCCCACCAGAAGACGCAGAACGTCACGACGTTGACGAGAAGGAAAATGATCAGAAGCGTTGTTGCCGTGCTCATCGCCTGTCTTTAGCCGATCATCCTTGCGGTCTGGCTAACGACGGCGCGCCGCACCCGCTGAAAACCTTGCGCGGCCTCCCCATATGTTCTACCGAGACAGCAATCGAAGACACCCCAGCCAAGAGCCTGCCATGACCCTCGTCGACGTCCGCACCCCCGATCCGAAACGCTTCATTCCCGGCGCCACCGGCGATTGGGAAGTCATTATCGGCATGGAGGTGCACGCGCAGGTTCTCTCGAATTCCAAGCTGTTCTCCGGCGCCTCCACCGAGTTCGGCAAGGCGCCGAATGCCAACGTTTCGCTCGTCGACGCCGCCATGCCCGGCATGCTGCCCGTCATCAACGAGGAATGCGTGCGCCAGGCCGTGCGCACCGGCCTCGGCCTCAAGGCGCAGATCAACCACCGCTCGATCTTCGACCGCAAGAACTACTTCTATCCCGACCTGCCGCAGGGCTACCAGATCTCGCAGTTCAAGGACCCGATCGTCGGCGAGGGCAAGATCGTCATCTCGCTCGGCCCCGACCGCCAGGGCAACTTCGAGGATATCGAGATCGGTATCGAGCGTCTGCACCTGGAGCAGGATGCCGGCAAGTCGATGCACGACCAGCATCCGACCATGTCCTATGTCGACCTCAACCGTTCGGGCGTGGCGCTGATGGAGATCGTCTCCAAGCCGGACATGCGCTCGTCCGACGAGGCCAAGGCCTATATGACGAAGCTGCGCTCCATCGTGCGCTATCTCGGCACCTGTGACGGCAACATGGACGAGGGCTCCATGCGCGCCGACGTCAACGTTTCCGTGCGCCGTCCGGGCGAAGGGTTCGGCACGCGCTGCGAGATCAAGAACGTCAACTCCATTCGCTTCATCGGCCAGGCGATCGAATACGAAGCCCGCCGCCAGATCGGCATTCTCGAGGATGGCGGCTCGATCGACCAGGAAACCCGTCTCTTCGATCCCGGCAAGGGCGAGACGCGCTCCATGCGCTCGAAGGAAGACGCGCACGACTACCGCTACTTCCCCGATCCGGACCTGCTGCCGCTGGAGTTCGACAACGAATTCGTCGGCAAACTTCTGGCCGACTTGCCGGAACTGCCGGACGACAAGAAGATCCGTTTCGTCAAGGATCTGGGCCTCTCGGTCTACGACGCCTCGGTGCTCGTCTCGGAAAAGGCGATCGCCGATTATTACGAGGCCGTGGCCGCCGGCCGCGACGGCAAGATTGCCGCCAACTGGGTCATCAACGACCTGCTGGGCGCCTTGAACAAGGACGGCAAAGCCATTGAAGAGACTCCGGTTTCGCCCGATCAGCTCGGCGGCATCATCGATCTCATCAAGGACGGCACGATCTCCGGCAAGATCGCCAAGGACCTGTTCGAGATCGTCTGGACCGAGGGCGGCAACCCGGCCGACATCGTCGAGACGCGCGGCATGAAGCAGGTGACCGACACCGGCGCCATCGAGAAGGCCGTCGACGAGATCATCGCCGCCAACCCGGACCAGGTGGCCAAGGTTCTGGCCAAGCCGACGCTTGCCGGCTGGTTCGTCGGTCAGGTGATGAAGGCGACGGGCGGCAAGGCCAACCCGCAAGCCGTGCAGGCGCTCGTCAAGGCCAAGCTCGGCCTGGAGGACTGATCCCGTGTTCTTCGTCCGCACGGCTTCCGAGAGCGATCTTGCAAAGGTCAGCGCGCTATTGGGCGAGACCTGGCACGCGACCTATGACGCCCTCTACGGTGCCGACAAGGTAAGCCAGATCACCGCGCGCTGGCATGCCGTGCCGGCGCTGAAAAGCCGGCTGGAGCGCAAGGACGCGGAATTCGTCGTGGCCGACAACGGCAAGGAGCTTGCCGGCATGGGCTATGCCGCCATGTGGAAGGAGCGGCCGAAGACGGTTCTCCTGCACCAGCTCTATGTATTGCCGCGTTACCAGCGCCAGGGCATCGGCCGCGACATGTTCGCCGAACTCGAAACCTGCTTTCCCGATGCCAATGCCATGCTGCTGGAAGTCGATCCGCGCAACGACGCGGCGGTGGCCTTCTATGCCGCACATGGCTTCGTCAAGGTCGGCGAGGCCAAGCACACGGCGGACGACGTTTCCGGCGTGCCGCTGCATGTCTACGAGAAGCCGCTCGGCGGCTGAGTGCGGCGAAAAGGCGTGTGCGAAGGCGCGGGAATCGCTGGACATTCCGGCGCCCGCGCGCCATAAGCGGAAGAATATTCAGTCGCGGGCCGCGCTCCAGGCATGGCCCTGCCAAGGATGCCTGCCCATGAAGCTCCTCACGCAGATTTTCACCTGGTGGAACGGTCAGACGATCGGCACCCGTTTTCACACCTGGCGCTTCGGCACCAAGGTCGGCGAAGACGAATTGGGCAATGTCTACTATCAGGGCACGGCCAAGGATTCCGAAGGCCGCACGCGCCGCTGGGTGATCTATAACGGTTATGCCGATGCCTCCGCCATTCCGCCGGGCTGGCACGGCTGGATGCACCACCGCACCGACGTTTCGCCCGCCGACGAGGACTACAAGCCGCGTGAATGGCAGAAGGGGCACCGCCCGAACGGCACCGGCAGCGCGCAGGCCTATCGCCCGCCGGGCTCGATTGCCGTGGCCGGCGAGCGTCCGCGCGTGACGGGCGACTACGACGCCTGGACGCCGGGCAACTGATACCGATTTGGCCACAATTCGCCGGTAGCTCGAAGCGACCGGCGAAAACCGGTGCAGATCGCAGGAGACGGCATTCATGACATTCGGGTTTTTTCGGGCAAACGCCGGACGGCGGTTCGTTTCGGTCGCGCTTGCGGCCGTCGCCGTCGTCGCGACCCCCGTCCTGTCCCAGGCCGCGCGGGTGGAAAACCCAGTCGCCGTCTTCTCCGGCATCGACAAGATCACCGGCCGCATCACCAATTTCGACGTCTATATCGGCGAGACGGTGCAGTTCGGTGCGCTGCAGGTGACGCCGAAAGTCTGCTACAGCCGCGACGATACCGAGGCGCAGAAGGTCACCACCTTCGTCGAAGTCGACGAAATCACGCTCGACCGCAAGATCCGCCGCATCTTCACCGGCTGGATGTTCGCCGACAGCCCCGGCCTCAACGCCGTCGAGCACCCCGTCTATGACGTCTGGCTCATCGAGTGCAAGGCCAAGTCCGACGTACCGCCGCCGGAAGACGCCGAGACGAAGGCCGAGTAAAGGCTGCGTTTGGGTGGATCCTCGGGTCAAGCCCGAGGATGACGGAGGGGAGGGAGTGCGGCCGGCCTCCGTCAAACGGTGCGGCATGCGTCAGTGTTCTATATTTGTCCTGCTTCTCTTCCGTCATCCTCGGGCTTGACCCGAGGATCCACCACCGCAAACGCGACTCATCCCTCAAAACGGCAGATGGGGTGACGCAAGCGCGTTTGCCAGCATGTCCTCGTATTCGGTCTTCGGCACGTCGATCGCCCCGAATGACTTCAGGTGCTCGGTGGTGAACTGCGTGTCGAGCAGGCGGAAGCCGCGGGCCTTGAGCCGCTCCACGAGATGCACGAGGCAGATCTTTGAGGCGTCGGTGCGGCGGGAGAACATGCTCTCGCCAAAGAAGGCCGCGCCCAGCGAGACGCCGTAGAGCCCGCCGATGAGGCGGCCGCCCTCCCAAGCCTCGACCGAATGCGCATGCCCCATGCGGTGCAGCGTTCCGTAGAGCGAGCGAATTTTTGCATTGATCCAGGTGGAGGGGCGGTCCGGAGCGGCTTCGGCGCAGGCGGCCATCACCGCGTCGAAGGCGGTGTCGAAGCGGATGTCGAAGGGGTTCTTGCGGATGGTTTTCGCAAGGCTGCGCGAGACGTGGAAATCATCCAGCGGGATGACGCCCCGCATGTCCGGCTCGACCCAGAAGAGCTCCGGGTCGTCCGCCGAATCGGCCATCGGGAAGAGCCCGATGGAATAGGCGCGCAAAAGCAGTTCCGGCGTGATTTCCGGGTGCCGTCCGCGACGCCCTGCCATAACCGACGCCCCTCAGGCGTCGGTCTTGTCGGCCAGATAATTCTCCAGCCAATGGATGTCGTAATCGCCGTTGGCGATGTCCTGGTTGCCGATCAGGTCCTGGAACAGCGGCAGCGTCGTCTTGATGCCGTCGATGACGAACTCGTCGAGCACGCGGCGCAGGCGCATCATGCATTCGACGCGGGTGCGGCCGTGCACGATGAGCTTGCCGATCAGGCTGTCGTAGTAGGGCGGGATCCTGTAGCCCTGATAGGCGCCCGAATCGACGCGCACGCCAAGGCCGCCCGGTGCATGGAAATGCGTGATCGTGCCCGGCGAGGGCACGAAGGTGCGCGGGTCTTCGGCGTTGATGCGGCACTCGATGGCGTGGCCGGAGAAGACGATGTCTTCCTGGCGCACCGAGAGGCCGGCACCCGAGGCGACGCGGATCTGCTCGTGCACGAGGTCGATGCCGGTGATCGCTTCGGTGATCGGATGCTCCACCTGAAGGCGGGTGTTCATTTCGATAAAATAGAACTCGCCGTTCTCGTAGAGGAACTCGACCGTGCCGGCGCCGCGATATTTCAGCTTCATCATGGCGTCGGCGCAGATCTGGCCAATCTTCATGCGCTGCTCGACATTGAGGGCCGGGGAATTCGCCTCTTCCCAGACCTTCTGGTGGCGGCGCTGCAAGGAGCAGTCGCGTTCACCCAGATGCACCGCATTGCCCATGCCATCGCCGACGACCTGGATTTCGATATGGCGCGGCTTGCCGAGGTATTTTTCCATGTAGACGGCATCGTTGCCGAAGGCGGCGAGCGCCTCGGAACGGGCCGTCGAGACGGCTTCCTCGAGATCGGCCTCGTTCTTGGCGACCTTCATGCCGCGGCCGCCGCCGCCGGCGGTTGCCTTGATCAGCACGGGAAAGCCGATCTGGCGGGCGATTTCCAGCGCGTTCTCCGGCTTCACCTCGCCTTCGGAGCCCGGAACGACCGGGATGCCGAGTTCCTGCGCCGTCTTCTTGGCGGTGATCTTGTCGCCCATGATGCGGATGTGCTCCGCCGTCGGGCCGATGAAGGTGATGCCATGCGCGTCGAGA
>NZ_DASYHH010000012.1:0-336692 GCF_035998705.1 Shinella sp. | reverse complement strand
GAAGCGAAGCTGAACTCGCGAAGCTCCTCGCTGAACAGGAATCGCTCGACAGCGCATTCGACGCCATCATGGCAGACGAGGAGCCGCCAGAATGACGGCGCCTTCTCCAAACAGGACGCTTGACTAAGACCTAAGAGCGGTACCCCCAATTTTTCCGCCGAACCGCTGAAGCGGCTCGACAAAAAAATCGGCTCCCCCACGCGCGAGCCGCTAAAGCGGGTTTTGACCCACACCGCTCCGTCATGGCCGACACCGTCATCTTTCACATCAACAAGGAGATGACGACGATGACGATGACCCTCGAAAACCACATCGAAGAACTGCGCCGCGAAGCGAACCACTGCGACCCGGCCGAGCGCGCCCAGATCGAGGCCGAACTGGAACAGGCCCGCGCGGAACTGGCCGCGCTCATCGCCGCAGAAGATGCCGAGCCTCCCCACTGAGGGAGGCTTTTGCCTTGAACAATGGGCCCGATCCGCCGGATCGACCGGCGCCCCGGCCCGAGGCTGCGCCTCACGCCCGCGTCTCCACCCTCGCCGAGCATCATCCGCGCGCCAGCGCCTCAATGCGCTTCACCCGGTATCCGTGGGCACGCCTCTCGCGCAGCAAGTCGAGAAACAGTGCGACAGCCTCCTCCTCCCTTTCGAAATCATGCACCATCGTCCGACCGGACGTGCCGATCCTCCCCCAGCGGCGCAGCAGACGCGGCGTGCCGAACAGCGTGGGTTCGATCGCGAGCGTATAGAAGCGCGCCATGTTCCGGTCCGGATCCACGCGCTCGACATAGAGGTGATAGGGCTCGGCAAGCATAAGCGTAGAATCGCCCACGCCGCTTCCGGCGTCCAACGACAGTTTTGAATCGATCCGGACAGTCCGATTCATCTTCGTGATGGTTCCCGGCTCGGGATAGAGGGTGCTTTGGGCGAGCCGGCCTGCGGCCGACCGCTCCCTACTCGCGCCGTTCCGTCGCTCCCCGAGCCGGCGTGGCCGTCTCGTCCTTCGGTGACGCTCACTCTCGCGGGGCGAAACGGCCGGATCGACCGGCCGCCTCGCCGCAAGGGGCTTCCCCTCACGCTCCCCGCCGGCTGATCGCCGGATACGGACCGCGCCCCAAGATGCGCGGGGGCTCTTCTTCTGACGTCCAATGATACGCCAGCCCAACGGGCCACAACTCGACACCTTTCGTCAATCGAAAGGAGACATATCATGATGACGTTCAACGCACAGGCACTCGTCCCGACCATCGCAGGCTTCCGCGACGAAGTCCTCGCGAACCGCACCGCGTGCGAAACTGCTCTCGGGCTCGGCCTGCGCGACGCGCTTGTCGCGAAACTCAACGAAGCGATCGATGCGCTTCATGAGGAAGCCGAGACGGAAATTCGGCTCGCTGCACGCAAGGGGACTGAGGACGGTGATTTCCTCTATGAGACTTACCACACCTGCCCGACCTTCGAACTTCTGTGGACCGAAAGGGGCCCGATCTCGATCCTTGATTAGATTTACGAAGATGTCGTCTTCGAGGGTGACACCTGCCGGGTCGGCCTGAACTACACCGTCATTCCCTCCGAGCAGTTGGGCGACCTCGGCGATATTCTCGACCGCATCCGCCGGCAGACGGGCATCGAGTTCGTCGCCGCGCGCGTCTGAACAACAAGAAGGGAGGTGCTCGCGCCTCCCTTCATTTATTCGTCTGGCTATGAGAACCCCATAGCGGTCTGGTTGACTGGCTGTCCTATGAATGTCGCCCCAGCCATCGATCTGTGCTTGCCCCGGTCAACCGCCGCGCCTAGACTCGCTCAAATCCGAGAGTATGCGCCGTCTGGCGACCAACGACGAGGGCCTCCAGAACAAGGTGGTGTCGCAGTGATCGAAGAACGAGCCATTGTCAAAATGAACGGACGACCGGATAAGTGGAACCCGCTTTTCCGGCTGCTCGCGCGGGCGGTTGCTGCCCTCACGATAGGAATCGTCCGCGGCATCCTCCTTTCCGTCTTGCATTTCGCCTACTTCCTGCTTTGCCTGTTTCGGCCGGTCGTCAACGTTCTCATGCTCGGCGGCGTCATCATGCCGCTGGTGGCGTTCGTCGCTTTCGTAAAGCCCGAGGCTGCCAACGGGATGCCATTCTGGGTTTTCCTCCTGATGGCCGCCGGCTTCGTCGGCGTCTCCATGGGCTACTCGAAGTTCGTCGACTGGATCGCTCCATCAGGCGCGGAAGACCCCGCCGCCCGGTATCGGCGTCCCGACTGGCGCTGACCGCTGGCGCGCTTTCACGGCCTACCCGCTTTGACGAACCGATTGATCTCGGCCGCCGCATCCATCTCCTTGCGCCTGAAATAGATCGCCCGCCCACAGCGGATCGGGCTATGTCCCTGCACGATGATGATCTGCTCGTCCTTGCGCATAGACTGGGTGATCTCATGCGGCATGATCAGCGGCCGGCGCTGGAAGTTGACGCTCTCGGATTTGCGCGAGGCGCTGTTTTTCGTATCCCAGCCGATATTGCGCGAGCTGCCCTTCACCTCGACGGTCATTTCTCCGCATTGCGCCGAAACGTTGCGCGCCGTGTCCAGCGCCTTGATCGCGGCGTAACTCGCGAAAGCGCAGCCGTCGATCCATGACACCGCGCCGTCCTTGCCGAAGTGCCGCTCCAGCTGGCCGACCGATTGGTACATCAGCATCATGCTGACCCCGTATTTGCGCCCCCGGTCGCGGGCCTCCTCCAGCACCCGCATGTAGCCAAGCAGGTCAACTTCATCCAGCATGAACAGCGCCCGGCGCTGAAACGCGCCATCCGCCTCGATCATGGCGTTGATCAACGAGCCGATGATCACCCGCCCGATGCCCGGATAGGATCGCAGGATAGATGCCGGGATGTTGAGGAAGACGTCTTTCTTGCCGGCGGCGATCTCGCTCGATTTCAAGGTATTGCCGCAGACAAGGGCGGCATAGTTCTCGAGCGACAGCCATTGCGTATCCTTCGATGCCGTCGAATAGACGCCCGAGAAGGTCTGCTCGGTCATATTGACGAACACGCCGAGTGTTTCACGGATGAAAGCAGAGGCAGAATGCTCTTGCACATCGCGAAGCATCGCAAGCACCGATGTCTCGGGCTTGGAAACGATTTGGCGCAGACTGTGCAGGTTTCGCCGGCCGGCATATTCGGGCGACAGCATCACATGGGCGAGAAGGCCGGTCAGCAGATTGTGCGCCTGGCTTTGGAAGTAGGAACCGGTCGAGCTTTCGAAGCGCATGCTCTCCGACAGCAGCATATGGGCTATGCCGACAATGTCCTCCTCCTTTTTCTTCGACGTCTCGATCCCGTCGAGGACGTTGAAGCCCATGATCGGATTTGTCGGATCGAGAACGACGACCTCGCGCCCGAGTTTTCTGCGCCTGAAATCGACGACCATCGGCGCGACCTCGGTCGAGGGGTCGAGGCAGATGATCGGCCCCGTGTAGCGCAACGCTGTCGGCACGACGTTACTGGTGGTCTTGTAGCCGCCGGACCCTGCGAAGAAGAGCATGTGGGTGGAATCGAAGTCCTGCTTGTAGGTGAGGAGCGGGGCTTTTCCGCCCCGTCCCCATGTTGCCGGATCGTTCGGATCGAACGGCAGCGCATGGACGAGTTCCTTGTCGACGCGGTAGCGCTCCCCGACGACGATCTCGCCATCTTCCGGAAACAGCCGTGCGGCCGCGGCCATCGGCAACCAATCGGCGTCGCCGAAGGTTCCGCTCTTGGCGCGCTTGACCGGTTCGGGGACGACGCTGGAAATGCGCGCCGAAACCGCGGCCGCCATGAAGCCGAGCGCGGCGCTTGCGACGGCGATCATGTCGAGGAAGGACAGCGCCCCCTCCCAGGACAGCGCGCCGCTTTCGACATAGGGTGATAACCGGGCAATCTCGCGCAACGCATATAATCCCATCACGAACAGAAAGCAGATGAAGCTTGCCATCGCGATCGGCCGACGCCGATGCAACGGAAGGGCCCAGACGGCCACAAGCCCCGCGAGAGGTCCGAACAACAGCGCTGGCACGGGCGACGCGCGCAGGAACCAGTATTGCGTTTTGCCCGCCATGCCGGTGGCGAGGTCCGGCCAGCGCCAATTGGCGACATAGAAGGCAAAGCCGGTGACGACAACAGGCACGAGAACGAGCAGCAGGCTTGGATGGGGCTTTGCCATTGCCGTCATTCGGCATCCTCCGCCATCCGCGCGAACGCCCCGTCGCTGGTTTGGGTCGGCATGGCCCTGAAGGCAACTTCGCCGATATCGCGCAAGCGCCGATGCTCCGGGGAGCCCGGCGTCACGCGCGCCAGTTCGAGCAGACCACCGAGCAGGAACGCCCGGTCGGACGACGACAACCCGGCGCGGACCACGATGCCGCCGAGCAGGAATTTCTCGCGGGCTTCCTTCTTCCGATCAGCCGTCATGAGGAACCTCCGTCGCCGCTCCAGCGCCACCACTTGGTTGTCCACGCGGCGAAGCAGCTGCGCCACCAGTCCCCCTCTTCTCCGCTTTGCGAAATCGCGCTGCGATCTCCTCGAAGATGCGATCGACCTCCTCGTCTGCAATCTCCATCTCGGCCAATCCCGCCTTCGTCGCGGCGCGTGCGAAGCGTTCAGCGGATTTTACTATCATCGTTTTTTTACGTTCCCGCAGCTTTTCGATCTGAGCGTCAATGTCCAGAATTGATGATCTCGCAGCCATATGCGCGGTTTCCTTTTGTGGGGCGATTTTGTCGATGCCGTTTATACTGACTAGAAAATGATAGTAAAATGCGCTACCTTGTGCAAGTCCCCAAAACGTCGATGCCGGAATTCCGGCCTGGGCCGTCTTCCGGAAAAGCGGCATCGGACCTGCGGTCCGATCGATTTGAGGGCGCAATATACGTCGCTGGCGCGACGTGCTTGGGTGATCAGGAGACAGTCGTGGCGATCATGTTCGTCAGAGCGCAGGTGATCAGCAGAGGGGCAGGGCGCAGCATCGTGTCGGCCGCTGCCTATCGTCATCGCGCCCGGATGATGGATGAACAGGCTGGAACCTCCTTCAGCTATCGCGGCGGCGCTGGCGAGTTGAAGCATGAGGAGCTGGCGCTACCGGATGAGATTCCCGGCTGGCTGCGGACGGCCATCGAGGGAAAGGCCGTCGCCGCTGCCAGCGAGGTGCTGTGGAACGCGGTCGATGCGTTCGAGACCAGGGCGGACGCCCAGCTTGCGCGCGAGTTGATCATCGCGCTGCCGGAGGAACTGACGCGGGCGGAGAACATCGCGCTGGTCCAGGAATTCGTCCGGGACAATCTGACCTCGAAGGGCATGATCGCCGACTGGGTCTATCACGACAAGGACGGCAACCCGCATATCCATCTCATGACGACGCTCAGGCCGCTGACCGAGGAGGGGTTCGGGCCGAAGAAGATGCCGGTCCTCGGCGCCGACGGTGAGCCGTTGCGCGTCGTCACGCCGGATCGGCCGAGGGGCAAGATCGTCTATAAGCTTTGGGCCGGCGACAAGGAGACGATGAAGACGTGGAAGATCGGTTGGGCGGAGGCGGCCAATCGA
This sequence comes from Shinella sp., assembly GCF_035998705.1. GTDB lineage: Bacteria > Pseudomonadota > Alphaproteobacteria > Rhizobiales > Rhizobiaceae > Shinella. The sequence continues at coordinate 331,135 of NZ_DASYHH010000012.1, read as the reverse complement.
CATCTGGCGCTGGCCGGCCATGACATCCGTCTCGATGGACGGTCCTACGCCGAGCAGGGTCTCGACGGTATCGCGCAAAAGCATCTTGGGCCGGAGAAGGCGGCGCTCGCCCGCAAGGGCGTCGAGATGTATTTCGCGCCGGCCAATCTTGCGCGCCGCCAGGAGATGGCTGACCGGTTGCTTGCCGATCCTGGGCTTCTGCTAAAGCAGCTCGGCAACGAGCGGTCGACCTTTGACGAAAAGGATATCGCCAAGGCGCTGCATCGCTATGTCGACGATCCCGCCGATTTCGCCAATATCCGCGCACGCCTGATGGCCTCCGCCGATCTCATTCTGCTCAAGCCGCAGCAGGTCGACCGACAGACCGGCACGGTGTCGGATCCGGCAATCTTTACCACGCGCGAAATCCTGCGCATCGAATACGACATGGCGCAGTCGGCGGAAGTCCTGTCGAAGCGCACTGGTTTCGGCATTGCCGGTACGAAGGTTGCTGCAGCCGTGCGTCAGATCGAAACCGCCGATCCGGAAAAACCGTTCAAGCTCGACCAGGAGCAGGTCGACGCCGTCCGTCACGCCACCGGCGACGGTGCGATTGCGGCGGTCGTCGGGCTTGCCGGGGCTGGCAAGTCCACGCTCCTTGCCGCCGCGCGGGTTGCCTGGGAGGGTGAACATCATCGCGTCTTCGGCGCCGCCCTTGCCGGCAAGGCGGCCGAAGGGCTGGAAGACAGTTCCGGCATCAAGTCGCGCACGCTCGCTTCGTGGGAATTGGCCTGGGAGAACGGCCGCGATCTCCTTGAACGCGGCAATGTCTTTGTCATCGACGAGGCCGGCATGGTCTCCTCGCAGCAGATGGCACGCGTGTTGAAGGCGGTCGAGGATGCCGGCGCAAAAGTCGTCCTGGTCGGTGACGCGATGCAGCTTCAGCCGATCCGAGCGGGCGCAGCCTTCCGGGCGATCGCGGAGCGGATCGGTTCGGCCGAGCTTGCCGGCGTGCGTCGTCAGCGCGAGGGATGGGCGCGCGATGCTTCGCAGCTCTTCGCCCGCGGCAAGGTTGAGGAGGGGCTGGATGCCTATGCCCAGCACGGGCGCATCTTCGAAGCCGAGGATCGCGTCGAAGTCGTCGAGCGCATCGTTGCCGATTGGAGCGAGGCGCGGGAGCAGCTGATTGCACAGTCGCAGGCGATGGACACTGTAGGGCGGCTTCGTGGTGACGAAATGCTCGTGCTCGCCCATACGAACGAGGACGTAAAGCATCTCAATGGGTCGCTCCGTGGCGTGATGAACGCGGCCGGCGCGCTGAGGGATGCACGCGCGTTCCAGACCGCGCGCGGCGTTCGGGAATTCGCCGCCGGCGATCGCATCATTTTCCTGGAAAACGCCCGCTTCCTCGAACCGCGGGCAAGGCGGCTCGGGCCGCAATATGTGAAGAACGGCATGCTGGGCACCGTTGTTTCCACCGGCGACAAGCGTGGTGGTCCGCTGCTGTCGGTCCGTCTCGACAATGGGCGCGACGTCGTCATCAGCGAAGACAGCTATCGCAACATCGACCATGGCTATGCAGCGACGATCCACAAATCTCAAGGGGCCACCGTCGACCGGACTTTCGTGCTCGCCACCGGCATGATGGACCAGCATCTGACCTACGTGTCGATGACCCGTCATCGCGACCAGGCAAATCTCTATGCGGCGCGCGAGGATTTTGAGGCCAAGCCCGAATGGGGCGGCAAGCCGCGCGCCGATCACGCCGTCGGCGTCACCGGGGAGCTCGTCGAGACGGGCCAGGCAAAGTTCCGGCCGGACGATGAGAATGCCAAGGAAAGCCCCTATGCCGACGTCCGCACGGATGACGGCGCCGTCCATCGTGTCTGGGGCGTGAGCCTGCCGAATGCTCTGGCCAAGGGCGGTGTTTTTGAAGGCGACACGGTGACGCTTCGCAAGGATGGTGTCGAAACGGTCAAGGTGGACGTCGTCGTCACAGACGAGGAGACGGGCGAAAGGCGGACGGAGAAGCGCGAGGTCGAGCGAAATGTCTGGACGGCTGAGCTGAAAGAAGCGGCAGATGTCCGCCAGGAGCGGATCGATCGTGAGAGCCATCGGCCGGAACTGTTCAAGCAGCTGGTCGAGCGTCTCGGCCGTTCCGGCGCAAAGACAACGACGCTCGATTTCGAAAGCGAGGCCAGCTACCAGGCACACGCGCGCGACTTCGCCCGCCGCCGCGGTATCGACTTGGCTGCCGAGGTCGCGGCCGGAATGGAGGAGGGGGCTGAGCGGCGGCTGGTATGGCTTGCGGAAAAGCGCGGGCAGGTGGCGAAGCTCTGGGAGCGGGCGAACGCGGCGCTTGGCTTCGCCATCGAGCGCGAAAAAAGCGTTTCCTATAATGAGGAGCGGACCGAGACCCTTGCTGCGCAGAGCCCCGCAGACCGAAAATATCTGATCCCGCCGACGACTCGGTTTGCCCGGAGCATCGAGGAGGACGCCCGCCGCGCGCAACTCGCCTCGGATCGCTGGAAGAAGCGGGAGGCCATTCTTCTGCCGGTCCTGAAGAAGATCTATCGCGATCCCGACGGCGCGCTTGTCAGGCTGAATGCGCTGGCGTCGAACGCCGGCGTGGGGCCGCGCCGCCTTGCTGAAGAACTTGCAGAACGGCCGCAACGCCTCGGTCGCCTGCAGGGATCGGAACACCTGGTCGATGGCCGCGCCGCGCGAGACGAGCGGAGTGCCGCGGTGGCCGCCCTGTCGGATCTGCTGCCGCTCGCCCGCGCCCATGCGACGGAATTCCGTAGGCAGGCGGAGCGGTTCGGCATCCGCGAGGAACAGCGGCGCGGGCATATGTCTCTGTCTATCCCCGCGCTCTCGAAACCGGCGACGGCACGTTTGGTCGAAATCGAGGCGATCCGCGAGCGCGGCGGGCCGGACGCCTACAAGACGGCCTTCGCCTATGCGGTCGAGGATCGTCTCCTGGTCCGGGAGGTAAAGGCGGTCAAGGAGGCGCTGACCGCCCGCTTCGGCTGGTCGGCCTTCGCGGAAAAGGCCGACGCCATTGCCGAGCGCAACATGGCCGAACGCATGCCGGATGATCTTGCTCCGGATCGGCGTGAGAAACTGGCGCGGCTCTTTACCGTCGTCCGTCGGTTCGCAGAGGAACAGCATCTTGCCGCACGCAAGGACCGATCGAAGGTGGTTGCCCGCGCCAGCGTCGAGCCAGGGAAGGAGACCATTGCCGTGTTGCCTATGCTCGCTGCCGTCACGGAGTTCAAGACCTCGGTCGAGGACGAGGCGCGGGGGCGGGCGCGCGACGTCGCCCACTATGGTCATAACCGCGTGGCGCTTGTCGAAGCGGCCGGACGCATCTGGCGCAATCCCGCCGGCGCCGTCGACAAGATCGAGGCCCTGGTCGTGAAAGGCTTTGCGGGCGATCGGATAGCAGCGGCCGTCGCCAACGATCCAGCAGCCTATGGCGCGTTGCGCGGCTCGGATCGCGTCATGGACAGATTGCTGGCGGTCGGGCGCGAACGGAAGGATGCACTGCAGGCCGTTCCAGAGGCCGAAAGCCGCGTCCGGTCGCTGGGTGCCTCCTATGCCACGGCTCTCGATACCGAGAGGCGGGCGATCACCGAAGAGCGCCAACGCATGGGCGTAGCGATCCCCGGCCTGTCAGGACCTGCCGACGAGGCATTGCGCGTGCTCGAAGCGGCGATGAAAAAAAAAGATGCCAAACTCGAAGTCGCTGCGGGTTCGCTTGATCCCGCCATCAGGCGCGAGTTCACAAAGGTCAGCCGCGCGCTTGACGAGCGCTTTGGCCGCAACGCCGTCCTGCGCGGTGAAAACAACGTCATCAATCGCGTGGCGCCGGCGCAACGCCGTGCGTTCGAGGCCATACAGGAACGGCTGAAGATCCTGCAGCAGACAGTCCGGATGCAGGCAAGCCAGGAAATCGTGAGCGAACGACAGCGGCGGATCCTCGATCGCGCCCGCGGTGTGATCCGCTGAAACTCGAGAAACTGAAAGGAGACAAACATGGCTGAACAGGAAATTTCTTACGACGCGATCCTCCGCACCGAGATCGCCATCGAGATCCTCAACCAGGCGCGCGCAATTGTTACCGCGCGCGTCTATGAGCTCGAGGGGACGGACCCCGGCGCGGCTGAAGCGCTGCGGCTTCGTCGCCGCGATCTCATCGCCGCCCAGCAAAACATCACTGTTGCCGATCGACAAACGGTCGAAGACCTGATCGCGCTCTGGGGACCGCGCGTCAAGGATGAAGCCCGGTTCTGGGCGGAGTTCTGATCATGGCGGAAGATCAGGCATCCGGCTCGCTCTCCCTGGAAAGAAACGAGAGCATTTTCCGCAACGACATCCTGCCAGACTATCTGCCGCACGAGATGGGCCGGGCAGGGCGGCCCCGACTTATCCTGCTTGGCGGCCAGCCGGGCGCGGGGAAAACTGCAGTTCTGATTGCCAGCCATGCCGAACTCGAACGCTCCGGGCCGACGATCCGGATCGTCGGTGACGATCTGCGTTCCTATCATCCAAACTTTCTTGCATTCCAGAGACAGGATCCGGAAACGGCCTCGGAGCATTTTGATGTTCAGCTCAACCGGGTCGTCATCGACCGGGAGCTTTTTGCCCGGACCGATCGTCTCTCCCGCATGGGTAACGTTGTGGATTCCTGGCTGGAGCCCGCCGGCATGCGCAAGACGCTCGCCCGCGCCGCCAACGCGGTCGCTGCCGGCAGCATGTCGGCGGACGCCGCCATGTCTGATATCGTCGAGCCGGGTTATGCCAAGGCGGCTTCCCACGCGCGCCGGCGCCTTGAGCGAAACATTGATATCGCCGAGCGGGTGGCGATCGCCACCGCAATCGTGGAGACGAAGGGGGAGCCCTTCCGCACAATGCGGGATGACCTCCGGCTCCTGACCGCAGATCTTGAGAACCGCGCCCGAGCCAAATCGATGATGGAGGCTATTCTGACCGAAACTGCGCGACATGATCGGCTCGACGCCGAAGGCCGCCGCACAGCCGCTGAATTCGTTCGTGGTATTGCCAAAAACGAGCGAAGTCTTGGAGCCGGTCGAGCGCGGGTGCGCAGCACGGCTCAATCCGACGTCCTCGTTCCGGCGCGGGATCTGCCCGATCTAACCGAGACCGAGATCACGGATCGACTGCGCAGCTCTGCCCGTCTTGCCGACAAGCGCGCCGAGATCGACAATCTGTCCAGGCTCGTGTTCGGAAACAGCCGTGCAGTTTCGGCCTCGGTCGAGCGGATCACGGGTACGCAAAGTGGCAAGGTTGCTGGCGATGATGTGCGTGAGGGTCGCCTTGGCGCAATGGCCGGAGAGGAACGGAAATGGTTGAGAGGCGCGAGCCCTGCACGTCAGGTGGCCGAGGCTCACGCTCCGCAGCTGGCGGCGGCATTGGTTGACTACGGGATGGCGGTCGATTTCGAGCGGCATCAGATCGACATGCATCATCGTGACGAGCAAGCGCGTCACAAGATCGGTATTCCGCCACCATCGCGGGAACTATCCGCAGTGCTGGCGGCGGATGGCCAGGAACAGGTTCGCCGGTTGAACGCAGCGCCGATGCTTCGCCGGGAGTTCGAAGCCCTCACGCTCGCGATCTCAAAGCGATTGACCCCGGACGAGAGGGCCGAGTTGAAGCGAGGGAATGTTGCCAGAATAGCGTCCTCGCTTGGCATCGGCCATGAGCAGGCCGCGGCGCTCCGGCTCGTCCACGAGCGCGGTGGCGCCCTGCAGGAGAAAGCCATCAGGCAAAACCGGGAGCTTGCGCAAACCTCCCAGTTGGGGATGCGACGCTAGGTTCGCTGGCGATACCCGGAAGCGCATAGCTGCATCGCACAATGGATAGTGTTCATGCGCCCAGGAAACGGGCATTAAGCTTGTAGTTGATGCACATCGCGGTTTTCTCCTCGCAGTACCGCCGCACCAGCTGTTCCCCCGCTGGAGGTTTTTGATCTCCACACTTCATGGGCCACGGTTTCCGATGGCCCTTTTTTTGCCTGCACCGCGAGCAGTATCCTCTATCGAGGGAATGCATGCTTCGCTCCCCATGAATATAGGGCGTCGCAGCTTTCGGCAGCGCTGGCGGATTACGGTCGTGCGGTGGATATCGAGCGCCATCCCATTGTCACCCAGCATCGTGAAGCGCAGACGCGGTAGCTGGTAGAGATCCCGGCGCCGTCGGCAGAGCTCACGAAAGTCTTGAGGAGCGATGGTCACGATCACGTCCGTCGCCTGAACAGCGAACTGTCCTTTTGTCGCAGGTTGGAGACGATGACGAATGCGATTGGCAAGCGGCTAAGGTGCCTGAAGAGATCCGCTTAGGCTTCGTCGTCACGCATAGCCGGCTCGTGAAACAGCACTTCCTTCCGCTTTCGGCTACAATCGACCGCGTACCATTCGATAGCCATAGTCGCAATGGCGGTGACGATTCCAAGCTGACCCTGCAACAACATGCGGACGCCGTAGAACGAGACCGGATCCCTGCCTTCAACACGCATTCGCAGACCACCGTTGGCAGGCCGTAGGGTTGCGCAGACGTCCTCGAAGGTAAGAAGCCGATCAACGCTGTCTTCGCCGATCGAAAGGCAATAAGCGCAGCATCGCGCGCAAAGTTGGTCGACAACGCATTTTGCGTCCGCGACAGCAACGAATGTCTCGGCGACAAATTGATCCGCAGGTTTTTTCACTTGAGTTTCCGTATTCAGGGTAGCGCCGGACGAGGGATGGCCCCGTCCGACAAGCGTACAGGAAGAGATTGCGTTCTGATGGTTGTGATTACCGTCAGCCGACAGCTGCCTTTGAAAGTTCCGTATAGGGTTGCGGCTCGTAGACATATTCCGCCGGTATCGCGGGTTCGACCATCAGCGACAGATAGCGCCACAGGTTTTCTTTGCTGTTGCTGGCAGCAAGTCCGTAGAAATTGCCGCTGTTCCAGGTGATGATGCAATGTTTGAACTGGGCGTAGACCGCGTTGGCCATTTCGGCCAAGGTTACCTCGCTGTTGTGCATGGTGGTCAGCACGTCTTTGGTCTTCTTCTCGATCTCCTCGGCACGGAAATAGCGAGTTTTGAAGCCGAAATCCTTTTGCCACTCACGCGTTTGGTAGTCGCGCGGATCTGACGCGCGGAATTTCTCGAGGAGAAGGAGGATTCCATCGCCCTTCAGGTGATGAGCAACAAATTCGATCTGTTTATTGCGGTTCGGCGAGTACATCTGAAAGGTCGTATCCTCCAGAATGAAATCGAACCCGTCAGCAAAGTGTCTAAGCTTCTCGTCGGAGCGAAGGTGGTCCTTTGAAAGCCGATGGAACGGCCCGAGGAAGAAGTTTGCATTAGACGGTTCGCCAAACGCCATGAAGCACTTGTAGTTCTCCTCGTTCGGGCTGCAAGATAGCGATTGAATTTTTCCATTGCTCAATTCCGACAGGGTACGAGCCATCGTACCTTCGGCCGTTCCGAGGCTATAGAGGAGCACATCGCTGGGGCTGAGCTGTGCGTATCGAAAGAGGGCGTGAGCCATACGGCATTCTTCCTCAAGACGATACGGGATGCTGCTATGGTAGTGTTGGTCGAAGAACCCTTGGCGACGCGCGTGAAGCTCGGCAAAGCGATGAAGCAGTGTGTCATTGGGGAAAAGCCGCGTGTCGACGGTTGGCTTGCGAATTGGCATGCCGTTTTTCCCGGCAGCCGTTTCTGTAAAGAAGCCAGCCAACTGATTAAGCCGGGGGCCACGGTCGCATTCACTGAAGAAGTCGTCAAAATCCTGCATCGAAATACACCTACGCCGATGAACACAAGGGTACGGCTTCGCAAACCAAGCGAACGAAATTACTCAGTGGTTCTGCTCACTTAGTAAGGATCAGCGTCGAGCGATGCCGCAGATTAGTGGTAGGCTTGTCCGTTCCAGCGCGCTTTCATCGGCATGCCGTTTTTTCACGAAAGTGCCATCATTAGCCAACCGTGGGTTCGTGCCGGATTGTTTGGCAACCCCTGATCAATTTATATCGTGCAGGAATTAAATGACGTGGGATATGACCTCTGTTGACGGATACACGTGATTTCGACCCTGGCGAAACCCGCCGCTCGGACCACAGCACACTTGTTCACCAACATCTCGATTGGGGCGTCGTGCGGGCTGATATCGTGAAGCGAACTGGTTTGGCGCGTCAGGAGACACATGTTTCTGCAGAGCAACATTCCTTTATGATAAACCTTCAGGGTGAAGCGCGAGAGGGTGAGGATTTTATCGAGGGACGGCGTGTTGCCTTCACGCCGCGCCGCCCAGGCTCTGTGGTCTTCCTTCCAGCACACAGCGAGTGGCGTGGATGGGACGAGGGCGACGCCACAGGATCCTATCTCTTTGTTTCCATCGATACCGCCTTCATTGAACGCGCGATCGGCTCCGATCACATAGCGAGTTTGCGGCCCGCGATAGGCTTTCGAAACACTACAATCGAGACTTGCTTGCAGCGCATAGCGGCTGAACTGAAAAACCCGGACCCGATCAGTGTGATTATGGTGGAAAGCCAAGCTATCCAGCTCTTTATTCAAATGGTGCGGCTCAACGGTTTGGGACAGGAACCGGCAAAGGGCGGGCTTTCGCCCTTCGACCTCAAGCGTGTTGTTGCCATCATTGAGGACCGGCTAGGCGATCCGCCGAGCCTGGACGAGATGGCCAGAGAAATCGGCGTGAGCCGCCGCCATTTTTCTCGCGCCTTCAAGCAGTCGACTGGAAAGTCACCCCATGCGTTTGTCGCCGCACATCGGCTGGCACGAGCCGTTGATCTTCTGCGCACGACCGAGCTTTCCGCCACTGAAATAGCATTCGACTGCGGCTTTGCGAGTTCCAGCCACTTCACCTACGCCTTCAAGAGGGCATATGGGACAGGGCCGCTGGAGTTCCGTCGACGATGGCGAAACTGATCCCACAAGAATCTTTTGGCACGATTGTGATAACTCGGCATGAATTAGGAAGCGACGGAATTCGCAACTGGCTATTTCACTCGGGTCTCTAATCGTGAAAAAGAAAAATGCCCCGACCATGCTCAGTGGCAACGCCAGACCCCAACGTCCGCGTCACGCGCTCGCTCAATTGGTTCCTGGCGAGCACGTTCGCATCCGCTGTCGGGCGCAACGGCTACCACATCGCATGTGCTTGGGTTCTGATCGCATCCGGACGCGGCAGCGGCGCGGTCGCGGGTTTCTTCGCAATCATTAGCTTGGTGGAACTCATCACCAGTCCGGCCGCCGGTTGGCTGGCCGACCGTTTCGATAGGAGCATGCTCTATATCATTGCGGAATTTATACGTGTCGTGGCCGCGATTGCCTTGGGCGCGATCCTGATGGCGACGAATGTGATGTGGGCCATTTGGTTATCTGCGGTGCTTTTCGCGACGTGTGATCGGATCGCGCTTACAGCGTCGCAATCCATGATCCCGTCGATCAGCGCGAAATTCTCGCTGGCAACAGCGAACTCAATGACATTTTCTCTGATGCAATCTGGAAGCTTCGCTGCTGCGGGGATCGTTGGCGTCCTCTTGCATGCGTCAAATGCCATGGTCACATTCGGCGCTGTTTCCATCGGGTTCGCCCTTTCAGCCATCATTATGCGTGTTGTCCGACACGGGAAAAATCCCGCGGAAGGCGTGGGGGATGTGCGGCCGATCTCACTCGTCATCGATCCCCAGTTCCTCTGTCTGGGCGCTATCTACGCTCTCCTCTACACCGGCGGTATGCTGGTTAGCGTGATCGGCCCGAGTTTTGTGTTTGATGAACACGGTGGAAATGCGATCGATTTCGGGCAACTCGAGAGCTCCTGGTCGGCTGGATCGATCCTCGGTGCCTTGCTTCTAATTCCTCTGGTACATGCAGCGAGAGTTCCGGCCTTGCAGTTCGCTATCCTTGGACTAAGCGCGGTGTCCTTTGCACTGCTCAAGGTACTCGATCCACCCTTTACCCTCGTCGCGTTTGCGACATTGGGCACCCTTTATAATCTCGGGAGAGTGGCCCTTGAAGTCACGATCCAATCGAGCATTTCGAGCGCAACACTCGGCCGGGCAAAGGGCGTGCTCCACAGCGTCGGTGTTCTCCTAGGCGTTGTTCTCTTCGCGGTCGTGTCGGTGGTCGCCGACGACGTCCCGCCATCATCGTTGTTTCTCGCCTACGGTGTGATCCTTGCCATCGGCACGGTCGTCCTCATTCTTTTCTACGGAAAAGGAAAGAATGTCGGCGTAGAGCGGAACACCGACGAACGCCCCAATGACGTTGTTTCGCATCCGCCAGGTTCGTCGACGCAATCTGGTTGATAAAATGCCACGAACTCGTCGTGCCCACCGAGGCCGCCATCTAAAGAGTAGTGCCAGAATTCAACAATCGCACCGCGATTCCAGTCCTCCACGCAATTTTTCATCGCATGTCTCTAGCGAAGTTAAACCGCTTCCTCTATTTTCGGATGCGAGGCAGTACGTGCTGCCTCGGGGCTTAGTAACCCCTCCGTGCAACTGGTGCTGGTTGTGTCAGCACCGAACTCTGCGACCTTTTGGGTCGGGGAGCCTGTGGCGTATGTCCAGGTTCCTCGGAGCTAAAGGCCATGGGGCTGTCACGGACAGTTACTAACTCCCCGATCAGTCGGAGGTTTAGCGAGTTTCGCGGGGACGCACCGCGGTAAACTCTCTTCCCGGGGATATCGATGCAGCACCCAGAACAGCGACAAGGCGTGTGGTTTGCAAAGCCGATCGGATCGGTGTGCGGCCACTTTGAGAAGCTTTACCTCTACGCCTCGATCAGTGTGGACCGCCATGCCTGCAGCGCCGCCGTGTTTCCCAAATGTGGCTGGTCGATTGACAAGTCACTGCGCACAACAGGGGGATGTGACCGATGAAGGTCCAGGCGACATCCCCGCCCCCCAGATTCAAGGCCGGCAAGTGCCGGACGATTGTCCATGAGCAAAAGACTTGGCGCCACGTCCAGGCCGATCTTGTCCGCCGCACTGGCCTTGAAGCGGAAGAGATCGCGGTTAAGTCGGACCGCCATCTCATCCTCCTGAACCTGAAAGGCAACTCCGAACGCGGCGAACACTTCCTTGACGAAAAGCGGACAGGCTTCGTCTACCGCAGGCCCGGTGCCGTCCTCTTCATTCCCGCCGGGTGTCACTGGAGGGGGTGGGAGGTTGGAGCTTCCACGGCCGCTTACCTTTCGATCACGATCGACCCAGTGTTTGTGGAGGATGTCTTTTCTCGAATGGCTACCAGCATACTTCCGACCCTTTCACCTGACCTTGGTTGCGAGGATACGATCATTATGAACGCCGCGCGCGGTATCGGCGAAGAAATCGGTGATCAAAATCCGCTCAGCACCATGGTAGTGGAAAGCTACGTGGCTACGATGTTTGCGCAGTTGTTCCGCCGCCAGAAATATGTCGCAACGACCCGAAAGGGCGGGTTGGCAACGACAAACCTGAACCGTGTCATCGAAAAAATCGACGACGAACTGACCTCCGATCTGTCGTTGGGTCAGCTTGCTGCTCTCGCGGGATTGAGCATCCCACATTTTTGCCGGGCCTTCAAGCAAACGCTGGGATGCCCGCCCCACGCCTTCATCGTCCGGCGGCGGGTCGAGCGGGCGAAGGAGTACCTTCGCCTTTCCAAGATGCCGATCACCGAAGTGGCGCTTATGTGCGGCTTCTCTAGTTCGAGCCATTTCGCCAATACGTTCCGGCGTGAGACGGGCACGACGCCTCAAGAATTTCGCAGCTCGTCGCTGGATAAATCAGTCGAATGATTTTCCGATAAAAAATCGCAGGCACGTCAATTCGCTGCAAGCCCCAACCGAGCCAGTGTTGCATCCTCGGCAAAAGACAAGTCGAGGGACTGCTAGTGAACCTACTATCAAATGGCGATCACGCTCGTGACAATACCGCGAAGCAACGAACTGCTCTGCGCGTCGTGGAGCTGAAGAAGCGCTTCGATACGCTCGAAGTCATCAAAGGGGTGTCCTTCACAGCGGAACGCGGCGACGTCATCTCAATCCTCGGAAGCAGCGGATCCGGGAAAAGCACGCTCCTTCGGTGCCTGAACTTTCTGGAAGAACCTAGCGAGGGCGAGATCTGGGTCAGCGGACGCCATATCAACGCACGCTCAGGCATCGTAGCACAAGGAGAGATCAATGCGTTGCGTTGCAAGCTCGGGATGGTCTTCCAGAGCTTCAATCTGTGGTCTCACATGACAGTCCTGGAGAACATGGTTGAGGCACCGATCCATGTTCGGGGTATAACTATAGCCGAAGCGCGGCTACGCGCGGAAGAGCTTCTCTCGAAAGTTGGCCTTGCCGACAAGCGGCACGCCTATCCAACTCACCTTTCCGGCGGCCAGCAGCAGCGCGTCGCAATCGCCCGCGCTCTGGCGATGGAACCTGAAATCCTCCTTTTCGACGAACCGACATCGGCACTGGATCCTGAACTCGTTGGGGAGGTGCTGAAGGTCATCCGCTCGCTGGCAGATGAAGGCCGAACAATGCTCATTGTTACGCACGAGCTCGGCTTCGCGCGGCAGGTCTCGAACCGCATCCTCTTTCTCCATCAGGGACGGATCGAGGAGGAGGGGCCGCCGGAAGCTGTGTTTCGCAATCCTGCGTCATTCCGACTGAGACAGTTCCTCTCTGCGCAAGCAAGGGAGCTGCACGAATGATCGAATTGCAAGGTTTCGGCGATCAGATCGCTGCTGGGGCGATAACGACTTTGCGCGTAGCGGCAACCAGCCTGGTTCTCGGGCTTGGTGTCGGTCTTTGCGGAGCGATGGCAAAACTCAGCCGCTTCCAGACCCTCAGGCAACTGGCAGACATCTACACAACGATCATTCGCGGTGTCCCCGAACTCCTCATCATCCTTATCCTCTATTTTGGCGGCACGGTTGCGATGACCGCGGCTTTCGGCCGCTACGTCGAAGTCGATGCTTTCGCTGCCGGCGTCTTTGCACTGACCATCGTCTTCGGCGCCTACGCGACAGAAGTTTTCAGGGCCGCAATCCGCGCCGTCCCGACCGGCCAGATCGAAGCGGCACATGCGCTCGGCTTGTCGAAGGTGCATACGTGGCGATTGGTCATCTTCCCCCAGATGTGGCGGTACGCGCTGCCTGGCATCGGAAACCTTTGGCTCACGCTGCTGAAAGACACCGCCCTCATCTCCGTGGTCGGGCTTGAAGACTTGATGCGCAAGACCGGTGTTGCGGCGGGTGCAACCCACGATCCACTCACCTTCTACACAGTCGCTGCAGCTCTCTACCTCTTCTTCACCTCCGTATCGCTGGCTGGGCTGACTTTGCTCGAGCGGCGCGCAAATCGCGGCGTCCGCGTCGCAGATTGAGAAATCGACATGGAATGGCACCTTATTATTGACGTTCTGCCCCTTCTGCTCGAAGGGTCACTCCTGACCATCCAACTCACAGCAGCTTCCGTTGTCTTTGGTTTCGTCATCGCAATTCCGCTTTCGCTGATGCGTGCGTCAGGGTCTACAGGGCTATCGCGCCCCATTCTGCTCTATACGTTTGCATTTCGAGGAACACCGCTCCTCGTTCAAATTTTTTTGATTTACTACGCCGCGAGCCAAATCGAGTGGATCCGCACGAGTTTTGTCTGGCCGGTCTTGCGAGAGCCTTGGTGGTGCGCGCTGATCGCGTTCTCCCTCAACCACGCAGCATATACGACAGAAATCCTGCGCGGCGGCATACGTGCAGTACCGCGCGGTGAGATCGAGGCGGCTAAGGCGCTGGGCATGTCCTACGCATTGCGAACCAGACGGATTGTTCTGCCTGTCGCCTTTCGTCTCTCGTTGCCGGCCTATGCAAACGAAGTAGTATTGATGCTGAAGGCGAGTTCGCTCGCCAGCACCATCACGATGATGGAACTGACGGGCACAGCGCGAAAGATCGTCGCGCAGACCTTCTCGCCCTATGAGGTCTTTATCTCGGCGGCGTTGATCTATCTGGGTATCACATTCGTGGTCGTCCACCTCTTCGGGCGGTTGGAGCGGGGGATCACGAGCCACCAAAGTCGCGCTCGTGCAGAGAACGACAACCGCGAGAACATCCCACCTTCGGAGGGTTACGCGATCGGGAAGGTGTCGCGATGACCGCTCACCTAGCGCCTTTCATTGAAAGTTATGACCTCGGTTGTGCAGAGGCGGCCCTACTGCGAGGAAGCTGGTACGAAATCGACCTGGGGGCAATCAGGCACAACTATCGCCAGCTGCGATCTTTGCTTCCCCAGAATGTCAGCATTTATGCGTGTCTGAAGCGGAACGCTTATGGATGTGGTGCCGGCCCGGTGGCGCGCGCGCTGGCGGCGGAGGGGGTTGATGGGTTTGCGGTAGCGTCGCTTCTCGACGCCATGGCGATCCGAAGGATGGGGGCTGAACAGCGCATCCTTTTATATCCCGGGGCCCTGCCAGCGGCTGGGCTGATGATCGAAGCGCTCGACCTCACTGTGAGCGTTTCCAGCATTGATGAGCTTGAACGATGGCGCGCGGCAATGACAAAAACCCGCGTCTTCATCAAGGTCGACTTGGGCTTCTTTCGCGCAGGGGCATCGCCACAGGACGCGGGTCCACTGCTTGCAGCGGCGAACGCGTACTCCGATGTGCAGGTCGATGGAATCTATGCACACATGAGCGAGCTTCCAACCTCAACATCATACGATGTGGGATTCCAACTTCACCGGATGCGGGCGATCCTCGCGGAGGCCGAGGTGTGTGGAGACCGACCCGTCGTCGCCATGATGTCGAGCACGGAGGGTGTACTCACCTATCCGGAAATGGACATGGACGCCGTCGATCCGGGTGCACTTTTTGTTGGGTTACCCGAAAGTCATACACCCGTCCGCCGTGTTGTCTTGCAACAGGCGTTGAAAACGATTTGCACCACCATCGTCGCCGTTAAACACCTCGATGCTTCTCTTGGTCCCATCCCGGACCTTCCAGGCTTTCGGTCGGGGATGAAGCTTGGTGTTCTCGGCATGGGTTGGGGTGACGGCCTCCCCCGGCAGGTTCCGCCGGGTGCCGAAGCGCTCGTAGGCGGCACGCGAGCCCGTCTGTTGCCGCCGGCTCATCTCGAACACGTGCGAATAGACCTCTCGAATGCTCCCGATGCCCGATTCGGTGACAAGGTCGTGCTGCTCGGCAAGCAGAGCGACGAAGTCATCACACATGGGGAAATTGCGGCGCTTTGGGGGACAGATGTCGTCGGCATCTATGCGGGCCTGCGCGACCACATTCCGAGAATCTACACCTGAAACCACATCGAAAACCTGGAAAGGGAAACTAGATGAACATCCTGAAATTTACTGCATCTGCTGTCGTTCTGAGCATCTTGGCGGGAATGGCTCAAGCCGAGGATGCCAAGACGATTAGAATTGCCACGGAGGGCGCTTTTCCTCCCTGGAACTCGGTCGATGCGTCCGGGGAGCCGGTTGGCTTTGATATCGATGTCGGTGTAGCACTTTGTGCGCGGGCGAACCTCAAATGCGAATTTGTCACCCAAGCCTGGGATGGGATCATTCCCGCTCTGACAGTCGGAAAATACGATGCCATCATGGCCGGAATGTCGATAACCGAGAAGCGCAAACAGGTTATTTCCTTCTCGGAGCCCTATGCATTGACCTCCAACTATTTCGTCGTTTCAAAGGGGGGCGACCTTCCGACGATGGAGAGTGCCTCGAAGCTCGATCTCACAACAGAAACGGATGCCGGCAAGCGCGTCTTGGCGGACCTGAAGGAAAACCTGAAAGGGCGGTCGATCGGCGTGCAGGGCTCCACAAATGCCGAAGCGTTTGTCAGGGATTATTTTGGCGACGCTGTCGAGGTTCGCACCTACGACAAACAGGACAGCCTCAATCTCGATCTTGTGGCCGGTCGGATTGATGGTGGTTTGGCGGATTTTTCCGTTTGGAAGGCGTTCTTGGATTCAAATGATGGAACCTCAACCCATCTTTACGGGCCGCGCATCTCGGGCGGAGTGTTCGGACCTGGTGTCGGGATAGGTCTCAGAAAAGAGGACGCGGTTCTCACAGAAAAGTTCAATGGCGCAATTCGGGCCATTACGGCAGATGGCACGTTGAAGGCAATCAGTCTGAAATGGTTCGGCGCGGACTTGGTCACGCGATAGTTCGGTACTGCAGGTCCTGCGACCGCCTAGCCATGGAAAACCAGGGTAGTCGGTCATCCTTTACGGACCGTGGATACAGATCTACGATACGGTTACGTATGTGAGCTTAAGCCGAGACGCGACTTGCGGGCTCGTTGATCCTATCCTGCCGACCGCATCTGCGCGAGCAGCTTCTGGCGGAAGACCTCGCCCGGCCATTCGTGTTCTCGACGGTGCCTTTCTGCCAGGGTGATTGCGGATCGCAGAACCAGGTCGCGGAACCGATCCCGGCCTGGAGATAGGGCCAGTCGGTGAATTCGGTCCCGCGGTCGAAGGTGATCGAGCGTCTTGCGCGAAGGGGCAGGGCCTGCAGCACGCCGATGAGGCGCTCCATGATCGGCCGCGACTGCCGGTCGTTGTTGCGCAGGAGCTGGCGAAACTGGATGAGGTCGCATTCCCAATGCCCGAACTGCTTGCGATCGGCGACGACGTCCGGACGGCGCAGGATGTTGAGATCCGGACTGAAGCGCTGACCGTGCCGGCGCCTGGCATGCCGCGGCCGCCGTCGTGCACGATGTTCCGGGAGATGCCTCCAGAGCTTGATGGCATGCCCGTCCGCCGAATAGGCGAACTTGTAGATCGTCTCGTGGCTGACAGAGATCGGATGGCGCTCCAGTCGCATCCGGCCCGCGATCTGCTGCGGCGACCAGCCATGCATGATCCGCTCGATGACGGACCGGCGAACATGCGAGAAGCGGACAAGCTTCCTGAGCTTGGCCCGACGCTCGCAAGCCATGTCATGCGCCGTCACGCAATGGTAGCTGCTGAGATCGGGCCATTCCTTGTCGATGTAGACGTTGCGCCGGACCTCGCGGAAAATCGTCGAGCGATGGCGCCCAAGCTTCTCGGCGATGATGTCGACACTCAGGCCAGCGTGACGCCAGCGGGCGATCCTGCGGCGTTCGGTCAAGTCCAGATGGGAGTAGAATGTACCCTTTTTGCATCCGCATTTTGCATAAGAAATGTGAATCGCCCGGTTTGGATATTTAGATTTCCTTCAGAGTGTGGAATGGGGCAGAGTTCGCTTACCTGGATCAACGTATCGCAGTCGACCATTTCCAAGCGAGTGCAGGAAGGCGAGGCCCTTCTTTCCTGCAAAATCTTTGAGCGGAGTACCCGCAACTTCATACTGACCCCGGAGGGGCGAAGCATAATCGGCCATATCGAGCGCATTCTGGACCTCTATGAGGAAATCAAACATACGCTTCGCAAACCCGGGCACTTCGCCGGACGCTTCCGCTTTGGCACGACGGAGATGGTCGCCATAAGTTGGCTGCCGCAACTCGTGTCGGCGATACGGCTCGCCTATCCCGACGTTATATTGGAGCCGGTGATCGACAACGCCTGGAACCTGTTTCATGGTCTGCGCGAGTGCACGCTCGATCCTTTTGAGGGTGGCAAGGTCAACGACATGCTGATGGCGATGATGCGCACCAACAGCCGCCTGCCTGTCGATAGCGAGGGAGACACCCACCCCACGCATGCGGATCAGTGGCTCGGTCATAGCGCGCCCAGATGCCCTATCCGGCGAAGCAGAAGTCTGCGGGCCATCAGCGCAGGCCCGAACTGCGGGTCGCTCTTGAGCGCATGATCGAGGTCGGAGAGCGCGGCGCCCATATCGCCCCGGCGTTCGGCTTCCAACGCTCTCTGGACAAAGGGCGTCGCGTCTGCGGGCGCATCGCGCATCGCCGCCTCGATATCGCCGGCGACATCGTCCGACTGCCCGACGGTATGGTTGATCGTGACGCGCAAGGCCATCGACACCCTCAACGAGGGGGACGGGCCGAATAGGGGTTTATTTCGTAGTTTCGAGCGGAACGACACTCTTGCCCGATGGTGGCAGGATCCTCTGCGATCAATGCTTGGCGGCGTATGGCCTAGCAAGAGCGCCCACTAGAGCGTTTCCAGGGGGCGCCGAGGAAAGGGGCTACTTGTGCGCCAGCACGGCGGAGAGGTATTTGCCGTCGTCGGTGAATACCTCGATGATACGCCATCTGTCGTCTTCATCGTCGTCACCGATCATGCCAAAGTTAAGGACCTGAACAGGTCCGTCCTTACCGGTCAGGGTCGCGCGGACCTTGGCTTCATAGGTACCGGCGGCGACAATCTCGGTGTCCACCTTCTCCACCTGGCTGACAGCCCCGAGAAGAAATGCCATTCCAGCATGCGACGCGCCGCTCTCCCAGGCTGCTGCCGTCTCCACATACCACGCTCCGGGGCCTCCGGGAGGCAAATCGGTCCAAGGGTGCTTGGCATAAATGCCGGCGACAACTTCGCCAGGTTCGCCCGCGTGCGCTGGTGCCAAACCTCCCATCACCGTCAGAAACAGCGTTATCGACCGGACGACTTTCAACATGGGCGCTCTCGCTGCTCGTTGTTCTTGTATTGATAGTCGCTTCGATGGTGAATGGAAGCGGCGGCTTTCAATCCGTCGATGTCGATGTGTCGAACCTGGGCACCCTATCATGAGTTAACGAACGCGGCCGCAAGCGCCTGGTCATGCCGGCAACTACCGCCGCAAAGAGGAAGGTGACGCGTCCGAAACGCCTCTCTCCTTGGATCCGCTCTCGCCGAGCATTCGTGAAAAAGCTTCTGACCGCACTTCGGCGTCACCGGCAGAGAAAAGCGCAGCACCCACCACAGCGAGATCGACCTGCATTTGGTCCAGACGCTTAAAGTGACCGGGATCAATCTTCCCGTCGACAACGGTGTAAAGACCGGCAGGGCGCTGCGCGAGGCGTGTGAAAGCGTGCTGGTCGAATGCGCCGCCGCCCGCGGGTGCCGTCAGGAAAAGGCAGCCGTCCAGTTGATCGGCCAATTTCTCGAGCACTGCGACCGGCGTTGTGTGCCGCAGGGCGGCATAGGCCTTCGAGCCGTTGCTTCGAACGATCCGAGAAAGTTCCTTGAAGTCCTCAGTCGCCTCAACATGAATAGCAATTGATCTGACCCCCAGCTCAGAAAACCGGACGGCAGGCTGCCTGGGCTCAGCAACCATGAGATGGACGTCGAGCGGCTTCGGCGTGCTTTCGCTCAAAGCTTCTATTGTTCGCGCGGTGAGACCGTATTCGGGCGCGAATACTCCGTCCATTACGTCCAGATGCAAGGATTCGACGTTGGCCAACACCGCCTCGATCTCCTCTGCGAGGTGAAACGGATCGGCGGCATACACCGAAGCGGAAAGTGCCGTCATGCTGCAGGTGCCCAGGCCGCTTCGCGCAGCTTGCCCAACGACCACTCTTCGACCGGCCTTGGTGCGGTTGTGCAGTAGCCGTGCTGAAAGATCGCGATCCGGTCACAGATCTCGATCAGCTCCTCCTCTTCGGAAGAGACTATGACGATGCATCGGCCTTCGTCAGCAAGCCGGCCGATGATGTCGTATATATCGGATTTTGCGCCGATATCGACGCCCTTGGTCGGTTCGTCGAGAAGAATGAGGTCGGCGTTCTGCTCGATAATGCGGCCGAGCAGAACCTTCTGCTGATTGCCGCCGGACAGCGACCTGGTCGGGGCGTCGAGACGCCCTCGCGTGCCGATCGATGCCAGCGTTTTGCTGGCCGAAGCCCGTGCTGCGTTGAGATCGACAAGTCCCTTGTTCCGGTAGCGTGTCAGCGTGGAAAGCACGACGTTCTGCAAGGAAGACATGAGCGGAATGAAGCCGTCCTGCTTTCGCTCTTCGGTCAGGAAGGCGATGCCATTTTTGATCGCCAGCTTGGGATTTGACGGGGTGTAGGGTTTCCCGGCGATTTCGACCGTACCGGACACCACAGGCTCCAGGCCGTAGAGCGTCCGGAGAAAACGGGTTCGCCCCGAACCGACAAGGCCGTAGAGTCCCAGGACCTCACCGCGCCGTGCTTCGACATCTGCGCCTTTGAGCCTCCTGCCAGTGAGTCCCTGGACCTTGAGGAAAATCTCGCCGGCGGCGCGTGCCTCACGCCGACTGGTGGCATGCTTGCTATGGGCGTCGCCGACAATGGCCTCAACGATGGCCTTTTTACTGACGTCCTCACCGGCCGCATGATAGACCACGCCTCCACCCGACAGGACTGTGGCCTCGTCGCAAATCGTGAGAACTTCGTCGAGCTTGTGGGACACCAGAACCACACCAATGTTGCGCTCGAGCGCGATGCGCCGGACGTGGGCAAGGAGTTCCGCCGACTGGTTGCCGTCCAATGCCGTCGTTGGCTCGTCAAGGAAGAGGTAGCGGGCCTTGCTTTCGAGATTCGCGATGACTTCGAGGAGCTGCTTTTCCGGATGGGAAAGGTCTTTTACCTTTCGCGTCACGTCGATATGAAGGACGTAGCCTGAAAGCAATGTCTTGCAATAGGTGTTCATCTCAGCCGTGCGCTTCAGACCATGAAGCGTGACTTCCCTGCCGAGGAAGAGGTTTTCCGCGACCGTGAGGTTCGGGATCAGACGGAGCTCCTGATAGACGCAGCCGATGCCCTTTGCGAGCGCCTCTCTGGGCGAAGCGAGGGTAACCGGTTCCCCGTCCACGGCCAGTTCACCGTCGTCCTGGGGCTGAGCGCCGGCGAGGATCTTGAGCAACGTCGACTTGCCGGCGCCGTTGTGGCCGAAGAGGCCGTGGATCGTGCCAGGCTTCACCTCGAAGTCGATCCCGCGTAGAACACCGACGCCCGCGAAGGACTTGGTGATGCCCGTCGCCTTGTAGCTCGACATCTTGCGTACCTCACATCTACAGATTGGCAGGCGGGCGCGCGAAGGTGTCCGCGCGCCCGGAGTGTCTTAGAGTATGTCTGGTTCAACCTGAATCAGACATACTCCAGTTTCCTTTGTTTTCGTTTGTCTTTTCGGGAAAACTGGTTCCCACTTTTCCCTGACAAACTCTAGTAGGCCTTGTCGATGGTTTCGCCGGCATTGTCCTTGTTGACGAGAAGCGGCGGGCTGTCGATGACAGGCTCGAGCGTCTCGCCGTCGAGGAACTTCTTGATGTTTTCGACCTGAATCTGCGCGAGCCTGGCAGGCTCCTGGATCGCGCCGGCCTTCAGGATCGAATTGTCCTCGATGTGCTTTACGCCGAGCTTGTCGACGAAAGCGTAGAGCGTCACGTCGCTGCGGCCGAGCTGCTCGATGGCTGCGATCGCCCCCAAAGCAGCCGGTTCGGTGTCCGAATAGACGACGGTGATATCAGGATTGCCTTGAAGCATTTCGGTGGTGACCTTAAGCGACGTGGTCTCCTCGACCTTGCCGTTCACCAGCGCGACGAACTTGACGTTCGGGTTCGATGCCAGAGCTTCCTTGAAGCCCTCATCACGGGTGTTGGCCGAAACGGAGGTCGGCTCGCCAACGATGCCGATCACGGCCTTACCCTCTGCACCGATGTCCTTCAGAAGCTGCTGGCCGATGAAGGTCCCGCCGGCCTTCTGGTCGGTTTGAACAGCTTGCTCGACCTTCAGGTTCTCGGCCTTGAGGCCTTCCGGATCCGGAAGAAGATTGATGGTGAATACGGGGATATTCGCCTGGTTGAGTTCGGAAACCGATGCGACGCAAGGGCCGGACGAGACGCAGTTCAACGCGACTGCGTTGACGCCCTGCTGGACCATGGTCTGGACCTGCGAAAGCTGCTTGGCATCGTCGTTGTCGGCGATGAGCACGCGGACTTCGAAGCCCTGCTTGGCGCCGTTTTCCTCGAAGCTCTTCTTCATGGCGACATAATAGGGGTTCGTCAGGTTCGGAAGCGCTACGCCCAGAACTGTCTTGTCCTGTGCGTGGACCGCTGCGGCCGAAAGAGCCAGTGACACCCCAAAGGCTGCCAATACGGAATTCTTCACGAGTTTCTTCATCGCTATCCTCCTGTTTGGATGATGAATTCGATTGCCGGATCGGCCGGCGCCGTCTCTGGTTCGCGCTTTCAGGCGCTGGCCGAAAACTTTTTCTTCAGCAGGGCGATCCAGGGAAGGGAAAGCCGACTGGATGAACGCATGGTGTCGAAGGTCACGCCGACGAGGATGATCACGCCGATGACGAGGGGCTGCCAGTAGGCGCTGACGTTCAGAACGTTCATGAGGTTCGAGATGGTGGCAATCAGCGTTGCGCCGATCATTGCACCCCAGATCGATCCGATGCCGCCAAAGAGGCTGACACCGCCCACAACGGCGCCGGCGATCGAAAAGAACAGTTCGTCGCCGCGGCCGGCGGTCGGATAGCCGGTCATCAGACGAGAGCCATAGATCAGGCCACCGCATGCACCGCAGAGACCGGAGATCGCATAGACGAGGATGGTAATGCGGGAGGTATTGACGCCCGCAAGGCGCGCCGCTTCCACATTGCCGCCGACGGCGAAGATATGCGTTCCGGTGACCGTTCGCTTGATGAACATGGCGGCGGCCACGACGGCAATCGCGAGAGCGACGACCGGGAAAGGAATTCCGAAGAGCTTGTATTGCCCGATGAACCGGAAGCCGAAGTCCATGACACGGATGGATTCCGCACCCGTAATGATTTGCGGGATGGAGGCAGCGACACCCATCATCGCGAAGGTCACGATGAAGGGCGGTACGCCTGTCTTGTCGATGATGAGCCCGTTGAGGGCGCCGGCAAGCGCTCCGGCTGCCAGCACGAGCAGCGCCGCGACCGGCCAGGGCAATCCGACATATTCCATGAAGACCGCAGCGAGGACGCAGGTCATCGCGACGATCGACCCACAGGAAAGATCGATGCCCCCCGTGAAGAGAACAAAGGATTGCCCCAGGCAAAGAAAGCCGATGACTGCGCCGTTGAGAAGCAGCACGAACAGGTTCGAAAGCGTGAGGAAGTTGGGAGAAGCGATTGAACCGGCGATCATCACGACGAGAAGAACGAATGCGATGCCCGCTTCGGCGGGAATTCGAACTCCCTTACCTTCTTGTGGTTGGATCTGTGTCATGTCCGTCATTCCTTCCTCCAATCTGCGAGGGGCAGGGCGGCCCTGTAGGCTCCCCGCACGTCTTCCATCCGTGCGTCATCACGCTTGCACGGCTCCGCCACGATTTCGTATCGAGGCTCCCATTGTTCAGCGATCTTTGAGGTATGGTGTCCGCCAACGGCCGCTGCTGCCTGGACTGCGGCGCCCGCCGCCGCCGCCTCCGGGAGGTCGCAAGTCCAGACCTGCCTTCCTGTGAGATCGGCGAGGATCTGGCGGTATGCCCTGGAACGCGAGGCGCCGCCCGTGACGATCAGCCGACCGTTACGCTCGAGGCCGTGAGATGAGAGATAATCGCCACCTTCGAGAAGGCCGCAAATTACCCCTTCAACGGCGGCACGGGCGATCTGGCTCGGTTCGACGTCGCTGCGAATGCCAGCGAGCACGCCGGTCGCATCCGGCAGATTGGGTGTTCGTTCTCCGTCGAGATAAGGAACGAGCACCAGTCCGCGCGCACCCGGCTCGGTGGTGAGGGCGAGTGTATCGAATTCGTCGGTCGTCGCGCGCAGGATCCTGCGAAACGCGTCGGTCACTTTCGCCGAATTCAAGGTGGTGATCATCGGCAGGAACGCGTCCGCCGCGTCGGCGTAGCCGTTGATGGCCCCGGTTGGATCCTTGATGCCGATCGTCGTCCGGCCGTAAAGCGTACCGCTGGTTCCGAGGGAGATGACAACGTCACCCTCGCGGATGCCCATGCCGAGCGCCGCCGTCATGTTGTCGCCGGAGCCGGCGCCGACGAGTGCGCCTTGAAGAGGCTCAAGCCCATCGATCCGCTGAACAGGCCCTGCTGCCTCGCTTGAAGCAATGATCTCGGGCAGGACGCGTTCCCAATCCATATCAGGCGCGGCCAGTTCGGCGAGCGCGAAGTCCCATCGGTTGTCAAAGGGATTGAAGTATCCGGTTCCCGACGAGACGCCGCGCTCGGTCGCAGCCCGGCCGCTCAGCCGGTAGAGAAGATAGTCTGAAGGAAGCATGATCCGTCGCGCTTTGGCGAGCAAACCTGGATGAACGCGTTCGGTCCACGCAAGTTTGCTGATCGTCAACGCAGCGGCAGGCACCGAACCAGTCCTTTGTGCCCACTCCTTTGGAGATAGCTTCTCGCAAAGCGTTGCGGCGTCGGACGCGGACTCGGTGTCGTTCCAAAGCTTGGCGTCGCGCAGCGGCAGGCCGTCCTCGCCGAGCATGACAAGGCCATGTCCCTGGCCGCCGACGGAAATGCAGGCGATGCGCGGAAGGTACGTCGTCAGTTCGCCGAATGCGGAGACGAGCGCCTGCCACCATGCCTCGGGCGCCTGCTCACTGCGCGGCGGCGTTGTTGGCGGGTGCGGCTTGCGCGCTTCGGCCACGACCGCGCCGTCTTCCAGGCGCCGCAGCACGACCGTGCAGGACTGGGTGGAGGAATCGACGCCGGCGGCGAGATCGCGTTGCATCCGTTCAGCCCCCGGCGTTCTGGAGCCGCTTCAGGCTGTCGTCAGCGTCGCGGCCGACCGCACCGGAAGGATGGGTGAACAGAATCTTGTCCCAACCGTAGCCCCGTGCGACGCGGCAGACTTCGACGAGAGCGTCGGTCACGGCGGCGGTCGCAAGCGAGCTGCCGGTTGCAACGACGGCGCCGAGATCGCTGTCATCAGGGAGCGTCAGCTTGATTACGTCGTCGGACATCTGCGCAAGCGGAGAACTCGGGTCTGCCGTAATGGAGATCAGCCGCGAGCAGAGAGCCTTGGCGCGTGCGCAAAACTCGTTGAGTTCATCCGAGCTGCCGCCCTTGGAAAGGGCGAGGACGAGATCTTCCGCTTGAAGGACGCCCAGTCCGCCGTGAAGGCCGTCGGCCGGAGGCAAGTAGAAGGCGGGTGTGCCGCCGACGGAAAGAAGATGTGCTGCCCGGCTGGCGATGGCGCCGGAAGTGCCGCTTCCGGTGACCAGGATCTTACCCTTGCACTCGATAAATTTCCTGGCAACGGCGATAAAAGTCTCATCGACCCCGTCAAGCGTTCCAAGAATAGCCGCGGCATCCGCTCGGATTACCTGCTTCGCGCGACCGACCCACTCGTGTTCTGACTGCATGGAAGTCTCCCTGATGAGCGGATTCATAGGGCAGGCTGCAAAACGCGTCAAGTGAGTATATGAATGCTCATTTGAGCGTAATTGTTGGTCAAGGCGCCATCAGTTTTCTTGCGACTCCGGCGTCCGTGATGAGAGTCGTGATCCAACGGCCCTTCAGTGTTGCGCGGATCGCGTCCGCCTTTTCGATGCCGCCGCCGATGCCAATGCGTTCCGGAATACGCCGAAGCTGCGCGGTGCTCAGGCAAAGGCCGGTTTTGTCCAGGGGGCTTTCCACCGCTTCGCCGGCCTCATCGATGAGCGTCGCGCATACGTCGGCGCACACGTTCTTCTTCAACGCCTCACGCCGCCAGTCCTCAGGAAATCCGGAACAGAGACACGACTCTGCCGGCCGCCAGGAGCCGATGCCGACGGCGAGAACATCGATCCTGTCATACCGCGACATGGCGCTCGCAATGGACGTCTCGTTGCGAAGCCTCGTTATCAGGTCCGGATCGTCGACCCACATCGGGCCGAATAGCGGATAGGCGGCCCCGCCGCTGGCTCGAGCCACGCGATGGACGAGCTCGGTCGGATTCTGGGAAAGGTCCAGCCCGGCAGGACTTCCGCCGGCTTGGACGACGTCCACCCGAGGTAGCCGCCCAAGAGCCTTGCCCGTGGCGGAAAGCGTGCGTCCCCAGGCGAGCCCGAGCAATTGCCCGTCCACCAGCGACTCTTCGAGAAAATCTGCCGCGAGCAGGCCCAGCGGCTCGAAGAGTTCCCCCGAATGAAGGTCCGGGCCGTCCAGGACCAGGGCCGCTTTGAGTCCGTATTTCTGCCGAAGCTTTTCGGCCAGTTCAGTATTCATGTCGCCTTGATCGCTGATCTCGATCTTGACGATCCCCTCGGCCAGGGCGGTATCCAGCAGCCGGGCTACCTTGAATCGCGAAATTCCGAGTTCGTCGGCGATCTGGGATTTTGTCTTCTGCTCGATATAGAAGCGGCGAGCGACGAGTGAGGCTTGCAATTTCTGTAGTGGGCGTCGAGACATTTGAGAAGAACTTCGCTCATTTGTTGCAAATATCTCGGTCTTTTGCCAGATTATCGGTGGATGGGCAACGGCGGCCTCGGTCGTGTTGGACAGTCATGCCTTGCCCCGCCTATCCAACGCTCTCGGACAAAGGCTGGCTGCGGCATCGGTTTTTGATTCAAGAAACTGCCGGATCCTGCAGGGGAAACGTTTCTGTCGTGGTTCCGGTGTCGTGATCGCTCGCTGTCGCGAGCAGCACGGTCGTGGCAGCATTCGCCTGGACGTTCACGACGGTCAACACCGGATCGACGATCGGATCTATCGCCACGAGCAGGATGATCGCCACCTCCACCGGCAGGCCAAGCGGTATGAGGATCAGCGACATCATGGAAAGGGCTGCCACACCGGGTGCTCCCGCCGCAGCAAGACCCGCCAGAACGGAGGCCAACAGAATGAATGCCATCTGACCCGCATCGAGATCGACGCCGTAGAGATTGGCCAGGAACACGGTCGCGATCGCGAAGTGGAAAACCGAACCTGGTGGATTGAGGGTGATGCCAAGCGGCATGACCAGGTCGACGACATCGCGATCCATGCCGAGGCCACGCTTCAAACCGCGCAACGCAGCCGGCAGGGCGGCAAAGCTGCTTGACGTGCCGAACGCCACGAACGCCGCCTCGCGCAGCGCCGATACAGGTCGCCGGACATCGCCTCCGAGCCTCCTCCAGACAATCAGGGAGGACAGCAGCACGAGCACGAGGCCACCGGCATAGATCAAAAGGACGAGTTTCAGCATGGCGATCAGGATCGGCAGGCCGATGCTCGAGACCTGACTGTAGGCCAGGCAGAAAAGACCGATCGGCAAAATGTAGATGAGCCAGCCGATGATCGTGGTGAGTGCGTCATAAAGGCTCTCGAACAGCGCTATCGCCCGCTCGGACTTCTCCTTGTCGATCGAGCCGAGCGCAACACCGAACAGCAGCGCGAAGAACAGGATGGCGAGCATGTTGCCGCTGCTGAGCGCGACGAAAATATTTTCCGGAACGATGCCGATCGCAATGTCCATGAAGTCGGCCGCATTCGTTGCGCCGGTTGCCGCCTCGGCACGGAAAATCACCTCGCCGATCACCTGCCGCGCCTGGTGCTGAAGGTTGACCCCGGGCTGCCCGGCTTCGCCGAGAAGCAATCCGAGGCCGCCGGAAAGCGCCAGCCCGGCCGCGAAAAAGCAGACAAGACGGCCGAGATATCGCCGCGCCGCGCCGCTGGAGAAAAGCTTGGCGAGGCTCGTTACCACGGCCGAGAACAGCAGGGGAATGAAGCACATCTGCAAAAGCCGGAGATAGATTTGCCCGGCGGATTCGATGAGCGGCGAGGCCCCTGCGTCGATCCATCCGTAAAAGGCCCCGCACGGGAGGCCGGCGAAAACGCTGGCCGGGTGCAGGAGGAGGGAGGCGAGATGCCGTCCGGAGGTTTCAATCATTGGCCAACCCCCTGTCGGCGGAATAAAGATGGCTATCCAGAATGGACTGCAGGAAGCCGCTCTCGCCGCTTTTGCCGAGATAGAGGTCGATCCACGCCTTCAGGTCCTGGTCATCGCGGTTCACCGCTATGGCGATCGTGTCCGGATGACCGGTGAGGTGGAATGGCCGAAGGTCGAGCGATCCTGCCGGATCGGTATGGCGCCAGTTGCCGATCTCGATCTCGTCATACATCAGGGCGACGAGTTCGCCGGTTTTCACGGCGGCGAGCATGGCGCGCCAGTCGCCGAATTCCACCATCTGGGCCCTGGGGAAATCCTGCTTGAGGAAGCCGATATAGGAGGTGCCGCTGATCACGCCTATGCGGGAGGCTGGGTCGTCGAGCAGCGTTACGACGGAATCGGCGGCATTGCCCGTCCGGCGCTCGGCAGCCAGCTTGCCGAATTCCAGCCGGTTGATCAGCAGGAACTGCCGCACGCTGACATAGCTCCGGCTGAAGCTCACGCGCGCCGCGCGCTCAAGCGTATCGCTGAGCAGGCTGATGGCGATATCGGCCGTGCCGCTTCGGACCTTTTCCACCACGCCGTCGAAGGTTGTCGCCGATCGGTCGAAGACGACCCTCACGCCAAGCTTTTCGGCAATATCGTGCGCGAGGGTCGGGTCGATGCCGACCAGATTGCCGCCCGCATCCGTGTAGAAGAACGGCGCAACGTCCTCGCGGAACATCGCAACGGTGAGCACGCCTTGCTGCTGGATGCGTCCGAGCGCGGAGCTCGCCGCCCGCGCATGCAGCGGCCCCGCCATGGAAAGCGCGAGTGCGAAAAGCAGCGACAGGGCAAGACCGAAAGCGGACGGGAAAGATCGGGACGTCATCGCAGATAGGCCGTGGTTTCAGCGTCTTGCGGCGAAACGCTCCCGCTGATTTCGATCGCCATCTTCCGGCGTAGCGCCCGCGCATAGCCGGGCGGGTCGTTCGACGCCGATACGAAGGCCCCGGGGCCTCCAATGACGTTCTCGCGCAAATAGCCGGCAAGATCGTCCGTCACCCCCTTTTCGGATCGATCGAGGGCGATGGCGTTGATGACGTGCCCCTCGGCCAGGGCCTGTCGCCGGCTGACGCCGATGGGCAGGCCGTCATTGTTGGTCCCGTTCGTCGAGATATCGATCACGGTTCTCATGGCCTTGCCGCTCCAGGGGCGAAGCGACAGGCTGCCTGCATCGATGGCAAAGGAAATCGATGTGTGCCCGCCGCGGCTGCGGCCATGGCCGGTATCGCCGTAGTCTTCTATCACCTGTGCGGCCGCTCGGGCCTGCACTTCGTTGCAAATGGCCCGCCAGGGCAGGACGGTGCGCAGGCTGCCGGCGCTTGCCCACTCGAAATAGGTGATCGCGATGCAACCGGTTTCCCCCCGGGTAATGGCGGAAATCACCTCTCGCGAACGCAGGGCCTCGGCATGCCCGATCCTCTGCCGGTCCGCGCGCGCCGGATCGACCGATGTGGAACTGTCGACGGCGAAGACAATGGCGACATCGACCTCCACGAGATCCGTTCCCGCCGCGGGCACACAGGACAGCCAGAGCGAAACGGCAAATGTTTTCAGGCGTAACATGCTGGTATTCCCCACATTCAATGCCGCACCGGTCGCTTGCTGGTCGCAAAACCGTCGAAGTCGGGGATCGTGCGGACAAGGGGCACATACCGTGTCGCGCAGGCATCGAGAGAGGCCGCGACCGTCGACGGCGGCGGACAGCGCGCGATCAGTTCCGCCAAGAGCCGCCCTCCGGCCCGATTGCTATCTGGCCGCTGCGGCCGGCATGGAATGCAAGGCGCATCGTCCCCGCATCCGCCGCGCGGTCAGACAACCCTGCGATTTCCAGCACAAGTTTGCGGCGCAGTGCCGCCACATAATCGTCCGGCCCATGGGGCGCGATCACGAAAGAGGCCGGACCGCCGATCACGCTTTGCCGGAAGTAGCCCGGCAGATCGTCGGTCACGCCGACCTCGACGGCTGAAAGCACGATGGCATTGATGACATGGCCCCTGCCGACAGCCTTGTCGCGGCTCTGCGTCACCGGAATGCCGTCGTTGTTGGTGCCGTTCGAGGAAATATCGACGACCTTGCGCGTCGCTTCGCCGGGGAACCGGTCGAGCAGCAAGCTGCTGGCCTCGATCGCGAAGGACAGCGACGTCCGGCCTCGACCGCGTCGCTCCGTCCCGGTGTCGCCAAAGGGATCGCTTGGCTTCCCTTAAGCCTTGTTCGCGACGATATCGCGCGCGGCAGCTTGCATGTCATCGGCGCCTCTTCCTGGCGCGAGCCTATCGATATCGTCCTCATTCGCAACCGATCGACGGGGTCGAAAACCCTGGACCGCTTTTGGGACGAATTGTCGGTGCGGGGCTTGAGCGGTTCGCTCGCGTGAGCTGATGTGTGGCGACCGGTTGCCGCGCTGACGTGTGTCCCAGCAGTTTCATGCGCAGCGAGGTCTTCATCACATTCCCCGGATTGGATGTGCGGCTCCCTCGAACGCTCAGTGCAGCTCTTCCATCGCAAGCAGATCGCGCGGACGCACTTCCTGCGCGATCGTGCCCTTCTGCATGATCAGTACCCGGTCTGAGAGTGCGGCGATGAATTCGCGTCGTTGCTCCACCACGATGAGGGTCAGGCCCTTGCGCCTGCGCAAATCCATCAGCGTGTCGACGATCTCCTCATTGATCGATGGCTGGATGCCCTCGGTCGGCTCATCGAGCATCATCACCTTGGGCTCGCCGCACAGGCACCGAGCCAGCGCCAGGAGCTGCTGCTCGCCGCCCGACAAAAGGCCGCCGGTCCGCTGAAGCAGCGGCTTCAGCCGCGGGAAGAGTTCGAGAACCTCCTCGGTGACGCCTTTTCGATGTCCGCCCGAAACAGCGCTGCCCATGCGCAGGTTTTCCGCGACCGTCAGCGCCGGAAATATCTGCCGTCCCTGCGGCACGAGGCCCATGCCGCTTCGGGCACGATGGTGCGTCGGCATCCGCGTCACGTCCTTGCCGGCGAATGTGATCTTGCCGCGCGTCATGGCGCGATAGCCAAGCAGGGTCGTGAGCAACGTCGTCTTGCCCATGCCGTTATGTCCCCAGATGCCGACGCATTCGCCGTCGGCGACATCGAAACCGATGTCGTGCAGGATGGGAATGGCGCCATAGCCGGATGCGAGACCGGAAACCGAAAGGATCATAGCGTCACACCTCCTGCCTGCTTGCCCAGATAGACGTCCTTCACCCGCTGGTCGGAGAGGACCCGATCGACCGTGTCCTCCATCAAGACCTGCCCACGGTTGAAGACCGTTATCGTCTTGGCGATCATCTTGATGAACTCCATGTCGTGTTCGACGACGATGATCGCGCAACGGCCATTGATCTCGCGGATGAGCTCGGCGGTTCGTTCGCGCTCGCGCCCGGTCATGCCAGCGGCCGGTTCGTCGAGCAGGATCAGCTTGGGACGGCCGGCAATGACCACCCCGAGTTCGACCCATTGCCGCTGGCCATGGGAAAGCTTCGCCACCTCGGTCAAGGACTCGGCCCTGAGCCTGATGGTTTCGAGGACCTCGTCGGTGATGCGATCGGCCTGCGCCCGCCGATTGCGCCTGCGCGCCGAAAGCCAGAGATTTTCCCGGACGCTGAGATTGTCGAAGAGGCTGGGGATCTGCGTCTTGATGCCGACCCCGAGATCGGCGATCTGGTGAGTTTGCAGACCCCGGATCGGCACGCCGTCGATCGCCACGCTTCCGGCCGATGGTCGGTGGACGCCCGTCAGCAGGCGGAAGAAGGTCGTCTTTCCGGCGCCGTTGGGGCCTATGAGACACCGCAGCTCTCCCTGCGCCAGGGAGAAGTCGACGCCTTGGACGGCCTTCAGTCCGCCGAATTGGATTCCGAGGTCTTTCGTTTCAACGAGAGGCGCTGCGTTGGTCATGCCGCTTTCTCCTGCTGGCGGATCGTCCGCGCCTGTATCGTGCGCGCAAGCTGTTGCAGCGTCGGCACGAACCCTTGCGGGAGCAGCAGCACCATCAATGTCAGAATGGCGCCGAGTATGACGTCCTTGTTGATCGTGTCGACCGTCGTCAGCCATGTCGTCAGCCACTGGATGAAGAAGCAACCAAGAATTGGTCCGATGAACGTGCCGACGCCGCCGACCACGATCCAGATGATGATCTGCACCGACTGCGAAAGTGCAAAGACGGTCGGATCCGTATAGTTGCCCCAGTTTGCATAGAGGCAGCCCGCGAGGCCGGCGATACCCGCGCCGATGATGAAGGTCACCAGCTTGTAGCGGCGCACGTCGTAGCCCAGCAGCTCGGAGCGCCTCTCGTTTTCCCTGACAGAAACAACGATGCGCCCGAAATCGCTGGAAACCAGATACCGCAGGCCGACATAGGTGGCCGCGAGAACGACGATGCAGAGCGTAAACAGCCCGATCGTGTCGAGTTCCGGGGCGGTGAAGCCCGGAACCGTGAGGCGCGGTACGGAGGGAATGCCGTTGAACCCGCCAAGCGGCGCCTTTCCGATCTTGTATGCCGGGCCGGAGGTGGAATTCGCGACCTTGAAGAAGATGAGCGACACGGTGAGCGTGATCGCTCCGAGATAGACGTCGCTGACCCTTCCGTAGAACATGAGATAGCCGAGTGCCGCGGCAAACAGGCATGGAACGACGATCGCCAGCAGCAGCGCCGATGTTGTCTCGCCTAAATTGATCGAGGCGATCGCGTAGGAATAGGCGCCCAGCCCGAAGAACATGGCATGGCCGAAGGACAGGATTCCGCCGAAGCCCCAGATGAAGGCAAGCGACAGCGCGAGGATCGCCAGGATGACGTAGATCGTCATCTGCAGGATTTCGTACTCGTTGAAGATCACGGGGAAGAGAAGGATGGCAAGCAGCGCTCCGCCCCCTGCTCCCAGGGCTGCAGCTCGATTGTTCCAATCCATGGTCATCAGATGCTTCCTCTGAAAAGCCGCCCGGTGATGCCCTTCGGCATGAGGCGGACAAGGATGACGGCAGCAAGCAGCATCGCGACTTCGCCGAAGACGGGGGTCGTGAGGAAGCTGGCGACCTGGTTGACCGTGCCGAACAGGCTGGATGCAGTGAGCGTGCCTGCAACCACCGATGCGCCACCGCCGATGACGGTGATGAAGGCCTTGGCGACGAAGCTCGTTCCGATACTGGGCAGCACGCCGGTGATCGGCGCCATGACGCCGCCTGCGAGGCCGGCGAGTGCCGCGCCGAGCCCGAAGGTGATCGCGTAGGTGCGCTTCGGATCGACGCCGACCGCGGCGGCCATGTCCGGATTCTGCATCGTCGCACGCGCGATCAGCCCGAATTCGGTCTTCTTGAAGAGAAGAACCAGCAGAAGCACCGTGACGATCGACACGCCGATGATGAAAAACTTGTAGCCGCTTACATTGGCGCTTCCGAGCGTCACGGCCCCGATCGGCGAAGAGATGCCGGTCGTCGTGTTTCCGAAGAACGTGGTGACCAGACCGACGAAGAGTAGCGACAGGCCCCATGTCGCGAGCATCGTGTCGATGATACGGCCATAGAGATGGCGAACGACCAGGCGCTCGACGACAAGGCCGAGCAAGCCCACGACGACGGGCGCGACGACGAGAATGGCGACGTAAAAATTCACGCCATGCTTCACTGCCATGATGGCCGTATAGGCACCCAGCATCAGGAATTCGCCATGGGCGAGATTGATCACGCGCATCATGCCGAAGACGATGGCAAGGCCGAGGGCGATCAGGATGAGGCTCGAAACGCCGGCGAGAATCTCCAGCCCGGCGGTCAATGCAAAGGTCACGGCTTGCATCCTTTGTAATGGGAATGGCCCGCCCCTCCATATGCGGAAAAGGAGCGAGACATGCCTCGTGAAAAGATCTTCAAGCCGTTCGGCCCGTCGTCGGCGGCCGAACGGCTCCGGGAGGGGCCGTCGTTACGGCCTGATGACGAACTGTTCGTTTGTGTCCGGATTTTCAGTCAGGTTGCAGACCGCCTGGGTATCGACGGACGCCTGCTGATCCCACTGCTTCAGGATCTTGAACTTCTGGTTCTCGGTCTCGGCCATGCGGGCGTCGAGTTTTACGTGATGGGTCTGCGGATCGATCGTGACCTTGCCGCTCGGGCCATCCAGCGAAATGCCGGTTTCCAGCGCCTCTATGACCGGAATGCGATCGGTGGTGCCGGCCTGCGCGACGGCCTTGGCCCAGAGATGCATGCCCTGATAGGTGTTGCAGGCGAACTCGGTCACGACGGGATAGTCGTCGCCGAAGCGCTTGTGCCAGCGCTCGATGAAGGCCTTGTTGACGGGAGAGTCGATGGACTCGAAGTAGCTGGCGAACGTGATGATGCCGTTGCTTTCCTCGGCGGAGAGGACAACCTGCTCCTGACCGTGGCTGAAGGTACTGGAAACCAGCGGGATCTTGCCATTGAGGCCCGCCGCCGCCCATTGCCGGTAGAAGGAAACATGCGCGCCGCCGACGAGCGCCGAGAAGACCATGTCGGGCGCCGCGGCCTGGATCTTCTGGATGGTCGGGCCGAACTCGGAGACATCGAGCGGGAAGAACTCGACGGCGACAACCTCGCCATCCTGCTCCTTGGCATATTTC
Source organism: Shinella sp. (assembly GCF_035998705.1). Classification (GTDB taxonomy): domain Bacteria; phylum Pseudomonadota; class Alphaproteobacteria; order Rhizobiales; family Rhizobiaceae; genus Shinella. The sequence goes on along the minus strand of NZ_DASYHH010000012.1, from coordinate 296,819 downwards.
TTCACCCATTCGGAAATGATCTGGCCGTAGTTGTAGTCAGCGGCAACGACGTAGATCTTCTTGCCGAAGCGGCTGATGGCCTCCGGTACGGCGGACGCCAGGTTCTGCGCCGGCGTCGCGCCGGTGCAGAAGGTGTTGCGGTCGCACACGCCGCCTTCATACTGGGTGTTGTAGAAATAGAGCGTCTTCGCCTTTTGCAGCACGGGGCGGATGACCTCGCGCGAGGAAGACGTCATGCCGCCCTGAACGACGGCCACCTTGTCGCCAAGCGCCATCTTCTGGGAGATCTGCGTATATTGCTGCATGTTGGATTGCGGATCCCGGGTGATCAGCTTGATCTGCCGGCCGAGCAGGCCGCCGGCCTCGTTGATCTCCTCGGCGGCCAGGATAAGCGCATCCGCCATCGGCTTGCCATAGAGGTCGAGCCCGCCGGACAAATCATGGATTCCCCCGACAAGGATATCGTCGGCCGCGAACGCACGGGATTCCAGCAAGGCAGGCCCCACGGCCAGGACGGCGGACGAGGTCGCCGCGCGCTTCAGAAATTCACGTCTCGATATGGTCATCGTATTCCCCTTTTTTGGTGATTTGGATTCGAGTTCGGGATGTTCGCCGGCTTACTCCCCCAGCTTCTCGAAGGCGTGGGCGGCGCGGTAGAGCGTCATTTCGTCGAAGTGCCGTCCGACGAGCATCATGCCGATAGGCAGGCCATCCACCTTGCCGCACGGAATGCTGATGGCCGGATGGCTCGTGAGGTCGAACGGAAACGTGTTGGTCATGTTTTCCGTGGCGCGGCGGAGTGCCATCGACCGGGACGCATCGGCGCCCGGCAGGGGCGGCGCCTTCATCGGTGTCGTCGGCATGAGCAGGATGTCGTGGCGCGCCAGCGCCGCGTCGTAGTCCTGCCGAAGCTTCCGCGTCAGGTTCTGGGCCTTGGCGTAATAGCGTCCACCGCCGGCGCGGATCATGCTCTCGCCGATCAGCATCGTCTGCTTGACGGTGTCCGGCAGTTCGTTGGCGCGCGCGCGCCATGCCGCCTGGGCCTCGATCATGCTGGTGATGAAAAGACCTTTCCAGTTGTAGCCGTGGCCATTGCCCTTCATCAGCTGTTCGGTGGCGCCCTCGAAAGCCACGACGATCCAGAGCGCCGGGCCGAGCCGGTGCATCGGAACCGAAACCTCTTCGACGATCGCGCCGAGATCGCGGAACCGGGCCGCTGCGCTGCGCACGCTCGCATCCACCGCCGCTTCGGATTCCGGATGACCGAAGCCTTCGCTCAGGATGCCGATCCGCAAGCCTTCCACGCTCTTGCCCAACGCGTCCGTGTAGGCTTGCGGTTGCAGAAGCGTGGGCTGGCGCGGGTCGAGCCCGTCGGGACCGGCGATCACTTCCAGCATGAGGGCGTTGTCGGCGACGGTGCGCGTCATCGGCCCGAGATGATCGATCGTCAGTTCGATCGGCATTGCGCCGGTATAGGGAACGAGGCCCCATGTCGGTTTCATGCCGACGATGCCGCAGTAGGAGGCGGGTGTCCGGATCGAGCCGCCCTGATCGCCGCCGATCGCCAGGTCAACCTCGCCGCTCGCCACGAGCGCGGCGCAGCCGGAGGACGATCCTGCGGCCGAGTGATCGGGATTGTGCGGATTGCGCACCGGCCCCTGCGAACCCGTATGGGAGCCGCCAGATAGACAGAGACATTCGCATTGCGCCTTGCCGGCAATTGTTGCGCCGGCGTCGAGCAGGCGCGTCACCACGGTCGCATCGACATCGGGAACGTAGCCCTCGAGGATCGAGGCGCCGTTCGTCATCTGCACGCCGGCGACGGCGATGTTGTCCTTGATCGCGACCGTGCGGCCGGCGAGCCTGCCCTCGCTGGCTCCCTTTATGTCCGTGCGAACATACCAGGCGTTGAGGGGATCGGAGCCTTCTGCCGGTCGGACACCGGGCGTTCTCGGATATTTGACGGGCGGCAGATAATCCTGTTCGGCGTCGACGCGGTCATAGAGGTCGAACGCGGGCTGCATCGCATCATGAAAGAACTCCAGATCGCTGTCCGAAAGATCGAGGGACAGGCTTTTCGCGACGGAGCGGAGCTCCTCCCTATCAGGGCGGATGACAGTCATGAGAATTCCCCACTTATAATTCTATATATGGAATATAGTTCAACTTGATGAATTTTTGCGTCGTTTACCCACCCCTGTCAAGGGCGTGGCCTTCTCTTCTCATCAACAACCCGCGTATCAGCCGATATGGAACGCATCGACAAAGGGCAACAAGCCTGTCTCGGGGTGACAGTTCACATAGTCGAACCGTGCGCCCAGGCTCACGAAAAGCTCATGCCAGGAAACGAACTCGCGCTCCTGCTTGTACTTCCGGTTCATCGCGATCGCATGCCGGTAGATGTCGAGATGCGTCTTGTGGGACGCCGCCCATCCCTCGAGGTTTTCAAGGGAGAGGAAATGGGCGACCACCGAGGTCTCCTTCAGCTCCGTTCCGTCCTCGCCCAGATTGGTCAGTACGCGCAGGGCAAGCGTGCCGGTTTCCTGCTTGTTATCCACGAGGTAGTTCATTCCGGTCATCAGCCGCGGCCGCATGTTGTCGACATAGTCGCCGAGTTGCTCTTCCTTCGCATGGCCCCAGTATTGCCCGGAACGCAGGGTGACCATATTGACGGGCGCCAGGACCATCAGCCGTTGGCCCTTGCCGGCAAAGGCCTTGCTGGCGCGCGGCACCGTCGTTCCATGCGGCGATTGCAGGATATCGATCGCCGAGAGGGGAATGCGGTCGCGCGCCGCGCCGAAAAAGCCGTTGGTGGTGATCGGGACGATCTCGCTGTCCGCCGTGCGTCCAATACCGACCCGGTACCAGTTTTCCGAATAGATCGTCTCGTGCCTGTCATAGGGCACGCAGAGCGTCTCGCGCCAGACACCGTGTGGTCCCGACAGGCGCGCCTCGTCCGCAAACCACGCCATCAGCGGAGCGGTGAGACAGAAGCGGGCATGGGCGACGGCGTCCGTCCAGTAGCCGACGATCACCGCATTGACATGGCCGGCGTCGTCGATGCTGCGCATGATCTCGGAGGCCTCCGGGCCGTCCGGACCGGAGAAGCTCGTTTGGACCATATGGAAGAAAGCATTCTGGCTTTCCCATGGGAGATCCTGACCCTGCAAAGCGAAGTAATCCGAAATGATGGTCGCAACCGGCTTCGTCCAGCGCAGAGCGTGGCGGGGAGCCGCAGGCTCGTGGCCCTTGGGCCGACGCTCCGGAACCGTGCGCGCATATTCCATATGGAAGACCATCGACTTTCCCTTCCCCGCGAGCCGTCGCAAGGAGCGCCGGCGCATTCTGTAATTCGAAATATAGAATAACATTCGATATAAAGAACTTCGCGTCGATGTCAACCGTCCCGAGCGGCAAGTTTTCAAAATATTCTTTATTATTCAATATGTTATATATAACGTGAAGCGCCCGCTCCATCGTACATGGAGCGGGTTGAAAACAGGCTGGCGATATTGAATTCGCCTATCGCGTGCGCATGGCCACGACAGGCGATTGCGGGTCTTCGTTCACGATCAGGGTGAAGACGTCGGGCCGGGCGTAATGGCCGACGACATCGAAATCGAATTGCGCACGCGCGACATCGTCCGTGTCGAGTTCGGCCGTCAGGATCGTTTCGCCGGAATAATCGGGGCCTGCGGCCACCCGACCGAGAGGATCGATTATGATGGCGCCGCCGCGCATCAGGACGTCCGAAGGCCCGTCGGTGATCCGGTTGACCATTGCCGCCGGGAAATCGGCACGCGTCAGATACTGGCAGGTGGATATCACGAAACAACGGCCTTCCAGCGCGATATGACGCATCGTCGAGGCCCAACTGTCGCGGTCGTCCGCCGTCGGCGCGCAATAGATGGCGACACGCTTGCCGTACATCGCCATACGCATCATCGGCATGTAGTTTTCCCAGCAGATCACGGCGCCCATCGGCCCCCAGGGCGTATCCACGGGGTCCAGGGTGGAGCCGTCGCCGAAGCCCCAGCACAGCCGCTCCGCCGCCGTGGGCATCAGCTTGCGGTGCTTTCCGGCAAAACCGTCGGGCGTGAAATAGAGGGCAGTGCAATAGAGCGTTCCGCCCTCCCGCTCGATGACGCCGATCGTCAGGTGGATGCCGACCTCGCGCACAACCTCGGCGACATCGTCCGTCTCGGGGCCTGGCACGGCAATCGCGCCCGCATGATAATCAGCGAACTCCTGGCGGCCGGCAGGCGTGCGGCCGCCGATGTGGATATCGAAATTCGCGCCCTTCGGATATCCGCCAATGAAGGCCTCCGGGAACACGACGACATCTGCGCCACGGCCGGCGGCTTCGCGGATCAGAGCTTTTGTCTTTTCGACGGTCGCGGCCGTGTCGCCGGCAACAGGGGCGGCCTGCACGGCCGCAGCAATAAACCTGGTCAATATCCCCTCCTGGTCCTTATGAAATTCGATATAAAAAATCAAATTCCATATATGGAATAATTGAGTGAATATCGAATTACGGCGGAGCGGTCAAGCTCCGTGCGGCAATGGGGTAGGGAGATCAGGATAAGGGCGTGATCAGGCGACGATCTGGCCGAAGCGCGACAGGCGGGTGGCGAGCTCCTGCACCGCGGCAACGGCCTTGATCTCGACTTCGGGCGTAGCGTCGCTTTCATACAGCATGACGGCGACGCTGGCCGTCGATCGACCGACGGAACTCGTCAGGCGCGCGCCGTAGGAATACATGTGCGGACGCGTACCGCCCTTCTCCACCGCGTAGCCGTTTTTGCGCGCCTCGGCGAGAATTGCGAGAAGTTCCGTCCGGGTTTCCGTGCTGGCCTTGGTGACCTGCGGCAGTTTTTCGGCGGGGTACAGCGCTTTGACCTCGCGATCGGTCATGGCCGCCAGAAAAGCTCTTCCCGTTGCCGTGCAGCAGGCGGGAAGGCGCATTCCGACCTTGAACGTTACTCCCAGCGGCTGCGGCGAATTACGGACGCCGATATAGAAGACGTCGCTGCCATCCAGAACCGAGATGACGGCCGCGTTCTCGCGGATCAGGGGAATCTCGTCGCAGATGTCGTAGAAATGCTGGACTATGTCATACTTGTTGATCTTGGAACTGGCGAGGTCCAGAACTTTCAGCGTCAGATCGAACGACCCGTCGGAGAACCGCTCGATATAGCCATCGGCCTGCAACGTCTTGCACAGGGAATGGGCAGAACTCATCGCAATGTCCAGTTCCCTGGCGATATCGGTCAACGTCTGGCGTTCGTCGCTGCGGGCGATGAACTCGAGAAGCTTCAGACCGCGCGTGAGGGCGGGAGCGACACTTTTCGCGGCGGATGAGTCGGACTTCGGCATTTGGAAGGCGATCCTATTCCCAGTAGATCGCGTCTTTTAAGCCGCCTGCCAGTCGGGGGCAAGGCCGACGCTTTAAGTTGCTCATTTTGCATGCAACAGAGCAGGCCGGAACATCGTGAAGAGCGGCAACCCGCACTAAACGACACAGACACCCGCCTTTACGCAGCATCTCGATGTCTGTGGCCTCCGGCTGCAACCCTGAAAGAATGCCGTCACGCGCACATGGGCGGCTGCCTGAAAGATCACCTGCTTTCGTCTTGTCGGCATCGCGCTGTCGCGTTAACTGTCTGTCAGGGCCGATTACCGGTGATGGCGTTCGCCGGTTTCGGATAGCGTGATGGGCGTATTTTATGGATTTCTTCAAGACACTCGCATTGTCGATCGCAATGGCCACTGCGGCGGGAGGGGCTCTATCGGCCGGGCCGGCGACGGCGGAGAATATGGTTGTCGTGCCACCGGGCAACCGGTTTGTCGAGCAGCCTGCCATCCCGCGCGCTTCGGCGCTTCGGACACGCGCCTTCAATACCACCTACGCGGAAAAATACGCCAAGATCGTCGACCTGCTGCGCAACGACAAGAAGCTGACGAACCTCATACCCAAGGCTGCGGTCGCCTATGGCATCGATCCCATCCATATCATCGGAGCCCTGGTGGGAGAGCATACGTTTAATGTCAGTGCCGTCGACCGGGTGCAGACCTACTATGTCAAGGCGCTTGCCTACGCCAATGCCGACTTCACATTCAGCTATAATGGAACTTCTGTGCAGGCTTTCGTGCAACGGGCGGAATTTGCTCCCTGCACCGATGCGAAAGGCAGCGCCGATTTGTGGAGTTGCCGCGATGCGGTGTGGGAAGAGCACTTTCGCGGCAGGACGGTCGACGGTCTCGCTTACGAGCCGGTGACGTTCCAGCGGGCGTTCTTCCAGCCCTTCTACGCCGGCCAGACTTTCGGTCTTGGCCAGATCAGCCCGCTGGCGGCGCTTCAGGTCACGGACCTCGTCAATCGGCTCAGCGGTCTGCCAAAACTTTCGCCAGACAAGCCGCAGGCCATTTATCGCGATGTCATGGATCCCGACCGGAGCATTCTCTACATCGCGGCCATTCTGCGGGACGCCATCGACGCCTATGCGGAGCAGGGATTCGATATTTCCGGCAATCCCGGCATCACGGCCACCCTCTACAATGTCGGTCAACCGCGCCGGCGTGCTGCGGAATTGCGGCTGGCGGTCGCCAAGGGAACCGGGCGCACATTGCCCGTCGAGAACTATTATGGCTGGCTGGTGAACGACAAGATCGACGAACTTCGATCGCTGGCCGGCGAGGGCGGCTGAGGGCGGCCGCCAGCAAGCCGCCTCGATTGCCCCGTCGCGCTCCCTTTACCCGAAAAGGATAGAGGCAGGGCTGTCTACGGGCGGCCGGGTTCTGGAGTTTGAGGTCGGATACAATCACAGTGGTGGCATCATGAGGTGCTGTTTTTTTGTCGCGAAGGCGCACATTTCGCGCCGTTCTTTTGAGAGGAAATCATGCCTGACGGCGATGGCAGTAGTAATTTGACCGATATTCTTGGGATCGTATCGGTTCTTTTTCTCGTGGCTGCGAACGGTTTCTTCGTCGCGGCGGAGTTTTCCCTGGTAGCAGTTCGAAAAAGCCGGGTTGCCGAGCTTGTCATGGCCGGGCGGATGAACGCTTCCGTCCTTCAGCGGGCCATCGACAATCTCGATGCCAATCTGGCCGCTACCCAGCTCGGCATCACCATTTCCTCGCTCGCGCTCGGCTGGGTCGGCGAACCCGCACTGGCCCATCTGATCGAACCGCTCTTGAGCGCGCTTCCGTCTTCCATCGCCACGGCAAGTTCGCATGTGATCGCCGTTGTGATCTCCTTTGTCATCATCACCGCGTTGCATATCGTGCTGGGCGAGCTCGCGCCCAAGAGCCTTGCGCTTCAGCGTAGCGAGAGCACGGCGCTTGCTGTCGTCAGGCCGCTCGGCCTCTTTCTCTTCCTGCTCAAGCCCGCGATCGTCACGCTCAACGGGCTGGGCAATCTCGTGCTTCGGCTTTGCGGCTTGCGCCCCGGTTCCGGCGAAGAATCCCTGCATTCGGCCGAAGAGATTAAAATGCTTGTGGCCGCGAGCCAGGAAGCCGGCCTGCTTCAACATGGGCAGCAGGAGGTCGTCGATCGGGTTCTGAGTATTGGTGACCGCCCGATCGCCGACATCATGACGCCGCGTCGCGACGTCGAATGGGTCGATACAGACGACGACCGCGAGGAGATGCTGCGGACCATCCGCGAGTGCGAACATGAGCAGTTGCTGATCGCGCGCGGGAGCATTGACGAATTTCTGGGCATGATTTTCAAAAAGGATCTGCTCGATCAAGTGCTCAACGGTCAGGAACTCGACCCCATGGCTGTCATCCGCGAGCCCGTGACCGTTCACGAGGCGACCCCGATCTTCAAGGTACTGGATCGGTTCAAGAATGCTCCGGTACGCCTGGCGATCGTCATGGATGAATATGGCGGGATCGAAGGCGTCGTGACCCAAACCGACCTGCTCGAAGCCATCGCGGGCGACCTCCCGGACATGGAGGGAGAGGAGCCGGAAATCGTCAATCGCGAGGACGGTTCGTTGCTGATCGATGGCATGATGTCCGTGCACGATGCTTTCAGCCGGCTCGGCCTGCGAATGAAAGCGGGAGGAAGTTTCCACACCATCGCCGGCTTTGCGATCTTCCAGATCGGCCATCTCCCGAACGCCGGCGAGCGTTTCGACTATGAAGGCTGGCGCTTCGAGGTCATCGACATGGACGGCCGCCGGATCGACAAGTTGCTGGTGCGGCGGGTGGGTGAAACCGGCTGACCGCGTCGCCTGCGAGGCTTTGACGGACTTGGCAGTCGAGTCTGGTTTTGCCTCGCATGCATGCGGCCTAATTTAATACTCCCGCAAACATTTCCTGAATTTACTATTAAACTATCGATTAAATAGCGGCTTCCCGCCTGTTCGCGAAATAAATTTGCGATCCCTATGGTCTTCCCACCAATGGAGGGAAACCCATGAACCTGGCCATGAAGCTCTTTGGCGCCGCCGCCGCCGCCTTCGTCTTGCCTTTCTCCGGTGCTGCAAATGCAGTCTACCAGAGCATGCCGACGGGTGCCTATGCGGCACCACCGATCGGCCATTACGAGTTTTGCAAGCGGGTTCCCGTCAAATGCAGCATCCGAACCGCCAAGCCGAAGCCACTCGTCCTGACGCAGGAAACATGGCGGGAGCTGATCGAAATCAATAGCCGTGTCAACGCGGAGATCGTTCCGCAAACGGATATGGAGACCTGGGGACAGGAGGAATATTGGGCCTACCCCGTCAATGGCGCGGGTGACTGCGACGACATCGTTCTCGAGAAGCGGCGGCAATTGATCGACCGGGGTTTCCCGGTCAGCAATCTTCTGATCACGGTCGTCTTCCAGCCGAATGGCGAAGGCCATGCGGTCCTGACGGTCACAACCGATCGAGGCGACTTCATCCTCGACAATCTGCAGGCGCGCATCTTGCGCTGGAGCGAGACCGCATACCGTTTCCACAAACGTCAATCGGCGACGGATACGAGGAAATGGGTCGAGATCGAGAAACGCGATGGCGACTTGGTCGGCAGCATCCGGTAATTCCTCCTCTCGCCATGTCCATGATTCGATGGGCCGTGGACAGCAAGAGATAAGGGCAACCGATGTTTCGATCTTTGTATGACTGGACGATATCCCTCGCAGGACGAAAATCGTCTGAAAAATGGCTCGCAGTCGTCGCGTTTGTCGAAAGCTCCATATTCCTCGTGCCGGCGGATGTGCTTTTCGTACCCATGGCCTTCGCCCGGCCCGATCGCGTTTGGCGTTACGCGTTTGTCGCCACCGTCGCATCCGTGCTCGGCGGCGTCGCCGGGTGGTTCCTTGGTTATTATGCCTTCGAGACCGTCGCCAAACCGGTGCTGGAATTCTATGGCAAGCTCGACGCCTTCAACCAATTGAGCCAGTCTGTCGATCTCTCGACGATCATTTTGCTCCTTATCACATCAGGGTTCGCGCATCTGCCGCCGATCAAGGTCGTGACCATTCTGTCCGGCGTCGCGCATGTGAATCTATGGCTGTTTATCGTTTCGGCCGTGGTCGCGCGTGGCGCGCGTTTCATGCTCCTGGCCTGGCTGTTGCAGCGCTACGGCGAATCCGTCCGCGACTTCATCGAACGCCGGCTGACGCAGCTTGCAATGGCGGCATGCGCGGTGGCAATTTTCTCCTTCGTCGCCTACCGGTATGTTGCTCACTAGAGTTATGTTCCGAGTCCGGGATCGAACACCTAGGTGTGTGGTCCCAGGCTGTGATGGTGCGTCAGAGCCAGTTCCCGGTGCAAATCAACAGTGGCTGGCCCGACGGCATTTTGATTCTTTCCGACCAGATCGCGAACGCACCCGATTCAGCCGCCGGCCAGTCTAGGCAACAGGTAGATTTCTGCTCCCGCTGGTAGTTCCTTCGACCATGTGTCGCGATAGATCGTCCCGTCTATCGCAACCGCAATCCCTCGATCCATCAGTGGCGTGAGCCCAGGGAACCGTTCACTCAACCTCTTGAACAGTTCCCTGATGTTTTTTGCCTCGACCTCGACCTTGCTGTTGCCCTCGGCCGCTGCGGCGAGCGCACCCCAGAGCGTCACCTCGACCATCGGGCCTCCTTATGCTTCGAGCGCTGCCAGGATCCGTGGCGGCGACATGGGGATATGCCGCATGCGCACTCCCACGGCATTGGACACTGCATTCGCCACCGCCGCGAGCGGAGGGACGATGGACGTTTCCCCGACGCCGCGAACCCCATAGGGATGGTTGGGGTTGGGAATTTCCAGGATCTGTGTGTCTATCATGGGCAGGTCCGAACACACGGGAATGCGGTAGTCGAGAAAGCCGGCATTCTGCAGTCGACCATCCTTGCCGTAGATATATTCTTCGTTGAGCGCCCAGCCGATGCCTTGTGCGGCGCCGCCTTGATACTGCCCTTCGACATAGGTCGGATGCACGGCTTTGCCGGCGTCCTGCACCACCGTGTAGCGTATGACCTTGCTTGCCCCGGTTTCGGGATCGACCTCGATATCGCAGATGTGGGTCGCGAAGGATACGCCGGCGCCGTCGGCCACGATCTCGCTATGACCGGCAATCGGGCCGCCCGTGGTGCCCGATGCGGCCGCAATATCCTTGAGGGACAGATTTGGAAGGTTTCCGTGCGTCTGGCCCCTGGCGACGGCATGGCCCTTTTCCCAAGCCACATCCTCGGCAGGAATGTCCCACATCTGCGCGGCGCGCGCTCGGAGGATTTTGATTGCGTTGCGGGCGGCGGAGATCGTGGCCATCGAGGACGAGAAGGTGCCGCGGCTGCCGTCGGTCATATCATTGTAGCCGAGGCTTGACGTATCGGCGATCACCGCTCTGACCTGCGCGTAGTCGATCCCGAGTTCCTCTGCTGCCACCAGCGAGAGGGATGCGCGCGAACCACCCACATCCACCGTGCCGACCGCGAGCGAGACCGTGCCGTCCATTCCGATGTTCAGATCGGCACAGGTCTGGCCGCCAAAGTTGAACCAGAAGCCGCACGCCATGCCACGCCCCTGGTTCTCGCCAAGGGGTGCCTTCATGTGCGGGTGGTTTTTCACGGCCTCCAGTGTCGGGCCGATGCCAATCGGACCATAGACGGGACCGTAGGATGCCTTGGTCCCTTCCTGTGCCGCGTTCTGGATACGGAAGTCCACAGCGTCCATGCCGACCTTCTTGGCAAGTTCGTCGATGGCGCTTTCTACGGCAAACGCCGCCATCGGCGCCGAAGGCGCACGGTATGCCGCAGTCTTCGGCCGGTTTACCAGCACTTCGTAGCCGACGGTCCTGACATTCTCGAGCTTGTAGCAGGCAAATGCGGTCATGGCGCCGACCTCGGCCCACGATCCTGCATAGGGACCGCACGAATAGCGAAGCGTCGCATCGGCGGCGACGATCGTTCCGTCCTTCAGCGCGCCGATTTTCACGTCGATCGACGTGGCACTGGTCGGACCGGTTGCGCGAAACACCTCGTCACGCGTCATGACCAGCTTGACCGGCCTGCCGGCCTTGCGCGACAGCGCGAGCGCGACCGGTTCAGCCCAGACATGGGTCTTGCCGCCGAAGCCGCCGCCGATTTCCGATGACGTCACGCGCAGCCGGGAGGCGTCCATGCCGAGCAGCTGTGCGCAATGTTGGCGATAGACGAAGTGGCCCTGCGTGCAAACCCAAAGTTCCGCCGTGCCGTCCGCACTGACATTGGCCACGCAGGCGTGAGGTTCGATATAGCCCTGATGCGTCTGTTCGGTCTTGAACGTCAGTTCGACCACGAAGTCGGCCCTTGCCATGCCGGCATCGACGTCACCGTGCCCGAACTGGCTCCGCATCGAGATATTCGAAGCGCGATCGGGTCTGGGGTCCACGCCGGCTGTGATCATCGTGTCGTTGACGAGTGGAGAACCTGCTGCAAATGCCTGGTCAACGTCGGTGACGTGCGGCAGGAGTTCATACTCGACCTCAATGAGCTTGAGTGCCTGTTTTGCGGTAGGTGCATCGATTGCCGCCACTGCGGCCACGGCGTGACCATCGTACAGCGCCTTCTTGCGCGCCATACAGTTGTCGAGAATGTCATACATCGCCGCGTCGCCGTCGGTGAGGTCCGGCAGGTCCGCCGCCGTCACCACGGCCTTCACGCCGGGAAGTTGCTCGGCCTTCGACGTGTCGATCTTACGAATGATGGCATGGGGGTGCGGGCTTCGCAGTATCCGTCCGACCAATTGGCCGGGCATGCTGAAATCGGCGCCGTATCGCGCGCGGCCCGTCACCTTGTCGACGCCGTCCGGCCGGATGGGCCTCGTGCCCACGGAAGAGAAGTTTCGTGTCGTGTGGCTGGGATCAAAATCCATGGTCATGCTCCTCTCATAACGCTGGCGGCGTCCTGAACGGCACGCACGATTTTGTCATAACCGGTGCAACGACAGAGATTTCCGGCGAGGCCGAAGCGTATTTCCTCTTCCGTCGGATCCGGGTTTTTCGCCAGCAGATCCTTGGCGGCGATGAGGAAGCCTGGCGTACAGATCCCACACTGCAAGGCGGCATGTTCAAGGAACTTCTGCTGCAGCGGATGAAGCTTGTCGCCCTCTGCCATGCCCTCGACAGTGGCGATATGCCGGCCTTCTGCCTCCGCCCCGAGCACGAGACAGGAGCAGACCAGCCGATCGTCGAGAATAATGCTGCAGGCGCCGCAGTCGCCCGTGCCGCACCCTTCCTTCACCCCCATCAGTCCCAGACGATCGCGCAACACGTCAAGCAGCGTCTCGTCGGGATAACAGAGGAACTCGGCATGATCGCCATTGATTGTCGTCGAAACCGCTATGCCTGCCATCACTTCTGTCCTGCACGTTGATAGGCGGTCTGTGCGACCCGTTTGGCCAGCACGCCCGCGACTTTCTTTCGGAATTCCACAGTGCCCCGCTTGTCGTCTATCGGGCGACAGGCGCCGGAACAGGCCTCGGCAAGGCGGTCCAGCGTCCGCTCGTCGAGGCGGGAGCCAACCAGGATCCTGGCGGCCTCTTCGACCAGAAGCACGGTCGGTGCCGCCGCGCCGAGCGCAACGCGCGCTGTCTCGACGACGCCCTGATCATCAAGGGTGAGATTGACCGCGGCACTGACGACGGCGATGTCCATCTCGCTGCGCGGCGTGAACCGTTGATAGGCGTCGCCCGAGTGTGGCGGGCGCTTGTCGAGCAGAATGGCTTCGATGATCTCGCCGGGCGCAAGGGATGTCCTGCCGGGTCCGACCGGCACCATTTCGACAGCAATCGTGCGGGAGCCGGCTGGCCCTCGGATCAGAGCCTTGGCGCCGGCCGCAACCAATGCCGGTACGCTGTCAGCCGCCGGGGACGCGTTGCAGAGGTTTCCGACTATGGTGCAGCGTCCCTGCACTTGCTTGGAGCCGATCAGTCTGGCTCCTTCCACCACGCCGGGCCAAGCGCGCCGGAGTGCCGCATTCTCGCCGAGGACCGCGCAAGATACAGCGGCGCCGATCACGAACCCTTCGTCATTTTCGGTGATACGTCCCAAGGCGTCTATGGCCTTGATGTCGACGACGAGGTCAGGCTCGATAAAGCCACCCTTCATTCTCACCAGCAGATCGCTTCCGCCGGCCAGCACCGCGGCATTGCCTGATGCCCCTGCCAACAGGCCGATGGCATCCTCTAACGAATTCGGGCGAACATAGCGCAAGGGAAGCTCCTCAAGATTACCTCGTATGAAAGAGGCATATATTCGTTCAACGCGGCCCGCCACCTTCCGGGTTAAACGCTTGTCCGTCAATGCTATAAAACCGAAGGGGCGGCTGCAATCCGGTAAAGCGCCCACAGAAGGTAAACCCAGCTATGGAGGCGCTAGCTGCAACTATGCGATTTGCCGTGCAGTTGCAAAGTTTCAATCCGGCCAGGATATCGAGCCCGAACATGATGATGGCGATTTCCCGCTGTCCCGCCGTGTGGGATCTCAATTCGAGCCGCGCAACGTCGGAAGAGCCGCACGAGATGGCGTGCACGTACCATGGTGCGCGCGAGAATGAAGCGCTTCAAGTCATAAGGACATCCCGTGGTTCTACGAAGCTACCTCAGCATCAGCTCTTCACGGCTACCCATTGTTCGGCACGTAGTCGCGGCCCGGATCGATGCTCGCCGGCCGGCCGTCGAGGAAGAGTTCGCCGATCCGCGGCGCGCTGCGTGAAATCACCTTGCCGCCCTTGACCACGGCCAGGCGGGTCGGCTTCAGCCGCAGCGCCTCGATGACGTCGGCGGCCTGGAGCACGATCAGGTCGGCCTTGCAGCCCACCTCGAGACCGTAGCCGTCAAGGCCCATGGTCCTTGCCGAATTGACGGTAAGCGCCTCGAAGATCCTCTTCTTGTCCTCGATTCCGCCCATCTGTGCCACATGGATCGCCATATGGCCGACTTCGAGCATGTCGGCAGAGCCCATCGAATACCAGGGATCCATGGTGCAGTCCTGGCCGAAGGATACGTTGAGCCCGGCGGCCATCAGTTCGCGCACCCGCGTCATGCCGCGCCGCTTCGGATAGGTGTCGTGGCGGCCCTGCAGCATGATGTTGATCAGCGGATTCGGGATGACGTTGATCTCGGCTTCCGCCATCAGCGGGATGAGCTTCGAGACGTAGTAGTTGTCCATGGAGTGCATGGAGGTCAGGTGGGAACCGGCCACGCGTCCCTGCAGGCCGTGGCGTACCGTTTCCGCCGCCAGCGTCTCGATGTGGCGGGACATCGGATCGTCGGTCTCGTCGCAATGGATGTCGACCGGCAGGCCCCGCTCGGCCGCGATCCGGCACAGCGCCTCGAGCGAACGTCGTCCCTCGTCCATCGTGCGTTCGAAATGCGGAATGCCGCCGACGATATCGAGCCCCATGTCGAGGGCGCGCTTCAGCGATGCCTCGCCTTCGGGCGCGCGGTAGTAGCCGTCCTGCGGAAAGGCGACGAGTTGCAGCGTGATATAGGGTGCCACCCGTTCGCGGACCTCGATCAGCGCCTCGGCCGTGACGAGGCGCGGGTCGGACGTGTCGACATGGCTGCGAATGAAGAGCAGGCCCTGGCTGACGGCGAGATCGCAGTAGCGCAGCGCGCGCTCGACCAGGGCTTCCTTCGTCAGAAGCGGCCGCAACTCGCCCCAGAGCGCGATGCCTTCGAGCAGCGTGCCGGAGACATTCATGCGCGGCATGCCGAGCGACAGCGTTGCATCCATGTGAAAATGCGGATCACAGAAGGGCGGGCTTGCCAGCCGCCCGGTCGCATCGATCTCCTCGCCGGCGACGGCATCGATCCGCTTCTCGATGGTCGCGATGATGCCGTCCTTGAGGCCGATGTCGAACCCTTGGCGGCCGTCGGGCAGGTTGGCATTGCGGATAATGAGATCGAACATGGTGTTATCTTTCGTTCAGCGCTCGCCGCGCCGATAGGGTTGCATGAGGGCCTGCGGTACGCGGGCGCGTCTGGCCATGACAGCCAGCGCCGCGATCGACAGGACGTATGGGATCATCAGGAAGAGCTGGTAGGGGACCACGCCGCCCAGAACTGTCTGGAGCCGCAGCTGGAAGCCGTCGAAGAAGGCGAAGAGCAGGGCGCCGAGCAGGGCTCGCTGCGGCCGCCAGGAGGCGAAGACCACAAGCGCGATGCAGATCCAGCCGCGCCCCTGAACCATGGTCGGGAAGAAGCTGTTGAAGGCCGACAGCGTCAGGAACGCGCCGGCCATGCCCATCAGCGCGCTGCCGGCAATCACCGCTCCGTAGCGAACCACCATGGGGTTGATGCCCTGCGCTTCTGCGGCATGCGGATTTTCGCCGGTCATGCGGATCGCAAGGCCCAGCGGCGTGCGGAACACGAGGTAGGCGAGCGCCAGCGCGATCAGGATCGCGGCATAGGTCGGCGGGGTCTGGCTGAAGACGGCCTGGCCAAGAAACGGGAGGTCGCTCAGGCCCGGAATGCGGATGGGCTGGAAGGGCGTGATCGTCGGGGGCGTGCCGGCGACCGGCACGAGAAGGCGAAAGACATAATAGCTGAAGCTCGAGGCAAAGAGCGTGACACCGAGGCCGGAGACATGCTGCGACAGGCCAAGCGTGACGGTCAATGCCGCATGCAGCACGCCGAACAGCCCGCCGGCGATCCCCGCGACGAGGAAGCCCGTCCAGAGGTCCGCGCCGTTATAGACGGCCAGCCAGCCGATCATCGCGCCGAAGGTCATGATGCCCTCGATGCCGAGATTGAGGACACCTGCGCGCTCGCACAGAAGCGCGCCGAGCGTGCCGAGGATCAGCGGTGTCGCGATGCGCAGGACGGCCGCCCACAGGCCGGCGGACGCGATGATGTCGAACACGGCGCTCATCGGCGGATCCTGTACTGGGTGAAGAAGACGGCGATGAGCATCGTCAGGAGCGAGAGGGCGACGATGACATCGGCGATATAACTCGGAATGCCCATGGCGCGGCTCATGCCGTCCGCGCCGACGAACATCGTGGCGGTGAAGAGGCCGGCAACGACGACCCCGAGCGGGTTGAGGTTGGCAAGCATCGCCACGACGATGCCGGAATAGCCGTAGCCCGGCGACAGGTCGGTTGTCACATAGCCCTTGACGCCCATGACCTCGACGGCGCCCGCCAGTCCCGCCAGTCCGCCGGACAGGCAGGCGACGACCACAAGCGTGCGGCCGAGCGGAACGCCAGCGAATACCGCGCCCTGCGAGTTAAGGCCGGCGGCGCGCGACTGTATGCCGAACACCGTGCGCGACTGGACGAAGGCCAGCACAAAGGCCAGCATCACGGCGATGACGAGGCCGAGATTGAGGCGCGAACGGGCGAGAAGCTTCGGCAACATCGCGACGTCGGTCACCGATTGCGATTGCGGCCAGCCGAATGCCGTCGGGTCCTTCAGGACCGTGTCGATGAGCATGGACACGAAGAGGACGGCGACGAAGTTGAGAAGCAGCGTCGTGACGACCTCGTCGACCGAAAAGCGCAGCCTGAGCCACAGCGGCACCAGAAGCAGGATCATGCCCGCGACCGCGCCCATGATGAGCAGCGCCGGGATCTGCAAGGCGGACGGCCAGGTGCCGATGAAGTGTGAGCTCGCCCAGGCGACCGTGATCGCGCCGAGATAGAGCTGTCCTTCGCCTCCGATGTTCCACAACCGCGCGCGAAAGGCGACGGCGGCCGCAAGGCCGGTGAGGATCAGGGGCGTGGCGCGGGTCAGCGTTTCCGTCGCCGAGAGACGCGAGCCGTAGGCACCCTTCAGAATGTTCCAGTAGGCTTCGAAAACCGGTGCACCGGCAATCGCGATGAGGATGCCGGCAATCGCCAGCGCGGCGACGACCGCGATCAGCGGCGTCGCGATGACCAGCGCGACCGGCCTGTGTTCGCGTCGTTCAAACCGCATGTGCCGTCTCGCCTTCCCATTCGCCGGCCATCATCAGGCCCAGTCTGCGCGTAGAAGCCTCTTCTGCCGGTATCGGCGGGGAGAGCCTGCCGCCGACGATGGCCTGGATACGGTCGGCGAGTGCCATCACCTCGTCGAGGTCTTCCGAAATCACCAGCACCGCCGTGCCCTGCCGCCGCGCGTCGAGGATGCGTTCGTGGACCGCAGCCACCGCGCCTTCGTCCAGCCCGCGGGCCGGCTGCGCGGCTACCAGGATGCGTGGCCGATCGATCAGGTTTCGTCCGAGGATCAATTTCTGCATGTTGCCGCCGGAGAGCAGCCGGGTGCGGCTTGCCGGTGATCCGCCGCGAACGTCGAAGGCATCGATGATCGTCTGGGCAAAGACCATGCCCGCCCGGCGATCCACCAGCCCGTGCCGGGAAAAGGCCGGCAGCCGCTCCAGCACCGCGTTTTCCCAGATGGCCATCTCACCGATGGCACCATCCTTGTTGCGGTCTTCCGGAATGCGGCCGATCCCTGCGGAGACCACGTCCTCGACGCTCAGCGCTTCGATAGGATGCCCGAACAGAAGCAGATCGCCGCTGGCCTTTGCGGCAGTGCCTGACAGCAGCTGTGCCAACGCCGCCTGGCCGTTGCCGGACACGCCGATGATGCCGAGCACCTCGCCGGCGCGCAGCCGGAAGTCCACGGACTTCAGCCGGTCGACTTGGCCGATCCTGACGGTGACGGCGGCGGCCTCCAGTACCACGTCGCCGGGCTCCGATGGCTCGCGCACCGGTCGCGACACCGCACGGCCGACCATCAGTTCGGCCAGTTCCGGCTTGCTGGTCTCGGATGCGCGGCGCTCTGCAACGTGGCGTCCGCCGCGCAGGACGACGATCCGGTCCGCGGTCGACATCACCTCGTCCAGCTTGTGGGAGATGAAGATCAGCGACAGTCCCTGGGCCGCCATGTCCTTCAGCGTGGCAAACAGCCGTTCGGCCTCGATCTGCGTCAGGACCGCCGTCGGTTCGTCGAGAACAAGGATGCGCGCCTCGTTGTAGAGCGCCTTCAGGATTTCGACGCGCTGCTGCTCGCCGACCGACAGGTCGCCAAGCCGCGCGTCCGGATCGACTTTCAGCCCGAACCGTTCCGAAATCGCCAGCAACTTCGCCCGCGCCTCGCGGCGGCGGGAGCGCGGCGACCACAGGCTTTCGGTGCCGGTGGTGACATTTTCCAGCACGGTCAGGTTGGGAGCCAGCGCGAAATGCTGGTGCACCATGCCGATGCCCGCGCGGATGGCGGCACGCGGCCGGCCGGCCGGCAGTTCTTTTCCGTCCACCATGACGCGGCCGCTGTCGGGCACGTAGTGGCCGAAGAGGATGCTCATCAGCGTCGTCTTGCCCGCACCGTTCTCGCCCAGCAGGGCAACGATTTCGCCCCTGTCCAGCGACAGCGAGATGTTGTCGTTGGCAAGGGTCTGGCCGAAGCGCTTGCTGACGCCCTCGATCTGAAGAACGGGTGTGCTCATGCGGGCCATCCTGCGATCGGGAAACGGTGCTGCCAGCGGCCATCCTGCTCCAGAAGGCCGGCAAGCCGCAAGAGCAGCGCCTCCGCGCCCATCGGCGCCATCAGTTGCACCGGTAGCGGCAGGCCCGCGGCATCGGCGCCGAAGGGCAGGGTAAGCGCCGGGAAGCCGGAAGCATTGGCGATCGCCGCAAGGGGCGCAAAGGCGGCCATACGCTCGAAATGGAGGTCCGTGTCCCTGTGCTCGCTTGGAAAGGAGCCAACCGGGCACGGCGCGGAGGCAATGATCGGGCTGATGAGGCAGTCGATGTCGTCGAAGAGCCGCCACAGGTCACGGCTGACCAGCACCATCGCGTTGAGGCTCTGCCACAGGCTCCGCGCCGACAGGGACAGGCCGCGCTCGATGACGGCCTGCGTCAATGGTTCGGTCTTGCCGGCATCCAGATCAAAGCGAACGATCGTGTCGGCGAGATTGAGACAGACGATGTCGACGAAGGCGCGACGGCTTGCCGATGCCAGGCCGTCCACGGCCTTGAACGAGATGGGGACGAGCTGGTGGCCGGCAGCCTCCAATGCGCGTGCAGCCTCCTCGATGACCGCCTGCCGCGCCGCGTCCGTCGGATGGTCGGCGCCGGTGTCGCGCAGCACGCCGATCCGCAGCCGCCCATCCCGCTGCTTCTGCATTTCAACCGGCGGAAACGGGCCGCGTGCCGTGCCGGAAAGCGCTGTCAGTGCCGCTGCGGTATCGCGCACGGAGCGCGTCACGGCAAGTTCCGTGGCGATGCCGCCCAGATGATTGCCGAAATGCGGCCCCGCCGGCATCAGTCCACGGCTGGGCTTGAGACCGACGAGCCCGCAACAGGCGGCCGGAACGCGGATGGAGCCGCCGGCGTCGGTGGCATGGGCGATTGCGACGATGCCGGCCGCAACGGCGGCCGCAGCACCACCTGAGGAGCCGCCGGCCGAAAGGTCAGGGGCCAACGGGTTGCGCGCGATCGGGCCGGTTGCCGGTTCGCTGGCGAGCGACAGGCCGAATTCGGGACTTGTGGTGAGGCCGAAAAGACAGAGGCCAGCGGCACGGAAACGCTCGGCAAGGTCGGAATCCACCAATCCGCCGCGCCGTGTCATCAGGCGCGATCCCGCGGTCGTCGGAAAACCGGTGAACGGCCCGCCGAGATCCTTGCCGAGCGTCGGCACGCCGGAGAAGGGCAGCGCGCGGCGCGCCTCGTACGGCAGGGCATCGATGGCGTCAGCCGCCTCAAACCCCTTCTCCGCATCTCGATAGGCGACTGCGCCCAGAGTTTCCCAGGCCGAAGATGCCGAAAGGGAGGCCTTCATGGCCTCCCGGCTGGTGGTCCGGCCTGCTGCAATCGCCTGCGCCAGCGCTGTTGCATCCGCCTGCATGGAACCGTTTACTTCGGTTCGTCCATGACGCGCGGGACTTCGAACGTACCCGCCTTGATCTCGGCGCGCTTGGCTTCCATCGCGGCTTCCGCGTCAGCAGGCGCCACGCCCTTGACGAAGACGATGTCGCTGCCGCCTTCCTTCATCAGGCCGTAGGCGGTGTAGTCGCGGCCGGTCGGCTTGCCGGCAGCCACGTCGGCGAGCGCCGCGTTCAGGATCGGGCGGAAGTTCCACAGCGCATTGGCAAAGACCGTGTCGGGATAGCGCGGCGTGTAGTCGATCAGCGACCCGACTGACTTGATGCCGCGCTCCTTGGCGGCGTCCGCGGTGCCGATGCGCTCGCCGAACAGGATGTCGGCGCCGGCATCGATCTGGGCAAGGCCGGCTTCGCGGGCCTTCGGCGGGTCGAAGAAGGTGCCGATGAAGGTGACGAGGTGCTTGGCATCCGGATTGACCGCCTTCACGCCGGCGCTGAAGGCATTGATCAGCATGTTGACTTCCGGGATCGGCATCGCGCCGACGGAGCCCACGACGTTCGACTTCGTCATCTTGCCTGCGAGCATGCCGGCGAGATAGGCGCCGTCGAAGTTCCAGGTGCCGAACACGCCGAAATTGTCGCCGGCTTCCTTGCCGCTCGATCCCATGACGAAGGCCGTCTCAGGATAGTCGGCGGCCACTTCGCGCGCCTGCTTCTCGACGGGAAAGGTTTCACCGATGACGAGCTTCGCGCCCTGTTCGGCATATTCGCGCATCGCGCGCGGATAGTCGGTACCGGAGACGCCTTCGGAGAAGACGTACTCGATAGCGCCTTCGGCTGCTGCATCCTGGAGCGCCTTGTGCAGGACCGAATTCCAAGCGTTTTCCACCGGCGACCCGTGGATGCCGGCGACCTTGACGGGGGCGGCAGCGCGCACGGAAGGGACGAGTGCGGAGGCACTTAAAGCGAGGCCGGAGGCAAGCACCCGGCGGCGGGAGATAAGCAGTTTGTCGATCATCGATGAGTTCCCCGGTTTTTTTACCAATTGATAAATCGATAGCGATTGCACATTTTGAAGTCAAGAAAACAAGGTGGCTTCTAAATAGGCATGTTCTGTTAGCCGTACGGGCGTGCGCGGCTTGCGCGGCTACTGTCGTGGCAGCAGCGCGCCGTCTTGAGCCTTGGGGTTCGTGGCTAGAGCAAGCTGGCGCGACCGCTGTCCCTCGTGGGGAAGGCGGTCGCGCCCGATCGGATCAAGCGATGGCTTCCTGCTTCTGGGCTTCGGCATAATGGGCGAACGTCGCGGCGAACCGGCCGTTGACATAATCGCCCGATGTCACCGGCTCGTATTTTGCCGGGTGATCCTCATCGACGCAGCTCGGCAGCGCTTCGAGCACCGTGTCGTAGTTGGGGCCGAAGAAGAACGGGATGGAATAGCGCTCCTTGCCGGAACGGTTGATCGCCCGATGCACCGTGGACGCGAACAGATCGTTGGTCCAGCGTGCCATCTGGTCGCCGATATTGACGACGAAGCAGCCTGGAATCGGATCGGCGGCGATCCATTCGCCGGAAGCGTTCAGAACCTGGAGGGCCGAAATGCCTTCCTTCTGGGCGAGAATGGTGAAGCACTCATAGTCCGAATGCGCGCCGATACCGATCTGGCGGTCATCGATCTCGCCGAACTGCGGCGGGTAGTGCAGAACGCGCAGGGTCGCGAGCGGCTTGTCCACCATGGAGTCGAAATAGGTTTCCTCGAGCCCGAGCGACAGCGAGAAGGCATGCAGCAGGTGGCCGCTGAGCTTCAGCATCTCGACGTGATAGGCTTCGAGCGCGGCGCGGAATTCCGGCTGATCCGCAGGCCACTGGTTCGGGCCGTAGAGTACCTTGCCGGCCAGCACGTCGGGATCGTCCGCCGGAACGTCGAGCGCGATATCGAAGGACTGGTGCAGGTCGCCGCGGGCGGTGGGGTCGGTATTCTCCTCCAGCATCGCCGCATAGCCGCGATTGTTCCTGGACTTCGAGACGTGGTTCTGCATCTTCACGTCGTCGGGCAACGCGAAATAATCCTCGGCCACATCAAACGTCTTCTGGATGACCTCCTGCGGGACGTGGTGGCTCTTGATGTACAGGAACCCGACTTCCGTGCAGGCCTTGCGCAACTCTTCCGCCAGCCTTTCCTTGGCGGCGGCGTCACCGCTGAACATCGGCTCAAGGTCGATGATCGGAATCTTGTCGAAGCTGACGCGCTGCGGGTCCAGCCCGCCATTCTTCATGACGCGAACGCCGTTTCCGGTCTCCAGTGCTTTCATGGTGCTGTTCCCTTTTTTTGTTGGCTCGGATCGTGGATCGCTTCCACGTAGTAGCGCGGCCCGACAAAGATAAAGCCGGGCGAGAAGTAGCGGCGGCAGACATCCATGAATGCCGCCATCTTGCGTGAACGGGCGTGAGGCCGGGTGACGCGTATGCTCACGCGCCGTTCCGCCGAGGTCCAATCGGGCAGGAGCGGCACAAGATGGCCACGCTCGCACTCGATGTCGGTGAAGAAGTGCGGAAGGTAGGCGATGCCTTCTCCCGCCACGGCGAAATATTTGATCGTCCAGAAATCGTTGGCGATCAGGCTGGAGCGCGGCAGGATGCTTTCCTGCGCGCTGCCCTTCTGCAGCCGCCAGTGCTGAAGGCCACGAGGCGTGCGGTAAAGGATACCCTGGTGATCGGTGAGATCGGCGGGAGATGCCGGCATGCCCATGCGATCGATATAGCTCTGGCTGGCGAAAAGAGCGAAAGTCGCGGTGGAGAGCGTTTCACCATCTGCCTCCCCGTCGTCCCAGGATATCACCGCATCCAGCATGTCGAGGCTTTCGGCGGCGTAGAGGACGTGGGGCGAGAAAAACGTCAACTCGATATCGACATTCGGATAGAGCCTGCGGAACACGATCAGCATCTGCGCATAAAAGGCCGTGCCGAACTCACCCGTTGCGCCGATGCGCAAGGTGCCGGCGACATCGTCCGACGGCTCCGTGACGGCGGCTCTCGCCGTGTCGCAACTTTGCAGGATCTGACGGGCGTGCACCAGCAGGGTCTGGCCTTCTTCCGTCAGCAGCAGGTTGCGTCCCGAACGCTCGAAAAGCGCGACGTTCAAATCCGCCTCAAGCTGCTTGATCCGCAGGCTGAGCGTCGACTTCGGCAATCCGTAAAGCTTCGCCGCGGCCGACAGCGAACGCAGTTCCGCAATCTTGACGAAAGAAGCCAATGCCTCGGTGTTCACGTCTGATCGTCCATAATCTTGAACAAAATGCCGAAAATTTGAGCATGATTATTTTTGTTGCATGAACGACCGTAATGGGATTTCATGCACTGCACAAGAGCCAAATCCGCTTTTGAAAATCCGGAATGAACGTCAGCGACGACGTTGCTCGAACGGGCCTTCGCCCGACGGGAGACGTGTGTCCAAAGTAAACGACGTCAGCAAAAACAAGGGGAACCGACATGACAGACACCAAATTTCCGAAGGCCCGAGCGGCCTGTCTCGCTGCCGCGATGTCGCTTCTGGCTTCGTCCACGGCCTGGGGCTTCACGCTCGATGGCCCGCCGAAGGTCGCCTTCATATATGGCAGCGCAGCATTGGACGGCGGCTGGAACGAGGCACTCGAAGCTGGCCGCAAGGCCGTCGAGGAGCAGCTCCAGATCGAAGTGGCCGTGACCGAGAACATCCCGGAGGAGGCCACCAAGCTCCGGGCCGCGATCGACCTCTATGTGAAGCGCGGGTTCAACATCATCGTCGGCACGACCTACGGCTACAGCGCTCCGATGGCTGAAGCCGCGAAGGCCTATCCGAACGTCGCGTTCCTGAGCGCCTCGGGCACCGAAAACGGCCCGAACATGGAAAGCTTCTACGCCCGTACCTATCAGGGCTGGTATCTCGCCGGCATCGCCGCCGCCCAGGCCACCAAGACCAAGAAGATCGGCATCCTCGCCGGCTTCCCGGTCGGCGTGGTCAACTGGGACATCAACAGTTTCGCTCTCGGCGCCCGCTCGGTCGATCCCGACATCGAAACCATCGCGGTGTTCACGAACTCCTGGTGGGATCCGGTGAAGGAAGGCCAGGTGGCGCAGGCGATTCTCGACCAGAAGGCCGACGTGCTCGCGACCAACCTCTCCGCCACCTCTCCGCTCGACGTCGCGGAGAAGGCGGACACGCCTTCGTTCGGCTTCCAGCTCGACATGTCGCACGCCGCGCCGAAGACCATCCAGACCTCGGTCGTCTTTCGCTGGGAAAAATATCTCGTACCGACGATCAAGGAAATCATCGACGGGAGCTGGAAGCCCGAGGAATTCGGCGCCTTCGAGGGCATGGACAAGGGTGTGATCGATCTCGCGCCGTTCGGCCCCGGCGTCTCCGACGAGACCAAGGCGAAGATCGAGGCTGCCAAGCAGCAGATCATTGCCGGCACGCTCGATCCGTTCCAGGGCCCGATCAACAAGCAGGATGGCTCCGTGCTCGTCAAAGCCGGGAGCAAGCTGGACGACGGTGCCTTGTGGTCGATGGATTACTTCGTCGAGGGCATCACCGGCACAATGCCGGCGAAGCAATGATCGATACGCCGTATCAACCGGCCGGCCGGGAGTATCTTTCTCCCGGCACACCGCCGGCGCTTGACCTCAAGGGCATCGACAAAGCCTTCGACGGCAAGCCGGCGCTGGTCGATGCGTCCTTCCGCCTCGAATGGGGCGAAGTGCACGCGATCGTCGGCGAGAACGGCGCGGGCAAGTCGACATTGATGAATGTCGCCGCCGGCGTCTACGCGGCCGACCGCGGAGAGCAGACGATAGATGGGGAAGCCAGGAGCCCGCGCAGTCCGATGGAGGCCACGGCGGCTGGCCTCGGCATGGTGCATCAGCATTTCCGGCTCGTGCAGAGTTTCACCGTTTCTGAAAATATACTCCTGAGCCTTGGCCGCGACAGCAGGATTCGCACGCCGGCACAGGCCGCGGCGGCCATCGCCGCAAAGGCCGCTGAAGTCGGCCTGCCCGTGGACCCTGCCAGGGTCGTTGCGGATCTCTCGACAGCCGAGCGTCAACGCGTCGAGATCGTACGCGTTCTGTTGCTGGGCGCCCGCATCCTCATTCTCGATGAACCGACCGCGGTGCTGAGCGAGGAGGAGGCAAAGATGCTGCTCTCCTTCGTCCGGTGTCTGGCGCGGCAGGGCCACGCCGTCGTGCTGATCACGCACAAGTTCCGCGAGGTTGCCGGCTTCTGCGACCGCATCACCATCATGCGGCACGGCAAGACGGTGATGGCGGGGGCGCCGGTTGCCGATATCGGCGAGGGCGAGGTCGCGCGGCTGATGGTCGGCGAGGCGCTTGCCGTGAGCGAACGCCCTCTGTCAAGTTCTGGTGCCGTCAATCTCAGTGTATCGGGCCTGACCCAGAAACCCGGCCGTTTCGGACAGGGGCTGAATGCCCTGAATTTCGAACTTCATGCCGGCGAAGTGCTCGGTATCGCGGGCGTCGGTGGCAACGGACAGGAAGAGCTGGTGGCCTGTCTGACCGGACTGTCAAGACCGGATCAGGGCTCTATCCGTCTCGGTGGTCGTGATCTTGCGGGTGCGTCGCCTTATGAACGGCGACAGGCCGGCCTGCGCATCATCCCATCCGACCGTTTCGAGACCGGCCTCGTTCGCGAGCTGTCCATCGCCGAAAATCTCGCTCTGACGCAGGTCGCGAAGGGTAATTTCGGCGGGCCTTTCTTTCTCGACCGCAAGGGTATGCGGCGTGCTGCCATCGCGGCGATTCAGAGCTTCGATATCAGGGGGGCCTCGCCGGAGCGCACCGCAGCACTCCTGTCGGGCGGCAACGCGCAGAAGGTCCTGTTGGCGCGCGAACTCGACGCCGGCATGAAGGTGCTGGTCGCACATTCCCCTTCGCGTGGCCTCGATATGAAGGCCACGCTATTCGTTCGCAATGCCATCAAGCAGGCCGTCGAAGGCGGCGCGGCCTGTCTTCTGATCAGCGAGGATCTCAACGAGGTCCTGTCGCTATCCCATCGCGTCGCCGTCATGAACAGGGGAGCCATCGCCGGCTGTCGTGCGATCGGCGATGTTACCCCCGAATGGATTGGAGCGCTGCTCGCCGGCCATGTTTGATGCTGCGTTTCTTGTTCGCCGGCAAGCGCCGGGCCTGCTGCTTTCCGGCGCGTGTTACGCGGGCGGGTTGTTCGTCGGCCTTGCCGTTTCCGCGTTCCTTCTCGTGCAGGCCGGCGTGCCGGCCGATGCGCTTGTCGACGAGTTTCTCGTCGCGTCCTTTCTGACGTCGGATGGTCTTTCCCAGACGCTGACCGCGGCCCTGCCGCTCGTCCTCGTCGGCCTGGCCTCGGCGGTCGCCATGCGCGTGCGGTTCTGGAACATCGGCATCGAGGGCCAGCTCTGGCTCGGGGCGATTGCCGCCACCTGGGTGGCGCTGGACGGGATCGGCCCGGAGCCATTGCGGCTACCGCTGATGCTGGTCCTTGGTGCCGTCTTCGGTGCCGCCTGGATCGCGCTGCCCCTTTGGCTCAAGCTGAAGTGGGGCGTCAACGAGGTGATCTCGACGCTGTTGCTGGGCAGCATTGCCTTTCTTATCGTGCAGCACCTGCTGTTCGGCGTCTGGCGCGATCCGGCGACGAATTTCCCCGTGACCGCGGCTTTTCCAGAGGCCTCTCGCTTTACCGCCACGGGCTGGGGCCAGCTGCATTACGGTTTCCTGCTCGTCGGCGCGGTGACCGCCGCGCTCTGGTATCTGCTCGACTATACAAGGCTCGGTTTCTACGCCGATGCCGTCGGCCACAATATAAAGACGGCGCGGGCGGCGGGATTGCCGGTCGGAGCAACGATCGCCGGACTCGTGCTGCTTTCCGGCGCGCTTTCAGGCCTCGCCGGCGTGACGATCATCGCCGGCACGGAACACCGGCTGAACCAGGTGGTCGGCAATGGCTATCTGTTCAGCGCCATCGTCGTCGCCTATCTTGCCCGCGCCAAGCCGGTCTGGGTGCTCGTCGTGGCGCTCGCGCTCGGCGCGGTCTTCACCGCCGGCAACGTGCTGAAGGTGTTTTACTCCATATCCGAAGGCATGATCGTGCTTGTGCAGGGAACCGTGCTCATCTCGATTTTGATGGCGCAGTTCTTCAGCACCTACGCGCTCAGCCGGCCGAGCTGAAGAAAGGTTTCGTCATGGATTTCCTGATCGGCTGGCTTGCCATCATTCCGAGCTATGCGACGCCGCTCCTGCTTGCGAGCCTGGGCCTCATCATCTGTGAGCGTGCCGGTGTCCTGAACCTCGGCGCCGAAGGCTTGATGGCTGTCGGGGCGATGACCGGAGCGATCATCGTGCTGTCGGGCGGCAATCCGTGGGCAGCGCTCGGCGGGGGTGCCATCGCGGCGGCAGCGCTCGCCTTGCTTTTCGGCCTCGCCACCGTCGTCAAGCGCGCCGACCACACGCTGTCGGGCCTCGCCGTCGTGGCGATCGGCCTCGGGGTGACCGGCGTGCTGGGTCGCCCCTATGCGCAAAAGACCTTTGCGGGAATTGAGAGCCTGGGTGATCTCTTCGGCATCGATCGCGGCACGATGCTCGGCCGGATCGTGGCCGTTCAGGATCCGGTGACAATCGCCTTGCCGCTGGTCGTCATCGCTCTGTGGTGGTGGCTGCAAAAAACCCGCAGCGGTCTCCGACTGACGGCGGTGGGCGAGAACCCCGCCGCCGCCGACGTGGCTGGCATCGACATCCAGCTCACGCAGCTCGCTGCCGTCCTGGCTTCCGGCGTTCTGTGTGGTCTGGCCGGCGCCTATCTTTCCGTCGCGACCAGCCATGTCTGGGTGGAAGGCATGATCGCGGCGCGCGGCTGGGTCGCCATCGCTCTCGTCATTTTCGCCCGCTGGGATCCGGCGCGGGCCCTTCTGGGAGCACTTCTCTTCGGGGCCGCCGATGCCCTGGTGCCTCGCCTACAGGCGATCGGCGCGGACTTCCCGGTCTACCTGACGATGACCGCGCCATATCTATTGACGCTGGGCGTGCTGGTCCTGAGTTCGCTTCGGGGAAAAACATCCGGCGAGCCGAGTTTCCTGGGGCGCGTCTACTTGCGGCAGGACAAGCATTGAACGCTGACGCAGGTGGTTTCCGGCAGGGACAGACGCATTTGTCTTCGATGACCGGCGTGTCCTCACCGTGTTCCCTTTTCACCTGACGCTGCTTGGCATGTCAGGAACCATCGACGCGAACCGAAACGAGACGCTCGTCGAGTCAACCGCGGTATTTTCGCCGCAATCCAATAACCTGTGAGAATAGAGCGGGCCGATCTTATTATTGGACGGAGGGTTTTGCGGATCTCATAGTGTCACTGTCGGGTGATGATGTCGGTCCTCCCAAGCGTCACTCAATCCGTCGCAAAACAATATGGGGAACAATAATGTTCAAGACACTTAGTCACCTGCCGATGTTTGCCGCGCTCGCTGTGATTTCCATGAGCGGCCAGAGCTTCGCCCAGAGTTTCGACACGTCCTCGATCAAGGTCGAGGAAGCCCTGGCAGCCCGGCTGCCGGAAAAAATCAAGGCAGCCGGCGTGCTGACGATCGGATCTGACACCGCCTATGCGCCGTGGGAATTCCTGAGCGAAAAGGATGGGCAGACGCCTGAAGGCATCGATGTCGACATTGCCAATGCCATCGGAAAGAAGCTCGGTCTCAAGATCGATTTCCAAACATCCGCCTTCGAAGCCATCCTGCCGGCTCTCGGCACCAAGTTCGACATTGGCGTCTCGGCGTTTTCGGTCACCAACGAACGCATGAAAGCCGTCAATTTCGTAAGCTACGCGGATACCGGCAGCATGTGGGCGGTGAAGGCGGGCAACCCGACGAAATTCGATCCGAGTGACCTCTGCGGCCGCAAGATCGCTATCCAGTCGGGCAGCTATCATGAGAAGGCGGTCATTGCGGAGAACGATGCCTGCAAGTCCGCAGGCAAAGTCGAAATCGAAATCCTTCCCTTCTCCAAGCAGCCTGAAGCTCTCACCCGTGTTGCCGCTGGCGGCGCGGATGCCACGGTCTCCGGCGAGGCCGGTATCGGCTATGCGGCGAAGCAGTCGAACGGTGCCTTCGAGACCATGAAACCGTCTGGCGGCGCATTGAGCAAACACGGCCCTAACGGCATTGCCGTCGCCAAATCGGATATGGCGTTGACCGAACTGATCGCCGACACGATCAACTCTCTTATCGCCGACGGTACCTACAAGGCGCTGCTCGACACCTGGGGTGTCGGTTCGGTGATCGTAGACAAGGCTCTGGTCAACCCCGAAGTCAAGATCTGAGCCGATGGCCTCCAACGTTGAAAATATCGGGACCGGCTTCCAGCCGGTTCCTTCCGGACAGGCGGTAGTCACACGCAATGTCGTTGTCCCGCGCCGCCATCCCGGCCGGTGGCTCGCCGTCGCCATCCTCGCAATTCTGGCGCTGCAGATCGTTCAGGCCGTTTCAGCCAATCCCAATTTTCATTGGGATGTCTACCTGACCTATCTCTTTTCCCCGCAGGTCATTCGCGGGGTGGGCTGGACGCTGCTCTTGACAGTCGTCGCAATGACGGTTGCGATCGTGGTTGCAGCCTTGCTGGTTATCATGCGCGACAGCGACAATCCCATTTTGCGCGGCATCGCCTATGCGTGGGTGTGGTTCTTCCGAGGAACCCCGATCTATACGCAGCTGCTGTTCTGGGGGCTGTTTGCGGTGCTGTTTCCCAATCTGAGCCTCGCTATCCCGTTCGGCCCCGAGGTGATCAGCGTCGAGACCAAATACATCGTGACACCAGCTATGGCGGCGATCCTAGGCCTCGGTTTCAACGAGTCCGCCTATCTGACGGAAATCTTCCGTGCAGGGTTCAACTCGCTTGATCGTGGGCAGGCCGAAGCGGCGCAGGCGCTCGGGATGAAACCGGCGAAGATCTGGTGGCGGATCCTCATGCCCCAGGCGATGCGGGTGATTATTCCGCCGACGGGTAATGAAACGATCGGCATGCTGAAGATGACGTCTCTGGTCCTCGCCGTGCCGTTCACCCTGGACCTTACCTTCGCGACCAATGCCATCTCGAACCGTCTCTACCTGCCGATCCCGCTGCTGCTGGTGGCCGGCACCTGGTACCTCGCCATCACCAGCCTGCTGATGGTCGGCCAGCATTTCCTCGAACGCCATTTCGGTAAAGGCGTTTCCGTTCACCCGACACGGGCGGAGTAGGCCATGAACGCACATGTTTCCGAGTTCTGTGTCGAAATGCAGAACATCCACAAGTTCTATGGTCCTGTTCATGCGCTGAAGGGCGTGGA
The DNA here is from genome assembly GCF_035998705.1 of Shinella sp. Classification (GTDB taxonomy): domain Bacteria; phylum Pseudomonadota; class Alphaproteobacteria; order Rhizobiales; family Rhizobiaceae; genus Shinella. Next base: position 266,209 of record NZ_DASYHH010000012.1, on the reverse strand, counting down.
TCTCCGCGTGCCGCGCGGCGAAGTTTGCGTGGCCATCGGCCCGTCCGGTTCCGGAAAATCGACGCTGCTTCGATGCATCAATCAGCTGGAGAGCATTTCGGCCGGCCGGGTTTTCCTCAAAGGCCAATTGCAGGGTTTCACCGAGCGGGACGGCCGCTTTCACCCTCTGGCCCCGGGGCAGATCGCGTCTCAGCGGCGGCTGACAGGCATGGTGTTCCAGCGATTCCACCTGTTTCCGCACATGACCGCCCGGGAAAACGTCATGGAGGGTCCTCTGCATGTCAAAGGCTGGTCAAGGGAGCAATCCCGCAAGAAGGCGGATGACCTGCTCGGACGTGTCGGGCTGGACGGTTTCGGAAGCCGCTATCCGGCGCAGCTTTCCGGCGGCCAGCAGCAGCGTGTCGCCATCGCCCGCGCGCTTGCGATGGAGCCCGAGGTGATGCTGTTCGATGAGCCGACCTCGGCGCTCGATCCCGAACTGGTCGGCGAGGTTCTCGATGTCATCAGGGATCTCGCGCGCAGCGGCATCACCATGGTCGTCGTGACGCATGAAATCGGCTTTGCCAGGGAGGTGGGAAACCATCTCGTCTTCATGGATCAAGGCCAGATCGTCGAGGAGGGGCACCCGCGCACCATGCTTGCCAATCCGCAGAATCCGCGCACTGCCGCCTTTCTTTCCAAGGTGCTTTGAGGCGGGCCTGCTCATGACCAGAGGAAAGCACTCAGATCGCCCCACGCAGCACCCGGATGAAATCCTCCAGAATTGTGGACGGAAGACGATTGGGCGGCGTGATGAGAAGCGTTCGGAAATGAAGCGCCGGCTCGAAAGGCCGCAGCGTCAATCCGTGACCTTCGTAAGGTTCGGCCGTCAGCGGGTTGACCAGGCCGACCCCGATGCCGGCAGCCACCATGGCGCAGATCGTCGTCGAATACGGCGTTTCCATCACGGTGCGTACAGCGATGCCTTCCTTTGCAAAGGCGATCTCCGCTTCGCGACGGGTCGTGTCTTCGGGAGCGAGCGCCACAAAGGCCTGCCCTGCAAGATCGGCCGGTCGAATGATGTCAAGGGCCTCAAGCGGATGACCTTTGGGAAGCGCGACGGCCACGCGGAACCGGGCGAACTCTTCGACCTCGACGCCGGTTCGGTCGATCTCGTCGGCAACGATCCCGAGGTCGAACTGGCCGGATGCCACGAGGTCACGCACGTTGGACGACATGCGTGCCTGGAAGGTAACGGCCACATTCGGATTGGCCTGCATGAAGGCGTGAAGGGCGCGGGGCAGGACATTGGTCGACAGGGCGGAAAGACAGGCGATCCGGATTTCTCCGGAACCATAATCCCGGATGCGGGCTGCCGCGCCGCGAAGATGGGTCAAGCCCAGAAAGGCCTGCTCGACCTCCCGGAAGAACAACTGACCCTCCTGGGTCGGTTGCAGCCGTCCCTTGATCCGCTTGAAAAGGTCGAAGCCGAGCGAGCGCTCCAGCTCCTGGATCATCTTGCTGATGGCGGGCTGGGAGACATGCAGCACCTCGGCGGCGCGGGCCGTCGTACCATTCGTCATCACCACCCGGAAGACTTCCACCTGCCTCAGGTTCACCAGCGCCTACCAAATCATCAATAACTTCAACGAGTAGCAGTAACGCAAAATCGACCGTTTCGGAATTGGTTTCCGCGAGCGTTCCGCGTTTCCTTCGAAAGGCTTTTCCATGAGCGATCTCACCCAATGCGTCCTCACGCCCGAAGTGCCAACCGACGGTTTCGCGCCGCTCGGCGTTGGCGTTCATCGTGCCTCGACGATCGTCTTCAAGGATGCGGCGGCCTATGCCTCACGCGGCGAACGCGGTCATGAAGGCTATTCCTACGGCCTCTATGGCACGCCGACCACGCGCACGCTCGAAGCCAAGCTGACGAGCCTCGAAGGCGGCGTCTGGTCCTTTCTGACGCCGTCGGGGCAGGCGGCCAACGCACTTGCAGTTCTTCCATTCCTTTCAGCCGGCGATCACATTCTGATTGCCGATACTGCCTATCCGCCGATGCGCGATCTGGCTGAGACCGATTTGCATCGTCTTGGCATCGACGTCGAATTCTTCGATCCCCGGTCGCCGGAAGATGTCGCCGCCAGGATTCGCAAATCGACCCGGATCGTCTGGTGTGAAAGCCCCGGATCGACCACGATGGAAATCCTCGACTTGCCGCGGATCGCCGCGATCGCCCATGAGCATGGCGCTCTTGTCGGGGTCGATAACACCTGGGCGACACCCCTCAATTTCAAACCGCTCGAACATGGCGCCGATATCGTCACCGAGGCGCTGACCAAGTTCGTATCGGGCCATTCCGATGTGCTGATGGGTTCCATTACGGTGCGGGATGCCGCCCTGATCAAGCCGGTCCGCGCATTGATCGGCCGAATGGGGATCGGTGTTTCGCCGGACGACACCTCGCTTGTGTTGCGTGGCTTCGAGACGCTCGGCGTGCGCCTGCGCCATTCGGAGCGGGTTGCGCTGAATTTCGCCCGCAGGATCGAAGACCATCCTCTCGTGACGCAGGTCCTGCATCCTGCCCTCGAATCCTTCCCCGGTCATGCCTTGTGGAAGCGGGATTTTCTCGGCTCCAGCGGTGTTTTCAGCATCGTTTTCAGTGAAGAGGCGTCGACCCACGTCGCCGCGTCTCTCGATATGTTGAAGGTCTTCGCCATTGGCGCCTCCTGGGGTGGCACACGCAGCCTTGCGGCGCCAATGTCCATTGCGGGCTTTCGCAGTGCCACCGCCTGGAGCGGGCCGGACGTCATCCTGCGCCTCAGCATCGGACTGGAGGATGAAGGGGAGCTCTGGGAGGATGTGGAGCGCTTGCTCGCCTCCCTCGACGTCAAGGTCAACGGGGCTGCAAGCGAGGCCTCGCTTAAGACGGCCCGTCGCGGCTGATATCGCAAGCGACAGCTCAGGAATTCAGGAAGGACGAGACGTGCCAAAGACAGAAGACGTGCTGCGGGATATCGACGACAAGTTCGATATCACTCTGGGCAAACTGCTCGAGCTGGTCTCAATCCCGTCGATCTCCAGCGAGCCGACCGGCGAAGAAGCGATCGCACGTGCGGCCGAATGGCTGAGACATGAGTTGTCATCCATTGGGCTGGCGGCAAATGTCATCGAGACAAAGGGTCACCCGGTCGTTCTCGCGTGCTCCACGACAGCTTCGACCGAAGACAAGCCTCGCCTACTCTTCTACGGCCACTACGACGTTCAGCCCGTGGGTGATGCCGGTCAGTGGAAGCATCGGCCCTTTGAGCCGACCGTCATCGAGGAGGACGGCCTTCACAGGTTCTATGGACGCGGCACCTCCGACAGCAAGAGCCAGCTCTGGACGTTCATCGAAGCGTTGCGGGCGTGGAAAACCGTGTATGGCGATTTTCCCGCAGACGTCATCGTCCTGCTTGAAGGCGAGGAGGAGTGCGGATCGCCAAGCTTGCCGGCTTTCATTGCGGCATACCGGGAAGAGCTAGCCTGCGATGTCGCCTTCATTTGCGATGCCGAGATGTGGTCGGCGACGCAGCCGGCCATTACGACCCAGCTCAAGGGTCTCGTCCACGAACGGGTTACGATCTCCTCTCCAAATCCAGACCTGCATTCGGGGCATTATGGCGCGGTTGCCGCCAATCCGATCCGGATCCTGGGCACCATTCTGGCAAGCCTGCATGACGACAAGGGACGGGTTGCAATCGATGGCTTCTACGATGGGGTGCGCGATATCCCCGATGCCGTTCGCCGGCAGTGGCGGGAACTTTCCCGGCAACCCGAACTGTTTGCCGATGTCGATCTTGCGGGCGGCATCGCAGAGGAAGGCTACTCGCCGATCGAAGCGATGTGGGGTCGACCGACCGTCGATATAAACGGCATCACCGGCGGCAATCAGGGGCCGGGCGAACGTTCTGTCCTGCCGGGGGTGGCAACCGCGCGGCTATCCTTCCGGCTGGTGGCCGGACAATCGCCGGAAACGATCCGCCAGCGTTTCCGCAGCCATGTCGAACGGATGGTGCCGGACGGTTGCCGTGTCGAATTCGAGGGCCAGGGCGGTAGTTCCGCGGTCGTGCTGTCGCAGGACAGCCCCTACCTTAAGGCGGCGGCTCGAGGGCTTGAGAAGGAATGGGAAACGCCCGTCGTTCTACGCGGGACGGGTGGCGCCATCCCCCTGGTCGAACAATTCAGCGAGGCCCTCCAGACAGAATGCGTGGTCATCGGTTTCATTCTGCCGAGCGATGCCATCCACGCTCCCGATGAGCGCTACGACAGCGAGCGGCTTCGCCAGGGTGCGAGGAGCTGGATCCGGATCTTCGAGGAAATCCGGGCGCAGATGCCAATTCAGGCCTAGATGTTCCATGACGTCCAGAGAGCCAGCCGCCCCTGAAACAGCTACCCCATCCGTTCGCCTGGAAGAAGACGCTCTCGGCACGCGGCCTATCGCGAACCACATCGTCTATGGAATCCAGACGGTGCGGGCGGTCGAGAATTTTTCGATTTCCGGCCGCACCATTGCCGACATCGAGGGCTTCGTGCCGGCCATCCTCATCATCAAGCAGGCAGCGGCACGGGCAAACCGGCGGGACGGAAAGCTGCATCCCGGCATTGCTGATGCTATTCACGCCGCTGCGGTTGTCTTCCTGGCAGAAGCGGCGCGGGAGTATTTCCCGGTCGACATCTATCACGGGGGAGGCGGTACCGCGGCCAACATGAATGTGAATGAGGTGCTCGCCAACAGGGCGAGCGAGATCCTGACAGGGTGCTTGGGGCCGGATCCAGTGCATCCCAACACCCATGTCAATATGAGCCAGTCGACCAACGACGTCATCCCGTCGGCCATGAAAATTGCCGTTGGCGGTGAGCTAAAAGCTCTTGGGGACGTCCTCAACGACCTGATTGAGGCCGTCTCGCGCAAGGAATCGGAGTTCGCAGGCGTTGTGAAGCTCGCCCGTACCTGCCTGCAGGATGCACTTCCGATCACCTTCGACCAGCAGTTTTCAGGGTATCGCGGAGCCTTCGAACGACAGGCGAGCGAACTGAAGCGCCTGGAAGAGCCCTGCTTGAGCCTTCCCCTTGGCGCGACGGCTGTCGGGACAGGTGTCGGTGCCACAGCGAACTATCGAAACTACGTCTTCGAAGAACTCAGGTCGTTGACGGGCAAGGCCTATCATGCCGAAGGCAACCCCTTCGATGCCCTGCAAAACGCGGATTTCTGGATCAGCGTCTCGGCGGGGCTAAAGGCAACCGCAGTGACCCTGTCCAAGTTCGCGTCCGATTTGCGGCTGATGTCCTCCGGACCTCGCGCCGGGCTCCACGAAATTGCCCTGCCGCCGGTCCAGCCCGGTTCATCCATCATGCCGGGCAAGGTCAATCCGGTCATGCCGGAGATGATCATGCAGGTCGCGTTCCGCGTGATTGGCAACGACGCCACAATCACCCGCGCGGCGGAAGGCGAACTCGACCTCAATGTCTGGGAATCCATCATTCTGGAGAGCCTGAGCGAGTCCATACGATTGATGCGCCGCGCAATTCCGCGCTTCGTCCTGGGCTGCGTGATTGGGATCACGGTCAATGCCGGGGTGGGACGCCGGAATGCGTCTTCCTCCCTTGCGCTCTCTACGGCGCTCGCGGAGATCTTCGGATATCCCGCGGCATCGCGTGTTGCCAAACATGCCAGTAGCAGCGGCATCTCGATCTCACGGGCAGCCGTCGAATGCGGTCTACTGGACGAGGAGAGCGCTGACCGCATGTTTGAGGACGTATCAGCCTTCGCAAATGCCGAAAAAGCAGAAGACATTATTTATAGCTTCCGGCACTCCAGCCCTCTCTGATCTGAACCCAGGAACCACGCAAAGGGGCTTGACCGTCGCCATCACTTGATATTTAATTCGGTTATAGAACGAATTAAATATCAAGTGATGGCGATGATTGAGGCTCCACGGATTTCCCGACAGTTCTCCCAGCGCTCCGTTATGGAGGCGATCGTCCAGGGCGGGCCGATTTCGCGGGCTTCCATTGCGAAGCTGACGGGTCTGTCGAAGCAGACGATTTCCGAGATCGTGCGGGACCTGGAGGATGATGGCTGGGTGCGCGAGATCGGCCGCACCAGCGGGCATGTCGGCCGCACTGCCGTTACCTACGAGCTTGTGGTCGATGCGGCCTTCATCGTCGCGGTCGATCTCGGCGGTACAAAGGTTCGCGTGGCCGTTACCGATCTTGCCGGGCAGATCCTCGTCGAGGATGCGGTGCCCACTGATCCGCGCGGCGGCAAGCATCTCGTCGATCAGATCGCCGGCATGGCGTTGTCGGCCGCCGCCGGTCTCAAGGTGCCACGCGAAAAGCTGCGGCTTGCAGTTGTGGGTGTTCCCGGTGCGCCGGACAACCGGACCGGCCGGGTGCTACTGGCGCCCAACATTCGCGATTTCCACAGCATGGATGTTCTGGAGGCCTTCAAGCAGGCGCTCGGCTTCGATGTGGTGCTGGAGAACGATGTCAATCTCGCTGCCCTCGGCGAAAGCTGGCAGGGGCAGGGGCAGGGCATCGACAATCTTGCCTATATAGCCCTCGGAACGGGTATAGGCAGCGGTCTCATCCTTGGCGGAAATCTTGTGCGGGGTGCGGCCAATGCGGCGGGCGAAATGGGTTTCCTGCCGATTGGGGCCGATCCCTTCGAGGCGGAATCCATGCGGGTGGGGGCTTATGAACGCGCCGTCGCCACGCACGGCATTATCGCGCGCTATGAAGTTGCCACAGGCGAGAAGATCACGGTTCCCGCGATCTTCGAACGCGCCGCGGCAGGGGATGCCGCGGCTTCCACGGCCATCGACCAAACGGCCCGTCAGGTTGCCTGCGGCATCGCAGCCATCTGCGCCATCGCCAACCCGCAACTCGTCATCCTCGGCGGCTCCATCGGTCTGCGGCCTGAGATCCTCGAGCGCGCACGCCACTTCCTGCCGCAGTGCTTCCCCTATCCGGTCGACGTCGTCTCCGGCGACCTTGGCGCGCGCGCTGCGCTCGTCGGGGCCACGGCGGTCGGCCTCAGCCAACTCCACAACACGCTCTTTGGCGTGGCGACGCCGAATGTCGGCCTGTCCCTCCCGCCCGCCGGCACGGATTCGTCCCGGGAGGCCGCGGAATGACGATGGAGGCCGATCTTTTCGCTCGCCTGCGGGCCGCCCTCGACCGCGACGCGGCGATCGATTTGTTCCGAGGGGCGATCCAGCGCGACAGCATCACCGGCAACGAGGCCAATGTCGTCGCCTATCTGGCGGATACGATGTACAAGCTGGGCCTCTCCGGCCTGACGACGGCAGATTTCCTTCCGGGGCGCCCGAATGTCTGGGGCGAGCGCAAGGGCGCCGGTGGTGGCAAACGCCTCCTCTTCATCGGTCATACGGATGTGGTCCACGTCGATGGCTGGCAGGAGAACTGGGCGGGCACCGAGCGCGAGGATCCCTTCGGTGCGGCCATCTTCGATGGTGCGGTCTGGGGTCGCGGGGCAGGAGACCTTAAGGCCGGCATCACGTCTTCCCTTGCCGCCATGGCGCTGCTCGATGCGGCCGGCATCAAGCTTGCCGGCGACGTCTCCTTCGCCTTCGTAGGTGACGAGGAGAGCGGTCAGCCGGGAACGGGCGTCTCGGCCGGCATCAAGGACTATGTCGCGCGCATGGAGACGGGTGAGGTCGAGCGGCCGGATTTCGTTGTCTATGTGGAGCCGACACAGCTTGCGGTCTATCCGGCGCAGATCGGCTTCTTCATCGCGGACATCACCATTACCGGACGCTCGGCCTATTTCGGCGTGCCGGAACTCGGCAAGGATGCCCTGCGCGCCAGCCACGCCGCGATGAGCGCGCTCTGGAAGCATTCGGACGAGATTTCCGCCCGCGCCGAGCACGCGCTTGTCGGCCGGTCCTTCCTGCTGATCACCGGGCTTTCCGGCGGCGGGTACATCGCCGTGCCGGAAAAATGCGAACTGTCCCTGATCCGCAAACTCCTGCCGGGCGAGTCCCTCGACCAGGCGGCGGCGGAGATCGAGGCCGCCGTGCGCGGCGCCATCGACGATCCGGAGATTACGGTGGAATTCTCCTATCCGGCCGGCCGCGATCATGCGCTCGGCGGCACGGCGGCGGAGATCGACGCGGGCAGCCCGGAGGTCGCGATGCTGTCGCAGGCGATCGGTGGTGCGCTTGCCGGACGCGGTACCATCGAGGGTGCACCCTTCTGGTCCGAGTCGCCGTTCTTCGTGAACCGGCTCGGTATTCCGGTCGTTTATTGCGCACCCGGCGATATCCGCAATTGCCACACTTACAACGAGCACGTCGAGATCGAAGAATTTCTCGCGGGCGTCATCGGCTTTGCAGCCTTCATGGCGCTTTTTTGCGGAATAGTTGACTGACGCATCAACCACGAACCAAAAGATGGGAGCAGACTATGCAGATGACAAAATGGCTGACCGCAGCCCTGACTGCCGGTCTTATCATGAGTGCCGGAACCGCCATCGCCCAGACCGTCGGCCCGGCCGGCGAAGCGGCAACGCCGAGCGCTGAAGTCACGCTCAGCGATGCCGATATCGCGGCGCTGAAGGACAAGGGCTACAAGGCCGCGCTGCTCTGGCACACGTCCTCGGACTTCACCAACGCAGTCGGCCAGGGCGCGACGGATGAATTCAAGCGCGCCGGCATCGACATTGCCGTGACGACGGACGCGCAGTTCGACGCCGCGCGCCAGCGCAGCGACATCGAGACGGCGCTTGCCGCCAAGCCGAACGTCATCCTGGCCCTGCCGCTCGATCCCGTGACCTCGGCCGAAGCCTTTCGCCAAGCCGTGGCCGACGGCGCCAAGCTGGTCTTCCTGTCGAACGTACCGAAGGACTACAAGCACGGCGCGGACTATGCCGCGATCGTGACCGACGATCTCTACCAGATGGGCAAGCAGGCGGCCGATGCGCTCGCCAAGTCCATCGGCGGCAAGGGTACGGTCGGTTATATCTTTCACGATGCCACCTACTACGTGACCAACCAGCGCGACCAAGCCTTCAAGTCGACCATCGAGAAGGACTATCCGGACATCAAGATCGTCGCGGAACAGGGCATTTCCGACCCGGCGCGCGCCGAGGAACTTGCCAATGCGATGCTGCTGAAAAACCCTGATCTCGACGGCATCTACGTCACCTGGGCCGAGCCGGCGGACGGCGTGCTGGCGGCCCTGCGCGGCGCGGGCAACACCAAGACGAAGATCGTCACGCTCGACCTCGCCGAGCCGGTCGCGCTCGACATGGTCAAGGGCGGCAATGTGACGGCGCTCGTCGCCGACAAGGCCTACGAGCTCGGCCGCGCCATGGCCGCTGCCGGTATGAAGTCGCTGCTCGGCCAGGAAACGCCGGCCTTCGTCGTCGCGCCGGCACTAACCGTCACCAAGGACAATGTCTCCCAAGGCTGGAAAGACTCGCTGAACCGCGACGCGCCGCAATCGGTGCTCGACGCAGCGAAGTGACCGCCTGACCGCGGCGGCCCAGGCCGTCGCGGTCCCACCATCTGAGCATTGCAGTTTTACGGGAGAAAACCATGCGTATTGCAACGACACTCGCTTTGATGACTGGCCTTTTTGGCGCACATGCCTTCGCGGCCGACGGCGCAACGACAGGGCCGCACGGTGAAACGCCGACGGCTGCAAGCACCGTTACGCTGACCGCCGAGGAAGAGCAGAAAATCAAGGACGGCAAGTTCACCGCCGCCCTGGTCTGGCACGAGATGAGCGAATATACCAATGCGGTGAATGCCGGCGCCCAGGACGAATTCAAGCGCCTCGGCATCGAGGTGGTCGCGCAGACCGACGCCGGCTTCGACGGTGCGCGTCAGAAGGCCGATGTCGAGACCGTTCTGGCGAAAAACCCGTCGATCATCGTCTCCCTGCCGGTCGATCCGGCCAGTGCCGCGGCCGTCTATGACCCCGCGCGTGCGGCCGGCGTCAAGCTCGCCTTCGTCGACAATTCCCCGGCCGGCTACGTGCACGGCAAGGACTATGTGACGATCGTTTCCGACGACCTGTTCCAGATGGGAAACAAGGCCGCCGTCGCGATGGCCGATGCTTTGGGCAAGAAGGGCAAGGTCGGCTATATCTTCCACGACGCCGATTTCTATGTAACCAACCAGCGCGACCAGGCTTTCAGGAAGACCATCGAGCAGGATTATCCCGAGATGGCTGTCGTCGCGGAACAAGGCATGGCCGATCCCGCGCGCAGCGAAGAAATCGCTCAGGCAATGGTCACGCAGCATCCCGATCTCGACGGCATCTATGTCACCTGGGCCGAGCCAGCGCTCAGCGTGCTTTCCGCGCTGCGCTCGGCGGGCAACAGCCACACGAAGATCGTCACGCTCGATCTCAACGAGCCGGCCGCGCTCGACATGGTCAAAGGCGGCAGCGTCGCGGCCCTGGTTGCCGACGAGGCTTACACGATCGGCGTCACGACGGCTCGTTCGGCGGCCGGTGCGATGCTCGGCAAGGAGGCCGCGCCCTTCCTCGTCGTGAATTCCCTCGCTGTAACGAAGGACACGGTGAAGGAAGGCTGGAAGACGTCGCTCAACAAGGACGTCCCGCAGTCCATCGCCGATGCCCTGAAATAAGCGACGTCCGGTCGGCTCTCATTCACGGAGGTAAAACATGTCCAGTACCAACCAGGGTGCCGCGGTCCGTGCGGCGGGGCTGGCCGGCCGCGTCAACCTGCAACAATATGTCGTTTATTTTGGCTTCCTGGCGATCTTCCTGTTCTTCGCCATCGTGCTGAAGGACAGCGGATTCCTCACGGTCCGCAATCTTTCGAACATCGTGCTGCAGACGGCGCCCGCAACGATCATGGCCATCGGCCTCGTCTTCGTCATGTCGGCGGGCGAGATCGACCTTTCCATCGGCTCGACCGTGGCCGTGGCGGCGCTTGCCGCTGCGGTGACCATGCAGGGCTATGGCCTTGTCCCCGGCGTTGTTGCGGGGCTCGGCTGCGGCCTGCTGATCGGCCTCGTCAACGGCTTGCTCGTTGCCTATGTACGGCTGCCGTCCTTTCTCGTCACCCTCGCCACGCTGGGCCTGTTTGCCGGCGTCTCGCGCTCGATGACGGACCTTCGCAGCATTCCTGTCACCAATGAGGTCTTCACCGGCTTCTTCGGCTCCGGCACGCTGCTCGGCATTCCCTCGCTCATCTGGTGGACGGTGATCGCGGTTGCTATCGGTCACATCCTCTACCGCGAAACCCGCTTCGGCGCCCACGTTCTGGCGATTGGCGACAATGCGCGGGCGGCGAGCGTTTCGGGTATCTCTGTGCCGAAGATGCGGCTTGCCGTGCTGGTGATTTCCGGCGGGCTCGCCGGGCTTGCCGGCCTGCTCTATGCCGGCCGCCTGCAGGCGGCGAAGTATACGCTCGGCGAAACCGACCTGATGACGGTCATCGCCGCCGTCATCGTCGGCGGCACGCTGCTCAATGGCGGCAAGGGCTCGATCGTGGGAGCTCTCGTCGGGTCGCTGATGATGGGCATGCTCAACAACGGCCTCATCCTCATGGGCCTTTCCGTTTCCGACCAGATGATCGTTCGCGGTCTCATCATCCTTGCCGCGGTCGCCGTATCGCTGCGCGAAAAATCCCGCTGAGGAGGATCGAATGTTTCTCGACGTTCTGCGCCGGCGCAATCCCGGCTTCATCGAGGCGGCCCAGAAACTGCACCGCGAGGGCAGCATCCCGGCCAATGCCTATGTGATCGACCTCGATGCGATCGAGCGCAATGCGCGCATCCTCAAGGACGAGGCGACGCGGCTCGGCCTGAAGGCCTTCGCCATGACCAAGCAGTTCGGCCGGTCCAGCTCGGCCTGCCGGGCGATCCTGCGCGCCGGCATCGACCGGTCCGTGGCCGTCGACATGGCTTGCGCCAAGGCCACCCACCGAGCGGGCCTCAAGGTCGGCCATCTCGGCCACCTCCAGCAGGTCGCCCGCCACGAGGCGAACGGTGCAGCAAGCGTGCTCCAGCCGGATTACTGGACGGTGTTCAACGAAACCAAGGCACGCGAGGCCGCTGCCGGCGCCAGGGCGGCCGGGCGCACGCAGAACCTGCTCGCCCGCATCCATGCGGAAGGCGACACCTTCTATCGCGGCCACGAGGGGGGCTTCGACGCCAACGATGTGGTCGCCGTCGCCGATATGCTGGACGGCCTCGATGGCGGTCGTTTTGCCGGAATCACGACCTTCCCGGCGCTGCTCTTCGATCACCAGGCGCGCAAGGTCCTGCCGACGCCCAACCTCGCAACGCTGACGAAAACCGCCGAAGCCCTGGCGAAGACGGGGCGTCGGGATATCGAGGTCAACGCCCCCGGCACGACCTCCAGCGTGCTGCTTGCCGCGCTTGCGGAAGCGGGCGCAACGCAATGCGAACCGGGCAACGGCCTCCATGGCACCACGGCCCTTCATGTGGTGGAGGACCTGCCGGAGCTGCCCGCCTTGCTCTACCTCACCGAGGTCTCCCACCTGTCGGGCGGTAAGGCCTACTGCTTCGGCGGCGGCTTCTACATCGATCCGATCTTCCCGGATTACGATGTCAAGGCCATCGTCTCCGGTGAGCCGACCGTTGCCGCAAGCGCCTTGCGCAGCGTCGAAATCCCGCCGCCCTCGGCCATCGACTACTATGCGATGATCGATGCAAGCGGCCCGGGCGCACCAGCGCCGGGCGATACCGCCGTCTTCGGCTTCCGCGGACAGGCTTTCGTCACGCGCGCCTATGTCGTCGGCGTTTCCGGTATCTCGTCCGGCACGCCGAAGGTCGAGACCATCGAGAACACATCCGGCGAAACCGCCGCCTGGCCGATCTAGGAGGATAGGGCATGAACGCGAATGCTGCCGCCGTCGCAACCGGTCAGCCCGTCCTGGCGCTGAAGGACATCCGCAAGACTTTTGGCGGCGTCGTCGCCATCGAGAACTTTTCGCTGGAGGTCTATCCCGGCGAGATCGTCGCCTTGGTCGGCGACAACGGTGCCGGCAAGTCGACGCTGATCAAGATCATCTCCGGCGTGCACCCGCCGACCTCCGGTTCGATTGCCATCGAGGGTGAACCCGTCGCCATGTCGAGCGCGACGATGGCGCGGGCGCATGGCATCGAGGTTGTCTACCAGGACCTGGCGCTCGCCGACCAGCAGACGGTCTACATGAACATGTTCCTCGGCCGTGAGCCGACGAAGGCCTTCGGCCTTCTCGATCGCCGCCGGATGATCGCCGAGACGGAAAAGCTGGTGAAGGAACTCGACGTGCGTATCCCGTCTGCGCATGCGACGATCCGCGATCTCTCCGGCGGCCAGCGCCAGGGCGTCGCCATCGCCCGCGCGACGCATTGGGCCAGCAAGCTGATCCTGCTCGACGAACCGACCGCCGCCCTCGGCGTTGCGGAAACCGCCAAGGTGGAAGAAATCGTCGCCTCGCTGAAGACGCGCAACATCGGCGTCCTGATCATCAGCCACAGCCTCGATCAGGTCTTCAAGCTTTCCGACCGAATCTGCGTGCTGCGCCGCGGCAAGCAGATCGGCGTGCGCGAGACGAAGAAGACCGACAAGAATGAGATCATCGCCATGATCACCGGCCTGCAACAGAGCTGACAGGTTTGAAAGAGAAGTCATATCGAGATCCTACCGTCGTGGAGCCAGATTGGCGGTAAAAGCGTCTTGTCGGGCCGCAAAAAACGGTGCCGAAATGGCGAGACTTTACGATATCAGCGGACCGACGGTTTCGCGCATCGTCGCTGAACATCGCCAGAATATGAAGACCTTCCATGCCGACCAGCCATGACCTCAAAGGTCTGACAAAGTTCCTTGCCCGGGAAGAATGGCGCGAATGCTTCGATGAGGTGTTCTACGACCATTTCGAACCGGTCCTTGATGCAGGCGACATGGAATTTGAGGACATCGCCGAAATCCTCGGCGACGACTGGGCTATGACGCTCTGGGCTGCGCCTTCGAGGATTTCCTGACCCAGGACTTCGAGGTCGAGGGCGGCAACATCGTCGACGAATATCTCAAACGTCGCGGCTGGAAGGAAAATGCCGCGGCAAAAAACTATATGAAGGCGCTGCGCACTTCCGTCATGAGCCTTTACGAAGTCAGTGAGATCGTGCCGGGCAAGTCGCTCGTCGCGCGCGACCTTGTTCGCGGTGGCGGCCCGATCGCGGTTCGTGAGGGAACAGCCACAAGAACCCTCAAGCAGTGGGACAGGATCGCCGCCCGGATTGTGCCCGTCATGGGCACAAACATCTTTGCCGGAGGCCTTCTGCCGTTCACGCCGCAGGCCACCGATGCGTTGTTCGATGGCCTGCTACAGATGTTCGGCAAAAAGAATGCGAAGAAACTGCCGGCCATCAAGGATGAGGAGCTTCAGGCGGCGGCCTCCATGTTGATGATGGCCGAGCGACCGGCCCGCGAAAAGGAAGACCCCGCGTCTGAAATCCCGCCCGAAATTGCCGAGCAGGCCGTTCACCAGTTCATGGACCGACAATATCGTGAAACTCTTGAGCAGCCGGTCGGCATGCTCGGCAACAAGACGCCGCGTCAGGCCGCAAAATCAGCCGCTGGCCGGCAGAAGATCGCCGAATGGCTCAAATATCTCGAAAACCAGTCTTTGCGGCAGCCTGACCAAGCAGACCCCGTGGCAACATACAGTTTCGAGTGGATGTGGGCCGAACTCGGCGTCAGCGATCTGCGCCAGTAACCGCTATCGTAGTTCCGTGATTTGCAGGCGTTTGACGTGTGTATCATTTGCGTCAAATGAGAAAAGTCGGACGGCACCCACCCAATCCAAGTTAATTCAGATATCCATCCAGCCGCCGGGCACGCGACGGTTCATATCCCATCAAGACCTGCGGCAGCTGCCGCCTTCAGCCTTCGCATCGTCGTCGCGAAACGGTCGGGATCGTTGAGAGCCGAGCCGTTGAGCTGATGGATCGCCTGGTTATGAGGCGCCGACCTCACTTTTTCGGGGTCGTTATAGGCTTCATCGACCACAGTGGCGAGCACGTCGATCCAGCGGTCGATTTCTTCCTTGGACCACATTTCGCCCGCTTCCGGCGTAAACGGCTCCGGCACCACCCATGGCTCGTGGCTGAGCCAGAAAGCATCGATGCCGAAATCCGTCATGCGGCGCTGCACGTCGAAGACTGAAACGCCGGTCTGCCGCTTGAGCGGCTCCATCGACCAACGGGTCATCTCCATGCGATGGGTGGCGATATCGGCATGTGAACGCGCAAGGCTCGGAATTTCCGCCAGTCGGGCATCCATATAGTTGTTGGCTAGGACCGAGAGGTCCGAGGCCTCGTGAATGCCATCCGCGCCCATGGCTGACACCCAGGCATAGGCCTTCATCACCTGCTGCGCATTGCCGAAATATTCGCGAATCTTTCCGCAACTCTGCGGCCGATCGTAGTCTAGGTTGTATTCGTCGCCGTCGCGGACAACGAGCGGCGCCGGCAGGAATGGTGCGAGTTCGGCCGAACATCCATAGGCGCCGACGGATGGTCCGTTGCCGCCTTTCGGCGCGCCGAAGGTCTTGTGCAGCATATACATGCAGGCGTCGAAGCCGAGTTCGCGCGCCCGCAACTTGCCCATCACGCCGTTGAAGTTGGCATGGTCGTAAAAGCAGAGCCCGCCGGCCTCATGCACGATCCGCACCCATTCCTTGATGTCGGGATTGTAGATGCCCATGTCGTCTGGGTTGCCAATCATCAGCGCCGCGGTGCGGTGCGATACCGCAGTCTTCAGCTGCTCTATCGAGGGGTAGCCGTTTTCTTCCAGCGTCAGCGTGATGACCTTGAAGCCCGCAGTCGCGGCAGTGGCCGGGTTGCAGGGATGGGCCTGGATCGAGGTGATGATTTCGTCGCGCGTTCCGAGCTCGCCGCGCGCGGCAAGCCAGGCACGCGTGACGGCGCAGTTGGTATAGGCGGCATCGGCGCCGCCGCCCGGCTGGAAGATGAATTGATCCATGCCGGAGAGTTCACGCAGCATCAGGTCGAAACGGTGGAGGAATTCAAGCGTTCCCTGTAGCGTCGATGCGTCCTGTAGCGGATGCGTCTCGGCCATCTCGGGCCGCCAGGCGATCGCCTCGCTGACCGGCGCATTGTATTTCATCGTGCAGGTGCCGAAGAGACTGACGCCCTGCATGCCGAGCGTCATTTGCGCCAGATGCAGGTAATGACGAAAGACCTCGGGTTCAGAAAGCGCGGGGAGGACAGGCTCGCTCCTGCGGGCCAGCGCGGCGGGGATCAGCGCATCGGCGCTTGGGTCACCATCGAAGAACGCGCCGCGACGGCCGGGCTGGCCGAGTTCGGTCACGATGGGCTCGTCCCAGCGGGCGGCGTGGTAGCGGGGCAGCGGTGTCATCGGGAAAGAACCTTTGTCAGTGCGGAAACCAGTCGGTCGATATCGGCTTCGGTGTGGACTTCCGTGACGCAATAAAGCGCCGTCTGGCCCGACCCGGGCTCATCTTTCGACAGGTCGATGCCGCCAAAAATGCCATGTGCGAGCAATGCTTTGTTGATGTCGGCAACCGTCCGGCCCGTGGCATTGAAATCGACCAGGAACTCCTTGAAGAAGCCACCCGCCCGGACGATCGTTACGCCGTCGATCGCCCCGATCTTTCGTGCAGCCGAATGGGCATTGGCAAGAATGGTGCGGCCGAGCTCGACAAAACCCTGGGGCCCGAGCAGCGCCATATAGGCGGCGCCGGCGATGGTCCAGAGATAGGTAGAGTTGCCCGTCCAGTCCTTGCCCTCGTCGCGCATGCCGTAAGACGTCTGGTGGAAGAGGCTGAGGCCGAAGCCGTGTTCGCCCTCGACTGCGGTCGGCGCGATGCTGACGAGAAACGTCGGATATTCGCGCGCATAGCGCTCTTCATGGCGCGAGGCGATGAAGCCCCCGACGCCGCCGCCGCCATGCATGTGGACGCCAAGCGGCTGGATCGAGCCGACGGCGATATCCGCGCCGTAGGAAGCAGGCGGCGCGATGACGCCGAGCGTCAGGGGGTCGACGCCGACGATTGTCTCCGCACCGGCCTTGCGTGCGATCGCGCCGATCTCCGCGGCCGCGACTTCGAAAAGCCCGTGATAGTTTGGGTTCTCCAGATAAACGGCACAGGTCTTGTCATCGACAAGCTGGTGCAAGGCCGCAACATCCGTCAGCCCGGTAGTTTCATCGACGCCGCAAAAGACGACATCAATGACGCGGCTATCGACCGCCGAGGCGCAGTAGGTGCGAATGACCGAGAGGCGCTCCGGCGAAACCGGTCCCGCGATGACGAGTTTCGAACGGCCGGTCAGTCGCGCCGTCATGCGGATCGCGTGACCGGCCGCGCAGCCCCAGCTGTAGACGGGCATGCCGACCAGATCCATGTCCAGCAGCTCGCCGAGCTGGCTGCAAAATTCAAACCATGCCTGATTGCGGCCGTGGTCGGATTCAGGAGAGCCGAATACGGAGGTCAGCCATTCCTGACGACGCACGAGTTCGTCGCAAATCGCTGGCACATGGTGCTGCCAGATGCCGCCGCCAAGAAAACTGAGGTTCGCTTCGCAATCCTTGTTCTTCGCCGCAATGTCGCGCAAATGACGTTTCAGGGCTGCTTCCGAGTGGATAGCAGGCGGCAGATTCAGAGCGTGATGCGTCTGGTGGTCTTCAGGGATCTGCTGGAACAGCTCGGCAATCGATGCCGCCCCAATCCTGGCGAGCATGTCGGCCTTGATGGCCTCGACGCTGTTGGCCATCCATGGATGCGAAGTCGTATGGGCGGGCATGGCAATCCTTTGGCTGTTTGGATCGTGAAATTCGCACAAATGTTCGCATGTTACAAGCGCGTATGTGGCGATTCAGAAACCTGCGGCGATGCACATGATCATGCTGTCATTCGGCCCGGTATGGACACGGCGATAACCCTCGAGCGCGCGATCCAGGTCCATGTCGCCCGTATCGATGCGCAACGGATTTGGGGCGAGGGCGTGCAGTTTCTCGCGCGTGGCGATGATCCTGAGGCTGTCAGTGCTGACGTGGCGGATAACGTCAGGCGTGATCTGCTGGTTGCCGCGGCCAAAAATGAATCCCTGGCCACCGACGATGCCGACCATGAGAACCCTTTGGGCATGCGTGCGGCAGAGCTGTTCGAGCGTCGCCGCATCGGCATCCGTTGCGATCACCCGGTCATCGACCATGGCGTCGACGCCCATGAGGGTGCCGGCGCAGCCGAAGCCCCTCTTGATTGCGGCCATCGTGGTGCCTGGCCCGAAGAGCAGCAGTTGCCCCGGTTCGGCCTCCCGCGCCAGCATCCGGCCGAGCGTTTCGATTTCGGCCTCGCCACCGTTCGGTCTGGCGCCTTTCACGGCCTGGAAAAGCCGCGGCACGTCGGGTGTGGCAGCATAGCCGAACAGTTGCGCCGACGGTCTGCCTGCCGCGAGCGCATCGGCGTCGGCGTCCATGATTTCCGCCAACCGGCTGCCGAGGGGCTGGCGCAAGGCGATTGCCACGGTTTCGCCCGCGGCCTCTGGGCTCAGGGCAAAAACCGATGAGTGCATTTTCACGCCGCTCGGAATGCCGACAAGGGGTATACGTTCGGCCGCGGTTTCGAATATGTCACGCGCGGTGCCGTCTCCGCCGGCAAACAGGATAAGCCGCACCCGGCTTTCCAACATGCTGCGGGCGGCAACCTGTGTATCCAGCGCCGTTGAATGGTCCTTGATCGGGCCACCACATATCGATGGATTAAACCCGGCTGCACGGGCCACAGAGAGGCCCATCGGATCGGCCATCGTGATGATTTCAGTCTCCGGACGCAGCATATGAAGCCGCCGCAGCGCGCGCAGCGCACGATCGGCCGAGACGGCTTTTCCACCCAGATTTTCGGCCTCCTGCATCGTCGCAAAGCCGTCACTGCTGCGGGCAGCGAGCGGTCCACCGATGCCGGCGATGGGATTGACGATCAGACCGATCCTGCTGTGCTCAGCCATCATCGCGGGACAGGTCCTGCTTCAGACGATTGAGCGCCATCAGCCGTCGGTCGCGCCAGGCGACGCGCTCACTCCATCTGTCCAGCGGCAGTTGCTCCCGCCGCTGGCTTGCGACAGTGGCGACGAGATCCGGCGTCCAGGAGTCGTGCTGGCCGCGCTCGGCTCCCATGCGTTCATAGGCGGCTCCCATTCGCGCCGCATGCGCGGTGATGCCGCCGCGGACGTTGAGGTCGCTGGTTTCAAACGGACCGATGAAGGCGTAACGCATGCCGAGCCCGTCCCGGATAATCTTGTCGAGGTCATCGACGGAGACGACGCCATCGCGAACGAGGCAATAGGCTTCGCGCAGCACTGCGCCCTGCAAACGGTTGAACACGAAGCCTTCGACTTCCTTGCCGAGGGTGACAACGGACATGCCGGCATGCGTGAAAAGCGACTGGGCTGCGGCGACGATGTCTGACGCGGTAAATTCAGCGGGAACGATCTCCACCACGGGCAGGAGATATGGAGGATTGCCGGGATGGGCCACGAGGCAGCGGTGGCGGTGCGGCAGGTCATGTGCGATGGCACTTGCGGTGATGGCCGACGACGACGAAGCAAGGATCGCTGTCTCGCGCGTGGCTGCGGCCAAATGCGCGAAAAGCGCGCGTTTGAGTTCGGGTACTTCGGGCGCCGCCTCAATGACCAGATCGGCGTCTTCGACCGCGGATGTCAGATCATCATCGTAGCGAATACGGCTGGCGATGGTGGCCGGGTCGCCGCCGAGCAAGCCGAAGGTTTCAAGTTCACTGAGGCGCTCTCCGATGACAGCCTCCGCGCTTTTAAGCTGGGTGGGCGATATATCGTTGAGCGCGACCACGAAACCGGCGCGGGCAAAAACGATGGCCCAGGCGGCACCGATCGAACCCGAGCCGACAATGCTGATCTTCTGCGATTTGGCCTCTGAATCCGCCATGCTTTTTGCTCTCCTCGGACGACCATTTGGGTCGCAGTCTATTTCTTGCGGGCAAAAGAGGGCAACAGAAAATGCTTGAAATTCGCACAAATGTTCGGCTAGTGAGCGATGCGTATTGAAGAGGATGGCGATCGATGTTTTCTCTGACCGGAAAGACGGTGCTTTTGACGGGTGCGTCGAAAGGAATTGGTGCCGAAACCGCAAAGATGTTGCTGGGGATGGGTGCCAATCTGATCGCGCACTACGGTGGCGATCGCGCGGGCGTCGAAGCTGTCCTCGCCGGGGTCGATCCCGCGCGCGCACTGGCCTTGCAGGCCGATTTCTCGAAGCCGGAAGATGTCCGGCAACTATGGGAGCAGGCCGTTGCCTGGAAGGGCCGCGTCGATGTTCTTGTCAACAACGCCGCCATTTTCCTCAATGCCGGCGGCATCGAAGAGGACGAGGCTGAGTGGGACGAGGTCTGGGACAAGACCATGCAGGTCAACGTGCGCGCGCCGGCTGATCTCATGCGCAACGCCGTGCATCACTACAAGACCAACGGCGGCGGCATTATCGTGACCGTTGTCAGCTGGAATGCACAGCGCGGCTCATCCAGCCCGAAAACCATCGCCTATGCGGCATCGAAAGGCGCGATCAAGGCTGCGACGCAGACGATTGCCCGCACCTATGCCGATCAGAACATCCTGGCCTTCATCATCGCGCCGGGTGTTGTGAAGACGCGCATGTCGGAGGAATCGGCACTGGTTCTCGGCGGCGTAGAGAAGCTGACGGCGGACCTGGCGATGAAGGAATGGGTGCCGCCGGAGGAAATCGGCTCGCTGATCGGCTTCCTCGCCACCGGCGCCTGCCGCCACATGACGGGCGGCACCATCGATGTCAACGGTGCCACATATGTGCGCTGAGCGGTCTGATGGTCGGGAGAATGGCGAGCGATCGTTTTCCTATGATTAGTTTGAGAGCCGATGTTGACATTGTGCGCCATATGAACAAATGTTCGATTAATGCATCGCATATCCCGTTCGCGTTCGACATCCAAGCGGACGTTCCGCGAAAGGCATTGAAATGAGGAGAGAAGTCGCATGGGCATTGAGTTCAGGGGGAGCTATACAGTTACCGTTACTCCCTTCACGCCGGGTGGAGAGAAAATCGACTACGAGGCCCTGAAGCGGTTTCTGGATTGGCAGATCGAATGCGGCGTTCCGGGCGTCATCATTCTGGGAACAACAGGCGAATTCCTGACGCTGACGGATGACGAGCGCAACGACTATGTCGAAGCGACGGTAAAACACGTCAATGGCCGCATGCATGTCCTGGTGGGGGCGATGAACGCCTATACGCCGCGTGCCGCCGCCTATGCGAAGATGGCTGAAGATCTCGGGGCCGACGGCCTGATGATCCTGCCGCCTTATTATTATACCCCCACCGAGGAGGAGATTTTCGGTTACTACAAGGCGATCTGTGCAGCCACCAAGCTGCCGATCATGCTCTACAACAACCCGTTCACGTCGAATGTTGATATGTCCGCCAAGCTTGTGGCGCGGCTGACGGGGGCTTTCGAGCAGGTTCAGTATATTAAGGAAGCCTCGACCGATGTTGGCCGGGTTTTCGACGTCATCAAGGAATCGAACGGCGGCATGAAGGTGTTCGCCGGCGAGCGGATCGTCGAGTCCTTCCTGCTCGGCGCCATCGGTTATGTCGACCCGTTCGGCAACTATATTCCGCGCGCCACGCAGAAGCTCTGGAACCTCCTGGAAGCCGGTCGGATCGAAGATGCCAAGAAGATCCAGCGGCATATCACCAAGATCGAGCACACAATCGCCGAGGGTCATCCGACCTATGGCCACCAGTGCTATTCCAAGGCGTTGGCCGCTCTTGCCGGCTATCCTGTCGGCGACGTGCGTGCGCCTCTGACCACTTTTGCCTCGCTCGGTGAGGAAGGCAAGGAGCGGCTCGCCGTTCTTGCCGGTGTGATGAAGGAACTCGATCAGCTGCTGGTCGACCTCGACAAGAACGCGGCAGCCTAAGTATCAGTGCGTAAGCTCCCAGTGAAAATGAGCGCCCAAGGCGCTCATTTTCATATCTGGACCATGGTATTGCTGATTTAGAGTTGTCAGGGAAAAGTGGGAACCGGTTTTCCCGAAAAGACAAACGAAAACAAAAGACCCTAGTGCGGCAGTGAGAGCGTAATGCGGCTGGAACTGTCGAGCAGGGCTGGCAGGACCTTCTGCGTCATCTCTTCCAGCGTATAGCGCGGGCTCGGGCAACAGACGTTGAGTGCCGCAATAACGTGGCCGGCACGATCGGCGATCGGCACCGAAATCGAGCGCAGGCCAATCTCATATTCCTGATCGACGATCGAATAGCCCTTGGTGCGCGCATCGCGGATGGCACTTCGTAGCTTCAGCTTCGATGTGACCGTGTTTTCGGTGATCTGTTCGAGCTTGATGCTCTCCAGAATCGCATCGAGTTCCTCGGCTTTAAGGCTGCCGAGCAGAACGCGACCGGAGGACATGCAATGGGCCGGCGCACGGCTGCCGAGCTCGATCGAGACATTGATCATACGGCGTGATTTCGCTGCCGCGATGTAGACGGTGGAATCGCCGTCGAGAAGCACACAGAAGCAGCTTTCCTGCAACTTTTCAGCCAGGTCGTTGAGAACAGGCTGAACGGTTTCCGGCAGGCTCATGGACGCCAATGCAGAGAAGCCCAACTCCAGGATCTTTGGATTGAGCCCGAAATACTTGCCGTCGAACTCGGCATAACCTTCACGCACCAGTGTCAACAGGAAGCGCCTTGCGGCGGCGCGGTTCATGTCGGCCTGTTCCGCGACTTCGCTCAAGGTCATTCGCGGCTTGGAACGGGTGAAAGTCCGGATGACATCCAGTCCACGTGCGAAGGATGTGACGTAGTCGCGTGCATTTTCGTCTTCGAGAGGTGTTTCCTCGGCCTGCTTTTTAGCTTTTGTTGCAGTTGCCATTTTTTCTCGCCTGGTCGGTGGTAAGAGAGTCGAATTATCCAGCTATGGCATGTGTTGCAAGCAGAGGCGATAGATTTCGCACTTTTGTACACGCCGAACTGCCAGTCTTCGCCAATAATGAGGTTTTATGATACCTTATTGACGCTTAAAGGCTGACAAGACCTGCTCGCGTCGTGTCAGGTAGAATGCAAATTGCGCCGGCAAGACCTGCTCCGGCGACGGCAGTTTCAAGGCCTGTGCGGCCCGATATGCAAAAGCCGGATCCGCCAGAAGTTCGCGGCCCAGCGCCACCAGATCGGCACTTCCGTGAGCAATCACGTTCTCCGCCTGGGCTCCATCGACGATGAGACCGACCGCCATGGTGGCGATGTCCGCTTCGCGGCGAATTTGCGCCGCAAAGGGCACCTGATGTCCCGGATGCTGGGGGATGTTCGCCCGCGCGATCGGGCCATTGATACCGCCGCTCGAGGCGTCGATGACGTCGATGCCGGATTGCTTCAGCGCTGCCGAAAGCTGGACGGTATCGCCAATGCCCAGTCCCTGCGGATCGTGATCGACAGCCGAAACACGCCAGAAAAGCGGCATCGTCGAAGGGATGGCCGTCCGCACCGCTGCCGCCACCTCCAGCGCAAATCGCATGCGCTTCTCGGCCGTGCCGCCGTAACCGTCATTGCGCATGTTGGCGAGCGGCGAGAGAAAGCTGTGGAGGAGATAGCCATGCGCGCCATGGACCTCGACGAAGTCGAAGCCTGCCTCCACGGCACGTCTTGCAGCCGCCGCGAAACTCTCAACGATCTCCGCAATCTCCTCGGCTGAAAGCGCGTGTGGTGTGGGCCAGGTCAATGTATGCGCGATCGGGCTCGGCCCCACGGTGCGCCATGCCGCCTCGGGCGCCGATGCCGAGAGCGGGCCCGCGCCGTCCCAGGGCGCCGCCGAGCTTGCCTTGCGCCCAGCATGGGCCAGTTGGATGCCGACGGGAATGCCGTGGCTGCGATAGAGCTTGGTAATCCTAGCCAGGCCCTCGATCTGCCCACCGTGCCAAAGGCCGAGGCAGCCAGGCGTAATGCGGCCCTCCTTCGTCACGCCGGTCGCCTCGACGATCGCGCCGCCGACGCCGCTCAAAGCAAAGCGTGAATGATGCGCGAGATGCCAGTCCTTTACCTCTCCCTCGACAGCCGCATACTGGCACATAGGCGACAGGACGATACGATTCGGGAAGGTCACCGAGCGGATCGTGAACGGCGTAAAAAGCTTGGAAACGGTCACCTGCAAATCCTGATATCTGTTTTTGGCGCTTGGCACATTGATTTTAAGAGTGCGATATGCGAACAAAAGTTATCATAGTGAACTTTCGATACCAAGACCTTTGCGGGCGCCAGACGAATAAATGACAGCAGATGTTATTGTGATTGGTGGCGGGCTGGCAGGTTGCGCCACGGCCTATTATCTCGCGGCTGACGGCGTGGATGTCACGCTCCTTGAGCGTTTCGATCTCAACACCCTGGCGTCGGGCTCCAATGCCGGCAGTCTGCATGCACAGATCCCGCACGATCCTTTCGTGCGGCTCGGCGAGACCTGGGCCGCGAGTTACGCATCGACGGTGGGACTTCTGGCAAAATCGATCGAGATATGGCGCGGGCTGGGCGACGAGCTTGGCGCGGATCTCGAGGTCAAGCTGCGCGGCGGCCTTCTTGTGGCCCGTACGCCCTATGATATGCGCGCCATCGAGCGCAAGGCGCGCTACGAGCGGGAGCAGGGGCTCGAAATCCAGCTCTTCGACCGCGCCGATATTGCGCGCGAGGCGCCCTACGTCTCGGAGGAGATGATCGGCGGCGCCTTCTGCCCCGACGAAGGCAAGGCCAATCCCTTTGCCGCGGCACCTGCTTTTGCGCGGGTCGCTCGCCAGCGTGGCGTTCGCATCGAGCGGCAGACCGCGGTGCTGGGCATCGAGCGCACGAACCAGGGCTATGATGTCGCAACCAGCAAAGGCAAATTTTCGGCGCGCCGGGTCGTCAATGCGGCAGGTTCCGATGCCGGCAGAATTGCCGAAATGCTTGGCATCGATCTTGCCGATGTTCAGGGCTTTCCGATTCAGGTCAGCGCCACCGAGAAGGTCGGGCCGCTTATTCCGCATCTCCTCTATTGCGCCAGTGACAAGTTGACGCTGAAGCAGAACCAGGTTGGCTCGCTGCTGATCGGCGGCGGCTGGGAGGCCAATATCGGGCCTCACGGCACACCTGTCGCAAATCCTGAGTCATTGAGCAAAAACATGGGTGTGGCGCTCTCCGTCGTGCCGGCTCTGCGCGATATCAAGGTTCTGCGGACCTGGGCGGCCATCGTCAACGGGACTGAAGACTGGAAGCCGATTCTGGGCGAAATCAGGAAATCGCCGGGCTTCTTCGTCAACTTCTTTCCCTGGATGGGCTTCACTGCCGGGCCGATCGCCGCTCGCATCGTCGCCAATCTGGTGCAGGGTAAACCGGCACCGTTCGATATCGACCTGACGCCGTTTCTACCGAAGACCTGACACGCGTTTCCAGCGCTTGCGCCATCTGGAGATTGCGGAAGCACTGCGAAAGGAACACCGCGTCGCGGTTCTCCTCAAATTGTCGTTCAATGCCGCAGGATCTTGCTGACGAACTCCGTCGTGCGCGGCTGCTTGGGCGTCTCGAAAATTTCTGCCGGCGTGCCGACTTCGACGATCTGCCCCTTGTCCATCATGACAACGCGCGAAGAAACTTTGCGCACGAAACCCATTTCGTGGGAGACGATCAGCATGGTGATGCCTTCATTCGCCAGCTGGCCGACAGTATCCAGCACTTCGTTGACGAGTTCGGGGTCGAGTGCCGCCGTGACCTCGTCCAGGAGCAGGATTTCCGGCTTGAGCGCCAGCGCCCGGGCAATCGCCACGCGCTGCTGCTGGCCGCCGGAGAGCTGGTCGGGATAGGCTTTCAGCTTCGCAGACAGGCCGACCCGGTCGAGGATCGCGCGGGCTTCGCTATCGACATCCGCTTTCGGGCGCTTCTTGATTTCGACAGGCGCAATCATGACGTTGCGCAACACATCCATGTTCTGGAAGAGATTATACTGCTGGAAAACGATGGCCATGCGGTCGCGGATTGAGCGCAGGCTGGATCGCGACCCGTAATTCACCGACTGTCCGTCGATCGTCACATTGCCTTCGGCTGGCTTCAGCAAGCCCATCAGCACGCGCAGCAAAGTGCTTTTGCCGGAACCTGAAGAGCCGATGAGGCTGACGACCTCACCCTTTTCGATCGACAGGTTGATGTTTTCCAAAACCTTGTATGTGCCGTAGGAGGCCGACAGGTTTTTGACTTCAAGAAGTGGCAAAACGTTTCTCCATATAGGCACCCAGCCGCGCGAGCGGATATGACATGATAAAGTAGCCGAGTAGAATGGCACCGTAGACGAGGAAGGGCGAAAAGCCGCGATTCATCAGGCTCTTGCCTGTGAAGGTGAGCTCGATCACGCCCATCTGGGAGGCGAGCGAGGTGTCCTTGATGAACATCACCATGAAGGCGAAGGCCGGTGGGATGATGACTTTCCAGGACTGCGGCAGGATTACCCGCAACTGCGTGCGCCAGAAGCCGAAATTGAGGGTTTCCGCAGCTTCGACCTGCTGTTGCGGCACGGATTCCATGCCGGCGCGGATGATCTCGGAAAGGAAGGCTGTCGACAGCATGCAGATCGAGATGACCGCGATCGTGAATAACGAGATATCCCGGCTGATCACCTGAATGGCAAACATGATGATGAAGAGCGTAACGAGAAACGGGATGCGCCGGAAGATTTCGACATAGACCGTGACAAGAATCCGGAAGGGCAAAAGCGACGTGGCCTTGGTCGAGCGGACGGCGGCAATCACGAAGCCGAAGACGAACCCCACCACGCAGCCGAGCACCGTCAGCAGCAGAGTTATGCCCATGCCCTTCAAAAGGAAGATCATGTTGTAATAGGTGAAGAAACGCGGCGCCTGCGCCAAGATCTGATCGAACATCAGAAGATCCTCGCCGTCACGCGGAATGCCCAGCGACCCAGCAGGGCAAGCGCTGCCGAAGCAATGATGGTCAAGAGGATATAGATAACAGCCACCACGGAGAAGGTTTCAATCGTACGCATGTTGCTCGTGGAGATATTGATGGCGCGGCCGGTCAGTTCTTCGACGCCGAAAATCGCCGCCATTGAGCTGCCGAGCACGAGCCAGATGAAGAAATTACTAAGTGGGGCAAACAGCGTCTTGGCGATGTGCGGCAGGATCACGTAGCGCAGGGTCTGCAGATGCGACATGCCGAGAACTTCGGCCGTTTCCAGTTCCGTCTTGCGCACCGAAAGCATGCCGCCGCGCAGGATTTCCGTCAGGTAGGCTCCGGTATTGACCGTAAGGCCGATGATGACGGCGGTGAAGGGATCAAGCACGACGCCGATATCAGGCAGTGCGTAGAACAGGAAGAAGATTTGCACCAGGACCGGTGTATTGGTGAAAAACGTGACATAGGCGCCGACGACACCGCGCAGGATCTTGCCGCCGCGCAATTTCGCCAGCGCGCCCGCAAGACCAATGACCGCGCCGAGCCAGAAGGAAATGAACGCGACTTGAAGGGTCACCAGCGCCCCGTCGATCAGATAGGGCAGGTGCTGGAGAACAACGCTATATTGGAATGTGTAGTTCAAACGTCTCGGTCCCTTGTCTGAGGATCGGCATCCGCATCGGGATTGTTCGGAAACGACCCGGAGAAAATATCTCCGAGTCGCCGCCACGTGACAATCAGAAGAACGGGTTCGGAACGACCGGCTTCAGCATAGGAGAACCATACCACTTGACCCAGGTGGTGTTGATGTATTCGTTGGAATGGAGGTCGAAGAGGAGCGTGTTGAGGAAGGCGCGCAGGCCTTCATTGCCCTTGGAAACGCCGATGCAATCGTAGTTGGTGAAGATCGTGTCGTTCAGCGTCTTCCACTTCACATCGGGATAGTTCTTGGTGAAGGACATGAAGAAGTCGACGTTTTCGACCAGCGCGTCGGCGCGGCCCTGGGCGATGGCGCGAACGGTATCGGCGTTGCTTTCAACCAGCAGCACCTTGGACTTCGGCAGCTTGTCCTTGAGGAAGTCGACCGACCAGTTGCCGCGCATGTTGACGAGCGTCACCATGTCGGTGTCGAGATCCGTCCACTTGGTGGCGGCGACCTTGTCGGTCGTCAGCACGGCCATGGATTCGGTGTGAAGCGGCACGGTGAAGTCGATCAGCTTGGCGCGTTCGGCGCTGCGGGTCAGGGCGCCGAGCGAAATGTCGATCTGGTCGGCCACGAGGAAGGGCACGCGCTGGGCGGTCTCGGTCGGGACGAACTCGGCCTTGACGCCGAGTGCTTCCGCGATCTTGTTGCCGACGTCGATGTCGAAGCCTTGGAACTCGTTTGTATCGCCATAGGAACTCATCGGCGGGAAGTTCGGATTGACGCCGACCTTGATCGTTCCGGACTGTATGATCTGGTCGAGCGAGCGGGCTTCAGCGGCGGAGAGGGTAAGCGCGGCGCTTACCACCGCAATCGACGCAAGTGACAGCAATTTACCAAGCATGAAAGACCTCCAGTTCCGGACGACGCCGGTGCGGTTGTTCCTGATTATTATGGGCTGGAACGCACGGCGCTCCTTTAAGCCTGTGTTAAGCTGACAATTGCGCGCTCACTCGTCAACCGAAAAAGTACGTGATGCGAACTTTTGTCCGAAAATGGAAAATCCTTCTTCAGGCCATTCCGGCATCGACGCGAAGCAACTGGCCGGTAATGCCGCTTGCGGCTTCGCTGGCAAGGAAGGCCACTGTATTCGCTACCTCCTCTGCCGTCGCCAGCCTGCCGAGTGCTGTCTGTGCCTCCAGTGCGGCGATTGCGTCCTTTTCAGACGGGCCGGATTGCGCCCTCGTTCTGATACGGCCGACCAAAGCTTCGGTGGCGATCGGTCCTGGTGCAATACCGTTGACGCGGATGCCGTGGCGGCCGAGATCGAGCGCGGTTGCGCGCAGGATGCCGAGCACTGCATGCTTGCTGGCGGTGTAGACCAGTTGCCTCGGATGAGCGACGACGGAATTGATGGATCCGGTAACGACGACGGAGCCTCTTGTCTCCGAAAGCGGTGCAACCGCGTGCTTTATCGTAGCAAGCACGCCGCGCGCGTTGATCGCCATTACCTCGTCCCACTGGCCGAGATCGAGATCCTTCGTCTCCGACCAAGGCGGTACGACGCCGGCATTGGCAATGACGATATCCAGCCTTCCGAACCGCGCGATCGTCTGTTCGATCGCTGCCTTTACCGAGGCCTCATCCTTCACGTCGCCGGTGATCACGATGAAACTGGCCGGCAGTTTTGCCGGCTCTGAGGGCAATTCGCGGTCAACCGCCGCGCCCTTGGTGCCGTGGCTTGCCAGGCATCCAATGATGGCTGCGCCCAGTCCCCGCGATCCACCGGTGACCAGCGCGATCTTGCTATCGAGAAAAAACGACATTCAAACTCTCCGGCCTTTGGCAGGGTCTTGCGAACGAGATCCGCGCGTGTAGAATACGTACAGAAGTTCGCAGAGAGAACATATTGTGTGCGGTCGCGCAACTCCGCATCAGTATAAATTCTTTCGAACGGGCCAAGGCCTTGGGCGGCGAGATGCGGGCTGAGATTGGAAATGTGATGACGGAAAAGACCGAAACGATCGAGTTCGACGGACGCATAATCGAGGCGAGGCATGGCGAAAGCCTGGCGGCATGTCTGACCGCCGCCGGGGTGAAAACTTTCCGCACGACGGCACAGGATCGCGAGCGCGGCATGTTCTGCGGCATGGGCGTCTGCCAGGATTGCCTGGTCGAAATCGATGGTCAGCCGAATGAGCGCGCCTGCATGACCAAGGTCACCGGCCGGCTGAAAGTTCGCTCCGAGGCTCATGCGCGACCTCTGCCGCCGGCGTCAGGCTATCGCCCGCCGGTCACGATCGACGATATCCATGTCGAGTCGCCTGACGTGCTCGTCATCGGCGCCGGGCCAGGCGGCCTTTCTGCTGCAATTGCGGCGCGCCGGGCAGGCGCGGCGGTCGTGGTGGTTGACGAACGTTCGCAGCCGGGCGGCCAGTATTTCAAGCAGCCTGACGTCGAAGGCGCGGGCATTGCACCGCCCGATGCGCAGCATAGCAAAGGCGCAAAGCTGATCGCCGAAGCGCGCTCGCTGGGAGTCTTGATCAGGAGCGGCGTGACTGTCTGGGGCGCTTTCGCGCCGCTGGAATTTGCCACCTCTTCCAAGGCAGGAACGGTTCGCTATCGCCCAAGGACGGCGATCGTCGCAACCGGTGCCTATGAGCGCGGCTGGCCCGTGCCTGGCTGGACGCTTCCGGGCGTCATGACGACAGGTGCCGCGCAGACGCTGTGGCGCACGGCAAGGCGCAGTCCTGGGAAGAGAGTGCTGATTGCCGGAAATGGTCCGCTCAATCTGCAGCTCGCTGCCGAATTGATCGATGCCGGCTCCGAGGTCATTGCCGTGGTCGAGGCGGCGGCAAAGCCGGGGCTCGCCAGTCTCGGCACCGCCTTGTCCATGCTCTCGGCTTCGCCCTCGCTGATCCGAAGCGGCATAAACTATCATCTCAAGCGCATGCGCGCGGGCTCGCCGATCATCTACAGCGAAGTCGTGCGCAAG
Source organism: Shinella sp. (assembly GCF_035998705.1). Lineage (GTDB taxonomy): Bacteria > Pseudomonadota > Alphaproteobacteria > Rhizobiales > Rhizobiaceae > Shinella. Next base: position 235,574 of record NZ_DASYHH010000012.1, on the reverse strand, counting down.
GTCGAGAAGAGCGGCGCCGGTCTGCGCGTGACCTGTGGCGCGGCGGATGGCAGCGGCCATGCACGAGTTTTCGAAGTCGATGCGCTATGCCTGGGTTATGGCTTCGAGCCGGCCAACGAATTGTTGAGGGGCCTTGGCTGTCAGCATGATTTCGATGCCGAGCGCCGCCAGCTGGTAACGCGCCGCGACGTATCGGGATCGACGAGCGTCGCAGGCCTCTACGCCCTTGGCGATTGCACCGGCCTCGGCGGCGCGGGTGCTGCCTTGGCGGAAGGCATGCTTGTCGGCGCTGCGGCAGCGGAAAGCCTCGGCAAGCCTGCGCAGAACCTTGCAGCATCGCGGGCGGACCTTGCCAGGCATCGGCGGTTCCAGAGGGCACTCTGGCAGCTCTATGCCTTTGACGGTTACCACGCTTCGCTTGCAGATCGTGAAACATTGATCTGCCGCTGCGAAGAGGTGAGTTTCGGCCAGATCGAGGATGCGCTTGCCGACGATCTGGCGATGATCGGCGCGGTCAAACGACAGACGCGGGTCGGCATGGGAAGATGCCAGGGCCGTTATTGCGGGCCTGTGCTTGATACGCTCATGGGTGCAAAACTCGGCTACACCAGAGACGATTATTCCGGCTTTGCTCCGCGCGTACCGATACGGCCCGTCAGGATCGAAGACCTTGCCGGCGGTGGCCAGGCGTGACGCGGAACGATATCGATGTCATCGTGGTCGGCGGTGGCGTGGTGGGCAACTGCGTCGCGGGTTTCCTGGCTGAAGCCGGCAAGGGCGTCATGCTGATCGATGAAGGGAAAGGTGGTGGCTCGACGGCCAATGCCGGCAGCCTTCATGTCCAGATGCAGAGCCGTTTCATGCAGCTCTACCCGCAGAACGTGCCGGGCATGCAGCGGCAATTGCCGCTCTATCCGAAAGCCGTTCGTTTCTGGCAAGCCTTGGAGAAGAAACTCGGTGCGGATTTCGAAATCAAGAAAAACGGCGGGCTCATGGTCGCTGAGACCGAGGAGCAGCTGGCATTTCTGCATACCAAAGCGGCGCAGGAGCGGTTGCTGGGGCTTGAAGTCGATATCCTCGACCGTGCCGATCTCGATCGTATGGCACCCTATCTCGGTCCTGCCGTGATCGGCGCGGAGATATGCTTCGACGAGGGAAAGCTCAACCCGCTTCAATGCAACGCCGCCATCCACCGCTGGCTGATATCGCTTGGCGTCGTCCTGCGGGAGGGAGAGGCGGTCAAGACGCTGAAACGCGAGGCCTCCGGCTTCCGCGTTGAGACCGCCAGGGGCGCCGTTTTTCGGTCAGGCATGCTCGTTCTCGCTACAGCCGCCGGCACGGCGCCGCTCGCCGGCCAGCTGGGCATCCATATCCCGGCGCGCGCCGAGCCCCTGCATATGAATATCACCGAGGCGACCGCACCGATGATCGGCCATCTGGTGCAGCATGCCGACCGTATGATCACGCTGAAGCAGTTTGCGACCGGCCAGATCGTCATCGGCGGTGGCTGGCCTGCCGACATTGTCGGTGACCGCAACCATCCGACAGTGCGGCTCGACAGTCTCATCGCCAATGCCACGCTCGCGCGCCACATCGCGCCGCAGATCGCCCCCCTGCGGATCATCCGCACGTGGGCCGGCGTCAACACATCGGTTGACGGCAAAGGCGTGCTAGGCCCCGTATCATCCGTCGAGGGATTGCATTTCGCCATTCCAGGCGATGCCGGCTATACGCTTGGGCCACTCTCGGCTGATATGGTTGCGAATATGGTGCTTGGCCGCGATCCGGGCGAGGATATGACCGACTACACGCCGATGCGCTTTGCGTGAGCCTCGCTCAGCGGTGCAATGCGCGCGTGATGTTGCGTGACGCTTCGAGCGTCATCGCCAGGATACGGGTCTTCATGTCATCGAGGCTAATGCGGGTCGACGGACAGCAGACGTTGAGCGCAGCCACGATCTGGCCTGCGCCATCGCGGATCGGCACCGACAGCGAGCGCAGGCCGACTTCCAGTTCCTGATCGACGATCGACCAGCCCTGTCGCCGGACTTCATCAAGCAGGCTGCGGAGCTGGACCTTTGATGTGATCGTGTTCGGCGTGAACTTGGTGAAGACCATGTCTTCGATATAGCGATGCACGTCCTCTTCCGGCAGCGCCGCCAGCAACACGCGCCCGGTCGAGACGCAATAGGCGGGAACTCGGCTGCCAATCGAGATGCCGACATTGACGCGCCGGTTGTTCGGTGTGGCGCGTGCGACATAGATCACCGACTGGTCGTCGAGCACGGCGGAAAAGCAGCTCTCGCTCAGCTTTTCCGAAAGACCGTTCATCACGGGTTGCGCGACGTCCCAGAGATCCATCGAGGAGAGCGCCGAAAAGCCGAGCTGAAGAACCTTGGGCGCCAGGGAGAAATGCTTGCCGCTGATATCGACATAGCCCTCATGCGCCAGGGTCAGCAGGAAGCGGCGCGCGGTGGCGCGCGTCATTCCCGTTGCCTGTGCGATCTCGCTCAGCGTCATTTTCGGCGTGAAGCGGGTGAAGACCGTGATGACCTCCAGCCCGCGCGCAAGCGCGTTGACATAGTCACGGCTGGAGGCGGTGAGGTCGCCGACTTCGTCGGCGGCGATCTCCTCGATTTCCGACTCCTGCGATGGGTCGGTTCTTGCGCTCAATTCATGTCACCAAGGCAGAGATACTTGAGCTCAAGATATTCATCGATGCCGTGATGCGAGCCTTCGCGGCCGATGCCGGATTGTTTCACGCCGCCGAAAGGCGCGCCTTCGAAGGCGGTGATGCCGGTATTGATGCCCATCTGGCCGGCCTCAAGCGCTTCCGCGACGCGCCAGGTGCGGGCGAGATCACGGGTGAAGAAATAGGCCGACAGGCCGTATTCCGTATCATTGGCGAGCCGGATTGCCTCTTTCTCATCGGTGAAGCGGATGATTGGGGCAACAGGGCCGAATGTTTCCTCATGGGCGATCTTCATCGTCTGCTTGGCATCGGCAATCACGGTCGGCTCGTAGAAGGTGCCGCCGAGGGCATGCCGCTTGCCGCCGGTCACGACGCGGGCGCCGCCTTCGATCGCGTCGCGAACGTGGTCCTCGACCTTGGCGACCGCCGCCTCGTCGATCAGCGGGCCCTGGATGACGCCTTCATCGAAGCCGTTGCCGACCGTCATCGCCGCGACCACTTCGGCAAAACGGGCCACGAAAGCGTCGTAGATGCCGTCCTGCACATAGATGCGGTTGGCGCAGACGCAGGTCTGGCCCATGTTGCGGAATTTGGAGGCGAGAGCGCCCTGTACCGCTGTTTCCAGCGAGGCGTCGTCGAACACGATGAGCGGCGCGTTGCCGCCGAGTTCAAGCGAGACCTTCTTGATCGTTTTGGCAGCCTTGGCCATCAATTCGCGGCCAACTTCCGTCGAGCCGGTAAAGGTGATCTTGCGCACCAGCGGATTGGTGACCAATTCTTCGCCGACGACGCTTGCAGTGCCCGTCACGACATTGAACACACCTTTCGGCAGACCGGCGCGTTCGGCCAGTTCCGCCAAGGCCAACGCGGAGAAGGGGGTGGCACTTGCCGGTTTCAGCACCATCGTGCAGCCGGCGGCGATCGCGGGGCCTGCCTTGCGCGGGATCATGGCCATCGGGAAATTCCACGGCGTGATCGCGGAGCAGACGCCGATCGGCTGGCGGATCACCAGCATGCGCTTGTCCTTGGTCGGCGCCGGAATGGTTTCGCCCGAAATGCGCTTGGCATCCTCGGCAAACCATTCGAAGAAGGCCGCCCCGTAGAGAATTTCACCGCGCGCTTCCGGAAACGGCTTGCCCTGTTCGGCCGTCAGCAGACGGCCAAGATCGTCGGCATTCTCGACGATGAGTTCGAACCATTTGCGCATGATCGCCGACCGTTCCTTCGCCGGCCGCGCGGCCCAGTCAGGAAAGGCCGCATGAGCCGCTTCGATTGCGGCGCGCGTGTCTTCACGCGTGGCTTTGGGCACGGTGCCGATCACATCGCCGGTCGCTGGATTGACCACCTTGATGGTGTCCCTCCCTCCCTTGTGCCACCGCCCATCGGCGTAGAAGGCCGCACGAAAGAGCGACGGATCCTTGACGATATTCATTGCTGTTCCTCGGGTTGCTCGTGTGCCTTCCGACTACATCATCCCGAAAGTTTTGTCATTATTTTCGAACAAGTGTTCGCAAAGAAAATTAACCTGAAGTTTTCGCGACGCCTGTAACGCATAACGAATTCATATGGATGGCGGGAAAATACCGGTTTTGTCGCCAAAATCGCAAATGGCTCTTGTCACGGAAATGAATTGCTGTTCATATTTGCGCACAGATGTACGCATTACGAATTTGCGCTAAATAAAATAGGGGAGTGCTTATGTCAAAAATTTCCACGTCTTTGATCAATATGGCAAAGACCGGCGTCTCGCGCCGGCATGTGCTGCAGGGCATCGGTGCTGCGGGCCTTGCGGGGCTGGCGCCAGATCTTGTTCGCTCCGCTGGGGCGGCGGACGAGGTCACGATTCGCTGGTGGTCGCCGCAGGCGTCGCCCGATCAGCTCGCCATGTATAATTCCCAGATCGCCGCCTTCGAGGCCGCCAATCCCGGCGTCAAGATCCTGTTCGAGGCGACCTCGGACGAAGGCTATCCGGCACAGCTCGCGGCAGCATTCTCCGCAAAGCAGGTTCCGAACGTGCTGACGCATCTGCCGTCCTTCGCGGCGCAGAACTATTATGGCCAAGGCCTGCTCGAGCCGATGGACGACGTCATCAAGGCGGTCGGCGAAGCCAATTATTTTCCGGGTGCCAACGACGTCTACAAGACGGCCGACGGCCATTATTGCGGCACGCCAATCGGCAACACCGCTGCCGACATGCTGTGGCTGCGCAAGGATCTGATGCAGAAAGCCGGGATCGACAAGGTCCCGGAAACCTGGGACGAGCTGCGCGATGCCGCGAAGAAAATGCAGACGGGCGGCATCTATGGTGCGCCTCTGCCCTACGGTCTGAATTCGATGACGTCGTTGATCTTCATCGGCTTCATTCACCGCGCCGGCGGCCAAATCTTCTCCAAGGACCTGGATATCGAGCTCGATAGCGACGGCACCTACAAGGCGCTCGAATTCTATAAGTCGATGCGCGAATTCTGCCCGCCCGGCGCCACGAACTATAGCTGGGGCGAAAGCCTGACGGCCTTCGTCTCCGGCGCCACGGCAACAGGCATCTATGCCGGCCGCGTGCTCGCCAATGTCACGGCGCAGAACCCTGATATCGCCGATTCCGTCACCTGCGCGGTCTATCCGACGATTTCCAAGGATGTGAAGCCGTGGACGTTCAACGACTTCCCCTCGGTCTTCATCCCCAAGGACGCCTCCAACATGGACGTCACGAAGAAATTCGCGGCCTTCCTGTTCGAGCCGAAGGGCTACATTCCGCAGCTGCACGCCGCACCGGGCCACGTCCTGCCCGTGCTCAAGACCATCGCCGAGGATCCGGCTTATCTCGATAACCCGATCATCAGGAAATATCCGAAGGAAGTCGAACTCATGTCGCAGGCGGCCGCGGCCGGCAAGAACCTGGGCTACGAGGAAGACGGCTGGAAGGCCAACGTCAAGGCCAATGACATCATTGGCAGCAATACGATTGCCGAACTTGTTCAGCGCGTCGTGCTGAACGGCGAAGACGCCAAGGCAACCGTCAAGGAAATCGCCGGCAAGATCGAAGCGATCATGAAGGCCTGATCGAGCAATCCCCGGCGGGACGCCCTGGCGGCGCCCGCCGCGATCTTTTTTGACAGAAGCGGATGATTGCATTGGCGGCGATACAGGAAAATCGAATGACGCTCGAGAAGCGCTACAGCCTGATCGGCATGGCGCTGATCGCGCCGACCGTGCTGATTCTGACGGCAGTTATCGTCTACCCGCTGGTTTCGGCGATCTACCTCTCGTTCTTTTCGATCTACACGCCGACGCTGAAGGGCAGCTGGGTTGGTCTCGGCAATTACGCCGCGATCCTCAGCGGCAAGTATTTCTGGTTCGCGCTCTGGACGACGGTGCTCTGGACCGCAGGCACGCTTTTCCTGCAGATCCTCTTCGGGGTCGGCATGGCGATGCTGCTAAACCAGAACATCCTGTTCCGCTCGCTCGCGCGCAGCCTGGTGCTCTTTCCCTATTTCATTTCGACAGTCGTTGCCGTTCTCGTCTGGCGTTGGCTGTTCAACGATCTCTATGGCATCCTCAACCATCTCTTGTTGATGATGGGCATCATCGACATGCCGGTCGACTGGCTGGGTAAGATGCCGAATTCAATGCTCTCGGTCATTACCGTCGGAGCGTGGAAATTCTTTCCCTTCGTGGTCATCGCCGTTCTCGCCCGTCTGCAGACGATCCCTGAACATCTCTATGAAGCCGCCAAGATCGATGGCGCCGGCGCCATCAGCCGTTTCTTCGACGTGACCCTGCCTCAGCTGCGCGATGTCCTCTCGATCGTGATCCTGCTGCGCATCATCTGGGACTTCAAGGAGTTCGACCTGATCTATCTGCTGACCGGCGGCGGGCCGGTCGACAACACCCGCACATTGCCGCTCATCGTCTATCAGCAGGCCTTCAGCCTCAACCAGATGGGAATGGCCGCGACCTATGCTGTCGCGATGATGATCTTGATGCTGGTCTTCATGCTCATTTACCTGTTTCAGGCACGCAAGGGCGCACAATGAACCAGCAGAGCCGCCTGTCCTATATCATCACCAATCTCGTCACCTGGTCGCTGGTGCTGGTCATCGCCTTTCCGCTGATCTGGATGGTGCTGACTTCGATCAAGCCGCAAAACGAGCTGTTCAAGATCCCGCCAAGCATCCTGCCGCAGCAGGTGACGTTCGAGCATTATGCAATCCTGCTGCAGAAGACGCCGTTTCTGCGCTACTTCGCCAATTCGATGATTCTTGCGACGGCAACCACCGTGCTCGTCATCATCGTCGGTGCGCTCGGCGCCTATAGTCTGGTGCGCTTCAAGTATCGTGGACGCGAGACGTTAGCCGGCATGGTACTGTTCACCTATCTCCTGCCGTCGGTGGTTCTGCTCATTCCGCTTTACCTGATGATGGTGAAGATCGGGATCTCCAATACGCTCGCCAGCCTCGTCGTCGCCTATACGACCTTTTCCCTGCCTTATGCGCTCTGGCTGTTGCGCTCGTTTATGGCCGGCATTCCCGAAGATCTGGAATCGGCGGCACTCGTCGATGGTGCGAGCCGCATGGGCGCCTTCGTCGACGTGATCCTGCCGCAGGCCTTGCCGGGCATCATTTCGACGGCGCTTTTCACCTTCATCCTGGCTTGGAACGAATATCTCTATGCCCTCGTGCTGGTGAATTCCGACCAGTCGCGGCCGTTGACGACGGGCGTCATGAACATGCTGATTACTTCCTTCAACATCGACTGGTCGTTGCTGATGGCGGCATCCGTCATGATGAGCATTCCCCTCATCATCATCTTCGCATTCCTGCAGAGCTATCTCACCCGCGGCTTCGGTGCCGGCGGCGTGAAAGGTTGAGCGGCAAAGGACAGACATTTGGTAAATGTGGTTTTCGATAAGGTTCAGAAGGTATTCGGGCCGGTGGTCGCAATTCCCGACCTCAACCTTGAAATCGCTTCCGGCGAATTCGTCTCGCTGCTCGGTCCGTCCGGCTGCGGCAAGACGACGACACTGCGCATGCTGGCCGGCCTCGAACAGCCGACAGGCGGCCAGATTCGCATCGGCGAGCGGCCGGTCAACAATGTCGCGCCCGGCGAACGTGATATCGCCATGGTGTTCCAGTCCTACGCGCTCTATCCGCATATGAGCGTCAGCCAGAATATCGCCTACCCCTTGAAGAAGCGCGGCGTTCCGAAATCCGAACATCCGGCACGGATCAAGGCCGTGTCCGACCTTCTGCAGCTCGGACCTCTGTTGGAGCGCAAGCCGAAGCAATTGTCGGGCGGCCAGCAGCAGCGTGTCGCGCTCGGCCGCGCGCTTGTGCGCGATCCCAAGGTGTTCCTGCTGGACGAGCCGCTTTCCAACCTCGACGCCAAGCTTCGCGCGCATATGCGCAGCGAGCTGATCGAGCTGCACCGCCGGCTCGGCAGGACAATGGTCTATGTCACTCACGACCAGCTCGAGGCGATGACCATGTCGACGCGGATCGCCGTCATGCATGGCGGTAATCTGCAGCAGTTCGGCACGCCCTCGGAAATCTACAACCGCCCGGTCAACACGTTCGTCGCCTCCTTCATCGGCACGCCGTCGATGACACTGGTGGAGGCGGAGTTATTGGCAGAGAACGGATTGAAGCTGAAGCTCGGTTCGACCTTGTTCGATATTCCCGAAGCGTTGCTGGCCCGCCGCCCATCCGGCACCCCGCGCATCACGCTCGGCATTCGCCCTGAGAACATCATCCTCGGCAGTGGCGATGGCACCGCCACAATCCGGCTGGTGGAGCCGACAGGGCATGAATCGATCGTCACGCTGGACATCGACGGGCGCCAAGCCATCGTTCGCGCGGCCGGCGATACGCCGCTTAGGAGCGGCGAAACGGTGCATTTCGATCTGCGCCGGGACCGGTTGCATTTCTTCGATCACGGCAGTGGTCAAAGGCTCAATTCAGACACACAGGCATAACGGCTTTCAGGAGACCAGCGATGAACTCCATTCTGCGCAATGCGCCCGATATCGAAGAACTCGATAAGAAATATCTCTTCCATCCGTTCACGGCGCTGGCCGACCACGAGAAGAACGGCCCGTCCGTCATCGTCAAGGGCGAGGGCGTTCGCCTGGAGGACAACCATGGCAATCAGTATATCGATGCCATGGCCGGCCTCTGGTGCGTCAATGTCGGCTACGGCCGCAAGGAAATCGCCGACGTCATTCACGAGCAGGCGGTGACGCTTCCCTATTTCCACTCCTTCTCGTCCTGGGGCACCGAAGCGCCGGTGTTGCTTGCCGAAAAGGTGATCAGCAAGGCGCCGGAAAGCATGTCGAAGGTGTTCTTCGGCCAATCGGGCTCAGACGCCAACGACACCCAGGTCAAGATCGTCTGGTACTACTGGAATTCGCGCGGCATGCCGCAGAAGAAGAAGATCATTGCCCGTCAGCGCGGTTATCATGGCGTGACCATCGTCTCCGGCAGCCTCACCGGCATGGCTTCGCTGCATTCGGGCTTCGACCTGCCGCTGCCTTTCGTCAAGCACACCTCGCCGCCTTACCGGCTTTGGGAAGCCGAGGCCGGCATGAGCGATGCCGATTTCGTCGCCAGGCTCGCCAATGATCTCGAACAGCTGATCCTGGCCGAAGGTGCCGATACGATCGGTGCGATGATCATGGAGCCGGTGATGGGTGCCGGCGGCGTGATCGTGCCGCCGCCGGGCTATTACGACGCCATCCAGGCGATCCTGACCAAATACGAGATACTGCTGATCGCGGATGAGGTCATCTCCGGTTTCGGCCGCCTCGGCGAGTGGTTCGGCTCGACCGTCGTCGGCATGAAGCCGGACCTCATCACGGTCGCCAAGGGCATCACCTCGGCCTATATCCCGCTGTCCGGCTGCATCGTTTCGGAAAAGGTCTGGCGGACCATCGTCGATGGCCAGGCAAAATTCGGCGCTTTCGGCCATGGCTATACCTATTCGGCTCATCCACTCGCGGCGGCCGCAGCCCTTGCAAACCTGCAGCTGATCGAGGATGGCGGGCTGATCCAAAAGGCGGCCGAGACCGGCGACTTTCTCCATGAACAACTGCAGGCCGCGTTCGGGGATCATCCGCTTGTCGGCGAAATTCGCGGTCAGAAATTGATCGCCGCGCTGGAATTCGTGGCGACAAGGAACCCGATGACAAAATTCGATCCGACGCTGAAGATCGCCGCGCGCATCGTCAAGCAGGCGCGTGACCGCGGCATCATCACCCGCGCATTGCCGCATGCCGACACGATTTCCTTCTCGCCGCCCTTCATCATCTCCAAGGCCGAGATCGAGGAAGTGGTCGCGAAGACGAGGCAGGCAGTCGATGCCGTGATGGACGAACTGGTACGCGAAAAGCTCTGGAAGTAAGCGAGGGACACGGACAATGGATAGAAACAGCGTCAACTGGACAGGGCCGCTGCCCGCCGTCACCACGCCTTTCACCAAGGACGGCGCGATCGACGAGAAGGCCTTTGCCGGCAATGTCGAACGCATGTTGAAGGAAGGCGCCACCGGCATCGTCGCCGGCGGCTGCACCGGCGAATTCTGGGCGCTCAGCAATGCCGAGCGCAAGCGGCTCTATGCGATTTCGGCCGAAGTCATGAAGGGCAAAGGCACGCTGATCGTCGGTACGGGCGCCGTGACGGTCGATGAAACGGTCGACCTGACCAATGCGGCCGAAAAGGCCGGAGTCGACGGCGCGCTGCTGGTGCCCCCCTATTTCGTCAAGCTCACCGACGACGAGATTTTCGCGCATTACAAAGATGTCGACGCGCGCGTCGGCCTCCCGCTTGCCGTCTACAACATCCCCGGCAATGCCGTGAATGCACTTCTGCCGTCACTGGTCGCCCGTCTTGCCGATCTCGACAAGGTCGTGGCCGTCAAGGAAAGTTCGGGCGACTGGAACAACTATTATTCGACCTTTCTTGCTGTGCGCAACAAGCTGCGCGTCTTCTGTGGACCATCCTCGGTCTTCGGCGTGCCCGCCGTCGATCTCGGTGCTGACGGCACGGTCGATTGCTTCCCGAACATGTGGCCTGTCGGCGGGCTCGATCTCTATTTCGCGCCGAAGCGCGGCGACGCCGCCAAGGCGGCAGAGGTACAGGCGATGGGGCGTCGGCTGACCGATCTCTGCACGTCCGGCGGCCGCACGCTCTATCCCGCAACCAAGGCGGCCATGGACATGATGGGCCTTCCCGGCGGCGGCGTGCCGCGCCGGCCGCTCAGGGCGCTGGAAGGCGCTCCCCTCGAAGGCCTTGAACAGGGCCTGAAGCAACTCGGCCTGCTCTAGTTGAACATTCGAACAAGGAGATCATCATGGCTCATGCAAAGCTTCGCGCGCCGGAACTGAAGCCGGTCGCCTACAGCACCACATTTGGCGAGTTCATCGGCATCGGACCCAACGGCAACCTCTTCGTCGATGGCTGCGATGTGCAGGTGCTCGCCGAGACCTACGGTACGCCGCTCTATATCATCTCGGAAAATCAGCTGCGCCATAACTACCGCGCCTTCCGCGACGCGTTCCAGAAATACTATCCCGAAACCGAGATCCTCTTCGCCAACAAATCCAACAACGGTCTCGCCATTCGCCACATCATGAACCAGGAAGGTGCCGGCGGCGATTGCTTCGGCGCTCAGGAGATGTATATGGCGCTGCTTGCCGGCACCAATCCGAAGAGCCTGGTGCTCAACGGCTCCAACAAGCAGGACGAAGAACTGGAAATGGCGATTGCCAACGGTCTGTGCATCAATATCGATGCCATGGACGAGCTGGACCGCATTGCCGAAATCGCCACACGCCTCGGCTGCGAGGTCGATATCGGCATCCGCCTGAAGCTCGATCTTGAACCGCTGCGCGACCGTACGGGCGTTGCTATGCACGGTCCCGGCACGCTGAAGCAGCAGAGCGACAGCACCAAATGGGGCATGAGCCGCGAACAGACGGTCGAGATCGTCAACCGGGCGAAATCAATGCCAGGTATTCGCCTGAAGGAAACCCATTTCCACCTTAGTCGTATGTCCAACGATCCCGCCGCATTCGCCGTCATGGCGCGCGAAATGATCACGTGGTCGGGCTATATCCGCGACAACACCGGCTGGACGCCACCCTGCATCGACATCGGCGGCGGCTGGACGTTCGGCAAATGGTACGGCACCGGCCCGAACAGCCAGCTCGACGGTCCCGATGCTCCGACGCCTGACGATTACGCCCGTCTTTGCACGGCTGCGATCAAGGAAGAGGCCGAGAAGTTCGGTCTTCCCTTGCCGAAGCTGCGGCTGGAGCCGGGACGCGCCCTTTCCGGTCCCGCGGGCGTCGCCGTCGGCAGGGTCGGTGCGGTGAAAACAGGCACATCGAAGAAGTGGGTCAATCTCGATCTTTCGACCAACCATCTATCCTGGGCAGCCGTTCTCGACTGGTATTATCATGCGGTCCCGGTCAGGAATGCCGGGGCTGCGGCAGCGGAAACCGTCGATCTCGTCGGGCCGCTCTGCAATTCGGATGAAATCGGCCCGCATCGCAAGATGCCGGTGCTGAACCGCGGCGATTTCGTCGCCTTTCTCGATGCCGGCGGTTACACGGAATCCTCTGCGGCGCGCTATAATGCCCAGCTCCTGCCGGCGACCGTTCTGGTGTCCGGAAGCTCGGCCGAAGTCATTACCGAGCGCGAGCAGCTCAAGGATGTCGCGGGCCGCTTCCGGGTACCGCCGCGTCTGCTCGCCGGTTCCTTCGCACCGTAATTCCCGCGCAGCGTCGCCAGCGGCGGAATTCCGTCGCTGGCATTCACAACATGGAGGTATGCGATGGATCTGGGGATCAGGGGACGGCATGCGCTGATCTGCGGCGGCAGCAAGGGCCTCGGCCATGCTGCGGCGGAAGCGCTGGCGCTCGAGGGTGCATCTTTGACGCTGGTGGCGCGTGGCGCGAATGCGCTGAAAGCCGCGGCCGACAGACTTTCCGAACAATTCGGCATCGACGCCCGCTATGTCGCGGCGGATGTGACCACGCCGGAGGGCAGGGCGGAGGTGCTGGCCGGCTGCCCGGATCCCGACATCCTCGTCACCAATCCGGGCGTGCGCCAGACGCCGGCGGACTTTCGCACATTGTCCCGCAGCGATTGGGACCATTGGTTCGAAGCGCATTGCTTTTCTTCGCTCGAGCTTATCCAGAAGATCGTGCCCGGCATGTGCGACCGTAAATTCGGCCGCGTCGTCAATATCTCGGTCAGCAACATCAAGTTTCCGCAGGTGAACTTCGCCCATAGCCATGCGGCCCGCGTCGCTCTCTCCGGTGCGATCGCCTCGATGGTGCGCGAACTCGTGGCGCACAACGTCGTGATCAACAGCGTATTGCCGGGTTTCTTCGACACCGACGCGCTGCAGACGAACCTGCACGGACATGCCGAACGCGGCGGTACGACCTATGAGGCGATCGTCGCCGACCGGCTGAAGATGACGCCCGCCGGTCGCTTCGCTTCTCCGCGGGAATGCGGCGATCTGATTGCTTTCCTCTGCGGCGCCAATGCCGGCTACATGACGGGCCAGAATATTGTCAATGACGGCGGCGTTTATCAGGGGATCTTCTGATGGTGGAGACTGTGAGTTCAACCCGCTCGTTATCGCCCGAGGGCAGGGTCGTGATGATTTCAGGCGCCTCGCGCGGGATTGGCCTCGCCATCGCCAAACGCCTTCAGGAGGATGGCTATCGTCTGTCGCTCGGCGTGCGCAATCCCGACGCATTGAAGGACTTCGACCCTTTGTGCACCCTTGCCGCCAAATTCGATGCAAGCAAACCGGAGGATGCGGCGTCCTGGCTCGATGCGACGATCGAGCGCTTCGGCAGGCTCGACGGATTGATCAACAATGCCGGTATCCTGCGCCCCATCGATTTGCGTTCGGGGGATGAATCCATTCTCGACGAGATGTGGGCGGTCAATGTCAAAGGACCGTTCCGCCTCATCCGGCTCGCTCTGCCGCATCTTGAAAGGACGGGACACGGCCGCATCATCAACGTCGCGTCTACTGACGGCAAGCGTTATCGCGACGGCGTGTCGGTTGCCTATGCCATGACGAAGCATGCGGTAATGGCGCTGACGCATGCCGCGAAGTTCGCTGGATGGGAGCATGGCGTGCGCGTGACGGCGCTCTGCCCGGGCGCCGTGGATACGCAGCTGGTGGCCTCGGTCCCGGGTGTGGTGGCATCGGCCAATCGTATTCCGCCCGAGACGATCGGCGATACGGTCAGCTTTTTAATGAGCCTGCCCAACACCGCCTCGGTCGCCGAGCTGGTCATGAACACACGCCTGGAAAGCTGGATCTAGAGTTTGTCAGGGAAAAGTGGGAACCGGTTTTCCCGAAAAGACAAACGAAAACAAAGGAAACTAGAGCATGTCTGGTTCAGTCTGAACCAGACATGCTCTAGGGATTGCGGTTCCGGCCGGGGGCGGAATGACAGCTTCCCGGGCGGTGGGTTGATAGGGTGCTCGGCCGGCGAAAAAAAATGGGGTGCCGGTGGTGGCACCCCAATTCCAACTCACATGAAAGCTGGTCTCCGGCCAGCTATGCCGCTCTTTCTTCGGCGGCGTTCGGTCGCCACTTGATAAGCCGGCCTTCCAGAACATCGAGAATGCGGTCGATGATGAGCACGAACATGGCCAGGATGATGATGCCGGCAAACACGCCGACCGCGTCGAAGTTGCCTTCCGCCTGCGCGATCAGGTAACCGAGCCCTGCAGAAGAGCCGAGATATTCGCCAATGATGGCGCCGACCACCGCGAAGCCGACAGAAGTACGAAGGGAGGACAGGATCCAGCTGGCCGCCGCGGGAAAGTACACATGCCGCAACAGGTCGGAACGTTTGGCCCCGAGGATCCTTGCATTTGCGAGGACCACCGGGTTCACTTCGCGCACGCCCTGCATGGCGTTGAAGAAGGTGATGAAGAAAACAAGCGTTACCGCAAGCGCCACCTTCGACCAAAGGCCGAGCCCAAGCCAAAGAACGAAAATCGGTGCAAGCACAACGCGTGGAATTGCGTTGAGCCCCTTGATGAACGGATCGAGGATCCGCGCCGCGCTACGGCTGAGACCGAGCCATACACCGGCGGCGACACCAAGACCCGTGCCGATGATGTAACCGAGCACTGTTTCCGTCAGGGTGATCGAGACATGTTTGTAAAAGCCCGGGTCAACGATCCAGCTAACGATCTGGTTGAAGATATCGAGGGGCGCTGGGAAAAAGAACACGTCGATGAAGCCGGCGGTCACGCCGAGCTGCCAGCCACCGAGGATAAAAACCAGCATGCCGAGCTGGATGATGCGTTCAGTCACGACGTTCATAGCTTTTCTCCACTTCGCCGCGCAGGGAAGCCCAGATATTGCGATAGAGATCCATAAAGCGCGGATCGAGTTTGATCTCAGCCACATCCCGTGGGCGCTCGAGATCGACCGGGAAACTTTCGATAACCCGCGAACGAGGACCGGCGGCCAGTATCGCGACGCGGTCTCCGAGCGCGATTGCCTCTTCAAGGTCGTGTGTGATCATGACCACGGCGCGACGTTCTTCCTGCCAAAGACGCAGCAACTCATTCTGCATGAGGTGCCGCGTGTGGATATCGAGTGCGGAGAAGGGCTCATCCATCAGGATGACCTTCGGCCCCGCAATCAGGGCTTGCGCCATCTGGACTCGTTTGCGCTGGCCACCGGACAGTTGGTGCGGATAGCGGTGTTCGAAGCCCTTCAGCCCGACCTTGGCAAGCCAACTCATCGAACGCTCGCGGCGCTCGGTCGCTGCAACACCCCTGAACATGAGGCCGAGTTCGACATTCTCGATGGATGTCTTCCACGGCAGCAGCGCGTCCTGCTGAAAGAGATAGCCGATGTCGTTCTGGACGCCCTTTACCGACGTTCCGTCAATCGACACCATTCCACTCGCGGGTTTCAAAAGCCCTGCGATCGCGTTCAAAATGGTGCTCTTGCCGCAACCGGTCGGGCCGACGATGGCGAGAAATTCGCCATCGGCAACTGTCATGTTCACGTCCTGCACCGCGACATAGGAACCAAACGACATCGTCACGGCGTCGATCGACACCATAGACTTTGCGTTTTGCTGCCCCTTCGGGATGGGCATGGGGTTTACGATAGCCAAAGACATGGCCTTCTCCTCGGATCAGTTGATGGTCTTATCCGTCACCTTGTCCACGAAAGCGTTCGTGTAGGTTTTGGAAAGATCGATTGTCGCGGCAGCAACCTTTTCGTTGAAGCTCTTGAGAACGGCCAACGGCGTCTGTGTGTCGACCTCGCTGAATTTGCCGTCCACCGAGAAAATCGGTTTGGCATTCTGGACGGCCTTCACATAGGTGTCCCGATCGCCGGAAATGAATTCTTTCGGCAGTTTTTCGACGATCTCTTCGGCGCTGTGTGTGTTCATCCATGCCAGTGCCTTGACGGTCGCGTTCGTGACCTTCTGGATGGTTTCCGGGTTCTCATCGATATAGGCTTGCGTCGCATAGAGGACGGAGGTCGGGTAGATCCCGCCATAGATCTCCTTGGCACCCTCGTCACTGCGGGCGTCGATCAGAATCTTGCCGACACCCTTAGCCTCGATAAAGGTCGCCGCGGGATCGTAGTTGACCAGAAGGTCGACCTTCCCCTGCTCGAGCGCCGCGACCGCGGCCGCGCCGGAACCGACGCCGATCAGCGAAATGTCGTCGGCCGAAAGATTGTTGCGCTGCAGGTAGTAGCGCACGAAGAAGTCGGAAGACGATCCCGGTGCGGTGATGCCGATCTTCGCACCCTTGATCGTTTCCGGTTTGGTCGGATCGAACGATGCGTTTTTCCCGCCGGCCAGAACCAGACCAGAATTGCGCGCAAGCTGGACAAAGCCGACGACCGCCTTGTTCTGCGACTGCATCTGGATCGTATGGTCGTAGAAGCCGACAGCGATATCCGTGGAGCCTGCAACAAGCGCCTGCAGCGTCTTGGAGCCGCCGGATGCGAAGTTTTCGACGGTCACCTCAAGACCTTCCTTCTCGTAGAGACCCAGGCCAGCTGCGACCGGGAAGGGCAGGTTGTTGAGGTTGTAGGACCCGACGCTGATGCGGACGGGTTCCGCCAAAGCCGCACCGGTGAAAGCGACCGTTGCCGCAAGGGCGAGTATGAGTTTACGCATGTGTATTCCTCCCTGATGCGTGGCGCCCTCCCGGCAACCACTTTCGATTATGCCGCGCAAACCATTTGCACGATAGGTTTTGCAAAGACCCGGCCCTCGAAGAGGCGTCGGGCCGTCCGCAGGATTCCGGCAATTGTCTTGCCGTCGCGGTCATCCAGTTTTACTTCCAAACGACCGCTTGGATGTTCCAGAACGAGGACGACCGGCGGCTTGCGGTCGCCGATCAACTGCGCAGCGACGGTTCCGTCGCTGATGCAAGCCGTGGCAATCCCGACGGCGCCGGTCGTCGCGAGAGAGGGGTGGCACTCGTGCGGCATGAAATAGCGCACGCCGAGATCGCCGCCCTTGTTGGGCCTGGAGATCAGCACCGGTTTTGGCGTCACCTGATTGCCGACATCGCCCATGCCCATGCGCCGGCCTGCTTCGAGCCGCAAGGTTTCGAGCCGCTGCAGCAGGGCGCCATTGGCATTGAGTTCGGCAGCCGATTCATTGCCCGTAACGCCGAGGGCGGCGGCCTCGAGCAGCATCATCGGCATTGCGCAATCGATGCAGGTCACATCAATGCCGTCGATCCTGTCACGCGGGTTGCCGGTGGGAAAAAGCTTTCCAGTGCGTGCCCCGGCGGCGTCCATGAAGGTCAGCGCGATCGGCGCGGCATTGCCGGGCACGCCGTCGATCGAGGCATCTCCCATATAAGCAACGCGGCCATCAGGGGTCGGAACCTCCGCTTCGATGAGTTTGCCGGTATTGACGTTGTGGATGCGCACGCGGGTTACGCCCGTCGCCGCCTTGACCAGGCCGGCCTCGATCGCGAACGGTCCGACGGCCGCCAGCATATTTCCGCAGTTCGGTGAGATATCGACGAACTGCTGATCGACGCGGACCTGGGCGAACAGATAATCCACGTCGGCATCGGACACGGTTGCCGGGCCGACGATGGCAACCTTGCTGGTGACTGGGTTGCCGCCGCCGATACCGTCAATCTGCAGAGGATGACCGGACCCCATGACCGAAAGCAGAATCTCATCGCGTTGACGCGAATCCGACGGAAGGTCGGATGCCAGAAAGAACGGTCCTTTCGAGGTGCCACCTCGCATCAGAACACAGGGAATGGAAATCAGGTCGTTCATGGTTGTGTCCGCATACTGATGTGACTTAAATATCAATCAGCTTCTTTGTTGCAGTAAGCGGCAAAACGATTGATATGTGAAATGTCAATATCAGAGGGAATGATGCGTTATGAGCATTAATTGCGAAATATTGGATCTGCGCGCGTTTCTGTTGGTCGTCGAACTGGAAAACTTCCACCGCGCTGCCGAAGCGCTCAATCTTTCCCAGCCGGCACTCAGTCGGCGGATTCAAAAGCTCGAGTTGGCAATCGGGGCGCCTTTGCTCGAGCGCACGACGCGGCATGTCTCGACAACGGCCCTTGGTGCAGAGCTGATCCCCTTGGTGCGGCGCATGCTGGAGGAGTTCGACACGTCGCTCTTTGCGGTGCGCGATGTCGGGTCCCAGCGCAGCGGCCTTGTGACGATCGCATGCCTGCCGACGGCTGCATTCTATTTTTTGCCGACCGTCATCAAGCAGTTCAGCGCCGAGTATCCCAATATTCGTTTTCGCATTCTCGATCTGCCAGCCACCGACGGTCTGCAGGCAGTCGCCCGCGGGGAAGTCGAGTTCGGTATCAATATCATGGGCTTTTCAGATCCCGACCTCATCTTCGACAGGCTCATCGAAGATCCGTTTGTGCTGGCGGCACGCAAGGATCATCCGCTGGCGGCCAAGAGCGAGCTTCAGTGGGGCGATCTGGCGCCCTATCAACTGATCACAGTTCACCGGTCCAGCGGCAACCGTACGCTTCTTGACGCAGCATTGGCGAAATCGAACCTGAAACTGCGCTGGTCCTATGAAGTTACGCATCTCTCGACGTCGCTTGGTTTGGTGGAAGCCGGACTTGGAATTTCGGTTCTGCCGAAACTGGCCACACCACAGGAAGAGCACCCGTTCCTCGTCACGAGACCTATTCGTAATCCCGAAATCTCACGAACGATCGGCATTGTACGTCGTCGCGGTGGGACGCTTTCGCCTGCCGCTGAGCGCTTCATGACAATGTTGATCGGAACGTGGGCCGAAGGAAACTAAGCAACGAAAAGTGCCCATTTGCTCAAAGATGCGGCGCGCGGCGGCCGTGTCGTTCTTTCGGACAATCAGGAATTTGAGCGATTCCGGGCGAGCGGAAAGGATGACCACATCAGCGTCAAGCAGTTCGCTCTTTGGCGCTCAGGCGTATACTCCGCGGTTAAGGAAATGAAGCAGGGCAGGGCCGCGCTCTGCTGAGCGAACTTAATGCAGCATTCGAGATTGGGATGGGCAGCAGCGGAGATCTATTTGAGCGCATCGGCACTGACAAGAGTCGCTCCTATGTCGCGGATCCCGCTGCTCGAACGCGGGGGAGGGCCGGGGGAACATGTTCCGGCACGGATCAAGTCCTATGCCGGTTTGGCCGGTACGCGGTGAGGGGCCTGTTGCCTAAAGTGGGATAATCAATAGGAGCCCCCATGTCGAGATTCCGGAACACCATTTCGCTGACCGCCGACGCGGCACTGGACGCACTTTTCGCTGCCGTGGAGCGGGCGAAGGCAATCCAGGTTCCACAGTGCATTTTCATCGTCGATACCAGCGGTGAGACCATCGCGAGCATCCGGATGGACGGCGCGAAATATCTCAGCATGCACACCGCGCGCGCAAAGGCGCGGACTGCCGCCTCCATCAACGGCGCGACCGGCGCCATGGCGGCGGAGTTCGGCTTCGCCGCCGGCATCGCCTCGCAGGGCGGGGTGACCCATCTGCCGGGCGGGCTTCCCATCCGCTTCGGCGGCGTCATCGCAGGGGCGATCGGTGTCGGGTCCGGCACGGGCGAGCAGGATTTCGATGTCGCCCGCGCCGCGCTGAAGGCGCTCGGAGCCGACGAGGTCTGACCCGGCGATGAAAACCGCGGCCTGACCACGCTTTCGTGCGTCTGGTTCCCTTTGCCGCGACCGCGCGCGGCAAAGGGTCAGTTGGCCGCATCGTGGTTTCCGGACAGTTCCCGCAGGATGCCTGTCAGGCGCGTCGCGACCTCGCGGCTCGCCCGGCTGAGGGGGCGTTGTTGTCCGGTCACGAGGACGACGTGGCGATTGATATAGGGTTCGCGGATGACGCTGCTGGCGAACTGGCCCCTCGACGTCTCCTCGGAAATCGTATGGGGCGCCTTCACCATGTAGCAGCCGCACCGGGCGGTCATGGCCTTCTGGCCGCCGGTGGAATCGATGTCGGCAATGACGTTGAGGGAGACCTTCAGCCGCCGGGCGACGGAATCCACCATGATCCGCAGCCCGTTCGTCGGAGCCGGCAGGACCAGGGCGAAGTCTGCGAGCCGTTCGAAGGCGATCTCCTCCGGCAGGGTCCAGCCTTCTCTGGGCCCGGCGAGCACCAGGCGGGATTCCAGGAGGAGCGGCCCGTTCTCCATCCTGCCTTCGCGGTACTTGCTGTAGGCGCCGATGTCGATCAGCCCTTCCGACAGCCAGCGTTCGACCTGATCGCTGAAACCCTCATAGACCTGCAGCCGTATGCCGGGCGTATGGACGCGTAGCTGGTTGACGAGTTCGGGAATGATGGGCTCGACGAGCGAGGTCGGCAGGCCGAGCGACACGATGCCGCTCGGAAGGCGGCTGAACGCCTTCAGGTCTTCCGCCGCCTGGTCCGCCTCACGCAACAGGAAACGCGCCTTCTTCAGGGCTTCCTCGCCCAGCTCCGACAGCGCTACGCCCCTGCCGGTCCGGTAGAAGAGGGGACCGTCCCATTCCCGTTCCAGGTCGCCGATCGTCCGGCTCACCGAGGGCTGCGCCAGCCCCATGGAAACGGCGGCCTTGCTGAAGCTGCCGAGTTCCGCCGCGCGCACGAAAATCCTGAGGCTGCCGAGTTCCATCTTTCCCACCTATACGGAAAATGAATATCCGATATTGGTAGCATGTAGTGGACGGATGGCAAGGGAGCGCGATACCTTGCCTTTCATGCACGGAGGAGACCTGCGACAAACAGGTTGTGCACTTGGGAACATTGGGAGGAGAATGGCATGATGGCCCGAACACGCATGTATCTGACCGTTGGAGGCAGCCTGGCGGCGCTGCTGATGTCCAGCACCGCCTGGGCGCAACAACAGGTCGTCCGCTTTCTGCACAACGAAACCGACCCGCCGAGCATCGAGTTCTTCAACAACGCGATCAAGGCCTTCGAGGCGGAGAACCCCGGCATCCATATCGAGATGGAGGCCGTCAGCACCGATGGCCGGCTTCAGAAGGTGCTCGCTTCGATCAACACCAAGACCATGCCGGAGATCTTCAAGGTCCTGCCGGAAGAGCGCTTCGAGTTCGCCCGCAAAGGCTATCTCGTCCCCCTTGACGACATGATCGACGAGATCGGCCGCGACGACTACGTTTCAGGCTCGCTCGTGCCCGTCGAGGGCAAGATCTACGACGTTCCCTATACGCTCGGCAATTACGGCGTGCTCTGGCAGCGCGAGGATTTCCTCAAGGCCGGGAACATCTCGACCCCGAAGACCTGGGACGATCTTCTGGCGAGCGCCGAGGCGCTGACGGGAGGGGACGGCAATTTCGGCTTTCTGTTCCCCGCCGGCAAGAACCGCATGACCGGGATCTTCCTGTCGCAGATGATCTGGAGCGCCGGCGGCACCTATTTCGACAAGGACCTCAACGTCACCTTCGACAATCCCGGTACGGTCAAGGCGCTGACCTTCCTGCGCGACATCGCGAAATTCTCGCCGCGGGGCATCGGCTCCTATTCCTACGGCGACATGATCAACGTCTACCTGACGGGCAAGATCGGGCTCGACATCTATGCGCCCCGTCTCATCGCCACTGCGGCCGCCAACACGCCCGATCTTCTGAAGAACACCGTCGCCGGCAGCATGCCGGTCGGCCCCAGCGGCGTAGGGGTCAAGTTCGTGAACGCGAACAGCTTCGCGCTTTCCTCGGAGGCGGTCGGCTCGAAGAATATCGAGGCCGCGCGCAAGTTCCTGAAGTTCATCGTCACCGGCGAGCGCCTGCGGGACTTCTCGCTCACCGTCCATCCCCACCTCATCCCGCCGCTCAAGGGCGTCCAGGAAGAGGTCATCACGCAGGGGGCGGCGCAGACCCTCGGCGGCCGCGAGGAGATTTCCCGCATCGCCTTCGACACCTCCAACGCGCTCGATTTCGAATCGGAGGCCGGCGCGCAGTTCAAGGACGGCGCGGTCATCCGCTCCGGCGTGGTCAATCCCTATATCGGCTCGATCGTTGCGCGGGATATTCCCGCCCAGGTCGTGCAGCGCGTCGTCCTGCAGGGTGAGGACCCGGCAGCTGCCGCTGCATGGGGTCAGAAGCGCATGCAGGCCATCGTGGACGATCTGAAGAAGAAATAGCGTCCAGACAAGGTCCGCGTGAAGGACACGCGGACCGCATTTTTCAGGAGAAGCATATGTCAGAGGAACAACCGGTGGCGCCGGTCGTCTCGTTGCGCGAACGCGTCAAGTCGCCGCCCGCACCGGCCATGGTGGAATCCTATTTCGGCCCGGCGGTCGCCGCGGGGATCCGCTTCCAGTTCGAGCCGGAAATGCGCGTCCACCTCGCCCACGCCGTTATGCTCGCCGACCGCGGCATCGTCGGCAAGGCGGACATCGCCCGCATCCTCGCTGTCCTGCTCGACCTCAAGGCGACCGGCGTCAAGGCGCTGACCATCGATTACCAGCAGGAAGACCTCTATTCCTATATCGAGCGCTACATCGTCGAGACGCTCGGCCCGGAGACCGGCGGGCGCCTGCACACCGGCCGCAGCCGCAACGACCTGCACACGACCTCCTGGCGGCTGGTGCTGCGCGGCCTGCTGCTCGACCTGCTCGACATCGTCGGCACCCTCCGGCGGACCCTGCTCGACCTGTCCGGGCGGCACATCGAGACGGTGATGCCGGGCTACACGCATTCGCAGCACGCCCAGCCGATCTCGTTCGGCTACTACCTGCTTGCGACCGCCGACCTGATGGAGCGCGACTACGGCCGCCTCTTGCACGCCCTTGCCTGCTGCGACCGCAGCCCGCTCGGCTCGGGGGCGCTGTCGACGACGGGCTTTCCCATCGATCGCGAGATGACGGCGAACCTCCTGGGCTTCTCGCGGCTGGTCGAGGTCGGTTATGACGGCGTCTCGATCCGCGACGACCTCCAGGAGACGGCCGCCGCCCTTGCCGTGCTGATGACCGGCGTCTCCCGGATCGCCACCGACATCCAGACCTGGAACACGATGGAGTTCGGCATGCTCGAACTGGACGACGCCTATTCGAGCGTCTCCAGCATCATGCCCCAGAAGAAGAACCCGCAGGCGATGGAGCATGTGAAGGCGGTCGCCGCGATGGCGGTCGGCACGCTGAACACGGTGCTCGCCGCCTCCAAGAACACTGCCCTTGCCGATGTCAATGACGGCGTCACCGCCGGCAACGCGCCGACGATGGACATGCTGGAGCGGACGGCGAGGGCGCTCACCGTCTTCGAGGGCGCGCTGCGCACGCTCACCGTCAAGCCGGATGTGATGCGCCATCTCGCCGAGATCGGTTTCGGCACGGCGACCGAGCTTGCCGACATCATCGTGCGCGAGGCCGGCATGTCCTTCCGCATGGCGCACAACATCGTCGGCCGCGTTGTCCGCGAGGCGATCGAGGCGCATCATACGGCGATGGATATCACATCCGCCGATCTCGACGCTGCGTCGCAGGCCCTGTTCGGCCATCCGCTCGGCATTTCCGAGGACGAGGTGAGGAAGGCGCTGGACCCGACCGAAAACCTGAAGACCCGCGCCGTCACCGGCGGCCCGGCCCCGATCCGCATGGCTGAGATGCTCGACCGCCGCAAGGCGGAGCTCGAAAACGATCTCGCCGGCGTCGCCGATATCCGGCGGCGGATCGCAGAGGCCGACCACACCCTCATGGAGCAGGCGCGCCGGATCATGGATGATGCCGGTTTGCAGACCCCGTCACAGATTGCGAGAGAGAGCCATGGCACGAGTTGAAATCAATCAGATCAGCAAGATCTTCGCCGATCATACCGCGGTTTCCGACGTCAGCCTGACCGTCAACGACGGGGAGTTCCTCGTGCTGCTCGGCCCTTCCGGCTGTGGCAAGAGCACGCTGCTGCGCATGATCGCGGGCCTGGAACTGCCGACCTATGGCGACATCTTCATCGGCGACCGCCGCGCCACGCGCCTGCAGCCGAAGGACCGGAACATCGCGATGGTGTTCCAGAACTACGCCCTCTATCCGCATCTGACGGTCTACGAGAACATCGCCTTCCCGCTCCGGGTGCGCGGGGCGGACAGGAAGCTCGTCGACGACAAGGTGCGCTGGGCCGCCGAACTGGTCGGCCTCACCCGCATGCTCAAGCGCAAGCCGCGCCAGATGTCCGGCGGCGAGCGCCAGCGCACGGCGCTTGCCCGTTCGCTGGTGCGCGATCCCGACGTCTTCCTGCTCGACGAGCCGCTCTCGAACCTCGACGCCAAGCTGCGCCATTCCTCCCGCGAGGAGCTGCGCCAGTTCCAGGACCGGGTCGGCGTCACGTCGATCTACGTCACGCACGATCAGGTCGAGGCCATGGGGCTCGGCGACCGCATCGTCGTCATGCAGGGCGGCTCCGTCCGCCAGGTCGGCACGCCGGAGGAGATCTACCTCCATCCCGCCGACACGTTCGTCGCCACCTTCATGGGCTCGCCGCCGATGAACCTGGTCGCGACCGGCGACGTCACGCTCGGCTTCCGGCCCGAGAACTTCCTGCCCAAGGCGAGCTTTTCCGCCGACGTCGCCGTCACGCCGATCACATTCAACGTGCACCGGGTCGAATATCTCGGAGGCGACCGGCTGCTCTACGGGGCGGTTTCCGGCGATCTGCCGGAAACCCAGGTCATCGCCCGCATTCCTTCCAGCGTCTCCTACAGCCCGCTTCTCAACACCGACGTCACCTTCGCCGTCGCCGATCGCGAGCTGCGCCGCTTCGACACCGCGAGCGGCAAAGCGATCGCTTGCGAACCCTCGACGGAGAAGAGGAGAGTGGCCAATGGCTGACAATCGCGCCGCGCTCTCGGGCGACCGCCTGCTCGCCTATGCCGCCCTTGCCCCGAGCGCCTTCCTGCTACTGCTGCTCGCCGGCGTGCCGACCATCACCGTCTTCGTCACGACCATGCAGGATGTCGGCATGGGCGATACCGACGGCCCGTTCATCGGGTTCGAGAACTTCGCCTGGGTCTTCGCGGAGCCGGCCTTCTACACCGCGCTCTGGAACACCTTCGTCTGGGTCTTCGGCAGCGTCGCGCTGGAAATGCTGCTGGGACTCGGTCTCGCGCTGCTGCTCAACAAGAACTTCGCCTTCCGCGGCGCCGCCCGGGCCATCATCCTTGCGCCCTATCTCGTGCCGACGGTCGTGGCCGTGCTGACATGGCGCTACATGCTGCACGACATCGTCGGCGTCGTGAACGCCGTCCTCACCAATCTCGGCATCACCGACCAGCCGCTGCTCTGGCTGAACAGCCAGGGGCTGGCGATGACCTCGGTCATCATGGTCGGCGTCTGGAAGTTCTTCCCCTTCGTCGTCATCGCCATTCTCGGTATTCTGCAATCCATCCCGCAGGAGCAGTACGAGGCGGCGAGGATCGACGGGGCTTCGGACTTCCAGCAGTTCTGGCGGATCACGCTGCCCTATGTGCTGCCGGTCTTCCTGCTGACGGCGCTCTTGCGCACCATCTGGTCCTTCAACAAGTTCGAGATCATCTACCTGATGACCGGCGGCGGCCCGCTGGATGCGACCACGACGCTTCCGATCCTCGTCTATCTCAAGGCATTTTCGGATTTCGAGTTCGGCCGCGCCGCGGCGATCGCGATCGTCACGCTGGCCATCCTGTGCGGCCTGCTCGCCGTCTACTTCTACTTCATCAAGAGAGCGGAGGCACGCCAATGACCGCCATCGCCAACAGCGTCGCGTCGCTGCCACGCAACCGGGAAATCGCCGACGTGCATTACCTCGCCTCGCGGGTCATGCTCTATCTCCTGGCCTTCACCGCCGTCAGCGTCATCGGCTTCCCGCTGTTCTGGATGCTGATCTGCTCGTTCAAGCCGGGCGGCGAGCTCTACGCCACGCCGCCGACCTTTCTGCCGAACGAATGGACGCTGCAGAACTACCGCGACCTCTTCGTCCAGACGAACTTCCTCACCTATTTCGCCAACAGCCTGATCGTCGCCTGCGGTGCGACCTTCCTGTCGCTCGTCATCGGCGGGCTCGGCGCCTACAGCCTCAGCCGGTTCCGCTTCTTCGGCATCGCCGCGTTCTCCAACGCGACGCTCGTCTGCTACATGCTGCCGGAAGTGCTGATCGTGCTGCCGCTCTATATCTACGTGGTCAAGCTCGGCATGGCCGACACGCTGATCTCGCTGATCATCGCCAACACGGCGTTCACGCTTCCGCTGGCTCTCTGGTTCATGCGCTCGTATTTCAACGCGATCCCCGTCAGCCTTGAGGAAAGCGCCATGATCGACGGATGCACGCGGCTCGGCGCGATGATGCGCGTCACGGTGCCGCTCGCCCTGCCGGGCATCATCTCGGTCGGCGTCTTCAGCTTCAACCATGCCTGGAACGAGTTCCTCTTCGCGCTGGTCTTCGTGTCTTCCGAGACGAACAAGACCTTGCCGCTGGGGCTCGCCACCTGGATCGGCCAGGACAACATCTATTCCTGGGGCATGCTGCTTGCGGGCGCCGTGCTGGTGACGGTTCCGGTCATCCTTTTCTACCTGCTCGTCCAGCGCAAGCTCGTCGTCGGCCTCGCCGATGGCGGCGCCAAGGGCGAATAATCTTTCGAACGGAGGAAGTCATGAAGATCAAGAACGTGACGGTCATCGCCGTCGAGATCCCGCTTGCCCGCAATTTCGGCGGCAGCCGGTACAATGTCACCAAGCGCTGCACCATCATCACGCGGATGGAGACGGACAGCGGCCTCGTCAGCGAGATCTACAACGGCGACAACCGCGACCATATGCGCGAGGTCGTCGAGATCATCGAGACGGAACTGGCGCCGATGCTGATCGGCGAGGAGATATTCGCGATCGAGCGGCTCTGGCAGAAGATGTTCAAGGCGGCCGAGTGGAACCGTGACCGCAAGCTCGTCATGGAGGCGATCGCCTGCATGGACAGCGCGCTCTGGGACCTGATGGGCAAGGCCGCGGGCGTCAATGTCTGCCGGCTGCTCGGCGGTTACCGCCAGGAGCTTCCGATCATCTGCATCGGCGGCTATTACGAGAAGGACAAGACGCTGGCCGACCTCGGCCGGGAAATGGAGCGGCTGCGCGAGGCCGGCCTTGCTGGCTGCAAGGTGAAGGTCGGCGGCCTTTCGGCCGAGGAGGACGCCAAGCGCGTCGAGGCGGCCCGAAAGGGCGGCGGCGACGACTTCTGGATCGCGGTCGACGCCAATCGCGGCTGGCCGGTGGCCGAAGCCGTGAAGTTCGCCCGCCTGATCGAGAAATACAACATCGCCTGGTTCGAGGAACCCTGCCACTGGTACGACGACGCCCGCATGATGGCGCAGGTCCGCCGCGCGATCTCCATCCCCGTCGATGCCGGCCAGAGCGAGATGAACGCCGCGGGCGTGCGGCGCCTCGTCGCCGCGGAAGCCGTCGACATCGTCAATTTCGACGCGTCGGAGGCCGGCGGCATCACCGAATGGCGCCGCGCCGCCGCTCTGTGCGCCCTCAACGACATCCGCGTCGGCCATCACGAGGAAGCGCAGATCGCCATGCACATGATCGCCGCCATTCCCAACGGCCTCTGCGTCGAGTGCTTCGAGCCGGCGCGCGACCCGATTTGGGCCGGCCTTATCGCCAACCGTCCCAACCCGAAGGACGGCATCATCCAGGTCCCGCAGGGACCAGGTTTCGGTGTCGAGCTTGACTGGGACATGGTCAAGCGCTACCGCGTGAACTGACCGATGGCCGTCGCCGACAGCAGAGCGCCTCACGCGGAAGGGCGACGCCGCAGCGTGCGCCTCGCCAAACAGGTGCGGCTGGCGGCCGCCTTCCTGCTCATGATGGTCTCGGGGCTCGTGTGGAATTCCTTCGCTTTGTTCCTCGTCGCGCTGGAGGGGGAGTTCCACTGGTCTCGCGCCTCGATCTCGGGCGCCTACGGCGCCTTCGCGCTCGTCAATGCGGTGAGCGCGCCTCTCTTCGGCTACCTGCTCGGCCGGTACAACAGCCGAGTCCTCCTGGCCGGCGCGGCGATGCTGCTCGGCACGGCCTTTCTCCTGACCGCGCATGTGTCGACGATTGGGCAGTTCTGGCTCGCCTTCGGCCTCGTCGGCGGCCTGGGGACGCATTGCACCAGTTCCTATGCGATCTTCGCCGTGCTTGCCGGCCGCTTCCGCAAGCGGCCGGCAACGGCGATGGCCATTGCCGATGCCGGGTCGGGCCTCGCCGCCTTCCTGGGCCTGCCGGTGATGAGCTGGATGATCGAGAACCTTGGCTGGCGCTTCACGTATTCCGCCCTCGGCATCGTCCTGATGGGCATCGCCGTGCCGCTCCATCTGTTCGTGATCGACCGGGTGAAGTCCGCGTCCGGTACGGGCGGCAGATATGGCTTGGCGGGGCTCGGCAGGGTCACCATACTGGCGCTCGTCATCAGCTATTTCTGCGGTTCGGCGGCCTATCACGGACTGATGACCCAGCAGATCGCGCTGTTCGAGGACAACAGCGTCAATGCGCAGACGGCGGTGTGGATCGCGGCCGTTGCCGGCCTGATCATCTTCGTCTGGCGCCTGCTGTCCGGCTGGCTCTGCGATCTGTGGGGCTCCGGGCCGGTCATGGCGCTTGCCGCGCTGGCAGGTGTATTGACCTTCGGCATGCTCGTGGCGATCCTCGTGACGGCGAACGTCGCCGCGCTCCTCGTCTATCCCCTCGTGCTCGGCGTCGCCTTCGGCGGCCAGCAGGTCCTGCTCGCCGACCGCGCGCGCCTCGTCGTCACGCTTTCCGCACTCTCCGCGGTTCTCGGCGTCTGCCGGCTCGCCTCCGGCGCGGGCATGGCCGCAGGGCCGGTCCTCGCCGGTTCCCTCCACGACTGGGCGGGCGGCTACGGCGCCGCCATTGCGGTCATAGCCGGCCTCGCTTTGCTTCACTTCGTCACTTTCGCCGCCATTCGGCGAAGGCAGGCGCCGAAGATGTGATACGGCGCGGCCGATGCTGCGGTTCCCCTGTTTCTCGCCGAAACGCTGTTGCGAAAGCCCGGATTCCGCCTGATCTCCGGTGAGCCGGAAATCCTGCCGGGGATCCGCGTGCTTCACACGCCGGGGCATACGGGCGGGCATATTTCGCTGTCCCTGGCTGTCGGCGGCAAGCAGGTCGTACTGGCGCAGGATGCGCTCAAGCATCGCGGTGAAATCGCCGCCGGGACCCTGGCGGGGGCCTTCGATGCCGAAGCCGCACGGAAAAGCAGGTCTTCAACGCGCCAAGGCATGACTATACCCGCAACCTCCTGAATGCGGTTCCGGGCAAGCACAGTCTTCCGGTCTGCGCCGCCGGAGAATGCGGCGAGCCGCTGATCGCCGTCAGGGACCTGTCGAAGGCCTATCCGAGCGCGTCGCGGTCTCCGACCATCATGGCGCTCGACAAGGTGTCCTTCGTGCTCGCGCGGGGGGAAACGCTCGGCGTCGTCGGCGAATCGGGTTCCGGCAAGTCGACGCTCGCCCGCACGCTGCTCGGTCTCGAAAGGGCGTCGGGCGGCACCGCATCCTACCGGAACTGCGACATGCTGCAGCCGACGGAGGCTGACCGGACGGTGTTGCAGCGCCAGATCCAGATGGTCTTCCAGGATCCGACCACATCCCTCAACCCGCGCATGACCGTCGAGGAGATCATCTCGGAGCCCTGGGCCATTCACCGCGATGTCCTGCCGAAGACGGAATGGAAAGGCCGGGTCGGCGCGCTTCTCGAACAGGTCAGCCTGATGAGGGAGCATGCCCAGCGCTATCCGCACCAGTTCTCCGGCGGCCAGCGGCAGCGCATCGCCATCGCGGGCGCTCGCCCTGCGGCCGGATGTCATTATCTGCGACGAGGCGGTCTCCTCGCTGGACGTGTCCGTCCAGGCGCAGATCATCGCGCTTCTGAAGAGCCTCAAGGACGAGCACGGCCTCTCCTACATCTTCATCGCCCACGACCTGCCCGTGGTCCGCAGTTTCGCCGACCGGGTTCTCGTCATGCGGAAGGGACAGATCGTCGAGCAGGGCAGGACCGACGACCTCTTCACCAACCCGCAGCATCCCTACACCCGTGAACTCCTTCAATCCGATCCCGTTCTCGGCAGCCAGGTTGAGCCTGGTCGCGCTGCATCCGATCGTCCCGCGTGCGGCGCATTCCAATGGAGAATTCAATGACATCGCACTCCCAATACAGTTGGCTCCGGTCCTCTCTGGTGATGATCATGACGCTTCGCGAGAGCGATGCGGGAACGTGGAACACCGAGGAGATGGCCGAATACGCCAGGTCCTTCTCGCTCGACGCGCTGGGATTTTCGGTGGGCGGCATCATGGCCTCCTATCCAAGCGACATCCCCCTGCACCCCCGCGCGAAAACCCTCGGCGAACGGGACCTCGCCGCGGAGATGATCGCCTCGCTCGCAAAGCGCGGCATCCGGCCCATCGCGAGCATCGACCCCAGCATGGCGTCCCGCGCCCTCTACGCTGAGCGGCCGGAATGGTTCGCGCAGGACAAGACCGGCGGCCCTGTCGAAGTGCACGGCCATTTCGTCACCTGCCCGAATGGCGGCTACTACAACGATTTCATGATCAGGGTCGTCGAAGAAATCCTGACACGCTACGCCTTCGATGTGGGCGAATGCCGCCCAGTTCTCCGCGTGGCACACGCCGCAATGCCACTTGTACCGTCTGCCAGCAGAAATTCCGGGCGAAGACCGGCAAGGCCATTCCCGTCCCGTATGGCGCCAGTACAACGAGTGGCGCTACGAATGCATCGCCGAATGGAACGCCCGCGTTCAGGCCGCCAAGACGCGCATACTGCCCTCCTGCGCCTGGACGCCCCTGAGTCAGGTCGCGGAATCCTGGGATTATTCCCGCGTCGGCGGATGGGACCTCGACTATACGGAACCGCATCAGGGCGGTATCGTGCTGGAAGCCCAGCGGCGCTACGCGAACATGTTCTGGCCGGGCCTCGAGGCACGCTATATGCGCAGCCTCGCGCCCGAGAAAGGCGGCGGCATCACGACCAGCTACTTCCTGCCATGGTACGGCTCTGAACACCGGCGCCATCCGATTGCGCACAGGAAGGAACAAAAGTGGGCACCATCATCAAATCGGTCGAGGCCTTTCAGGCCACCTGGGTCGAGAACGAACTGCCGGGGCGCAGGACGGCGATCGTCCGCGTGACGACGGAGGACGGGCTGGTCGGCTACGGCGAGGCCTCCCCGATGCTGGGCGGGGAGCATTCGCTCGCCATCGTGCGGGACTTTGCGGCTTCCCTGACCGGCCAAGACGCGCCGGACTAGGCCGTCATCTGCGACAGGCTGCTTCACAAATACGTAAAGCTCGGTCCGCGCCTGCTCTCAGGCGTCCTCGGACGCCTTCGCAGGGCGGGTGGTGAGATAGACCGCTTCCAAGCTCATGATGTTTGAAAGGTCGACGCTCATGGAGGCCTGGTAACCGAAGGCGCCGCGCATCAGGCAGGTTTGTGCTGCGGCCTCCGCGGCTTTTGTCAGGATGGCCTCCGGCTGGCGGCCATCGAGCAGGCCGACGAGGACGTTGGCGATATAGGTGTCGCCGGCTCCCAGCGTGTCGATGGGATCGACCGGCTTGGCCGGGACTTCGAAGATGCCGGTTCCGCCGGCGAGAAGAGCACCTTCGATGCCGCGGGTGACGAGGCTCCAGCGGGCGCCGGCTGCATGGGCCCGTTCAGCCAAAGCAAGTGCCTCCTCACGGGAAGCGTCGCCGGCCGAGAAGGCGATCAGGAAACAATGCGGCGCCACCTGGGCAATACGTTCGGGATCATGGACGGTTGCGAGATCGTAGGAAACCTTCGTCGCCTCTGCAAAGCGCGGCAGCCAGGCGTCGACATGACTCGACCGGCCGGTATGAATGGCGTCGAAGTCCGAAAGCCGTGCCAGGTCGGCCCGTGACGGCGCGATGATCGAGACGCCGAGATTGGCGCCGACGAAAACCCGCTCGCCGTCCTGCGTCTCGATCACGCAATAGGCCGTCTGCCCGGGTTCGATCCGCACCGACGAGATGTCGACGCCTTCCTCGATCAAGGCCTGACGGATCAGGCGTCCGGCATCGTCGTCGCAGACCGCGCCCGCATAGGCGCTTTCGGCGCCGGCGCGACTGGCAAAGACGGCATGATTGACGCAGTTCCCGCCGGGAAACATCAGGTTCTGGTCGCGGTAGCAATCGACGACGTTGTCACCGAAAGCGAGAATTCTGGCGGGGCGTGGCATCGGGCAAGCTCTCCTGAGAATAAAACTGAGAACGTTCTCAATTATAGGGCCGTGCTGAAAAAGGCAATCGGTTTCCTGCGCCGGGCGCGGTGGACATTGGGGGGCGGTGATGGAGTTCAGAGGAAACGGTCCAGCTCGTTGAAAGAGGACCATCGCAAATCGGCTGGGAAAAGCATGGAGGCACAACGTGGTATACGCCCTCATACTCGGCTTGTGCCGAGAGCGTCTTCGTTGCGCGTAGCGAAGTCAGAAACGCGTGACCGAGCCGCGTTCGATCAATTCTGCGGGCATCAGCACTGTGCGCGGCGGATAGTCCTCGCCGCGGATGCGCTCCAGCAGCATCCGTGCGGCAGCCTCGCCCATGGCAAGCCGCGGCTGTGCGACGGTGGTGATACCGGGACGGTGAAAGCTCATCCAGTCGAGATCGTCGAAGCAGATGATCGATACATCCTGCGGGATTGAAAGCTTCAACTCGGAGAGCGCCCGCATGGTGCCTTCCGACATGGTGCCATCCGTGGTGAACAGCGCCGTTGGCGGCTCAGGGCTTGTCATCAGGCGCGGTACGACGGCTTGCGCGGCCAGGGCAGAATAGCTGCCGGCTCGCAGTGTCAGGCCCGGGTCCACGGGCAGGCCTTCGATCCGATGCGCGCGGATATAGCCGAGAAGACGCTGCCAGCTCGGATAGAGCGTCTCGCTTTCGATCGGGTCTCCGGCGACGGCGCGGGCGAGGAAGGTCTCCAGCCCGCCGCTTTCCTCGTCCACGAGTTCCGCCACGATGCCGATCCGGCGATGGCCGGCGGCGATCAGGTGGCGCACGGCCTGCTCGGCCGCGGCGATGTTGTCGGTCGCGACGCGATCAACCATAAGGCCGGCGACGGCGCGGTCGATCAGCACCAGTGGAACGCCCATGGACTTGAGATTGTGCAGGTGCCGCGCCTTGCGCGTATCGCTCGGCGTGACGATCAGCCCGTCGACCTGTTTCTGTGTCAGAAGCTCGACCGAGTGAACCTCCTTGGGCTGCGCCTCGTCGCTGTTGGTGATCAGCAGGCCGAAGCCGTTGGCTTCCGCGACGTTGGAAATGCCGCGCAGAACCGAGGCGTAGAACGGGTTCTGGATATCGCCCGCCACCACGCCGAGCGTACGGGTCTTGCCGGTGATGAGGCTGCGAGCCAGAGCATTGGGCCGGTAGCCGAGGCTCTGGGCCGCCTTGAGGACCTGCTCCTTCTTGTCTTCGCTGGTGTAGCCATAGCCGCCGAGCACCCGTCCCGCAGTCGCCGTGGAAACACCTGCCGCCCGTGCAACATCCGTGATCGTTGCCTTGTTTTTCGGAGCCACGTGGCCATTCCTCTCACATTTTCGACCTGCCGAACTGAGAATCCTATCATGTCCGGTCGGGAAAAATCGGCAGCTCTTTATAGGTGTTAGCAGATCGGCGGCGGTTTTCAACGGCTTTGGCATCACATTCGTTACGCAACGGCGCTTGACGGATGGGCCGTCTCCGTGTCTCATATGTGAGAACGTTCTCGCCATTATCTGCAAGGGGAACCAGAGAACGAAACCGCGGACCCACCGGGCTCGCAACGACAAGGAGGTTGTCATGTTTAAATCCATTCTGGCTGGTTGTATCCTGAGCGCAGCTCTGGCGATGCCAGCATTGGCCGACGTCATTCCCGCCCTGCACGATGCCCTGCCGCAGGAGTACAAGGACAACGGCATCAAGGCAGCGGTCTTCAACGACTGGGCGCCGGACGAATTCCTTGACGCCGACGGCCAGCTGAAAGGCTGGAGCGTCGATATCGCCAGGGAGATGGAAGATCGGTTGGGCGTACCCTTCACGTTCGAAGGCACGAGCTTCGATGCGATCATTCCGGGTCTCCAGTCCAAGCGCTTCGACGCCGGCTTTTCCTCGTTCGGCACCACCGCGGAACGCCTGAAGACGCTGGATTTCGTCTCCCAGCGCAAGATCGGCACCTCCTTTGCCTATCCGATGGACAGCAAGCTCGATATCAAGGCGGCGGCAGACGCATGCGGCCTGACGGTCGCCGTGCTCAACGGCTCCTGGGACCTCAGGCTTCTGGAAAAGCTGAATGCCGAAGAGTGCAAGGACAAGCCGGTGGTCGTGCAGACACATGGCACGCAGGCACAGGCGGAACTTGCCGTACGCTCAAAGCGCGCCGAGGCGACCGTGGCTGGCTCGGTCAAACTTGCATACATGGTCAAGCAGACCGGCGATCTTAAAGTGTCCGAACTGGTATTGTCGCCTGTCAACAGTTGCATCGGCGTTCGCAAGGGTGACCCGATCGGCCAGGTCATGACGGACGCAATTCAGTCGATGATCGACGACGGCACCTATGAGAAGATCATGGCCAAGTGGGGGCTGAACGATTCCGGGATGCTGACCAAGGCGCTTCTGATCACGGAAGAAAACCCGGCAGACCTTTAAGATCGACGCCCGGCCCGAGGGCTCGTCGGGTCGGGTGTCCCGCTACCGGAAGCAAGGAATGACGATGTCTGATGAATCGCCACACCGTCCATCAATCCACGATCTCAAGCCCATTTCGGTGCCGAAGTTAGGCCACTGGATCGGCGGCGCGGTTCTCGCAATCTTCGCGGTCATCTTCCTGCAGGTGCTCGTCACCAACAAGAACATGCAGTGGGGCGTCGTTGCCGAATACATGTTCGCTCCGGCCATCCTGTCGGGCCTCGGCATGACGCTGCTGCTGACGGCGCTTGCCATGGTGCTGGGTCTGGCAATCGGCGTCGTGCTGGCGATCATGCGCCTGTCGGCCAGCCGTGTCTTCCAGTCCGTCAGCTGGGGCTGGATCTGGTTCTTCCGCGGCGTGCCGCCGCTCGTTCAGATGATTTTCTGGTACAATCTGGCGCTTCTGCTGCCGGAGGTTTCGATCGGGATTCCGTTCGGCGGCCCCAAGCTCATTTCCTGGGACACCAATGCGCTCATCACGCCTTTCAGCGCCGCCATCATGGGGTTGGCCTTCACCGAAAGTGCCTATGCCGCCGAAATGATCCGCGCCGGCATCCAGGCCGTGAATGGCGGCCAGACGGAGGCCGCTGCGACGCTTGGCATGACGCGCGGCCAGACGCTGCGGCGCATCGTGCTGCCGCAGGCGCTTCGTATCATCATACCACCCATCGGCAACGACACGATCTCGATGCTGAAATTCACCTCGCTCGTCTCCGTGCTGGCGCTGCCCGACCTGCTCTATTCCGCCCAGATGGTCTATGCCCGCACCTATCAGACGGTGCCGCTGCTGCTCGTCGCGACGATCTGGTATCTCGTGCTCACCACGGTCCTGACGGTGGTCGAGCACGCCGTCGAGAACCGCTTGAAATCCGAACATCACGCCGGCGCGAAGAAATCCGGGTTCCTGCCCTTTCGCCTGTTTGCGCGCCAGCAGGAGGCCGTGTGATGAACCAGCAAACGAAGGCCGAGCCGCTGCTGAAGGTCGAGCGCCTGCGCAAGAGCTTCGGCACGCATGAGGTTTTGAGCGGCATCGATGTCGCGGTGATGCGGGGCGACGTGACCTGCATCGTCGGCCCGTCCGGGTCGGGCAAGAGCACGTTGCTGCGCTGCCTCAACTATCTCGAGAAACCGAGCGGTGGCGCGATTTTCCTGCATGGCGAACCCGTCGGCGTGCGCTGGAGGGGCGACAGGCTTTACGAGATGAGCTTCAACGAACTCGCCCGCCAGCGTCAGCGCATGGGCATGGTGTTCCAGGGCTTCCACCTCTTCCCGCACAAGACCGTGCTCGAAAACGTCATCGAGGCCCCGGTTCTCGTCAAGCGCGTGGCGCGCGCCA
This sequence comes from Shinella sp., assembly GCF_035998705.1. Taxonomy (GTDB): domain Bacteria; phylum Pseudomonadota; class Alphaproteobacteria; order Rhizobiales; family Rhizobiaceae; genus Shinella. The sequence goes on along the minus strand of NZ_DASYHH010000012.1, from coordinate 199,325 downwards.
AGGCGGTCGAGGAGGCGATGATGCTCCTGGAGCGCGTGGGCATGCAGGAGCGCGCGGGCTACTATCCTGCCCAGCTTTCCGGCGGTCAGCAGCAGCGTGCGGCAATCGCCCGCTCATTGGCGATGAAGCCCGACGTCATGCTCTTCGACGAGCCGACCTCGGCGCTCGATCCCGAGCTTGTCGGCGAAGTTCTCGCGGTGATGCGACAGCTTGCCGACGACGGCATGACGATGGTCGTCGTCACGCATGAAATGGGCTTTGCGCGCGACGTTGCCGACCACCTCATTTTCATGGATGGCGGCGTGATCGTCGAGCAGGGAACCCCGGTCGACGTCCTGACGCGCCCGCAGCATGATCGCACGCGGGCCTTCCTGGCGCGGGTTCTGGCTGGCGCGTAAGCGTCAGCCGAGCGTCTGCGACAGTGCGGAGGCGGTGAACAGATCGAGATGGGCACCGCCGTTGTTCTTGAATACGGTGATCTGGTCGGAGGAAGTGCGGCCGCTGCTTTTGCCCTGGATAAGCTCGAAGAGGTCGGCCTTCACGGCATCCCAGGTGATCGCACCGGATGCGACGGCCTGCGAGAGGTCGCCGCCGCCTTGCATATTGTTTCGGCTGTCGACGAAAATCGTGCCGCGCGCAAGCGCTGCATCGTCCGCTTCGCGCAGCGTGGGCAGATAAGCGCCGACGAGGTCGAGATGGGTGCCTGGCCGCAGGATCGCGCCCTTGACCAGCGCCGTGTCCGACATGGTGACGCAGGACACCACATCGGCTCCCGCGACGGATGCGTCGAGGTCCCGGCTCACGGAAGCGTCGATGTCCTGGTCGCGAAGCTGTTTGACAACAGCTTCGGCCCGAGCCGCGGTGCGGTTCCAGACGGTCACCCTGCGCAACGAGGGGCAGGCCGCCAGATGGGCTCCGGCGAAATGCGGGGCGAGTGCGCCTGCCCCGACGATCAGCAGGGTCTCCGCGTCTTCGCGCGCGAGAATGGCCGCGCCGAGGGCGGAATCGGCGGCCGTCTTGCGTGCCGTCATGGCCGCGCCGTCGGCTGCGAGAAGCGGTCCGCCGGTCGTGCCGTCGAACAGCGCCACCAGCCCCTGAACGGCGGGCTGGGGCGGCTGCAGGGTTGCGTTCTGCGGAAAGACGCCGACCATCTTCACGACGATCGGTCCGCCGGGCGCCCAGCCGGGCAGGGTCACGAACTGCGCTTCACCACCCGCCGGATCGGATTGCACCACGACATCGGACGCGGGCATTGGCCCCAGATGCGCCTTGCGCAGCGCCTCGATCAGAAATGGCCAGGGAAGTGCCGCGTGGACGGCAGCAGCGTCGAAAACGTGCATGTTGGACCTTTCAGGTCTTGATCGTGTAGGTGACGAGATGGCTCGGGGTGACGAGTTGCGAAAAGGCGAGCGGGCACCCCTTAGCGTCAGTGACGATCTTTTCGATCCGGTAGACAGGCTGGGCGGCGGTCACGCCGAGGATGCCGCGCTCGGCCGCCGAGGCCAGGCCAACGTCGATCTGCCGCTCCGCATGCGCCGGCTCGATGCCGGCTTTGTCGCGCAACGCGGCGAAGAAGGAGCCTCCGGCGGCAACCGGCTCGATAACCTGCGGGAAGCGCAACCGATCGAACCAGAGCGTTTCGAGCGTCATCGGACGGCCGTCGTCCTCCAGCAGCCGGTCGAAGCGGATCAGGGCTCCGGCTTGCAGGCGGTCACGGATGCCCGGGGCTTCGGGGTTGTCGTCGCGAGAAAGAATGCGGTGTCCGGCCTTTCGGCCGAGCCCGTCCATCGTTTCGGAAAAGCCCGAGAGTGATACCAGTGTCTGGCGCACCTTGGCCGGCATGATCACGGTGCCGCGACCCTGCTGTCGATGCAGGCGGCCGGCGGCGCAAAGCTCGCCGATCGCGCGCCTCAGCGTGATCCGGCTGACGCCGTAGCGCGACATCAGTTCCGGTTCGGGGGGCAGGAAGCTGCCCTCGGTGAACTGGCCGGTCTCGATGCCGGCCAGGATGGAACGCCGGACCTGTTCATAGAGCGGCAAGAGGTTTGCGTGGTCGTCCATCCGCTCTACCAGGTTTGATCAGTAGCTGATCTTCTTCATGTAGCGCCGTGCCTCGAGCATCTCGTGCTTGCGCAGTTCGGCGATCTTATAGGCGAAACGCCACAGTGTGTCGAAGAAGATCAGCGGCACGACGTTGCCACGGAACTGCGGATCGATGCCGGAGAGATCGAGCTTCTCGGCATCGAGAACGAGGATATTCTGCGCCGAGCCGAAGCGGTGCAGGAATTCATCGGCGCGTTCCTCCAGCGGCCGCGTGCTGTCGAGGCCCTTCATGAGGATGAAGGCGCGGTCCTTGTCCAGCACCTCGAAGGGCCCATGGAAGAACTCGTTGGCATGGATCGCCTGGCTGTTGATCCACTGCATTTCCATGAGCACGCAGATGGCAAAGGAATAGGCGGCGCCATAGCTCGCTCCGCTGGCAACCGTATAGACCACGTCTTCCTTCGCAAAGCGCGGCGCATAGTCGTCGAACATCGGCGCGAAGGCGGCCTGCGCACGATCGATGGCCGGCTGAAGGGCGAGCAGGCTTTCGATCAGCGTCTCCGTCAGATCTTCGCCACCGGTGAGAGCAACGAGGCCCATGACGATCTGGTAGATCCGCGAATAGTTGCTGTTCTTTGCATCGATCGGTACGCCGGTCGTGTAAGGCGCCTCGAATCCGACGACATGATCGACCGTCTTGCCAAGCGGGGAGGCCGGCTCGACCGTCAGGCCGATGGTTGCTGCGCCCTTGGACCGGGCGAACTCGGCAGCGGCGGTGGTCTCTTTGGTCGTGCCCGTCATCGAGCAGAGAATGACCAGCGAATTCTGATCCAGCGACCGCGGCGCGCGGGCGACGAATTCGGCGCCGTTGTAGACATCCGACGGCAGCGGCGCGTGCTGGTCCAGCAGGAACTTCGCCGGATGCATGATCGACAGCGAGCCGCCGCAGGCGACGAAGAACACATGTTTCAACGATTTTGTATCGAGTGCGGAAAGCGCGGCGACAACGCCGGCGTCAAACGCGGAGGGGAGGGACATGGCCGTACCTTTCTATATGACGTTATAATACGTATTATAGTTTTCGAGGCCGCGTCAAGCGGCTTGACAGTCGTGGCCAAACTTTGCGAACGTTCTCACATCCGGCGGACAAATGTGAAGCCACGCGACAAACAGGCGGAATTGGATGTGACCCAGACTTACGACACCGTGGTGGTCGGTGGCGGTATCATCGCCGCGGCGGCAGGGCAACATCTGACGGCTGCAGGCTACCGCACGCTGCTCGTCGAGCGCGACGACTATGGTTCCGGCACCTCCAGCAAAACCTCTCGGTTGCAGCATTGCGGGCTCGGTTATCTCTCCGCTGCCAGCGGATCGATCGCCGCATTCCTCACCCGGCCGCGCAGCGCGATCGAATGTTTCCGCCTCATGCACCGGGCGATGCGGGGCAGGGCCGAGTTCGTCCACACCGCGCCCGAGCGTGTCAAACCCGTCACCTTCATCGTTCCGCTGACACGGGAGAACGCCATTCCCCGCTGGAAGGCACAACTCGCCTTCCGCCTGATGGCGGCGAGCGACGGCGGGAAGGTCGCGCTCGATCTCCGCATCCTTTCCCAGAGGGAAGCGCAGGCACATCCGGCCCTGCAAGGCATGGCCGGGCTCGAAGACATTCGCGGGGCGATGACCTTTACCGAATATCAGTATCAGTGGCCGGAGCGCATCGTGGTGGATACGGTGATGAAGGCGCGCGCGATCGGCATGGAGGCGTTGAACCACACGGCGGTGAGCGGGCTGGTGCGCGAAGGCGATCTTTGGCGGGTTACTCTGGCGGCGCCCGAGCGGTCGCGCGATGTGCTGACGCGCGCCGTGGTCAACTGCGCGGGGGTCTGGGTCGATGAAATCACCGCCCTCGCCGGTGCGCCGCATATCCGCAAGAACATCGGTGAAAAGGGTACGAACATCGTCCTTCGCCTGCCCGAAAGCCTGCAGGGCATCGGTTTCGAGACCGTCACGGCAGCCGGCGCACCCTTCTATCTGATCCCCTGGGGTGACCTGCACTATGTTGGTCCGTGGGATTCCGCCTCCGACGGCCGGCCCGAAGGCTTCCGGGCGAACGAGGCGGAAATCGCCGCTATTCTCGACCAGTTGGGGCGACTGTTTCCCGGCCTCGGGCTGCGCCGGGAGGATGTACTCTATTCCTGGGCGGGCGTGCGGCCGCGCAGCCTTGCCAGAGACGGCGTGGGTTCCGCGCCGACCGTCCGGGAACACGACCTTACCGAGGAGGGCCTGTCGAACATCTTCACCTTCACCGGCGGGTTGCTGATGACCCATCGCGACGCCGGGCGGCGGCTTACGCGCGCCGTGTCGCGCCGCCTCAAGCCGTCCGGGCCGAAGCGTCCGCTTGAACCTGCACCGCGGCCCGTCGAGGACATCGACCACGTCACGGAAGCCTCGGTCGCCCATGCCATCCTGCACGAGCAGGCCCGCACGCTTTCGGATATTTTGCGCCGCCGCCTCTCCGTCGGCTGGGAGCCGGATCTCGGCCTGCGCCACGCGGAATCAGCTGCACGATTGGCCGCCCCGCATCTCGGCTGGACGCCGGATGAGACAGCAGCGCAGATCGCCCGCTTCATCGAGGAAACCGTCACGGAATTCGGTCTCAAGGCGTCGCCTCCGTGATCTGCAACGAAGACTGGTGGATGTGAAGTCGTTGACGCAAAAGAGAGAACGTTCTCAGAAATGACCAGGAATTCCGTATCGAAACTCAGGGGAGGAGGCAGGTAATGGCACTTGACGAGCGCAACATCAGCGTAATGAACTTTCACTATGTCCGGCATACGATGGATCGGTTTCTGGCCGATGTGTGCGACGCCGGGGTCTCGCGCATCGAGCTCTGGGCTGCGGCGCCGCATTTCTACATCGGTGACAAGACGCTCGCCGATGCGCGGACGCTTGGGCGGAAAGTGCGCGGCATGGGCCTCGACATCGTCGCCTTCACGCCGGAACAATGTATCTATCCCATCAACATCTCGGCGAAGGAGCCGGAGTTGCGCGACCGTTCGGTGCGCTATTTCCTGGAGTCGATGGAATTTGCCGTCGAATGCGGTGCGCCGGCGCTTCTGGTGACGGCGGGCGGCGGTTACCGCGACGAGCCGGCGTCGCAGGCGCTGGAGCGCTGTGTCGATTCCATGGGCATCCTCTGCGACCGTGCGCAAAAACTCGGTGTCGATCTGTGGATGGAGGCGCTGCCGGATTCGTTCGCCAACATCATTCGATCGGCAAAAGAGATCCGCGACTTGATGGACAAGCTCGCAAGCCCCGCGCTCCACGCGGTCTACGACGTCGCGGGCGCGGTGATGACGCATGAGACGCCGGAGGACTACTTCACCCATCTCGCCGGCCGCGTCGCGCATGTGCATTTCACCGACGCGGATGCTGGCGGAAGCCATCTCGCCTGGGGCGACGGCATGATCGACCTGGACAAGCTGGTCGCCTATCTCCGCAGCCAGAACTATGAGGGCTCGCTGACGATCGAGCTGACGAACTGGAAATACAATGTCGATCCCACCCCGCCGTTGAAGCAATGCGTTTCGGCCATGCGCAGCGCCCTCGGCATGGCGTAGACAACCGGGGATACGATCATGGAAGAGCGAACGCTTTCGGGTGGCCCGGGCACCGGCGCGGCCACAGGTCCAGCCGGAAAGACCGACCCGTTGCTGCGGCCATTGCAGATCGGTCGCCTGACGTTGCGCAACCGGATCATGAGCACCAGCCACGAGACCGCTCTCGACGAGGGCGGCCACCCGCTCGAAGCCTATCAGCGGTATCACGAGGAGAAGGCGAGGGGTGGGCTTGCGCTGACGATGTTCGGCGGCTCGGCCCGCATTTCCGCCGATACGAGCTGGGGCGGCACGCAGCTCGACGTTTCGAGCGATGCGATCGTTCCGGTGTTTCGCGCTTTCTCCGAGCGCATCCATCGCCACGGTGCGGCGGTCATGTGTCAGATCTCGCATGTCGGCCGGCGCGCGAACGCGACGGTGGGCGCCTGGCTTCCCGCGCTCGGCCCCTCCCACTCCCGCGAGGATTACAACCGCAACTTCGCCCACGAGATGGACCGCCACGATATTGCGCGGATCGTGCGTGACTTCGGCCAGGCTGCCCGGCGTGCGCGCGACGGCGGGCTCGACGGTGTGGAGACCATGACGGGCGGTCATCTGATCGGGCAGTTCCTGTCGCCGATGGTCAATCGCCGCGCCGATAATTTCGGTGGCTCCCTGGAAAATCGGACGCGCTTCCTTCGCATGGTCTATGACGAGATCCGCCGCCAGGTGGGAGCCGATTATCCGCTCGGCATCCGCTACACGATCGATGAGGACCATGCGGAAGGCTTGAGCTTTGCCGAAGCGGTCACTGTTGCCAACATGCTGGAGCGCGAGGGACTGATCGATTTCTTCAACTGCATTTTCGGCCGGTTCGACACGCGCCTCAACCTGCTCGTCTACAACATCCCGGACATGATGGCTGCGTCCGCGCCGTGGCTTCGCCAGGTCGGAATGTTCAAGACGCAGACGGGATTGCCGGTCTTTCATGCCGCCAAGATCGCCGATGTCGCCACGGCGCGCTATGCCGTCGATGCGGGACTGGTCGATATGGTCGGCATGACGCGCGCGCATATGGCGGACCCGCAGATCGTCAACAAGCTACGATCGGGCAGGACGGAGCAGATCCGCCCATGTGTGGGTGCGTCGCACTGTCTCTATCGCGCGGTGCATTGCATCCACAATCCGGCAACGGGCCGCGAGACCTGGCTGCCGCAGGTCATCGACCGGTCGCCGAATGCGGGCCGAAAGGCCCTTATCGTGGGTGGCGGACCTGCAGGGCTGGAGGCCGCGCGGGTGCTGGCCGAGCGGGGACACGATGTCGTGCTTTTCGAAGCGGCGGATCGGCTCGGCGGACAGCTGGTCCTCGCCGCAAAAGTCCGTCTTCGCCGCGACCTGATCGGCATCGTCGACTGGCGCATCGCCGAATTGGAACGGCTCGGCGTGGATGTCCGGCTGAATGTCTACGCGGAAGCATCCGAGGTTCTTGCCGAAGCACCCGATCTCGTCCTCGTCGCCACCGGCGGCGTTCCGGATTTCGGCCCCGTCATGGGGAGCGAGTTGTGCCTCAGTGTCTTTGACGCCCTCGGCAACCCCATGCAAGTTGCCGATGACGTGCTGATCTACGACGCGACCGGGCGCCATCCCGCACCCTTGGTTGCCGCCGAGATCGCGGCCGCTGGTAAAATGGTAACGTTCGTTGCCCGCGACCCGTCGGTCGCCCCGGAAATGGAGCATCATTCGAGCATTGCCTACCGCAAAACGCTTGCCGAGCATGATGTGCGGGTTCTGCTGGAATACGAACTGGTTTCGGTGCGTGCGCGGGAAGGGCGGCGAGACGTGGTGTTGCGTCATCTGCTGACGGGCCGGGAATTGCGCGAGACCCACGCGCAGGTCATCATCGAGCATGACACGATGCCGGTGAACGACCTCTTCGACGAATTGCGACCCTTTTCGGTGAACGACGGCGTCACCGGGATCGAAAGTCTGGTCGGCCCGGCGCCTCTCCGCGCCCGGCCGCCGGCCCGCTTCGAACTGCACCGGATCGGCGACGCCGTCAGCAGCCGGTCGGTTCATGCCGCCATGCTGGATGCCCTGCGGCTGGGGATGCAGTTCTGAGGACCTGATATCTATGCGGGCGCATTTGCGACGGAGGCGCGCTCGACGACTTCCGTCCGCAGGACAACGCGGACCGCCTCCGTGCGGTGTCCGTTCAGCCTCTCGACCAGCAGCTTGGCTGCCGTCTCGCCGAGACGGTAAACGGGCTGGCGGACGACGGTGACGGGCGGCGTCGTAACGGACGTCCAGTCCGCATCGTGGAACGACACCAGCGACAGATCGTGCGGAATCCGAAGGCCAAGTCCGCGGCAGACCTTGAAGACCTCAAGGCCGATCACGCTGTCCGACGCGATGATCGCCGTTGGACGATTTTTCGCCTCGAGGATCTGCGTGGCGATGCGGCGCGTTTCCTCCGGCGTTACCGCGCCCATATGTACCCAACTTTCCGTTTCCGTCAGGCCCGCTTCGCCGCAGGTGCCGAGAAAGCCCTCGATGCGCCGGCGCACCGAGCCGGTGTTGATGTCGGCGGGTGTGCGGAAAAGATGATCCGGCGTGTCGCAGGCGGTGAGATAGGCGATGCGGCGGTGGCCGCGCGCGATGAGCTGGCGCGTGACGTCCTCGGCGGCATGCCGGTCGTCGGCGATGACCGTGTCGACGTCGAGGAATTCGCTGCCGCGATCGAGCAGCGCAAGCGGCCGGCCGGAGCCCGTAGCCTCCCGGAGATGCCCGACATCGCTTTCCTTGGCCGGCGAGACGATCAGGCCGTCCACCCGCTTGGCAAGCAGCGTGCGGATCGCGGCCTTTTCGATTTCCGCATCCTCGCCGGAATTGATGAGAATGACGGTGAAGCCGGCCTGTCGGGCGACGTCGGTGATCCCTCGCACGGCAAGGCTGAAAAACGGGTTTTCGATATCGCCCACCACCACGCCGATCGTGCCCGAGCGGCCGGTCGTCATGCTGCGGGCAAGCTCGTTCGGCCGGTAATCGAGCGAGCGCGCGGCGGCGGTCACGGCTTCGCGCACCCGCTCGCTGACCGTTCCGTATCCCCCGAGTACGCGCGCGGCCGTCGCCTTCGAGACGCCAGCCTTGCGGGCGACGTCGGCTACGGTGACGGAGGTGTTTTGGGATTGGCTCTGATCCATGAACGCAAGCCTTACAAGAGATATTGACGACTGGCAAATGCGAAGATAACAATTGCGAAAAGTCAAAGAGACCGGTCTCTTTATATTTGAGACCGGTCTCAATAATAAGAACGCTAAAATCTGACATGCGAGTTGCATGGGTCGGGCGCGTGGATCGTACCGCCGCCCGGACGGGATCCGTGCGCCTTGAAGACATTGCAGCAACACCACCAGAGGAGACGAAACCAATGCGATTTACCGAAGCCTTCACTTCCCCCTTTGCCCGAATGCGCACCACCGCCATCGCGGTTGCCCTTGGTATCCTGACAGGTGCCGCGACGCCGGCGCTTGCCGAGGACAATCCACTCGGCCTGATCGATCCCGCCGTCATCAGCGTCGGTACGATGGGCGATGCCAAGCCCTATGCTTTCACCACCGCTGACGGCAATTTCACCGGTTTCGATATCGAGCTCATCCTCAATGTCGCCGAGCGCATGGGCTTCAAGAAGGAGCAGGTGATCTTCACGGGGCAGGAATTTTCCGCGCTGATGCCCTCGGTCGCCAACAGCCGCTTCGACATCGCGGCCGCGGCCATCGGCACGACCGACAAGCGCAAAGAGAACGTCGATTTCTCGGACGGCTATCTCGCCGGCTTCCTCACCGTGCTGACGCCGGACGCCGGCATCACCGCTGCGGCCGGCCTCAAGGGCAAGCGCCTCGGCGTCGTGCAGGGCACGCTGCAGGAAATCTATGCCGAGAAGAATTTCACCGGAACCGACCTCGTGAAATTCCCGGACAACAACTCCGCCGTTTCGGCCCTCAACAATGGCACGGTCGACGCCCATTTCCTCGACTACGAGGCGGCGAAGGACTATTCGGCGCGCTATCCCGAACTGAAAGTGGCGGTCAACATCCCGAGCTTCGACGCGCCGGCCGGTTTCGTCATCCGCAAGGGCAACGATGCGCTGCGCGCGGCGCTGAACAAGGGCCTGCACGAAGCCATGCAGGACGGTACCTGGAAGACGCTGCATGAAAAGTGGTTCCCCGGCACGCCGATGCCCGACACCTATCTTCCCAAGCCGTGATGCCGCCTTGCCGGTCCGGCCTTTCCGGTCGGACCGGCCCTTCTTTCAAGGGACCTCCTGATGAACTGGCTTGAAAATCTGCGCCGCAGCTTCCTCGACTGGAATGCCATGGCCGAAGTCCTGCCGACCATGATCACCGTCGGTCTCAAGAACACGCTGATCCTGGCGGCCACCTCGACGGTGCTTGGCGTCGTCATTGGAATGGTGCTCGCCATCATGGGCATTTCGCGCTCGGCCTGGCTTCGCATTCCGGCCCGCATTTACACCGATGTTTTCCGCGGCCTGCCGGCCATCGTCACCATTTTGTTGATCGGCCAGGGCTTTGCGCGTGTCGGCCGCGAACTCTTCGGCCCTTCGCCCTATCCGCTCGGTATACTGGCACTGAGCCTGATCGCCGGGGCATATATCGGCGAAATCTTCCGCTCGGGCATCCAGAGCGTCGATCGCGGCCAGATGGAGGCGTGCCGGGCGCTGTCGATGAGCTACGGCCAGGGCATGCGGCTCATCGTCGTGCCGCAGGGCGTACGTCGCGTGCTTCCGGCCCTCGTCAACCAGTTCATCGGCAACGTCAAGGATTCGAGCCTCGTCTACTTCCTCGGCCTGCTCGCCTCCGAACGTGAGATCTTTCGCGTCGGGCAGGATCAGGCCGTCGTGACGGGCAATCTTTCGCCGCTGCTGCTGGCGGGCGTCTTCTATCTCGTCGTCACCGTGCCGCTCACCCATGTCGTCAACGCGATCGACAATCGCCTGCGGATCGGCAAGCAGCGCCCGGCAGTCATCACCAGCGGGCTGGAGGAAGTCAGCGAACTCGACAACGCCAACCGCGCCTCGGGCGCCACATTCAAGGGCGGCAGCCTCGATGTCCGCCAGCTTCGCATGGCCTATGGCGAGCTGGACGTTCTAAAGGGCGTCGATCTTTCGGTGAAGCCCGGCAGCGTCACCTGCATCGTCGGCCCGTCCGGCTCCGGCAAGTCGACCCTGCTGCGTTGCCTCAACCGGCTGGTCGAGCTGAAGAGCGGCGACATCCTCATCGACGGCGACAGCATCCTCGCCATGAAACCCGAGCATCTTCGCCGCCGGGTGGGCATGGTCTTCCAGCACTTCAACCTCTTTCCGGATCACACCGCGCTGGAAAACGTCATGCTGTCGCTGACGAAGATCAAGGGTCTGCCACGGGTCGAGGCCGAGCGCATCGCCCAGGCGCGACTCGCCGATGTCGGACTGGCCAACCGCCAGCACCACCGCCCCGGCGGCCTTTCCGGCGGCCAGCAACAGCGCGTCGCCATTGCCCGTGCGCTCGCCATGGAGCCGGAAGTCATCCTCTTCGACGAGGTGACGAGTGCGCTGGACCCGGAACTGGTCAAGGGCGTGCTCAACCTAATGGCCGATCTCGGCAAGCGCGGCATGACCATGGTCGTCGTCACGCACGAAATGGGCTTTGCCCGCCGCGTCGCCGATCAGGTGGTCTTCATGGATGAGGGACGCGTGGTGGAAGCCGGCACGCCCGAGGCGATCTTCGACAACCCGCAGAGCCCGCGTCTCCAGCGCTTCCTCGCGGAAGTGCTTTGAGCGCGGGTGAGGAGAGAAAGATGACACGAACGATACGCAACCGGGAAGATGATCGACGCGCTCTTCCGCTTCGCCGCCAGCGGTCGGTGGGAACAGCCCTGAACCGCTCATCCATTCGCATGACCAACCGATTGAAAGACACCCCATGACAGACAACACTATCTCTTCGGCCGTCATCATCGGCGCCGGCATCTTCGGCGTTTCCACGGGCGTTCAGCTTGCCCGTCGCGGCATCCGCGTCACGATCCTCAATGATGGCCCGCCGGCCAACGGCGCTTCAGGCCGCTCGCTTTCCTGGCTGAATTCGGCGCGGATGCGCTCGGCCCCTTATCATCGCCTGCGCATGGCCGGCATTGACCGCTACCGCACACTCTCGACGCGATATCCGGACGCGGAATGGCTTCGCTTCCATGGCGGCCTGACCTGGGATGCCGACGACGAGCGCAACGAGATCGATGCGGCCTATCGCCATGAGGTGTCGCTCGCCTATGAGGCGCAAAAGCTTTCGGCAAACGATGCCGCCGACGTCACGCCCGGTCTCGATGTGCGCGCGATCACGCCGCAAGGCGCGATCTTCAATCCCGGCGAAGGCTGGGTCGACCTGCCGATGTTGATCGGCGTGCTGCTGGAGGAGTTTTCTGCGCTCGGTGGGGTGCTGGTGATGGACCAGGGGGCGGCCCGGGTCATGGTCGAAGATGGCCGCGCCGTGGGCGCGCAGACGTCGACAGGCAACCGCTTCGCGGCCGATGCCGTCGTGCTCGCGACGGGACCCGCCGTGCCGAAGATGGCCGCTGAAAACGGACAGACCATCGGGGACGGGACACCGATCGCTCTTCTCGTGCAAACCAAGCCACTCGCCCATCCGCTGCGCGCCGTGCTCAACACGCCACGCGTCGCCGTTCGCCCCGCGCCGGGCGGCACCTTCTCGCTGGATGCCGACTGGGCAGCGGACGAGGGCGTGACGATGCGGGCGGATGGCGGTTACGACATAGACGACAGTGTCGTTCAGGCGCTTCTGATCGAAGCTGCAAAGGTGATGGAGGGCAATCCGAAGCTCGAGGTCGCTTCCATCGGCGTCGGTGGCAAGCCGATCCCCGGAGATGGCGAACCGGTGATCGGTGCTCTCAAGGCGATCCCCGGCTACTACGTCGCCTTCAGCCACAGCGGCGCGACGCTCGGCCTCATCGTCGGCGAGCTACTCGCCTACGAGGTTGCCACCGGTTGCGAGCATCCCATGCTGGCGACGTTCCGGCCGGAGCGATTCACGGGAACCTAGAGTATGTCTGGTTCAGACTGATCCAGACATACTCTAAATTAGTTCTTTTGTTTTCGTTTGTCTTTTCGGGAAAACCGGTTCCCACTTTTCCCTGACAAACTCTAAGCCCGTCGTCGCAGATATCGAGAACGCGAGCCCGCCGCTACAGCGGCGGGGTGTACAGAGGCGCCCGGATGAGCGTTGCACTGGGATGAGTTGAGGCTATGGACATCAATTTCCACCGCAACGTCGAGGTTGCGATGGAGATATTGAGGTTAGCGCTTCAATCGTGCGTCAGTAGATATCGAAGTCGAAATACTTCGAGACGATAGCCTTGTAGGTGCCGTTCGCGACGATGGCGTCCATGGCGGCGTTGATCTTTTCCTTCAGCGCACCGTCTTCCTTGCGCAGGCCGACGCCGATCTCCGTCTGGCCTTCGGCGAGATCGCCGATCAATTTGCAGCAGCCGGCGCCGGTGCTTTTCATCCAGGCGGCGAGATAGAACTTGTCGGCGATGATCCCGTCGAGCCGGCCGTTGGTGAGGTCCATATCGGCCTCGTCCTGCGACGGGTAGAGTTTGACCGTCGCGCCGTGTTTGCCGAAGGTCGCCTCGGCCTGCTCGGCCTGGGGCGTCGACGACTGGGCACCGATCGTCTTGCCGTCAAAACTTTCCGGCTTGATGCCTGCCAGGTCGCTGTCGGCCTTGGTCATGACGGAGAGTTTGGAGCTGTAGTATTTCTTGGAAAAGTCGATTTCCTTCAGGCGCTCTTCGGTGATCGACATGGAGGCGACGATGGCATCGAATTTCTTGGCCTTGAGCCCCGGAATGATGCCGTCCCAATCCTGGGCGACGATCGTGCATTTTGCTTTCATTTCCGCGCAAAGCGCATTGGCGATGTCGACGTCGAGGCCCTGCAGCTTGCCGGCTGAATCGACGAAGTTGAACGGCGGATAGGCGCCTTCCGTGGCGATCTGGATTTCGTTCCAGTCCGGTCCCTGCGCGGCGGCGTCCCGCGCGAATTGCAGTCCGAAGACCAGGGTCGCGGAAAGAAGGACGGTCGTGAGATTTTTCATGTGTTCGTTCACCCTTATTGTTGTCGATGTTGGATTTCTTGCGACGTTCGCGTCGTTCTTGTTTTTAACGGCTGTTCGTTGCCCTGCTGCTGGCGATGGCCGCGTCTAGCCAGCCGGCATCCATCTGCGGCACGGCCGACAGGAGTTTTCGCGTATAGGGATGGTCGGGAGAGGACATGACCGATGCCTTGGCGCCCTGCTGCACGACCTGTCCCCGATGCATCACGACGACATGGTCCGCGATGGCATTCACCGTCGCGATGTCATGGGTGATGAACAGGTAGGTCTTGTTCATCTCCTTCTGGAGCTTGAGGATCAGCTTGAGAATCTGCTCCTGTACCAGCTGGTCGAGCGCCGAGGTGATTTCATCGCAGATGAACACGTCGGGATCGGCCGCGATTGCGCGGGCAATGGAAACGCGCTGTTTCTGCCCGCCCGACAGTTCCGGGGGAAAGCTGATGATGTGGCGGTCGCTCAACTCGACCATGTCGAGCAGTTCGGCGACGCGGAGGTCCCGCGCCCGGCCGCGAAGGCCGAAATGGAACGACAGCGGCCGGCCGACGAGATCGAGCACCGTCTGCTGCGGATTGAGCGAGGTATCGGCCGACTGGTAGATCATCTGGATACGGCGCAGCTGATCGCGGCTGCGCTGCTTCAGGGAGGGCGCGAGGCGAACGCCGTTGAGGCTGATTGTGCCGGCGACAGGGGGCAACAGGCCGGCGATGACGCGGGCGAGCGTCGATTTACCGGAACCGGATTCACCGACGACCGCAACGGTCCTGCCCGCCGGCAGCGCGACGGAAACGTTGTCCAGAACCTTGAACGTGCCGTAATGCGCCTCGACATTGGCAATCTCGAGCATGGTCTCGGCGGGTGGTTCTTCCGGCTTCTCCATCGTGCGGACTGCCCAGAGCGAGCGCGTATAGGCTTTTTCCGGTGCGGCGAGCATCTTGGCGGTGTCCGCCTGCTCCACCAGTTCGCCATGACGCAGCACCATGATGCGATGCGCCATCTGTGCCACGACGGCGAGATCGTGGGTGATATACAGAGCGGCGGTGTGATGCTCCTCGACGATCCTGCGGATTGCGGCGAGCACCTCGACCTGCGTCGTCACGTCGAGCGCGGTGGTGGGTTCGTCGAATACGATGAGATCCGGCTTGCAGGTCATGGCCATTGCCGTCATCGCCCGTTGCAACTGGCCGCCGGAGACCTGGTGCGGAAAGCGTCCGCCGATGCTGTCCGGGTCGGGCAGCTGCATCTGGGCGTACAGGTCCTTCGCATTGCGGATGGCAAGGGTACGCGACGTGTTGCCCTGCATCATGGCGCATTCGATCGTCTGCTCGATGAGCCGGTGCGCAGGATTGAAAGAGGCCGCTGCACTTTGCGCGACATAGGCGATGCGGTTGCCGCGCAACCGCCGCCGGCTTTCCTCCGTTTCCGTCAGGAGATCGCGCCCGTCGAAGAGGACGGAGCCGTCGGCAAATCGGCAGCCGGCGCGCGCAAATCCGAGGGCGGCGAGGCCGAGTGTCGATTTACCGGCACCCGATTCCCCGATGATGCCGAGAACTTCTCCACGCTTGAGGTGAAGGCTGATGTCCTTGACGATCGGTTGCCATACGCCGTCACGCTCGGCCTCGATGGTGAGGTTGCGGATGTCGAGCAGGGTGTCGCCGGTCCGGCGTGTCTCGGCGGCGGGATTACTGGTCATTGCGCAGTCCGCTTGCGATGTCGAGGAACCAGTCGACGACGAAGTTGATGCTGATCGTCAGCAGGGCGATGGCGGCGGCGGGAAGCAACGGCGTGATGTCGCCATAGCTGATGAAGGTCGCCCCCTCCCGGACCATCGTTCCCCAGTCCGCCGAGGGCGGCTGGATGCCGAGCCCGAGGAAGGACAGGGCGGAGATGGTGAGGAAGACGAAGCAGAAGCGCAGGCCGAACTCGGCGATCAGCATGGGCAGGATGTTGGGCAGGATTTCCCGCACGATGATCCATCCCGTTCCCTCGCCGCGAAGGCTGGCGGCCTCGATGAACTCCATGGCCGCGACATTGCGGGCGGACGAGCGCGCCAGCCGGAAAATCTGCGTGGCATTGAGCACGGCGATGTTCAGCACGATGCTCGGAATGGACGAGCCGAAGAGTGCGAGCAGGATGAGCGCGAAGATCAGCTGCGGGATTGCCATCAGCGTGTCGGCGAGGCCGGACAGCAGATGATCGAGCCAGGAAGGCGAGATGGCGGACAGGATGCCGAGCGTGCCGCCGAGCAGGAAGGCGATGGTGGTCGTGACGAACGCGATGCCGACGGAATTGCGCGCGCCATAGATGATGCGGCTCAGGACGTCGCGGCCAAGCTGGTCGGTGCCGAGCAGGAAGGTCCGGCTCCAGTCCGCAAAGGGTTCGCTCGAGACGACGTCCGCCTCGCCATAGGGCGCGATCAACGGGGCAAAGATCGCAAGTATGGCATAGAGCACGATGACGGCGAGGCCGAGCCAGGTGCTCCAGGAGGACTTTCTCAGCCCCGCGCGGACCTGCTCAAGACGGGAGCGCCGATAGCGCACGCGGCGAACGGGTTGGATCGTTTCGCTTGTTTGCATCGTGTCTCTCATCTCGGATGTGCCAGCCGGGGATTGGTCGCGATGGCGATGACATCGGCCAGAAGATTGAGCAGGATGTAGGAGGCGGCGAAAATCAGGGCGCATCCCTGCACCACCGGAATGTCACGCGAGCGCACGGCATCCACCATGGCCTGGCCGATGCCGGGATAGACGAAGACGACCTCGACCACGACAACGCCGACGATCAGGTAGGCGAGGTTGAATGCGACCACTGCCGCGATCGGCGCCCAGGCGTTGGGCAGCGCATGGCGCAGGATGACGCGCCACGGCGGCACGCCCTTGAGTTTGGCCATTTCGATATAGGGATGGGACAGCAGGCCGATGATGGCCGCGCGGGTCATGCGCATCATATGGGCGATGATGCCGAAGCTCAGGGTGAGGACGGGCAGGGCTATGCGCTGGAAGGTCTCGACCGCACCCATGTCCGGCGTGATGCGGGCGAGCGAATAGAAGATGGGCAGCTTCACCGCGAACAGCAGCATCAGCACATAGGCGACGAAGAATTCGGGAAAGGAAATGCTGGCGAGTGTCGTGGCGTTGAGCGCCTTGTCCAGCCAGCTGTTTCGCCTTATAGCGGCAATCAGACCCAGCACAAGGGCAATCGGAACGGCGACGAGCGCCGTGATGCCGGCGAGAAAAAGCGTGTTCTCCAGGCGCGGGCCGATGATGCTGACGACAGTGCGCGGCGTGCCGCTGCCAGACGAGAACGACAGTCCGAGATCACCGGTGACGGCGCCGCCGATCCAGGTGGCGTAGCGCTGCACGGCGGGCTGGTCGAGGCCGAGCGACTTCTGGAAGTTGGCGATCGTCTCGGGCGTTGCGGCGCGACCGAGCGTCGATTTCGCGAAATCGCCCGGCAACACGGCGATGGCTGCAAAGATGATCAGCGACACGACGAACAGCGTCACGAAACCCGATCCGAGACGCGCGAGAACGGTTCTGAACAGCGTGTTTGACAGGATGCCTTGGTGCAATGGACAATCTTCCGGTGGCGCTGGTGGTCACCGCCCCGAAAGGGCGATGACCGGCGACGGTCAGGCGATCTCGGGGCAGGCCTCAGGCCAGCCACCAGCGCTCGGCCATCCTGAAGTTGTCGCATTGCAGCATGTTGCCGATCGTGCCGTGTGCGATCTTCTTCGACATGGCATCGATGAACAGCGCATAGGCGATGACGAGCGCGCCGCCGTCATCATGCAGGAGCTGCTGCATTTCGCCGTAAATGGCCTGCCGCTTTGCCGTGTCCGGTTCGGCCCGTCCGAGCACCAGCAGTTCGTCGAAGCGCGCGTTCTTCCACGCGGTGTCGTTCCACGGCGCATCGCTGGCATAGGTGGTGGTGAACAGGGAATCGCAGGTCGGCTTGCCCAGCCAGTCGACGCCGACGAAGGGCTTGTGCTGCCAGACATTGTCCCAGTAGCCGTCGTCCGCCTCGCGGATGACATTGATCTCGATGCCGGCCTTCGCCGCGTGCTCCTTGAAGAGGAGCGCCGCGTCGATGGCATTGGGGAACGCCGTTTCGGCAACCGACAGGTCGAGCGTGACGCTGGTCAGGCCGGCCTTCGCCAGATGCTCCTTCGCCTTCTCGATATTGTAGCTGTGCACCGGCTCGGGATTGACGGCAAAGGCGATCTGCGGGGCGACCGGATTGTCGTTTGCCACCTTGGCATTGCCGAGGAAGGCCTTGGCGACGATATCGTCGCGGTCGATCGCGTATTTCACCGCCATGCGGACGTCCGGATTGTCGAAGGGTGCAATCGCGGTGTTCATGCTGAAGCTGAAGTGGCGCAGGCCGCTGACCTTCGAGATCTCGATCTCCGCGTTGCGCTCCAGGAGCTTGAGCGTCTTGATGTCGGCATCGACCATGTAGTCGATTTCGCCCGTCAGGAGCGCATTGGTGCGGGCAGCGACATCGATGATGTTGACGAATTCGACTGCGTCGAAATAGGGCTGGCCCGGCTTGTGATAGTTCGGGTTGCGCTTCATCTTGACGGCGATGCCGGGCTGCGAATCCTCGATGACATAGGGGCCGGTGGCGACGCCGCGCGCCCAGTCGATGCCCCCGCCGGCCTTGGCCGGCATCACGACGAGGTGGCAGTCGGACACGAGGTACGGGAAGTCGGCATTGCCGCCGGAAAGCGTGAAGACAACCGTGCCGTCGCCGCCATCCTTGACGTCCGTGATGGCCTCGACGAGCGCCTTCGCGGCCGAACTCGACGACGGACCCATATGGTGGCGGAAGGATTCGATCACATCGTTTGCCGTGACCGGCGCGCCATCATGGAATTGCAGGTCGGCGCGCAGCTTGAACGTCCAGACCTTCAGGTCGTCGGAGGCCGAAAAGCTTTCCGCGAGATCCGGGACGGCCGAACCGTCGGCAGCAAGCTCGGTGAGCGCGTTGCAAAGCGTTCCGCCGAAAACCACCTGCGTGAAGGAACTTTGCCAGGTCGCCGGGTCGTAGGAGTCGGTCTGCGCACCGTCATTGATGGCGAACCGGACCGAGCCTCCCTGTTTTGGTGCGGCATAGGCGGCGCGTATATCCAGCGGCAGAAGCGATGCGCTCAATACCAGCGCGCCGACCCCGCCCATGAACTGGCGGCGCGTTGCTGCCGGAAGGCCGCCTTGTTTGGTTTGGCCCGGACGATCCTGTTCATTCTTCATGACGTTCCCCTTTTTTTCTGCTGACACGTTTGATGCGGTGGCGCGGCCTGCATCCTCAACGGACACACGGCGCAGATCCTTGCGGCCAGCCCGGCGTGCGCATTCTGGTGCCGCAAATCCCCGGCGCTCCCACGCACCGGAAACCTCACCGGGTCGGCTTCAGTGGCGGCACTATTATGTCATTAGATTGATTGGTCAATAAGAAATTGATCGATCGATCAGTTTTGATTTTTGAAAAAGCATTTGACTACAGTCGTTTACGTCATTATTAAAAATAACATGGCTAAAAAAACTACAGAAATTTCAAACCAGAGTTCGGTACGGCGTCAGCAATTGCTGGATGCTGCGCTGAGTGTCGTGGCGCGTCGGGGGCTATCCGGCATCACCGTCAACGACATCGCCGACGAGGCCGGATGCAGCTACGGGGTCATCGCATTCCACTTCAAGACGAAGGAGCGCCTGCTGCTTGCGGTGCTGGATCTGCTGGCCAGCAATTATGAAAAGATCTGGCTCGACGCCGCCGCATCTGCCTCCGCGTCGCCGGCCGAAAAGCTGCGCCTCCTGATCGATGTGGATTTCGATCCGCGTGTGGCCAAGACCAAGAACCTCGCTGTCTGGATGGCGTTCTGGGCGGAGGCATCCCGTGTTCCGGCGTACAAGAAGCGTTGCAGCGAGCTGAAACATCGCTCGCTCGACACGATGGTGACGCTGGTGTCGGAGCTTGCCGCCGAGCGCGCGGTAACGGTCGATGCGCCGGCCATCGCGCGCGGCCTCTACGCCATCACCGACGGTTGCTGGGTATTCAGCCACGTGACCGGCGAAAACAGCCCGGACATGCGCGAGCGCTCCCGGAAGCTCTGCCTGACATTCCTCGCCGCATTCTTCCCGTCCGATTTCGGCGCGGCCGACGGCGCGTGACGACAAGAAAAATGAAGCAATCGGCCGTGCAGCGAAATGCCGGCCAGACACTATCGAGTAGGAAAACACGATGTATGCCGAAACCGGATCGCAGTGGAACGTCGCCGAACTGGAAGATGCGGCGCACCGCCATCTGATCAGCCCCGCCGAGGAAATGTCCAAGCTGGGCACCTCCGGGGGCCGCCCGCTTTTCACCTCCGCCAACGGCATCTACATCCACGACAGTCAGGGCCGCACGCTCATCGATGGCCCCGGCGGCATGTGGTGCACGCAGGTCGGCTACAACAGCCAGCCGATTGCCGACGCGATCTCCGCCCAGGCGCTGCGCATCTGCTACAATTCCCCGTGGTATTCGATCAGCGGTCCGGCCTCGGAACTGGCGCGCCGGATCGCCTCGTTCGCACCGGGCGATCTCGACCACGTGTTCTTCACCACCGGCGGGTCGTCCGCCGTCGATTCCGCCCTGCGCTTCATGCAGTTCTACAACAACGTGCTCGGTCGCCCGTCCAAGAAGGCGATCATCTGCCGCATCGACGGCTATCACGGCAGCACGCATCTGACGGCCGCCTGCTCGGGCCGGGCGGGTAACCGGCCGAATTTCGATCTGGAGCTGGACAACGTCTCCTTCATTTCGGCACCCAACGTCTTCCGCCGTCCGCGCGGCATGAGCGAGGAGGCCTTCCTCGATTTCCTCGTTGCCGAGTTCGAGGAGCGGATCGCAACGCTCGGGGCCGACAATGTCGGCGCCTTCCTGGCCGAGCCGCTGCTGGCGTCGGGCGGCATCCTCATCCCGCCGAAGGGCTATCATCGCCGCATTCTCGAGATCTGCCGCAAGCACGACATTCTCTACATCTCGGATGAGGTCGTCACCGGCTTTGGCCGCTGCGGCCACTGGTTCGCCTCCGAAGAGGTTTTCGACATCGTCCCGGATATCATCACCTTCGCCAAGGGCGTCACCTCCGGCTACGTACCGCTTGGCGGCTTCGTCATCTCCGACGCCGTGCTGGCGCGTGTCAGCGGCGAAAACGCCAAGGGCAGCTACTACACCAATGGCTACACCTACAGCGGCCACCCGGTCAGCTGCGCGGCCGCGCTCGCCAATATCGATGTCATCGAAGACAACAACCTTCTCGCCCATGTGCGCGACATCGCACCCTATTTCCAGGAGCAGATCCGCAAGCTCGGCGAACTGCCGTTGATCGGCGACGCCCGCGGCATGGGCCTCGTCGCCTGCGTCGAATGCGTGACGGATCCGGATTCGGATGCGGCAACGGACTTCGACAAGGAAGTGGCACTGCGCGTCGACCGCTATTGCTACGAGGGCGGCCTCATCGTCCGGCCGATCGGCAGCATGTGCGTGCTCTCGCCGGCGCTGATCATCACCCGCGAGCAGATCGACGACATGATGACCATTCTGCGCGACAGCATCGTGCGCGTGCAGGATGAGCTGAAAGCGGAAGGGCGCTGGTAGGCGATCCCGCATTGCATCCGCCATGCGGAGCATCGCCTTCGCATGGCCGCCCGTCATTTTGTGGATATCCCGATGGCTACGATCCAGTCGACCTCCGCCGCAGCGTCTCCCGTCAACAAGGACCCCTTGCTGCAACCGCTCCGGATCAAGGGGTTCACGCTGCGCAATCGCATCATGAGCACCAGCCATGCCTCGTTCATGGATGATGGCGGCCTGCCGATGGAGCGTTACCAGCGCTACCACGAGGAAAAGGCCAAGGGCGGGCTGGCGCTCACCATGTTCGGCGGCTCGTCCATGGTCGACGTGGATTCGAGCTGGGGCGGCGGCGGCCAGCTCAATCTCGCCACCGACGAGGTTGTTCCACACCTCCAGCAGTTTTCGCAGCGCATCCACGGGCATGGCGCGGCCCTGATGTGCCAGATCTCGCATCTCGGCCGGCGCGCGGATGCCACCACGCTCAACTGGCTTCCGGCGCTGGCACCCTCCCGTTCACGCGAAACGCAGCACCGGGCATTTTCGCGCGAGATGGACGAACACGACATCCGGCGCATCGTGAAAGCCTATGGCGCTGCCGCCGAGCGCTGCCGCGAGGGCGGGCTCGACGGGGTCGAAACGCTGACCGGCGGCCATCTCATCGGCCAGTTCTTTTCTCCGCGCACGAACTTCCGCTCGGATCGTTTCGGCGGGTCCGTCGAGAACCGCGTTCGTTTCGGGCTGATGGTGCATGAGGAAATCCGGCGCCGGCTTGGCGACGACATGATCCTCGGCATGCGCTTCATCATCGACGAGGCGAGCGAGGACGGCCTCTCCTTCGCGGACTGTCTGGAGATCGCCGCGATCTTCGAGCGCGAAGGGCTGGTTGACGTCTTCAACTGCATCTTCGGGCGGATGGACACCGTCATCGCGCTGGCCGAGCAGAACATGCCCGGCATGTCCCAGCCGCTGGCGCCGTTCCTGTCGAAGGTCGGCGAGTTCCGCCGGCACACCAAGCTGCCGGTTTTCCACGCCGCCCGCATCACCGATATCGCGACCGCGCGCTATGCGATCCGCGAAGGCCTGCTCGACATGGTGGCGATGACGCGGGCGCATATGGCCGATCCGCAGATCGTCAACAAGATCATGCGCGGCGAGGAGGACCGGATCCGCCCCTGCGTCGGCGCATCCTATTGCATGCACAAGAAGGTCAACTGCATCCACAACCCGGCCTCCGGGCGGGAGACGATGCTGCCGCAGGTCATTTCACCGTCCAGCGAAAAGCGCCGTGTCGTGGTCGTCGGCGGCGGGCCGGCGGGGCTGGAGGCCGCGCGCGTCTGTGCCGAACGCGGACATGAGGTCGTGCTGTTCGAAGCGGGGAGCCAGCCGGGCGGGCAATTGCTATTGGCCTGCCGCGCGAGCCAGCGCCGCGATCTCATCGGCATCATCGACTGGCGCACCGCCGAACTGGCGCGTCTCGGCGTCGACCTGCGTTGCGACACCTATGCGAGCGCCGAGGATGTGATTGCCGAAAACCCGGACGTCGTCATCGTCGCCACGGGCGGCCTGCCGGATGTGGATTGGCTCGACGGCGCCGAACACTGTCAGACCGTGTGGGATATTCTGAGCACCACGACCGACCGTTCGGGCGACATCATCGTCTATGACGGCACCGGCCGCCACGAGGGCATATCCACGACCTTGCACCTGAACGAACAGGGTTGCAGCGTGCATCTGGTGACGATCGACGACAGCCTGGCGCAGGAGGTCGAGTATTCGACGCGCGCCGTCTACCGCAAGCAGTTCCAGCAGCGCGGCATTCGCTCGACCATGGATCACCATCTGATCAAGGTCAGCCGCAACGGCGCCAATTCCCTGACCGCCACCTTCCGTCACGAACTGACCGGCGACCTTCTCGACATGGTCGCCTCGCAGGTCGTCATCGAACGCGGCACGACACCGCTCGACGAGGTATTCAACGATCTCCGGGACCAGTCGCGCAACGAGGGCGTGACGGATCTCGACGCACTGATTGGCGGTACCGCGCAACCCCGCGGCGGGGCGGCAGGCGCGTTCGAACTGCACAGGATCGGCGACGCGGTCGCCAGCCGCAACGTTCACGCCTCGATCTACGAGGCGATGCGCCTTTGCGTGGTCCTCTAGTGGCCGGGAAGGACCTTTTCGACGTGGCCGTCATCGGCGGCGGCATAACCGGGGCGAGCGCCGCGAACCATCTCGCTGCGGCGGGATTTTCCACGGTGCTTCTCGAACGCTCGGATTTTGCAAGCGGAACGTCGAGCCGGTCGAGCCGGCTGCAACATTGCGGGCTCACCTATTTTTCACCTGGCCGTTCGATCTGGAATTTTCTCCGCAATCCCCGCACGGCCATCGAGCATCTCGAACTGGCGCGGCGCGCCATGCGCGACCGCTCCCGCTTCGTGACCGCGACGCCCGGCCGAACGACGGCCATCCGCTTTTACATGCCGCTCTACCGTCATGAGGGCGTTCCGCTCTGGAAGGCGCGGCTCGGTTTCGGGCTGCTTGCCGCACTCGACCCCGGCGGCGTGCCGCTCGATTTCAAAGCGATGTCGGCGGACGAGATTGCCGCCACACCTGCCTTGGCGCACCTGCGCGACGGACAAGCGCTATCCGGCGTCATCCGCTTCACGGAATACCAGTTCGACTGGCCGGAGCGCATCTGCGTCGACACCATCCTCAATGCACGCGATCTCGGCGCGACGGTTCGCAACTATACCGGCGTGACATCGGTCAGCAGGCTGCCGGACGGGCACTGGCGGCTGGACCTCCTCGACCACCGGACGCAGACGACGGACGCCGTCGAGGCCCGCACGGTGGTCAACGCCGCCGGCGCATGGGTGGATGACATTGCCGGGATATCCGGGCTCTCCTTGCCGAAGATCAACCAGGGCCTGAAGGGAACCAATGTCGCGGTCCGCCTGCCACCGGAATTCCGTGGCATTGCCATCGAAACCTCTCTTGCGAACGGCGATCCGTTCTATGTCATTCCGTGGCGGGACCTGCATTATTTCGGACCTCGCGACCAGCCGCACGAACCCGAGCCGGCCGGATTCCGGGCGGACGAAGACACGATTGCGTGTCTTCTGGAGGATTTCAATTCGGTGTTCCCGGACATGGTGCTGAGCCGCAAGGACGTGCTCTACAACTGGGCCGGCGTACGGCCGAGGACAGCGCGCGCGGGACAGCCGGACGGTTGCGAGGCGGTTCTGCTGCACGACATGGCAGGGCAGGGTGCCCCCGGCTATTTCGTCTATACCGGTGGGCTCCTGATGACGCACCGCAATGCCGGAGCGAGCATCGCGAAGGCGGTGACCGGCCGCATCCAGCCGAGCCATCGGGCACGCCCGATTTCCCATGCCGCCCGGCAATTTCCGGATGCCGGATCGGGCCGCACCATTTCCACGGGCGGAGAAACGGTCCCGCTGGCGCATCTGCGTTTTGCCGCAGAACATGAGCATGTCGTCAATCTCGACGACCTGATGTTTCGCCGCGTGCCCTTCGGCTGGTCGGAGGGCATGGGACTGGATATCGCCGAAACGGTTGCAGACGGCATCAGCGATATCATGGGCTGGTCGCCCGCACAGGTCGGCCAGCAGGTCCAGCAATACCGGGCGCGGATCGCGCGTGATTTCGGAGTGGGGGAACCATGCATCTGATCGACGGTCGTGATGTCCATCGTCTTCTCGATTACCCGGCGCTCGTTGCGGCGTTGCGTGAAGCCCATCGCGGCGCGATGCCCGATGCCGGCGAACTGTTCATGAGCGAACCCGGCAATCGCGAGGGCGGTCGCGGGCTGATGACGCTGCCGGCGTGGAGCCGCGCCGAAATGCTGGGGGTCAAGCTCGTCAGCATTTTCCCCGACAATCCGCGTGCGACGCCGTCACTACCCGCCAACCAGGGCCTCTACATCGCCTTTGACGGTGTGACCGGCGCGCCGGCACTGGTTGCCGATGGCACCGCGCTCACGCTGCGCAAGACGGCGGCTGATTCCGCGCTCGGCGTCGATCTTCTGGCGAGGCCCGATGCCGAAACGCTGCTCGTGCTGGGCGCGGGCGCGCTGGTTCCCCACATCATCGAAGCGATCGTCAGCGTGCGGCCGTCCGTGCGCACCGTCTCGATCTGGAACCGCACGGCCGAAAATGCCCGGCGCGTGGCGGCGGACATGCACATAGACGGCGTCGAGATAGACGCCGTGGAACGTCTGGAAACAGTCCTGCCGTTGGCTGATATCGTTTCAAGCGCGACGATGGCGACTGAGCCCCTCATTCGGGGCGCCTTGCTGAAAGAAGGGTGCCATGTCGACCTCATCGGCGGCTGGCGGCCTGACATGCGCGAAGCCGACGACGACGTCATTCGCCGTGCCACCCTCTTCGCCGATACGCGCGATCTTTGCCGCGATTGCGGCGATTTTCTCCAGCCGGTCGAAAAGGGCCTTATGTCCTGGGTGGATATTCAGGCCGATCTGTTCGAATTGTGCAGCGGCTCCCGGCCGGGCCGAACGTCCGCCGGCGAGATCACGCTGTTCAAGAATGCGGGCGGCGCCCATCTCGACCTGTTCACTGCACAGGAACTGCTGCGAAGACTGCAGCTGGAAACGGACCATTGATGCCGGTCGATCAGACCGTGTCTAGACTTGAAGGATACCGACCATGATCATGAAGACAGAGTTCTATATCGACGGCACATGGGTCGCGCCGCTGGCGGCAAAGCCGCTCGCGGTCATCAACCCGGCGACGGAAGAGGCCTATGCGACGATCTCTGCCGGCGCCTCCGGCGATATCGACAAGGCGGTCGCTGCCGCCCGCAAGGCGTTCGAGAGCTGGAGCCGGTCGCCGAAGGACGAGCGCCTGTCTATGATCGAGAAGATCGTTGCGGTCTACTGGTCGCGGATGGAAGAGATGGCGGACGCCATTTCGAAGGAAATGGGCGCCCCGATCCGCCTTGCCCGGGATGCGCAGGCCGCCGCCGGCCTTTACCATATGGAAGCGTTCCTGAACACGCTGCGGACCTTCACCTTCGAACATGCGCTCGACGCGGCCAACCCGCAGGAAAAGATCGTTCATGAACCGATCGGCGTCTGCGGGCTGATCACGCCGTGGAACTGGCCGATGAACCAGATCGCCCTGAAGGTGATCCCGGCGATCGCGACCGGCTGCACCGTCATCTTGAAGCCCTCCGAGATTGCACCGATGTCGGCCATGCTTTTTGCGGAAATCGTCGATGAAGCGGGCCTGCCCGCCGGCGTTTTCAATCTGGTGAACGGCGAGGGACATATCGTCGGAGACGCGCTCTCAAGCCATCCAGACGTCGACATGATGTCGTTTACCGGCTCGACGCGCGCCGGCATGGCCGTCTCGCGTTCGGCAGCCGGAAACGTCAAGCGGGTCTCGCTGGAACTCGGCGGCAAGTCTCCCAACATCGTCTTTGCCGACGCCGATCTCGAGGACGCGATCGGCCGCGGCCTTGCCCATTGCTTCCAGAACACCGGGCAATCCTGCAATGCGCCCACGCGCATGCTGGTGGAACGCCCGGTGTATGACCAGGCGGTCAAGTTCGCCGCCGGCATTGCCGCCGGCTATGTCGTCGGCGATCCGGCCAAGGATGGCGACCATATCGGCCCGCTGGTTTCGGACGTGCAGTTCAACAAGGTCCAGCAGCTGATCGAAACCGGCATTGCCGAGGGTGCGACCCTCGTTGCCGGCGGCCCCGGCCGGCCCGACGGTTTCGACCGCGGGTATTTTGTCCGTCCGACGGTGTTTGCCGGTGTCCATAACGCCATGACCATCGCCCAGGAGGAAATTTTCGGACCCGTGCTGGTGATGATCCCCTTCGACACCGAGGACGAAGCGGTCGGCATCGCCAATGACACGCCCTACGGCCTGTCCGGCTACATCCAGACGGGCAGTCCGGAAAAGGCCCAGCGCGTGGCGCGCCGCATCCGTGCCGGCATGATCCAGATCAACGGCAAGAGCCGTGCTCCCGGCAGCCCTTTCGGTGGCTTCAAGCAGTCCGGCAATGGCCGCGAAGGCGGCAAGTGGGGGCTCGAAGACTTCCTGGAGGTAAAGGCGATCAGCGGTTGATCTGCTTTTAAGAGTCGGCCTCAGGTATCGCGTGATTGCGGTTTGAAGCGTTAAGCATGGGCGATCTGTCCTCATGCTCGCGGCAAATTTAACCTGACATCACCGGGTCAAGGGTTTTAAGGAGTGCCGCACCGACGCGGCCGATGTCGCCGTCGGCCTCGTCGCTTGCGCCCGAGATGCCGATCGCGCCGATGATCTCGTCGCCGGCCTTGAGGAGAACGCCGCCGTCGAGGGGGATGCCGTTCGGAATGCAAAGCAGCGCCAGGCGGCCTTCTCCTTCGACGACGTCCTGGAAATCCCTGGTCTGGCGACGAAACAGCACCGCAGTCCGGGCCTTCAACGTGGCGATCTCGACACTGCCGATCTGGGCGTCGTCGTCGCGCTGAAGCAGCACGAGATGGCCGCCGTCGTCGACGACCGCGATGACGAGCCTCAGCTCCAGCCTTCTGGCTTCCGCCTCGCAGGCCGCAGCGATCCTCTTGGCCGCCGCGAGTGTCAGCACGGTTTTCGTGGCAAGCATGTGGTTCTCCTCCCTCTTCAAAGCGTGACGTTCAGCGTTTTCGTCCAGGCCAGCCCATCATCCGTGCCGCCGCGCGGTTTGTACTCGCAGCCGACCCAGCCACCGTAGCCGAGGCGGTCGAGTTCATCGAACGCATGGGCATAGTGAACCTCTCCTTCGTCGGGCTCCGCGCGGCTCGGCACGGCGGCGATCTGGACATGGCCGATCAGCGGGAAGTAGGTTTCGAGCTTCCGGAAAATATCTCCTTCGGAAACGCCGACATGGTAGATGTCGAACATGATCTTCACATTCGGCGCGCCGACCTCGGCGATGATGTCCGCTTTCTCGCCGATCGTGGAATAGAAGTAGCCGGGCTTGTCGCGGTGGTTGAGGCCTTCCAGCAGAAGTGTCATTGCGGGCGCCATGGCCGCGGCTTTCCGCAGGTTTTCGACAAGCGTCCTGCGGCCTTCCCGCTTTTGATCGGGCGCAACGACACCAGCCATGACATGGATGGCGGAGGCACCGGCGATTTCGCCCCACGCGAGGGATTGCCGAAACGTATCCTTGAAATCCGCTTCACGGCCGGGCAGGGCGCCCAGTCCGAAATCACCATTTTCGACATTGCCGAGTGGTGTATTGATGCCCAGCAGCTCAAGGCCGTGATTGGCGCAGCGTTCCTTCACATGGCCGGCCGGCACGTCATAGGGCCAATGCAGTTCCACTGCACGAAACCCGGCCCTGGCGGCGGCATCGATACGGTCGAGCAAGGGGCGATCGGGCCAGAGGAACCCGAGATTGGCGGAAAATTTCGGCATGAGTCACCGTAGCTTGAAGGTGGCGTTGAGATCGTCGATGGCTGCCTTCGACAAGTGCCTGACCGGCAGGCCGCGGGTGAGGATTGCGAGCCTTGCCGCCTCTTCCAGTTCCTCGATGGCAAACACCGTGGCGTCGAGTGTGGCGCCGGAGACGATCGGCCCATGGTTTTCGAGGAGGGCGGCGCTATGGTCGGCGACGATCCTTGCGATGAGCGGTTTGACCTCCGCAGAACCCGGCCGCGTATAGGGCACGACCGGAACCCGGCCCACGCGCATCACGACATAGGGCGTGATCTGCGGAAGGGCGTCTTGCGGATCCGTGTCCGACAGGCAGGAGAGCGCCGTGGCATAGGTCGAGTGCAAATGCACCACGGCGCCGCATGTGCGGCCTTCGTAGAAGGCGAAATGCAATGGCAGTTCCTTTGTCGGCTGGTCGCCCGAAATGTGGTTGCCGTTTGCATCGAGCTTCGACAGACGGTCGGGCTCGAGAAATCCGAGGCAGGAATTCGTCGGTGTCGCGATGAAACCATTCTCGATGCGTGCGGACATGTTGCCGGACGAGCCGGCCGTCAGCCCGCGGTCGAACAGCGATTTTCCCCATTTGACGATAGCCGCGCGCACGATTGCTTCGTTCATCGCTGCCCTACCTGCTTGAGTGCCTTCTCGAAGAAGTCCGCTGCGCCGAAGTTTCCGCTTTTCAGCGCCAGTCCCAGCGGACCGTTGCGCGCGCCGACGAGCACCGGGACGCCCGGGTCGATCTCGGGCCCGACCTGCATGCTGGACAGTTCGAGCGCTTCGACAACGGCGCCGGATGTCTCTCCCCCACCGACGACGATGCGTCGTGTTCCCGTATCGGCGAGGTGGCGGGCGAGGGTGGCGAAGAAGTCTTCGATCTTCGCCGCGACGGCCGCGCGGCCGAACCGCGCCTGCGCATCGGCAACCGTGTCTTCGGCGGCGGTCGAATAGACGATCGGTGTTTGCGTTCCCTGGTCCCGAATCCAGCCTGCGACATTGTTGAGCGTTATCTCGCCGCGCATGAGAGCCGAAGGATCCATGGCGAATGAGGGGTGGTTCGTCGCGTAGAAGGCAACCTGCTGCTGCGAGGCTGTCGAACATGATCCGCACAGAACGATGCCCGGCCCGGCGACGGCCGGCAATTCCGCAGGCATTTCGGAAAGCTTGCCCTTGGCGCGAAAGTTCCGCGGCAGGCCCTGCGCGATGCCGGATCCGCCCGTGATCAGCTTGTGGTCGGCAATCGCGGCGCCGATCGTCATGAGGTCTTCATCGGCAACGGCGTCGGTGACGACCAGCCGGCGGCCTGCCTGCGCCTCGGTTGCAAATGCGGCCCACATGGCATCGACGCCGGCGCGAACGGTGTCGAGAGTGACGCCGCCGACATTGCCGGCGGTCTGGAGGGACAGCCAGCGGCGGATGTCGGGATCGGTCATCGGCGTCAGGGGATGATGCCGCATGCCCGTTTCGGACAGCAGGCGATCCCCGACGAAGAGATGTCCCATGAAAATGCGCCGGCCCGCGCCCGGAAAGGCCGGACAGACAACCGCCGTCTCGGCGCCCAACAGGTCGAGCAGGGCTTCTGCGACCGGGCCGATATTGCCTTTCGGCGTGGAATCGAATGTCGAGCAATATTTGAAGATGATCTGTTCGCAGCCCTGGTCCAGAAGCCAGTGCGCCGCGGCAAGGGATTGCGAAACGGCATCGGCTGCGGGAATGGAGCGCGTCTTGAGGGCGACGACGCCGGCTTCGCAATCCGGCACGGTGTGACCGATGCCTGAAAACTGGACGGTCGACATGCCGCCCTTTGCCAGCGTGTTTGCCAGGTCGCTTGCACCGGTGAAATCGTCTGCAATGGCGCCAAGCAGCATGTCAGGCGTGCTCCCGAACCTGGTTTTCCAGTTCATCCTCTATATGGACGCGGATGATCTCTTCAAAGGACGTTTCGCCGCGGAAACCGAGGGCTTCGGCCCGTTTTGCATCAAAGCCCTGCGGCCAGCCGGCGATGATGCCGGCAATCGTCTCATCCGGTTGACGATGGATGAGCTTTGTCGCCGCATCGCCTGCCACACGGCGAAGCGCCTCGATCTGGTCGCCGACCGTCGCGCAAAGGCCCGGCATCGTGATGGTGCGCAACTGGCCGAGCGACCCGGTGTCGAGTTCGGCGGCATGCAGCAGGAAACCGGTGGCAGCGCGCGGGCTGGCGAACCAGTGGCGCACAGTCTCGCTGACGGGCAGGATGGCCTCCTGGCCGATCAGCGGCTCCCGCAGAATGGATGAGAAAAAGCCCGAGGCGGCCTTGTTGGGCTTGCCCGGCCGGATCGAGATGGTCGGCAGGCGAATTCCGATGCCGTCGAAGAAGCCCTTTCGGGAATAGTCCGCCAGAAGAAGCTCGCCGATCGCCTTCTGCGTGCCGTAGCTCGTGAGCGGGGTGAGGCAATGGGTGTCGCTGATCACCGGCGGCAGAGGCTCGCCAAAAACCACGATCGAAGAGGTGAACACCACGCGTGGTGTGTAGGGACGTTCCAGGCCGGCACGGCGTATGGCTTCAAACAGCGAATAGGTGCCGCCGAGATTGACGCTGTAGCCTTTCTCGAAGTCGGCCTCGGCCTCGCCCGATACGATGGCGGCCAGATGGAATATGATATCCGGACGGGAGGCGATGAGCGCGGCGGCGGCATCTTCGCGCGAGAGATCGATCGCAATGGTTTCGACCTCTCCGTCGAAGTCGGGTTTTTCGGGCGCTGCGATATCGGCAAGGGTCAGGCGGCGTATCGGCCTGCCGGCCACGTTGCCGGCCTGCAAGAGTGCGCGCACCAACTTGCGCCCGATCATGCCGGCCGCGCCAAGTATCAGAATGTTCATATGAGCCGACTCCTTACTTTCTGCCGGCGGCGTCGAATGGCACCGCCTCCGCGGCTTTCTTGCCGGCGTGCGCGAGACCGCCCTCGTCGACGGCGCGCGATGTGTCGTGAATGCGCAGGATGTGTTCGGAAAACGCTGCCGCCACGGCTTCAGGGTTGCGCATCTTCAGCGCCCTCACGATGAAGCGGTGGTCTTCCAGGCTTTTCTCGATCGCACCCGGCTGGCCCATCGCGATGCGGCGATGGTCGAGCATGTAGGTGTAGAGGTCGACCACGAAATCGGCGAGCAGCCGGTTCGTGGACGCATAGTAGATCGTCAGGTGAAACTCG
This sequence comes from Shinella sp., assembly GCF_035998705.1. GTDB lineage: Bacteria > Pseudomonadota > Alphaproteobacteria > Rhizobiales > Rhizobiaceae > Shinella. The sequence continues at coordinate 167,256 of NZ_DASYHH010000012.1, read as the reverse complement.
CGGTCGCAGATCAGGAAGCGGATCGGATCGTCAAAAGCCTGTTCCTGGGCGGCAATCGAGTCTTCGAGGCGACGAATATCGTCCGCGCTGAGATTGCGTGCGGCATCGGCGGCCACCGCGGTCTCGACGAGAAGCCGCGCCGCGTGAACGGCCTCCAGGCTGTAGCCGTTGATGGAGGTGGGGTTGGTCACGCCGATGCGCTGCGTTCGAACCGTTACGTCGATGCGGGCGACACGGGTTCGCGCGCCTTGCGAGACCTGGACGACGCCCTCGCCGGCAAGCAGCTGGATCGCGCCGCGAACGGTTTCCCGGCTGACGGCCAGCATCGTGGAAAGCTCTCGTTCGCTCGGAAGCTCGTCGCCCAGTTGCAGAATTCCGGAGGCAATCATGGAAATGATCTTGTCCCGGATCATGTCCTTGGCGGTCTGTTTGTGGATTGTCTCGTGCAGGGGCGATAAGGGAAGGCTCGACATTGGTTCACCAAGACTGGACTGATGTATAGTCCAGTTAAACCATTCGCTACCGACTGTCACCTCCCCGGCGATAAAAAATTTGGGGCGGGGGTGGTGTGGTGGCTGCGTGACGCAATGAGGGTGCCATTTTGATCCGCACTCCGATTTTCCCCTGCTTCTCGGGGATTTGTCATTAAATTCAATTGATTAAGCAAGGGTCGATGCGTGTTGGCGCCAGGCCTCCATTCATTCCCGGCGGTTTTTCTTTTTTGCTGCCTGGGTGATCGGGTCTAAAGACCCGGCTGACTGGAGCGGGGTCGGGGCGCAGAAAAATCAACTGGTCCGCTGCCTCGACCAGTTGACAAGTTGAGGCGCCACATCTAGCGTGCCTTTCGTCAGCAGCGAAGCCGCAGTTTCGCAAGGCGCGCCGGAGGAATGCGTGCCCTGACGGAGGAGGATTGAAATGGTTTGGACGATGTGCCGCCGCCGTCAGGCGAGGGGGTCTCTGTCATGAGCGGCGTGGAGGCAGCCGTTGCAGCTCAGCTGCCGATCGACGCACGACGCGAGATTTTGCTGGCGCGCGGCGTCACCAAATCCTTCCCGGGCGTGCTTGCCCTCGACAATGTCGATTTTGACGTCCGTGCCGGCGAGGTTACGGCCCTTCTCGGCGAGAATGGTGCCGGAAAATCGACGCTCATCAAGCTGATGGCGGGTTTCTACACGCCGGACCGTGGCGACATCACCGTCGACGGCGTACCCTTGCAAGCCGATCCTGCGGCGGCGCACCGGATCGGTGTGGCGACGATCCACCAGGATGCGCATCTCGTGCCCGCCATGTCGGTCGCCGAGAACATCATGCTCGGGCGCTGGCCGGGGCGTTATGGCTGGCTTTCGATGCAGCGGCAGAAAGAGAGGGCGCGTGCGGCGGTCGCCCGTGTGGCGCCGCATCTCAACATATCAACGCCGGCCGGCCGGCTTTCGCCCGCCGATCAGCAACTCGTCGAGATTGCTCGCGCCATTTCGGAGGATTCGAAAATCCTCGTCATGGACGAGCCGACGACATCGCTGTCGCCGCCGGAGATCGACCGCCTCTTTCGTGTCGTCGAGGACCTGAAGGCCAATGGCCTCGGCATCGTCTTCGTCTCGCATTGGCTCGAGGAGGTCTTCGCCATCGCCGATCGCGTGACGGTACTCAGAGACGGTCGGCTGGTGGGGACGAAGCCGATTGCCGAGCTCGACCACGACAAGGTCATCCGCATGATGGTCGGCCGGGAAGTGCGTGAAACGCAGCACAAGCTGCGGCCGATCGGCGAGGTGGTCATGCGGGTCAGCAACCTGTCGCGCGATGGGGTGCTCGACGACATTTCGTTCGATGTGCGTGCGGGTGAAATCGTCGGCATGGCGGGGCTCGTCGGGGCAGGGCGAAGCGAGACAGCCGCCTGCGTTTTCGGGATCGATCCCTATAATACAGGGACCGTGGAAATTGCGGGGCGGCGGGTGAAGCCGAACGACCCGAAGGCCGCGATCGATGCCGGCATCGGCCTCGTCCCGGAAGACCGGCGCCGGCAGGCCCTGGTTGGCCTGATGAGCGTGCGTAGCAACATGACGCTGAGCCTCTTCGACCGGGTCTCGCGGTTCGGTTTTCTGTCGAATGCGCTTGAAGACGAGATTGCGGACCGCGAAATGCGCAGCCTCGCCGTCAAGGCGCCCTCGTCGAAAGTGCGGGTGTCCACGCTGTCGGGCGGCAACCAGCAGAAAGTCGTGCTCGGCCGGTGGCTGGCGCGGCAACCCAAGGTGCTGATCCTCGACGAGCCGACCAAAGGCATCGACGTCGGCGCCAAATCGGAAATCAGCGACCTGATCGTCCGGCTCGCCGAAAGTGGCATGGCCATCCTGCTGATCAGCTCGGAACTGCCGGAAATATTGTCGTTGTCGGATCGCGTTCTGGTGATGCGGGCGGGGCGGATATCAGCGTCGCTCAGCCGGTCGCAGGCCACCAGCGAGACCATCATGAGTTATGCGACGACGGGCTGACGTCGGGGAGAGAGATTGAAAATGGCACTGGAGAACACACCGATGAGCGATGTCGCCCCCTTGGATTCCGGCAAGCTATCCGGACTTCGCGGACGCATATCGTTCATCGATTTGATGCAGAGCGTCGGCCTTCTTGCGATCATTCTGCTCGGCGGCAGCATTATGAGCGTCCTCAGCCCGGTCTTCGCAACGATGCGCAACATCGAGAATGTGCTGCAATCGGCGACGATCATCGCGGTCGTGGCGATCGGCCAGACCTTCGTCATCCTGGTCGCCGGCATCGACCTCTCCGTCGCGTCGGTTCTGGTGCTCTCCTCCGTTCTCTCCGTGGGGCTGGTGCAGTTCCAGGGCTTTTCGCCGGAAATCGGCGTCCTGGTCGCGCTGCTGGTAGGTCTCGGGGTCGGCCTGGTGAATGGCCTCGCCGTCACCAAACTGCGCATTCCGGCACTGATCGCGACCCTTGCCACGATGACGATCGGACGCGGCATGGCCTACATCTATTCCGGCGGCACCAATATTGCGCCGGTCCCCCAGTTCTTCGTCGATCTTCAGGCTGCGCGCCTGTTCGGCATCCCCGCGGTGATTGTGCTCACGCTCGCCCTGGCCGTGATTGCGCAGGTCGTGCTGTCGCGCACGTCTTTTGGACGGTCCGTCTATGCGACCGGCGGAAATCCGCTGGCTGCGCGGCTTGCCGGCATCAACACCGAGCGCGTCATCATCATCGCCTTCATGATCTCCGGCCTGATGTCGGCAATTGCCGGCCTCCTGATCACGGCGCGCTTCGAGGCCGGGGCGGCCACGGCAGCGCAGGGTCTTGAACTTGCGGTCATCGCGGCGGTGGTCATCGGTGGCGTCAGCCTGTTCGGGGGGGAGGGCAATATCGGAAGCATGCTCTTGGGGGTGCTGCTGCTTGGGCTGGTCCAGAATTCGGTCAACCTGCTCAACGTGCCGCCGAACTGGGACTCGGTCGTCTCCGGCCTGGTGATTGCTGCGGCGGCCGCGCTCGATGTCTATCGCCGCAGCTACCTGGAGTCGGGCATGCGCAAGAAGGTGATCGCCACCAAGGTGGCGAAATCCCGGAAAGCTTGAAATACCCGGCGTGACGTCCGCGTCGCGCCAGTCAAACAAACACATGATCTGGAAGAGATATGCGTCCCCTTTGGGGGTGAACGGGATCGCTTTGCCCGGAAGAACGGTGAGGCGGGAATGGCAATACCACCCGATGAGGGTGGCCACGGGTCCAATTGGGAGGAAACAGCATGGACACGAAGACCAGAATGCCGACGACACGTCGTACACTTTTGCAGCTTGCAGCAGGCGCTGCCCTCATGATGACGGGTGCCGTCGCACTGCCGGGGGTCGCTCAGGCCGAAGACAGCGCGCTGAAGGGCAAGAACCTCGCCTACATCGCCTTCGGCCTTCAGTATGAATACCAGGTCACGCTCGTCGATCACGTGAAGAAACTGGCGGCAGAGAAGGGCATGACCATCTCCGTCTATGACGGCAAGGGCGATGCTTCAACCCAGACGACGCAAATGCTGGACGTGCTCTCCAAGCAGCCGGACATCATCCTGCTTAACCCGGTCGATGCCAAGCTGTTGCAGGGCGGCGTCCGCAAGGCCAACGAGGCCAAGATCCCGCTCTTCATGCTCGAAAACCTCCCGCCGGAAGGCGAATGGGTCGCCTACAACACCTTCGATGACGTTGCCGGCGGGCGGGCTGCTGCCGATGCCGTCGCAAAGCTGACGGGTGGCAAGGGGCGTGTGCTGGAAGTGCGCGGCGCGATCGGCTCCGGCCAGTCGGAAAAGCGCTATCAGGGTTTCCACGAGCAGATGGAAGCGAAATATCCGGATATCACGATCGAAACCCTGAAGGCCGAATGGACCGCGGACAATGCCCAGACGCTGACGGTTGATTCCTTCACGCGTGATCCGAACGTCGCTGCCATCTGGGCCCACAATGACGAGATGATCCGTGGCGTGGTCTCGGGTCTGCGCCAGATCGACCGGTTGAAGCTCAACGGCGAAGAAGGTCATGTGCCGGTGATCGGCTTCGACGGCACGCCGCTCGGCCTTCAGCGCATCCGCGAGGGAACGCAGACGGCCGACGTCGGCCAGAATCCGTTCTCCATGGGAACCTCCATCGTTCAGGAGATGGAGAACCATTTCAGCGGCAAGCCGGTCAACAAGGACACGCTGATCCAGCCGGTAATGATCTGGAAGGAGAATGTCGACAGCGAGGAAAACTGGGGCAACATGGTCAAAGGCTGACCTCCAGGTAAGGCGGGGCGCGCTGAGACGCGCCCCGCCGAACGCTTGAGTAAAATGAACGGATTGACGCATGACGACAGAGATTATGAAGCCCGACCATGCCCGCAACATGCGGCTCGTCGGCCATTCCGACCAGGGGGGGCTGCGCGACGGCATCCAGGTAATGGTGGAAGGCGGGTATGCCTATGTGGGACATTTGTTCAGCCAGGGGTTTTCCATCGTCGATGTGCGCGATCCCGCCAATCCCAAGGCGGCCGGCTATGTTCAGGCACCGCCGAACACCTGGAACGTGCACCTCCAGGTCGCCGACGGTCTCCTGCTCGTTATCCACGGCAAGGACGTCTTCGCAGACGCTGCCTTCGCGGACGAGGCGTCTTACTACAAGGCCGCAGCCGGCACGGCGCTCGGAACGGCTGCGCCGAAAACGGCAAGGAACTGGGATGCCGGTCTTGCAGTCTATGACATTGCGACCAGGCCGGGCGAACCGCGCCGTATCGGTTTCATGCCCGTTTCCGGCGGCATTCACCGGATCTGGTGGACGGGCGGAAAATGGGCCTATGTCTCGGCGCTGCTCGATGGCTACACCGACTTTATCTTCATGACCGTGGACATGTCCGACCCGGCCAATCCCCGGGAAGCGGGCCGCTATGCGCTGCCCGGCATGAACCTTGCCGCCGGCGAGACACCGGCTTGGCCAGCCAATGCCAAGTTCGGCCTGCACCACGCCATCGTCGACGGAGATATTGCCTGGGGTGCCTGGCGGGATGCCGGTCTCGTGGTGATGGATGTCGCCGACCGCGCCAGGCCATCGCTGATCCGCCATATCAACTGGTCGCCACCCTTCCAGGGCGGCACGCACAATTGCCTGCCGATTGCCGGACGCGACTTGCTCGTGGTTCTCGACGAAGCGGTGCTCGACGATTTCGAGGACGGGCTCAAGAACATCTGGATCTTCGACATCAAGAATCCCGCCAATCCCGTTCCGATCGCCACCATGCCGCCGCCGTCGGATCAGGACTATACGCACAAGGGCGCCCATTACGGGCCGCACAACATCCACGAGAACCGGCCGGGCAGCTTCCAGAGTTCGTCACTGATCTTTTCGACCTGGCAGAATGCCGGCGTGCGCGTCTACGATATATCCAATGCCTACCAGCCGAAGGAGGTGGGCGCGCTGGTGCCGCCGCCGCCGGCAGGCCTCATGGACAAGCGCCCCGGCAAGAAGCCGATCATCCAGTCCTGCGACATCTTCGTCGACAAGGCCGGCCTCGTCTACGTGACCGACTACAATGCCGGTCTCTACATCATGGAATATACCGGCTGATGGCTGAGGCCGGCCGACGCTTTCTCGAAAGGAATGACTGATGAACCTGTTCGGCTCTTATGACGTGGTGGTCACCGGTGCTGGCTCCTCCGGCATCGTTGCCGCCATCCGGGCCGCCCGCGAGGGGGCGAAGGTGCTGCTCCTCGAGGGCACCGGCTTTCTCGGCGGCCTCATCACCGGCGGCCGGCTCACCAAGCCGACAGGCCTCATCAACTCGAAAATCTTCGAGGAGATGCTGGACCGTTGCGTGGGCTATCGCGGGGCCGACGGGCGGGTGCGCGAATCCTACTGGGGCAAGTACACCGGCACCTTCGATGCGGAGGTGATGCAGCGCGTCATCATCGAAATGGTCGAGGAGTCCGGCGTGGAGGTGCTGCTGCGTGCCAATGTCGTGCAGACGGTGATGAAGGAGGGCGCGGTTCACGGGCTGATGATCCGCACCAAATCCGGCGAGAGCCTGGTGCTCGCGAAGGCCTTTATCGATGCGTCGGGAGACGGTGACGTCGCGGAACTTGCCGGGGCGGACTTCATGCTCGGTCGCAAGGGCGACGGGCTGACCCAGCCGATCACCTCCTATTTCCGCGTGCTGAACGTCAATGTCCCGGCCCTGATTGCCGATTGCGAGGCCAATCGCGCCGACATGTGGGAGGTCGTCTATCCGAAGGAGGCGGGCAACCGCAACGGAGACTACGCCATGGCCGTCCTGCTGACGGGCTTCCAGCAGCGCATCAAGGACAAGGTTGCCGAAGGGTTCGACTGGATCATCCCCAAGGACCACATCACGATGAAGACCGGCCTGATCCCCGGCGAGATCAGCGTCAACGTCACCCGTTTCCAGGGCAATGGCCTTGATGACCGTGATCTCAGCCGTGCCGAGATCGAGATCCGCAAGCAGGCCTATTGCGCCTTCGACTTCCTGCAACGCTACGTCAGGGGTTTCGAGGATGCGATTTTCCTTGAAGTGGCGCCCAAGCTCGGCGTCCGGGAGACGCGGCGGATCACGGGGAACTATGTGCTGACGGAGGCCGACGTGCGCGGCAACGGTCGCTTCGACGACGCGATCGGCCTGTGCAATTCGCCGGTCGATGTGCATGAGCCCGGTGGCAGCCGCGCCATCATGGACCATGTCGGCGTGGGCTACGGCATTCCCTATCGCTGCCTCGTGCCGCTCGGGATCGACAACATCCTGCTTGCCGGGCGCTGCATTTCCGTCGACGAGATTGCGTTCGGTTCGACCCGAAACGTCCCGGCCTGCACCATGACGGGTGAGGCCGTTGCAATCGCTGCGGCGTTCGCCGCCAAGCGCGGCGTGCCGACCTCGCAGGTTCCGGCAGCCGATGTTCAAGCCCGCCTGCGCGACCTCGGCGTCTGGCTCGGCACGCCCGGAGAAGCCGTTCCGAATGTGTTGAAGCAGGCGAGTTGAGGAAGGAAAACCAGATCCGTAAGGCGACCATTGCGGCGGAGGAACCGTCCAGGGCGATCCTCATCTTCTGAGCCCGTTTTGCTGTCTTAGAGTCCGACTCTTAGAGTATGTCTGGTTCAGACTGAACCAGACATACTCTAGCGCGTGACGAACTGAAAGCCCACGCCGACGGTTCGCTTCCCATCAAGAGCAGTCAAACGAATTTCGGAGATCGTTTAGCGTGGGCGCTCAATTTCCTTGCAAACTGTTCGGCGTGGTCGAGTAGGCAAAGATCGATGCGATGTTGATAGTCCAGGCTGGAAAGATGTCTCGCAAGCCGACCGGTCGCAAGATTGCCCGCGGCACCGGGCGCATAGGGGCACCCACCCAGGCCGCCTGCAGCGCTGTCGAAGACCCGGATGCCGTGGTCGAGCGCGACATCGACATTGGCGAGCGCCATGCTGGACGTATCGTGAAAATGGCAGGCCAGCCGCTCGACGGGCATGATATCGAGAACGGCCCGCAGCATGTCGTCTACACGCTCCGGCGCGGCGCGGCCGATCGTGTCGGCGACGGCGATCTCCGCACAGCCGATGTTTGCAAGCCGCTCCGAGACCGATGCCACGGCCGCCGGTGCAATCGCGCCTTCATAGGGGCAGTCCACGGCGCAGGAGACGTAGCCGCGAACCGGCAGGCCATTGTCCCTGGCCAGTGCCAGCACGGGGGCGAAACGTTCGATGCTTTCGGCGATCGTGCAGTTGGTGTTCTTCATCGCGAATGTCTCGGACGCGCTGGCGAAGACGGCCAGTTCCTGCGCGCCGGCGGCGATTGCGGCGAGCGCTCCCTTCTCGTTCGGAACGAGAGCGGACAGCCGCAACCCGTCACGGCGGACCGCATGCCGCATGACGGCATCGTGGTCGGCCATCTGCGGCACCCATTTAGGAGAGACGAAGGCGGTCGCCTCGATACGGGCGAGGCCCGCTCCCGCAAGCAGACGGATGAGTTCCACCTTGTCGTGCGTGGAGATCACGCCGTTCTCGTTCTGCAGGCCGTCGCGGGGGCCGACCTCGACGATGGTTATCTCCCGGCCGGCGGGCATCAATGCACCGCCGCGTACATGATCTTCTCCTCCGTCGCCTCGTCGATGGCCAGTTCCTCGACGATGCGGCCTTGCCTTGCGACGAGGATGCGGTCCGAGATCGCGAGGATTTCGGGCAGGTAGGAGGAGATGACGACGACCGCGGCGCCGGAATCCGCGAGTTTCTGGATGATGTCATGGATCTCGGCGATGGCGCCGACATCGACGCCGCGCGTCGGCTCGTCGAAGATGATCAGCTCCGGCGCCTGGATCAGGCTCTTGGCGATGACCACCTTCTGCTGATTGCCGCCCGAAAGTTCGACGACCTTGGCGTTTTCCCGGATGGTGCGGATGCTGAGCTTCGCCATCCATTCCGCCGCATCGCGCCGGACATGCGCCATGGTTACGATGGATGCCGGGTTCGCGCGCCTCACGAGCTTGCCGTAGAAGATGTTCTGGGCAATGCCCATCGTGTCGAACAGCCCGTCGAGCTTGCGATCCTCGGTTATGTAGGCGATGCGGTTGTTGACGGCGCCGCGCGGGACGTTGAAGCGCACCGCCTTGCCGTTCAGCTTGATACGGCCGCCGTGGAAGACGTCGCGCTTCAGCACGCCGGCCGCGATCTTCATCATTTCCGTGCGTCCCGCGCCGACCAGCCCGAACATGCCGGTGATCTGGCCGGAAAAGATCGAGAGCGTGGCGCTGCGCACCGCCTTGCCCATGGAGACGTTTTCCAGCGCCAGCACCTTGCGCCCGGCCGGACGCCCGGTGCGTCTCGCCGGATTGCCGTAGAGCTCGTCCTTCAGCTGGCGGCCGACCATTGCCTGAATGATGCTGTCGCGGGTGAAATTCACCTTATCGTCGGTCACGACGAGTTCGCCGTCGCGCAGGATGCTGATGCGGTCGGCGATCGCCAGCGCCTCTTCCAGCGCATGGCTGATGAAGATGATCGAACCGCCGTCGGCCTTCAGCCGCTCGACCAGCGTGAAGAAATGCTGCTTTTCCTCCGGCGTCAGCGTTGCCGTCGGCTCGTCGAAGATGAAGATGCGGGCGTTGTGCTGGACGGCGCGGGCGATCTCGACCATCTGCTTCTTGGCCGCGCCCAGCGAGGAGACGAGCGCGGTCGGCTCCACATGGAAGCTCAGCCGCTGCAACTGCTGTTGCGCCTTGATGTTGATGCCGCGCAGCCGGTTGAAGAAATTCTCCTCGCCGAGGAAAAGGTTCTGCGCGACGGTCATCGAGGGGATGAGGTTGGTCTCCTGGAAGACCATCGCGACGCCGTGCGACAGGGCATCGCCGGGGGACGTGAAGCTGCACGGTTTTCCTTCGACCAGCATGTCGCCGGCGGTCAGCGGATAGAGTCCGGCCAGGACCTTGGTGAGGGTCGACTTGCCCGCGCCGTTTTCGCCGAGAAGCGCATGCACCTCGCCCTTGCGCAGGGTGAAGTTCACATTCCTGAAGGCGGCGACGCTGCGGAATTCCTTGGTGGCGTTCCTGAATTCGACGATATCGGTCATGGCGTTGTCCCCGATGTCGGATCGAGGCGGACGAGCATGCCCGCGCCGCGCGAAGCGGCGTAGAGCGAGCCTCCAACCTCGGCGACGGAGGCGATGCCGTGCACCTTACCGTCGGCGCGTGAATGGTAGCTCGCCACGGGCTGCAACGCTGCGTCGAGACGGACCACCATGCCGTAGGAGCGCGAGGGCGCCCAGGGCTTCATGATCCCCATCTGCCGAACGGAACCGGATTGCAGCGGCTGCTCCGCATTGCCACCATCGGCAAAATCAGGCCCGATCCAGGCCTCGGGCTGGATCGTCGCCATCATCTCCATGCGGTAGTCGTCCTCACGCAGCACGAGTTCGGTCAATTGCCGCCGCGGCGCGAAGAGCGCCAGCCAGTAACCGCCGCCGGAAGCCGGCGCGAGGCGGGCGGGATAGGCCGGCAGATCCTGCAGCACGGGAGAGGGGCGGGGATTGCCGGGCTTTACCGTGACGATACGATGGCGCCAGCTTTCGGTTACGGCGATCGTGCCATCGGGCAGCCGCGCCAGCCCGTAGGGGAAGGCAAGGCCGCTTTCGAGGGTGTCGGTCCGCCCGGTCGAGATGGTGTGGCGGATAACCATCCCGGTGGCGCCGTGGCTCATCAGATCGCGCTTCCAGTCTGCCATGGCGTGCTGGCGAGAGCCGATGGCGAGCAGCAGGGTGTCGTCGTCTTCGAAGAGGCCGGCGGTGACGCAGGCGGCATGGTCCTTCGGCAGGTCGATCGAACGGATGGCGCCGGTCTCGTCAACGATGGTGAGTCCCGCACCCTCGCAGGCTATGGCAAGACCGCTGCCCGGCCGGGTGGTGAGCATGCTGATCCGGCCGTCGAATTCGCGCACGAGCTTGGCGGTCGAGGCTTGCAGGTCGATGCGGAAGAGGCGGTTGCCGCTGGAGCAATGGAGCCCGCCGTCTGCGGATGCGACGAGATTGTCGATATAAGGCAGGTCCAGCACACGCTCCGCCGTATCCAGCAGGGTGTTGGGCTTGAGGGCGCCGTCCATCGGCGGGACGCTCAGGGCATCCTCGTCGCTTCGGCCGAACAGAGCGGAAATGCGGGAGAACATGCCCATTAGTCCTTCCCCCAGTAGTCCTTGCGGGCCGTCCATTCCTGATCGGCATCCGGCAACGGTATGCGACCGATACGGTTGTTGGAGACGCCGCCGAGATAGAGGTAGCCCTTGTGCTCGCAGGTCGAGGTTATCGACGGATGGTTTTCGCCGGCCAGGTCCCAGAGCACGTCGAGGATGTCGCCGCTTTCCGAAACCTGCACGACGCAGCCGCGGTTGACGTTGGGGAACAGCCACTCGTCGGCGGCAATGCGACGGGCCATGCGACGGCGGAAGCTGGGTTTCTTCATGGCAAGGTCGAAGGTGGGTGTCCTCAGGCCGAGGAGTGCCACCCAGAAGGTGCCGTCCGAGCCCCGGTTGATGTTGTCGGGATAGCCGGGAAGATTGGCGATCAGCACCTCGCGCCTGCCCTTGTTCGGGCCGTCGAACCAGTAGCGGGAGATGCGGCAGGCCCAGGTCTCGGCGAAGAGTAGTGATTGCCCGTCGCGGCAGATGGTGATGCCGTTCGGGAAAATCAGGCCGCGCAGCAGCGTTTTCGTCTTGCCGGTGGCCGGGTCGTGGCAGATCAGGCGGCCGTTGCCGCGGCCCTCCAGCGCGTCCACCACCCAGTCCGCCATTTCATAGCGGATCGTCGCCTCGCTGAAGAAGATGCGCCCGTCCGGCGCCACGTCGAGGTCGTCGGGGAGACGAAGGCGGGAATCGTCGATGACCGAGAGCCAGCTCCGGTTGGTCTCATCGGTGACGCGCGAGACCGCGCCGGCCGGCGAGACCTTGTAGACGCCCATGCCGCCGACGCAGGTCAGGAGATCGCCGTTTTCGGCGAAGGCGAGGCCGAGCGGATGGCCGCCGATGCGGGCGAAGACCTCACTCTTCTTGTAGTCGGGCGCGAGGAAGCGGACGATCGTGCCGTGCCGGGTGCCCGTGTAGAGATTGTCGTTACGGTCGAGCACCACGTCTTCCGGCCCCTCGACGTCGCCGATGCCGATGGTCTCGACGGCACCAAGCCGGTCGTTGAGCGCGAACGGATCGTTTTCGGATGCCTGGCGCTTCGGCAATTCGAGATAGGTCGGCGACACATAGACCTTGCTCAGGATCTTGCCACGGTTCTTGACCCACTTGGCATCGAAGAGCACGGCGAGGATGAGGATCAGGCCGAGCAGGAGCTGGTTGACAGATCCGGGTGTCGAGAGCCGGATCAGGCCGTTGGTGAGGATCAGCACGAGGATGGCGCCGATGATGGCGTTGCCGACAGAACCCCGCCCGCCGCCGAGCGACACACCGCCGAGCACCACGGCGGTCAGCACCTGGATTTCGAGGCCGATGCCGGTATCCGCGCCGGTGCTGCCGAGGCGTGCGGCAAAGAGAAAGGCGGCAATCGCCGTCAGGATGCCGGACGAGGCATAGGCCATGCAGACGGTGAGCTTGACGTCTATGCCGGCATTGTAGGCGGATTTGCGCGCACCGCCGACGGCCCTCAGCCGCCAGCCGGGCCTGAGCCGCGACAGCGTGATGTGGATGGCGACGGCGATGACGGCAAAGATGAGAAAGGAGACCGCGACGCCATAGAGGTCGCCGAAGCCGAGATAATCCCAGGCAGGCGATTCCGGCATGCTCCCGACGATGGCGCTGGCGAGCCGCGGGAAGATGATGTCGTAGATCGCGCGGAAGATGACGAGCGTCACCAGCGTGGTGATAAAGGCGCGCAGCCGGAGATAGCCGATCAGGATGCCGTTCAGGAGCCCGCAGGCGAGCCCCGTCGCAAGCGTCATGGCAAGCGCTGCGGGAAACGGCAGGCCGAGCACATTCATGCCGACGAGCGCCGCAAGCACGCAGAGCGCAAACATGGAGCCCACCGAAAGGTCGATGCCCCCGGACATGATCACGATGGTCAGCGCGAGCGCGATCAGGCCGAACTCGGCAAGCTGGCGCGAAAGGTCGGACACATAGGCGGCATTGAAGAGGCCCGGGATGATCGACGCCATGATGATCGTCACCACCAGGAGGGCGGCGACGGGTATTGCGCTGTCGATCCAGCTCTTCGACAGGACTTCTCCGACCAGACGGCCGGAGAAATACCTGTAGCGCAGGCGGGTCAGCGCGTTGCTGTTCGTCATGGCCGGGATCGCCTCAGTTCAGTTCTTCCAGCGTCCAGCAATTGCGCTGGTTGACGTTGGCCTTGGTGATCAGGGTGAGCGGATTGAAGTACATCGTCTTGGTTTCGCCGGCCGGGTTTTCCGACGTCAGCAGGCGGACGATTTCCTGATTCAAAAGATCGCCCTGCAAGGGAACGTTGTAGCTGATGTAGAGGTTGAAAAGGCCTTTCTCGACGTTTTCGCAGCCGACCCGGTTGCCGCCGCCCGAGGTGACGAGGAAGACCTGGTCGCTCTTGCCCGCTTCCTTGATCGCCGAGGCCGTGCCGGTGTCCTGGTTGTCCCAGATGCCGATGGCGCCGCACAGGTCCGGATGCTGCTGGAGCACCGTCGCCATGATCGAACGGGCCTTTTCGGGATTGTATTCGGTGGCCTGCTGGGAGACGACCTGGATGTCCGGATGCGCATCCAGCACCTTGTAGATGCCGTCGAGCTGGAACACGTCGGAGGCGGCAGTCGGCACGCCGGTATCGATCGCGACCTTGGTGGAGATGCCCTTGCCGGCATCGCACTTCTCGACGACCGCCTCGGCGGCCTTGCGGCCGATCTCGGTCCAGTCCGCGCCGACATAGGAATCGGTCGTGGTGTTGGATTCGAGGTTGATCTGGACGATCTTGATGCCGGCTGCCTGGGCCTGCTTCAGGAGGCGGGCGTAGGACTGGATATCCGGGTTGTGGATGACCATCAGGTCGGGCTTTTCCGATATCAGCGACTGGATCGCCTTGGTGCCGGCATCCGTGCTCCAGGCCGGGTCGCGGATCTCGAACTGGTAGCCCAGGCGGTCGGCCTGCTTGCGCATCTGCGCGGCCCAGCCCTCGGTGAGGTCGAAGCCCATGGAGAGCGGCACGAAGGCGACCTTCTTGTCCTTCAGCACGGTGTGAAAGCTCGTGCTGCGCGGGTTTTCGAGGCCCTTGTCCTGCGCTGTCGACGACGAGATGCCGGTGGCCAGAATGGCGGTTGCGAATGCGATTGTCTTCAGGAATGCAGTTTTCATGTTCTCCTCCCAGTTCGAACACGTTCGAGTGACTTACAGGTCTCCCTGTTGCGACGTCTGTTCGTCGCGTGGATTGACGATGGAGTCGGCGACGATCGCAAGCAGCAGAACAACGCCTTTGACGAGGTTCTGGATCGTGTAGTCGACGTTCATGATGGTCATGCCGTTGAGCAGGATGCCGACGAAAACGGTGCCGAGGATGACGTTGCGAACGCTGCCGTGGCCGCCGTTGAGGCCGATGCCGCCCAGCACGACGACGAGCAGGATGTCGTAGATCATCGTCGAGTTGAAAAGCCGGGCATTGATGGCGGCGGCCGAAGACGACAGGATCAGGCCGGCGATGTAGGCGACGAAGGCGCTGATCGCATATTGCGCGACCACCATGGGCCGGAAAGGCACGCCGGTGACGCGCGCGGCGTTCGGGTTGTTGCCCATCGCGTAGATCAGCCAGCCGAAGCGCGTGTAGGTCAAAAGGACATGAAAGAGCGCGCAGAGGATCGCGAAGGCGATGATCGTGACCGGGATGCCGAGCACGCTGCCCTGGCCGATCACGCTGAACCAGTCGGTATCCGGCGGAACGTTCTGCATTTCCAGCGTGAAGAAGAAGGTGCGGCCGGTGCCGTAGATGACGGAGCCCGCTGCAAGCGTCGCGAAGATCGGCGGCACGTCGCCGAAGGCGATCAGTGCGCCGATGAGGACGCCGGCGAAAATCGCGAAGGCGGCGCCGATCAGCAGCGCGAGTTCGAAGGGATAGCCGGCCCGCGTGATGACGAAGGCCCAGGACACCGAAACGACCATGATTGCGATCATCGACACATCGATGCCGCGTGCGATGACCACCATGGCCATGCCGAGCGCGAGGATGCCGAGGATCGAGACGCTGCGCACGAGCACCAGCAGGTTGCCGGGGCTGAGGAAGCTCGGCAGCAGCACAGAAAAGAGTACGAAGGCGAGAAGCGCCAGTACGAAGACGATGCCTTCCTGGCTGCGCAGGAGGCGCAGTCGGAGCGGTGGTCGGGCTTCGTCACGGGTGACTTGTGTGTTCATCGGTTTCAGTTCTTGCTGTTGCGGAGCGCATCCAGCACTTCCTTGGCGCGGTCGACACGCACGTCATGGTTGGCTGCAAGGGCTGCGGCGACCGTTTCTATCTCGTCGCCGGCCGCACCCGCCACGATGGCGATGTTGCGTGCATGCAGCGCCATATGGCCTTTCTGTATACCTTCGGTTGCCAGCGCGCGAAGGGCCGCCATGTTCTGAGCAAGGCCGACGGCGACGGTGACTTCCGCCAGTTCCTGCGCGGTTTCAACGCCGAGGATCTTCAGCGCAGCGCGGGCGGCGGGATGGGTTTTCGTCGCGCCGCCGACGAGGCCGAGCGCCATCGGCATTTCCAGCGTGCCGACGAGATTGCCGTTTCCGTCCATCTCCCATCGGGTGAGCGACGTGTAGCGTCCCGAACGGGCCGCCCAGACATGGGCGCCGGCCTCGATGGCCCGCCAGTCGTTGCCGGTGGCGACCACGACCGGGTCGATGCCGTTCATGATGCCCTTGTTGTGGGTGGCCGCGCGATAGGGATCGACGAGGGCGAAGGCGCAGGCCTCGACGATGCCGCGGGCGATGCGTTCGCCGGAATAGTCCTCGGTCTTCAGCGCGTCCGGCGTCAGCGACACCATGGCGCGCGCCAACCGGAGATCGGCATAGTTGGACAGGATACGGAGGCGCACGACGCCGCCCGTGATGGTCTCGATGAGCGGCGCCACCGTCTCCGCCATGGTGTTGACCGTGTTGGCTCCCATGGCGTCGCGCACGTCGACGAGAAGGTGCACGGCGATCATCGGGCCGACGAGCGTATCCTCGAAGACGTGCACCTCGATGTCGCGGCAGCCGCCGCCGAGCGAGATGAGCACCTTGTCGCGGGCGTTCGCCGCGGCCATGATCGCTTCGCGTTCGCGCAGCACTCTTGCCCTTGCGCCATACGGGTCCGGAACCTCCAGCACCTGCACCTGGGCGCGCATGATCGGCCCGGTGCTCGATGTCTGGAAGCCACCGCACTTGCGGGCGATGCGCGCCATGTAGGAGGCTGCGGCGACGACGGAGGGTTCCTCCACTGCCATGGGAACGAGGTAGTCGCGGCCGTTGACGGTGAAGTTGGTGGCGATGCCGATCGGCAGTTCGAACGTGCCGATGACGTTCTCGATCATGCCGTTGGCGAGTGCGAGGGGAAGTCCGGCATGGCTGAAGACGTTTTTGTCCGCATCGGTCAGCGATACCGCGTCGGCAACCTTCGCCAGTCGCTCGGCGGGCGAAAGGTTGCGCATGTTTTCCAGGCGCGAGTTGATGGACGGGCGCGATGCACCCCTGTTCACGTCGGCCAAGGCCGCCTCCCATGCGAAATTCAAAATCCTCTTGAAAGGTTTATGGCCATTTTGCTACCGTGATGAAAAGGTACAGTTTTAGAAAATTGTCTTTAACTGTACCCATTGGAGGATGCCGTGACGGCCATTGATGGTGTGGGCTCCAGGGGAGGCACCCTGGCAGAGTCGGTTGTGGAACGGCTGCGCGAGGAGATCATATCCGGAGCCCTCCCGGCCGGTAGCCGCCTTTTGTCCATCCGCAAGGCTGCAGACGCGATGGGCGTTTCCAAGAACACTGTCGTGGAGGCCTATGACCGTCTGGTCGCCGCCGGGCTTGTCGCTGCCCGCAAGGGTTCCGGTTTCGTCGTCGTCCATGCGCCGGAGGCCGACGGCGGTCAGCGCCCGAGGCATGTGGCCGAAGCAGTCGACATCGCCTCGCTGCTGAGTGCTCAGCTGGAGCAGAGTTTCCAGATCCGCGTCGGCGACGGCCGCCCGCCGGCGTCCTGGACCGAGCAGTCCGAAATCAAGCGGCATCTCGGCTCCTATGGCCGGGCGCTTCCGGCGGATACCGATGCCTATGGTTCGGCGCTCGGCTTCCTGCCGTTGCGCCAGCAGATCGTGCGGCGGCTCGCTGCTCAGCAGATAGAGGCCCGCGAGGACAATGTCCTGATGACCTTCGGCGCGAACCACGCTCTCGATCTGGTCATCCGGGGCATGCTCTCCGCGGGCGACACCGTGCTCGTCGATGATCCCGGCTACTATCCGCTGTTTGCCAAGCTTGCGCTGGCACAGGTGAAGATGGTGGGCGTGCGCCGCACGCCGGACGGGCCCGACATCACAGATTTCACTGCCAAACTCGCGGCAGAACGGCCAAAACTGTTCTTCACCCAGTCGCTGGGACACAACCCGACCGGAGGGTCTACCACGCTGCCTGTCGCGCATGCGATCCTGACGGCAGCAGGTAGGCACAACCTGACCGTCGTGGAGGACGATCCCTTTGCGGATCTCCCGCTGGTGTCGGCGAACAGGTTGGCGACGCTCGACCAATTGAACAATGTCATCTCTGTCGGCACGTTCGCGAAAACGCTGTCCGCAAGCCTGCGATCGGGTTTCATCGTCGCGCGCCGGGACCGGATCGCGGCGCTGGCGGAGCTGAAGATGCTCACCACCGTCAACAGTTCCGGCCATGTCGAGCGGCTGCTTCACCGGCTGATGGCGGACGGGCACTATGAGCGTCACCTGAAGCGCTTGTGGCAGCGTATCGAGGCGGCGTCGTTTAGCGTACAGGGCTGGCTGCACCAGGCCGGCTGGCGGACCTTTTCCGACACGATCGGAGGCTATTACCAGTATCTGATGCTTCCGGCCGGCGTGAGCGATATCGATCTTGCCCGCGCGGGGGCGAAGGAGAGTATTTTCATCGCTCCGGGCAGCGTTTTCTGTGTCGACAAGCAGAGCCCGCTCGCGAGGGGGATTCGTATCAATGTCTCTCGCGCCGAGGATGCCAAGTTTTACGAATTTCTCCTCCGCAAGCTTTAAGATCAAGCAGCCGACATGGTGATGTCACGAACGCTGGTAAGGGCCCTCCAGGCATTCTCTGCGCAACATTGTGGTCAGCAGGTTGCTTTCGAGTAGTATTTGCTCGCCAGCCAAGGCAGCTCCTGCGTCCACCAATTGGTCGAGCGCCGAGAGGAAGGCATTCGCTGCAGTGCGAAGTGCTTCAACCCGACCGGCATCTGCACGAAGAGCTTCCAGCCGGGCCTGGTTAAGACCGTCCGGTCTAACGACGCCTGCGTCGCGATATCCCGCGGGCAAATCGCCCTTCAGATTGCGCGTGATGCGCTGCTCGATCGCGTCGAGGATCTGGTCCACGGCCTGAATTGCGCCCGAAACGCGGGTCGGGTGATCGGTATCGGCGGCCGCATGCGGCAGGAGCGACAGTTTTGCCGCGTGCGCCGGCAGGAGCGACAGATAGGGGACCATCGGGCCCGACAGGGTGCCCTGCGCCGGGTCCTGGAAAAGGTCCGCGTCGATGGCGGCGTGGGAAACGCGTCCCGACGAAAGCGCCGCAGAAAGTGCGGGAACATCGATCAGTTCGCCGCGATCGTAATTGATCACGATCGCGCCCGTGGCGAGCGCCGACAGCACCTCCTCGCCGACGAGACCGGCATTTGCGTAGCCGTCCGCACCGAGCGGGCCGAGGCCGATATGCACGGAAAGCACGTCGGCGCCGCGCGCGGCCTCACCCGGCGTGGCGGCATAGTGGAACCCCTCGCTTTCGATCCAGGCGCGATGGCGGGGACGGGCATGGATACGCACCGTCATGCCGAAGGCGCGTGCGAGCTTCGCCACTTCCCGCCCTATATTGCCGTAGCCGATCACCCCGAAGACCTGGCCTTCCAGCTTGGCTGTCTGGAAGCGCACGAGATCGCGACCGGTATCGAAGCGACCGGCCGCCACCAGGGCGTTCATCTCGTCGACCGGCAGATCGGGCCGAACGCGCAGCAGCGCCTTCATGACCATCTGCGCGGTGGCGCGCGCGTTGATGCCCGGCGTGTTCATCAGGGGGGCGATGCCGCCCCGTCCGTCACCGCCGCCCCAGCTGGCGGAGCCCATATTGCCCGTCCCGGCACCGATCCGCACGCCGCCGAGATCGAAACGGGTGTCCTTCGGGAGGAAGGTGGCCGCCGCAATCACCGCGTCATAGAGGCCATCCCCGGCCTCGGCCAGAAGTTCCGCCTCGGTGGACAGCATGGGCAGATAGTAGAAATGCGGGCGTCCGGCTTCCGGGGCGGGCAGACCGCGTGCGGAGCCTTCGTGGAAGGCGCCGCCGCGGGCCTCGACATGAGCCTTGACGGCGGAATGGTCGGGACGGCCGTCCGGTCCGGGGGCGAGGCCCACCAGGTCGACGATCAGGATCTTCGGCGTGGTCTTGTCGGTCATCTTTGCTGGGCCTCGCTGCGATGTCAGAACAGTTCGGAGACGAACTTGGTGCGCTGGAACGCCTCCAGCCCCTCGATGCCGCTTTCGGAACCGAAACCGGACTCGTTGACGCCGCCGAACGGCGTCTCGGGGGTGGAGATCATGGTGTGGTTGACGCCGACAAGGCCGGCCTCGAGCGCCATTTCCGCATCACGCGCCGTCGCGCCGTCCTTGGTGAAGACGAAGGAGGCGAGGCCGTAAGGCAGGGCGTTCGCCCGCGCGATCACTTCCGCGAAGGTCGAGAACGACACGATGGAAGCGACGGGGCCGAAGGGCTCCTCCGACATGATGCGGGCATTCTCCGGCACGTGGGACAGCACGGTCGGGGCGTAGAAGCTGCCCGCCCGGTCGATGCGATGACCGCCGGTCAGCAGACGGGCGCCCTTGCCGACGGCGTCGTCCACCAGCGACTGGATGGCGTCGCAGCGGCGCGGCGCGATCATCGGCCCCATCTGTGTTTCAGGATCGAGCCCGTCGCCGAGCTTCAGCGAGGCGGCCTTCGCGGCCATGCCGGCGGCAAAGGCTTCGAGGATGCTTTCATGCACGAAGAAGCGGGTAGGCGAGGTGCAGACCTGCCCGGCATTGCGGAATTTGGCGGCGGCAAGCGTCGCGACCGCGTGATCCACGTCGGCATCGGCGAAGACCAGCACGGGCGCGTGGCCGCCGAGTTCCATGGTCGTGCGCTTCAGGGTGTCGGCAGCGCGCTTCTGCAGAAGCTTGCCGATGGGGGTCGATCCGGTCAGAGAAACCTTCTTGGGGATCGGCGAGGCGATGAGATGGCTCGACACCTCGTCCGGCACGCCGAAGACGAGGTTCAGCACGCCCTTGGGCAGGCCGGCGTCCTGGAAACACCGGGCGAAGGCCACGGCCGTGCCGGGGGTCTCCTCGGCGGTCTTCAGGATGATCGAGCAACCGGCGCCGAGCGCGCCGGAGATCTTGCGGATGACGTTCGAGGCCGGGAAGTTCCAGGCGGCGAAGGCGACGACCACGCCCACCGGCTCCTTGTAGACCATCTGGCGCTGGCCGGGCACGCGGCCGGGCACGATGCGTCCATAGGCGCGCTTGCCTTCCTCGGCATACCAGCGCGTCGCCTCGGCCGAGAAGGCGACCTCGCCCTTCGCTTCGGCGAGCGGCTTGCCGTTCTCCATGGTCAGCACGCGGGCAATGGTCTCCAGCCGCTCGTCGATCAGGTCGGCGGCCTTCATCATGATCTTGTAACGGTTGATCGCCGGCAACGCCTTCCAGGGGCCGAAAGCCCGTTGGGCGGCGGCGAGCGCGGCGTCGAGATCGGCGGTGGAGGCGTGCGGTACGGTCGCGATCTCCTCGCCCGTCGCGGGGTTGACCAGCGGCTGGCTCTTGCCTCCGCTGCCCTTGCGGAACACGCCGTCGATCAAGAGGTCGATTGTTTCTTCATACATCGGTTTCTCCTTTCCGGCACCTCGGCCGGGTTGTCACATGCGTCCGATCAGAACCGGGACGAACGGAAATGCGAAATGTCGATCGAAGTCGGCCGGCCGGCCGCGAGCTCCGCCACCAGGCGGCCGGTCACCGACCCGCCCATCAGCCCTTGATGGCCGTGGCCGAAGGCGAGAATGACGTTGGCATGGCGCGGTGCGGTCTCGATCACCGGAATGCTGTCGGGGGTGCCGGGACGGTTGCCCATCCAGCGCTCGACGCTGCTGAGATCGGCGTCGGGGAACATATGAGCGGCTTGGCGGACGAGGATGTCGGCCCGCCGCCAGTTCGGCGCGGCTTCCGGCCGTGCGAACTCCACCGTGCCGGAGAGGCGCAGGCCTCCCTCCATCGGCGCGGCGACGAACTTGCGCTCGGCGGCGTTGACATTGACCTTCAGGCCGGTGTCGGCGTTGGGCAGCATGATGTGATAGCCGCGCTCGCTGATCAGCGGCACGCGCACGCCGACCTGTCTAGCGAAGGGCGCGGAAAACGCCCCGGCGGCAATCACCACCTTGTCGGCGGGGGTCACGCCGGCCTCGGTCGCGACACCCTTCACGAGGCCGTGTTCGAGCACGAGTGCGCGCACGCTCTGGCGGGTAAACATCGCGCCCTTGTCGGCCGCGAGCCTTGCAATGGCGGCGACCAGCCGGCCCGGATTGGGGCATTGGCCCTGTTCGGGCAGGAAGACGCCGGCGGTGTAGGCGGGGGAGATCGCCGGCTCCAGCTCACGCATCTGGCGGGCGTCGAGGATATCGACCTTGACGCCGCGCTCGCGGCGCAAGGCGATGGAAAGCGCACTGCCCGCCGGTCCGTTCGGGTTCTCGTAGGCGAAGAGCTGGCCGCGATGGAGGATAAGGTCCTCGCAGCCCGCTTCCTTCACCAGCGGCTCGTAGCAGAAAAGTGTCAACCGATTGAGCGCGATCATCGCGTCAGATATCCGCTTCACGCGCGAGAGGCGCGAATTGGAAAGGAAGCGCAGGAGCCAGGGCAGGGCATGGGGAAGGTCGAGCAGGCGCAGCCCGATCGGCCCGTCCGGATCGAGCAGCATGCCCGGCACCTGCGCGGCGATACCGGGCATGGAGTTGGGAATGCACGACCCCGGCGAGAGCCCCCCGGCATTGCCGTAGGAGCACTGCCCGGGACTGCCGGGCTCGACAGGGTCTATGACCTCGACCGAAAAGCCTTCGTCCACGAGGGCGTTGGCGGCGCAGACACCGATGATGCCCGCGCCGATGACGATCACTTTTCCGCCGCTATGCGATCCAGCCATTGTCCCGGCTCCGTTCTTTCCGCCTCAGGGCACGTTCGGCTCGGGCTTGCCGGCGCGGAAGGCCGGAAGCGCGCGGGCATAGGCGATCTGCAGCATGCGGAAGTCCGAGAGATAGGCGATGAACTTGTAGCCGAGGTCACGCATCTTCTGGCCGTACTCGACCGAGCCGACATGGATGCCCGGCACGACGCCGGCCTTGATGCAGCGCTCGGCGATCATGGCGATCGTTTCGTTCACATCGTCCCACTTCGGGTCGAAGCCGGGCGTGTGGCCCATGGAGACGGCGAGGTCGGACGGACCGACGAAGATCGAATCGAGACCCGGCGTCGCGAGGATCTCGTCAAGGTTGGCGACGCCTTCCTTGTGCTCGATCATCGCCATGGTGATGACCGTCTTGTTGGCATTGGCGAAATAGTCCGCCCCGCCATAAAGGCCGGCGCGGATCGGGCCGACCGAACGGCCGCCCTCGGGATAGTAGCGGCATGCCTCGACGAAGGCGCGGCATTCGGCGCCGGTGTTGACCATCGGCACGATCACGCCATAGGCGCCGGCATCCAGCACGCGGCCGATGATCGCCGGATCGTTCCACGGCACGCGCACGAAGGGCGTCCTGTCGGTGGTGGAGATCGCCTGCAACATCGACAGCATGTCGGAATAGTCGGCGCAGCCGTGCTGCATGTCGACCGTGACGGCGTCGACGTCCTGCTGGGCCATCATCTCGGCGGAAAGGCCGGACGGGATCGCCAACCAGCCGGTGACGGCGCATTCGCCCTTGGACCAAAGGGTCTTGACCTTGTTCTCACGCATTTCGGTTTCCTTTTCGAATCTGGTTCAGGAGTTGAGGATGAGATCGGCGGCCTTCTCGGCCATGGCGATCGTGGTGATGTTGGTGTTGGCGGCGATGACCGAAGGCATGGCGGAGGCATCGACCACGCGCAGCCCCTCGACGCCGCGCACCCGGCACCGGTTGTCGAGCACGGCCATCGGGTCGTCGTCGCCGCCCATCCGGCAGCTGCAGGAGACGTGCCACCCAGACCAGACCGCCTTTTTCGCCCAATCGACGATCAGGTCGCGGTTCTGCATCATGTGGTGCATCCGCTCGGTGGTGCCGAACTTGTGGCGCAGGAGCGTTTCGCGGAAGAAGGGCGCATAGTCGAACAGCAGCGCCGCCGCGCCGGTCTTGACATAGTTCGACAGCTTGCGGACCGAAAGCGAGCGCGCCTCCTCCGTATAGCCGGCGAGGAACCATGTGTTGACATGGGCCTGCACGCGTGGGTCCTCCATGATGCGGTAGATGCGCTCGAAACCGTCGACGAGCCGCATCAGGTCGCGTTCGTCGCCGGCAAGATTGAGGTTCACCTCGGGTTCGTCGCGCCAGTCGGCGGTCTTCAGGCTGACGGTGCCGCGCGAGTAGGATTTGTTCACGCAGACGTTCAACGCGCCCATCGCCTTGCCGAGCGGGTGCCATCCGGCGCGGTTCACAGGCATCAGCAGCATGTCCGACGGCGAACATCCCTCGTAGCCGGAGGAATAGCGCACGCCGAGGAAGATGTGCCGGCGCTGGCCGCGCTTCAGCCGGGCGGAGCGTTTGAAATGCGCGCCGACGGACAGGTGCGGATGGTCCATCAGGTTGGCGCCGACGCCCGGCAGGTCGGCCACGACCGGGATGCCGAGCGCACGCAGATCCGCCGCAGGGCCGATGCCGGCGCGAAGCAGGATCGGCGGTGTGTGCAGCGCGCCCGAGCAGAGGATGACCTCGCGCGCCCGCCAGAGTTCCGGCGGACGGTCCCCGGTATGGGCGTGGACGCCGGTGATGCGCTTGCCGTCGATCTCCAGCGCTTCGACCTGCGTATCGGCGAAGATGTGCAGGTTCTTGCGCGCGCGGGCCTGGCGGGTGAGGTAACCGAGCGCGGTGGAGACGCGGTGGTCGTTTTCGTTGGCGAGCGGCAGGGGAAAGGAACCTTCATCGAAGGAGGCGTTGTAGTCCTCCCCGTAGGGGGCGTCCTTCTCGGTCACCGCCAGCACTGAACGGGTGAAGCCCGCCCAGTCCTTGGGGAAGACGCGCCGGATCGGCATCGGGCCGTCCTTGCCGTGCAGCGGGCCGTCGAAATCGAGATCGCGCTCGAGTTTCCTGAAATAGGGAAGCATGTCCTCCCAGCTCCAGCCCGAAACGCCCACCGCCTGCCATTCGTCGTAGTCGGCAGGAAGGCCGCGCACGGCGAACTGGCCGTTGATCGACGATCCGCCACCCATGACCCGGGCCTGTTCGAGGCGGGTGGGCGGAATGACCTCCGAATTGGAGCGCGGGTTGCGAGCATAGACCCTGAGCTTCGACCAGTGGTACTTCGGATCGAAGTAGGAGAGGCCCGGATAGCTGTCCGAAATCACATCCGGCACATTGTCGGGCGGCGTGTCCGGCCCGGCTTCCAGCAGCGCCACCTGCTTGGAGGGGTTTTCGGACAGGCGGCCCGCAAGCGCCGCGCCTGCCGACCCGCCTCCCACGATGACGTAGTCGTAGATCATTTGGGGTGTCCTCAGAGATAATTGATCCACACGGCCTTCTGCCGCGTGAATTCCTCGATGCCGGCGCGGCCCATGTCCTTGCCGAAGCCGGAGCCCTTCCAGCCGCCCGCGGCATAGGTGAATTCGGGGTCGCGTCCATGCTGGTTGACCCAGACCATGCCGGCCTCGACGGCGTCGGCGACCTTCAGCGCGAGCTTCAGGTCCTGCGTATGGACGGAGGCCGAGAGGCCGTAGGTGGGATGCTGCGCCTCGGCGATGGCCTGCTCGATCTCGTCATAGGTCGTCACCGACATGACGGGGCCGAAATATTCGTCGCTGAAACCGATATTGTCGCGCGAAACGCTGGCAAGCACCGTCGGGGCGTAGAAATTGCCTTCGTTCGGGCCTTCCAGCCGCGTTGCGCCGGTCAGCACCTCTGCGCCCTGCTTCACCGTCTCCTGCACCAGCGCGTCGGTGCGCTCGAACTGCTTTGCCGAGATGACGGGGGCGAAGGTGGTGGTCTCGTCCCAGGTCGGGCCGGCCTTGATCGCCTTCGTCTTGGCGAGCACGCGGTCGATCAGCTCGTCGGCGATGGTGCTGTCGACGATCAGCCGCGAGGCGAGCGTGCAGACCTGGCCGGCATTGACCATGAAGCCGTTGGCGACGCGGGTCGCCACGGCATCCATGTCGCCGGGATTGCGGGTGACGATCTGCGGGCTCTTGCCGCCGAGTTCCAGCACGACGGGCTTGATGCCCGACTGCGCGGCGAGCGACATGACCGCAGCACCCGTGGCGGTCGAGCCGGTGAAGGAGACGATGCCGATCTCGGGATGGGCAACGATCGCCGCACCCGTCGTGTGGCCCCAGCCGTTCACCACGTTGATGAGGCCGCCCGGCAGTCCGGCCTCGGCGGCACATTCGGCGAGCGCCAGCAGGCTGTGCGGCGTCAGTTCAGACGTCTTCATCACCACGGCGTTGCCGGCGGCCAGCGCGGGGGCGAATTTCCACGCCGCCGTGATCATCGGGAAGTTCCACGGCACGATCGCGCCGGCGATGCCGTAAGGTTCGCGCCTGGTATAGCTCAGCGTGTCGCCCTTGGTCGCCGTGACGATGCCCTCGAGCTTGTCGCAATATTCGGCGAAGTAGCGCACGACGCCGGCGGTGCGCACCGCGTCGCCGGTGATCGTGCCCGCTACCAGGCGGCTCGACCCCATGGCTTCCAGCCGGCCGAGATATTCCGCCTTCTCCTCGATCCGTTCCGCGAAGCGGAAGAGGGCCTTCGCCCGGTCACGCGGGTTCATCCGGGCCCAGCCGGACGCGGCGAGCGCCGATTTTGCGGCTGCGACCGCCATGTCGACGGCGGCCTGTCCGCCATCGGTGATCGGCCGCATCGGCTGCGCGTCCGAGGGGCGCAGCACGGCGATCTCCTCGCCCGGCAGGTCGACGAAACGTCCGCCGATATGATGGCCGGAGGGGACGGTGACGGTATCGGGATTGAAACTGAGGGACATGGGATTTCCTTCGTGTCTTGCCTGCGCCAGGACGCAGCGAGCCGGTCGGCTTCGGGGTGGGGCCGACGCGCGGATTGCGGGTCAGGCGGGCAATGGCCCGCCGGATCGTTCGGGATCAGCCGCCTTCCAGGAAGGGGCGCAGCAGATCGGCGGTCTCGTGGAAGCGGCCGACGAAGCTTTTCAGTCTGGGATGCGTCGGACGCAGCAGCACGTCCTTCGGCGGGCCGTCCTCGGCGATCGTGCCGTGGTCGAGGAAGACCACCCGGTCGGCGATCTCGAAGGCAAAACCGAGCTCGTGGGTGACGATGACCATGGTCATGCCGGTCTTGGCGAGATCGACCATCGCCTTCATCACCTCGCCGACCAGTTCGGGATCGAGCGCCGAGGTCGGCTCGTCGAAGAGCATGACCTGCGGATGCATGGCGCAGGCCCGCGCGATGGCGACGCGCTGCTGCTGGCCGCCCGAGAGCTGGCGCGGATGCTTGCCGACATGGTCCTGCAGCCCCATCTGCGCGAGCAGGTCGAGCGCCTCCTTGCGGATCGTCGCCGGGTCGGCCTTCTTGACGGTGACCGGCCCTTCCATGACGTTCCCGAGCGCGGTCATGTGTGGGAACAGGTTGAACTGCTGGAACACCATGCCGGTCTGCGAGCGGATCCGGTTCACCGTCTTCGTCGGCACGGCATTGCCGTCGCGTGCGGCCGGATCGGCGTCGTAGATCGCCTCGCCGCCGATGGTGATCCGGCCGGCTGAGGGCATGTTGAGCAGGTTGATGCAGCGCAAGAGCGAGGTCTTGCCCGAGCCGGACGCGCCGATCAGCACCACGACCTCGCCCTTCTCCACGGAAAGGTCGACACCCTTCAGCACCTCGCGCTGGCTGAATGTCAGCCGCAGTCCCTCGATTTTCAGAAGCGGGTCGGACTTGCTCATTTGACGCGCTCCGAGATGGTTTCAAGCTTGCGCGACAGGAATGTCAGCGGCACCAGCAGGACGAGGAACATGACGCCGACCATGGTGTAGACTTCCATGGGCCGGTAGGTGAAGGAGCTGACATAGCTCGCCTGGTAGAGCAGGTCGGGCACGGTGATCATCGACATGAGCGTGGTGTTCTTGATCTGGATGATGGACTGGCCGGCTAGCGGCGGAATCATGCGGCGGAAGGCCTGCGGCAGGATTATCCGGCGCATGCGCTGGCCGTAGGTCATGCCGAGCGCGGTCGAGGCGTCGGTCTGGCCCTTGTCGATCGACTGCACGCCGGCACGCAGGATCTCGGCATAGAAGGCGCCGGCATAAAGGCTGAGGCCCGCGAAACCGGCCCAGAACTTGGTGACGGCCAGCCCGGCGAAGATGGGGAAGGCATAGTAGATCCACAGCAGGATCACCAGGAGGGGAATGTTGCGGAATATCTCGACATAGACCCGACCGAGGATGGACAGCGCGCGGGAACCCGTAAGCTGGATCAGGCCGATGACCAACCCGATAACGAGGCCGGCGGCAATGGAGATCGCCGAGTAGAACAGCGTGACCAGGAGCCCGTTCCAGAACAACGGCCAGTTCTGAATGATGACGGAAAGATCGAACAAGTGCATGACTCCTGGGATGGTTTGACCAACATGCGGGAGCGGGATTGAAGGGCCGGCCGGTCAAAGGCCTGGCCGGCCCAAAGGCGGATCAGAAGCTGAAGTTGGCAGGCAGGATCGACAGGTCGATGCCGCGGTCTTCCCAGGCCTTCGCGAGACGGCCCTGTGCCAGGCCCAGCGAACGCTGCTGCTGGATCCAGTTGGTCAGGAAGTTGATGAAGCCCGCATTGCCCGGCTTGCGGGCGACGGCCAGCGTCGCGGGATTGCGCAGCATGGGCTCGGGCACCGAGACCTCGCCGCCAACCTGCTTGGCGATCTGCAGGGCGTCGAAAATGGACTGGACCATCGCATCCGCACGGCCGGCCTGAAGTTCCATGATCGCAAGGTTGCGATCCTCGACCACCGTGATCTTGGCCTTGGGCAGCAGTGCCTCGGCCACGATCTGCATGGTCGAGCCCTTCTGCACGACGACGGTCTTTTCGGGCGCGTTCAGTTCCGCCCAGGTGGCGACCGGCTTGCCCTTCGGCGCGAAGACGCCCCAGGCATCGGTGAAGATCGGTTCCCAGAGATAGTCGATAACGAGGCCGCGCTTCGGGTTCGGATTCACGCCGATGGCGACATCGATCTTGTTCGACTGGAAGTCGGCCGCAAGGTTGCCCCAGGTGGTTTCGACCGGCGTGATCTTCACGCCGAGTTCGTTGGCGACATCCGTCAGGAAGTCGACATAGAAGCCGCTCCAGGCACCGGTGGCCGGATCCTTGATATAGCCGGGCTCCTCGCCGATCATGACGGGGATCTTCAGCTCGCCGCTCGCGCGGATCTGATCGATCACGGCCGACGGGTTTTCCTGCGCGACTGCCGGGTTCCATGCGGCAATAGCTACCGCCGCCCCCAGGGCGCAGGCCCGGAGGATCTTTCCAAAAAATGACATTTCAATTCTCCCTGATTTGTTAGACGAATGAGCCCGGCCTTGTCACCGGCTCAAGAACCCCCCGGAAAGCGGATCACCCTTTTCGAGGTAGAGCGTGCCCTGGGAGACGACATGAGCCGCTCCCCGGACGATGATGGCGTAGCCTGTCGTGCCGTTCACTTCGCTCTTTTCGGCAAGTGTTGCAGTGAAGGGCACACCGAATATGTTTTCGGCGCGATAGGTTTCGGCCTCTGACAGTTCGCCGCGGATCAGAAGCTGTGCCATGCGGGCGCAGGTTCCGGTGCCGCAGGGCGAACGGTCAAACTTGTTGGAGGCGAGGACGAGGAACTGGCGCGCAGCGCCCCGTCCCTGGTCGCTGTGAAACAGGACCGAGGGGGCGGGAAGGCCCTGCATCTCGGGTCGTCCGTCCGTCGCTTTCGCGATGGCCTCCTTGATCTTCCAGCCGAGCGCAAGGCCGGCGGAGGCGTTCTCGGGCGTGAGGGCAAGGCCAAGCGCGTCGGCGTCGACCATCGCATACCACATCCCGGAGTAGAGGATGTCGGTGCGGATCGTGCCCAGCCCCGGAACATCCACCTCCAGCGCCTCGATGCCCATATGGGCGGGAACGTTCTTCAGCGAGACGGCGTCGAGCTTGCCGTCCGCGTCCCATTCCAGCTGGACGTCGACCACGCCGGCCGGCGTTTCCAGCGTGAAGCTGGTGCCGGTTTCCGGCGAGATCGCGCCCGTGAAGGCGAGCGTCTTGGCAAAGCCGATCGTTCCGTGGCCGCACATGCCGAGATAGACATAGGATGACACGAATATCGCACCGAAATCCGCCACCTCGGATGCCACCGGAATGAGTCCGACCATCGCTGCATGGCCGCGCGGTTCATGCAGCAAGGCGGCGCGGAGATGATCGAAGCGGCGTTCGAAATCCTCGCGTTTCTCCCGAACGCTGCGCCCCTGAAGCGGCGGAATGCCGCCCAGTATGGCGCGCGTGGGATGACCCGCGGTATGGGTATCGATATAGGGGAACGCCGCCTCGAGGTCGATCATTTGCGTCCGTCCCCGAAGTCGACGCGGATCACGTCGCGGGCTTCGCTCCAGATGCGTTCGATCAGGTCCCGCTCGAGCGCGTGGGATTGTTCCGCATCGCCGTCGACGATGGCCCGGAAAACCCGGGTCGTGTCGTTGAACGAGAGATCCACGACATCGCGGTTGCGCTGGTAAAGATGGTAGCGGTAGCGCAGGGCCTGCTTCTCCAGACCCCTGAGCAGCCTACGAAGTGTGACATTGTCGGCCATCTCGTAGATCAGCTCGGAACCTTGCACGTCATGCTTGAAGAAGAGCCGCGCATCGCCTGCCTCTCGCGCTTGCTTCATATCGTCGAGCACCTGCCATAACCGGTCCTTTAACGCCGTATTGGTTGAGCGTGCCGCTTGCTCGGCCGCGATGGCTTCGAGCGCGATACGGCAGGTGTAGACCTCGTCGAAATCCCTTAACGACATCGGCGTGACCCATATGCCCTTGCGCGCTTCGCGCATGACGAGGCCCTCGCGTTCGAGGGATCGCAGGGCGTCGCGCACCGGGGAGCGACTGACGCCATAGCGTTCGGCGACTTCCTCCTCGGTCAGCCGTTCGTTTGGCCGCAGCTCGAGAAAGACGATCGCTTCCTCGAGGATGGCGACGAGGTTATCGGCGATTCCTGCCGAAAGCCTATATTGCGCGGTGCTCATGTTCATGTGTTCACCATACTGTACTCTGTATACAATGCAAGTCCCTCTCTCCGAAACGTTGCGATTTCCGCCTGACATTTTTGCAATCGAATTCGCTCCCTCTCAACATTTAATCCAGGCTTTCCAAATCGTCATGGGAGTAGGCCTTGACGGTGGCATCCTTGATCGTTCGGTTCATCCGCTCGGCCTGGCCATCGTCCAGGGATGGTAGGGTGTAGCGCACTGCGACTGAGGTTGGGGATGGTATCGCGCAAACAGCCAGCACGTCATCCAGTGGCAGCAGCGTCTTCTGTCGGAAAGATTGACGATGGCTTCCTCGGCCATCGCGGTCCGCTCGCGCCATTTGGCCACCTCATAGCGGGCGGCCAGGGACCGGGTGCTTTCTGCGACGCTTGGGGTTCGGCTCGGAGACACGGCGTCGTGCGGGCGCTGCCGTGAAGAATACTTCCCAGAAGGACTCAGGATCGATGATGCACCATCACAGTCCGGGACTGCACAGCGAGAGCATTTCCAGCGGAAGCGGCATCGCTTCGGCGTCGGATAATGCGGCATAAACAGAAGCCTGGAGCACTTCCGGTGAACCGGAGTCCAGCGGAAGTGCTCTACGTCGACTCAAACTTGCTTGGCAGCCGTAATCAGGATCTCCACCTTCAGCCCAGGCCTTCCGACGCGAACCTCGCCAGACGCACGCGCCGGCGCCTGGCCCTGCGGAACCCAGGCTTCCCATACCTCATTCATGGCGGCGAAATCGCGCATGTCGTCAAGCCAGATCTCGGCTCTCAGGATATGCGCCTTTGACGAGCCCGCTTCGGCGAGCAGCGCATCGATCTTGGCGAGCGTGTCGCGCGTCTGTGTGACGATGTCATCGCCCGGGTCACCGACCTGACCCGCAAGGAAGACGAGGTTCTGGAACGTGGTGATCTGGCTCATGCGGGCATTGGTGTGGGCGCGCGTGATCATGCGGTAAACTCCGTTGGATGGGTTCAGGCGGCAAGGCGCGCAAGCACGCTGCGCTCGGCGACCGAAACCAGGCGGGTCAGCGCGAAGCCGACGAGGAAATAGAGGATGCCGACGACCGTGAGCACTTCGATCGGCCGGGCGGTCGCGTTGGCGATGTTCTGGCCGATATACATGAGCTCGACCGTGCCGACGGCCGAGGCGAGCGAACTCTCCTTGAAGAGGGCCACCGTGTTCGAGAGCAGGTTCGGGATGGCGCGCATCACCGTCAAGGGGACGATCACGTCGAGGAGCCGGGAGCGGTTGGTGAGGCCGAGCGCCGTGCAGGCGTCGTGCTGGTCGTGCGGTATCGCATTGAGCGCGGCGCGGAAGGATTCGCAGGTCGCAGCGCCCATGAAGAGGGTGAGCGCCAGCACCGAGGAGGCGAAATTGCCGATTTCCAGGCCCGTGACGACGGGCAGGCAGAAGAAGATCCAGAACAGCAGGATCAACACGGGAACACCGCGGATGAGCTCTACATAGGCCCGCACCAGTGCGCGCAGGGCGGCATTCTTCGACTGGGAGAGGAGGGCGAGGAGGAGGCCGAGCAGCGTGCCGCTGACGATGCAGATCGCGGTGAAGCGCAGCGTCAGGCCGAGGCCCGTCAGCAGGGCCTGCCAATATGTCGCGACGAAGGTGATATCGAAGCCGGGCATCTCTGGTCCTACCGGTAAAGCGCGTTGCGCCGCTCGATCATTCCGGCGAGCTGGCCGAAGACGACGGAGATGACGAGGTAGATGACGGCGACGCTGGTATAGGCCTCGATCGGCCGGTAGGTCTGCGTGGAGAGCAGCTTGCCCTGATACATCAGGTCCGCGACACCGACGAGCGCGACGAGCGCGCTCTGCTGGAAAGCACCGATCGCATTGGTGACGAGTACCGGCATGGCATTGCGTGCCGCCTGGGGCATGACGACGTTGAACGCCGTCACCCGCCAGCCGAGCCCGAGCGCCACCGCCGCATCATGATGCGCCGGCGGAATTGCCTGGATGCTGGCGCGATAGGCTTCGGCATTGAAGGCGGTCAGGTTGAGGCCGAGGATCAGCAGGCCGAGGAATTCGCCGGACCAGTAGACGTTGAAGAGGATCGGCACGCAGAAGAAGAACCAGACGATCTGCAACAGGATCGGCGTGCAACGAAAGACCTCGATATAACAGGTGTAAAGCCATCGCAGCGGCCGGATCGGCGAGACGCCCACCATGGCGAGCAGGAAGCCGCAGGCGAGCCCGATCACGTTCGACCAGAGCGTCAGCCAGAGTGTCACCTTCAGGCCTTCCAGCAATTGCGGGGCGGAGGCGAACGCGAAGAAGAAATCGAG
Organism: Shinella sp.; assembly: GCF_035998705.1. Classification (GTDB taxonomy): domain Bacteria; phylum Pseudomonadota; class Alphaproteobacteria; order Rhizobiales; family Rhizobiaceae; genus Shinella. The sequence goes on along the minus strand of NZ_DASYHH010000012.1, from coordinate 134,338 downwards.
ATCCTGCATCAGACGTCACCGCGCATGGAGGACGTTCTCGATGAAATCACGGGTGCGCTGGTTCTTTGGGTTCTCGAACAGGTCCGTTGGCGACGCGTCCTCCTGGATCACGCCATCGGCGCAGAAGACGATGCGGGTCGCGACGCGGCGCGCGAACCACATGTCGTGGGTCACGATCATCATCGGCAGGCCATTGTCGGCAAGGCCGATGATCATCTGCTCGACTTCCGACACGAGTTCGGGATCAAGGGCTGAGGTCACCTCGTCGAAGAGCATGAGCTTCGGATCGAGCATCAGGGCCCGCGCGATTGCGACACGTTGCTTCTGGCCGCCGGAGAGACGGTTGGGATATTCGCCTGTCTTGGCCTTCAGGCCGAAACGGTCGAGCAATGCCTCGGCGCGCTCGGTCGCTTTCGCTTTCGGCACGCCGCGGCTCTTGACCGGGGCGAGGGTGAGGTTCTGCATCACGGTGAGATGGGGAAAAAGCGTATAGCTCTGGAAGACCATGCCGATCGACGAACGGACGGCGGTGTCGATCGACGTCGCCCTCGCGCCCTCCGCCTTCTTCACATAGGCCTTGCCTTCGAGGCTGACGCTGCCGCCGTCGATCTGTTCGAGACCCATGACACATCTGAGAAGCGTGCTCTTGCCGCCGCCACTCGGACCGATCACCACCACGCGATCCCGGTTCGTCATCGAGAGCGAGAGCCCCTTGATGACCGGGACGTGGCCGTCGCCGTAGCTCTTTCTGAGGTCGCTGACCTCGATGAAACCCTGCCGGCTATCCATGGAACTCACCATTCGTCGCAGTTTCCTGTGCCATCCCCGCGACGCGCACGGGGATGGTGCGGCATGAAACGCCTGCGCTCAGTTCTGCGCAAGCAACTGCCTGACGTATTTGTCGATGCTCGCGTTGATTTCGTCCTTGGCGATCTTCTCGGCAAAGAGCAGGTTGATCACGGCGAGATCCGCGCTCGTGACGTTGCGCTGCAGACCGATGCCGACGCCCTGCTTGGCGATGGCCGGCTCCGGAAGGACGGTCGACCAGTCCTCTCCGTTCTTGGTGGTGAAGAGCAGGTTGCTGTCCGCATCGTCGACGAGAATGTCGGCGCGGCGCGACATCAATGCGAGACGCGTGGCGTCATTGTCGGGCAGCCGAAGCAGCGTGGCGCTCTTGATCTGGGTGGAGAGGATCTGTTCCTGCGCCGTGCCCGACATGATCGCGATCGTGATGCCCGGCTTGTCGAAATCGGCAAGGCTCTTCCAGCCGGCTTCGATCTTCGGGTTCGCCTTGTTATGGACAATCGAGACCTGGTATTCCCAGGCGCTGTCCGTAAACGCGATGGCCAGTGCGCGCTTCGGCGTGCGGTTCAGGGCCAGCGAGAGATCCCAGCGGTCCGCCTGAAGGCCGGCGACGATATTGTCCCAGCTCGTGTCGATGATCTCGGGCTTCACGCCGACGACTTCGGCAATCTCCTTGCAGAGATCGATGAAGAGACCGCTGAATTCGCCTGTCGCAGGATCGCGCATGACGTGTGGTGGTGCAACCGCAGCGCCGCAGCGAAGCGTGCCGCGGCTTTGGACCTTCTGCCAGAAGCCGGCATCCTGCGCGACGGCCTGACCCGCCGTCAAAACCATCAGACCACCCACGGCAGCCCATGCCATCGTCTTCAGAAATTTCATCTCGCTCTCCTCTGAGGTCTCCGGAAACTGACGTTCCGGTTGGTAACGACACGCATATTGTCGCTTTAATGTCGACAATGTCAAACGGGATTTTGAGATTTTTTTGCGAGCCCTGAAAACATGATGTTGCTTGGTTATCCCTTGACGGACAGGGGATGTGGCGCTACGCCTATCGCTATTGTCGACAAATGATCGACCAAATAATTCGATAATCAAGAGGGAATTTGCCATGCGCACAGCCCGCATCGGAACCGATATCGGCGGGACGTTCACCGACCTGGTCCTGCTCGACAATCTCGGTCAGACTTTCTACGCCAAGGTGTCGTCAACGCCGTCCGACCCTGGAGAAGCGGTGCTGACGGGCATCCGCCAGCTGCTCGAAACGGCCGATCTCGACGTCGGCTCCGTAACTCATGTCCTGCACGGCACAACCGTGGGTTCCAACACGCTGCTTCAGCAGCAGGGCGCGAAATGCGGATTGCTGACGACGCGCGGGTTCCGGGACGTGCTTGAAATCGGCCGTCTGAGGACGCCGGTCATCTTCGATCTACTGTGGGACAAGCCCGAACCGCTGGTCGCCCGGCGCTATCGCATCGGCATCGGCGAGCGGATGAGTGCGGGCGGCGAGGTGCTTGCACCGGTGGAACGCGACGAGATCATCGCGGCCGGCGAGTTCTTCCGCGCCGAAGGTATCGAATCCGTCGCGATCTGCTTCCTGAATTCCTACCGAAACCCCGAAAACGAACGGGCCGCCGAAGCGATCTTCCGCGAGGCCTTCCCTGAAATCTGGGTGACCTCGTCCGTTTCGGTTCTGCCGGAAATCCGGGAGTACGAGCGGACGTCGACGACGGCGGTCAATGCCTATGTGCTGCCGTCGCTGCGCAAATACCTGCAGCGGCTGGAAACGGGCCTGCGCGGCATCGGGATCACGGCGCCGCTCCTCGTCAGCAATTCCAATGGCGGGCTTGCGGCGGCATCCACGGCACAGGAAAAGCCGGTCTTCTTCATCACGTCCGGGCGTGCGGCCGGCGTCGTCGGGGCAGGACGGCTCGGCGGCTCCGTCGACATGGCCGATCTCATCGCCTTCGACATGGGCGGGACGACCGCTTCCGCCTCGCTCGTGCAGAACGGCAAACTCACGCGCAGCAACGAATATGAGTTCCGCGCCGGCATCTCCACCCCGAGCCGGTTCATCAAGGCCGGCGGCTATCTGATGCGCGTGCCGAATGTCGATGTCGCGGAAGTCGGAAGCGGCGCCGGTTCGATCGCCGCGATCGACGAGGGCGGGCTCCTCCATGTCGGGCCGACGTCGGCGGGAGCCGATCCGGGTCCTGCCTGCTATGGCATCGGCGGCACGAAGCCGACGGTGACGGATGCCAATGTGGTGCTCGGCTATCTTCCCTCGGTGCTTGCCGGCGGGCAGATGAAGCTCGACGTCGATGGCGCCCGCAAGGCGATCGGCGACAAGCTCGCGACCCCGCTCGGCCTCGATGTCGAGGCGGCTGCTGTCGGCGTCCGGGACGTGGCGAATGCCAATATGGCCCGCGCCATTCGAGCGGTGACCGTCGAGCGCGGCGTCGACCCGCGCGACTTCACGCTGCTTGCCTTCGGTGGTTCCGGTCCGGTCCATGCCTGTGATCTCGCGAAGATGCTCGGCATCAAGACAGTTCTTTTCCCCCGTGCACCCGGCGTCTTCACGGCGATGGGCATGCTTGCCGGCAATGTCGAGCGCTATTTCATCCGCGCCTTCCCGGGCCTCCTGCACGCACTCGACACGACGGCAGCAAATGCCGCAATCGCGGATCTCTCCGACGAAGCCTATGCGGCGCTCGCAGGCGAGGGCTACGACCGCAGCGCCATCTCGCTCGCCTTCGAGCTCGACCTGCGCTTCCGCGGCCAGGATTCGGAGGTTCCGATCGCCATTTCCGCGAGCCTCGGCGATGCCGATCAGGCATCGATCCGCCAGCAGTTCCTCGACGCCTATATCGCCCTCTACGGCTATGCCTCCACCGATCAGGTCGAGACGGTCAATATCCGGCTTTCGGCGACGGTCGTCGGCGACATTCTGGATTTCAAGAAGCTGACCTCCAGCCAGTTCGACATCAGGGACGGGGTCATCGATCACCGCGACGTCTATTTCTCGCGCGAGAGCGGCTGGATCAGGACGCCGATCATCGACCGCGCTGCCTTCGACGGCGAAGTCACGGGGCCGGCCATCCTGCAGAGTCCCGATTCCACGATCGTCGTGCCGCCCGGTGCCTCGGCGGCACTCGACGCGGCTCAGAACATTATCGTTTCCCTCTGACGGCAGGTGATTTCATGACCAAGAGACATATCGATCCGATCAGCTTCGCTGTCATCAAGAGCGCACTCGACACGATCGTGGACGACATGGCCTATGCCGTGATGCGTACCGCACGCTCGCCGATCGTTCGGGATATCCTCGACTATTCCGCCACGCTCTGCGATCGCGAAGGGCGCATCCTGACCCAGGCGAAGACGGTGGCGCTCCATCTCGGCGCCGTACCGGACGCGATGGACGTCATTACCAGCCGGTTTTCCGAGACGGCCCGGCCGGGTGACGTCTTCATCCTCAACGACCCCTATCAGGGCGGCATGCACCTGCCCGACATCTTCATGTTCAAGCCGCTGTTCTTCAACGACAGGCTCGAAGGCTTCTCGGTCGTCATCTTCCACCATTGCGATGTTGGCGGGCGCGTGCCGGGCTCGAATGCGGCCGATTCCACCGAGATCTTTCAGGAGGGGCTGAGAATCCCGCCGGTCAAGCTCTATGATCAGGGCACGCCGAACAACTGGATCTTCGATATCATTCGCGAGAACGTGCGCCTGCCCGATCTCGTCATCGGCGATCTCGAATCCCAGCTCGCCACCTGCAATATCGGCGAGCGCGAATATCTGAAGCTCTTCGAGCGCTACGGCTCCGAGACGCTCAACGACTATTTCGAAGAGCTGATGGATTATGGCGAGCAGATGACCCGCAAGGCCATCGCCTCGTGGCCGGACGGCGACTATGAATTCACCGACTATGTCGATGGCGACGGCTTCAGCACGGATGCGATCCCGATCAAGTGCAAGATGACGGTTGACGGCGATCACCTGACCGTCGATTTCGAGGGGACCTCGCCGCAGGTGCGCGGTGCGATCAACCCGACCTTCTCCTTCACGAAGTCGGCCACCTATCTGACCATCCGCTGCGCGCTCGACCAGGACGTGCCGAACAATGCGGGGGTTTACCGCGCGATCACGGTGAAGGCACCGCTCGGCACCATCCTCAACCCCATCTCGCCGGCGCCCGTCGCGGCGCGGGCGCTGACGGGTTACCGGGTCATGGATACCGTAATGGGAGCGCTCGCCCAGGTCGCGCCGAACAAGGTGATTGCCGCGAGCGAGGGCGGCAATACCGTCATCGCCTTCGGCGGCTATGACAAGGCGACGGGCGAGCCCTTCATTCTTGTCGACATGATCAACGGCGCCTGGGGCGGCCGGTTCAACAAGGACGGCGTCGAAGGCGTGACGAACCCGGCGCAGAACCTCTCCAACCTGCCGGTCGAAAGCCTCGAGGCGCGGTATCCGCTGCGCATCGACGAATATTGCCTGCGCGACGATTCCTGTGGCGCGGGAGAATTCCGCGGAGGCCTCGGGCTGGCGCGGCAGTATCACTTTCTCGCCGACGAGGCGATCCTGCAGATCCGCGCCGACCGCTACTACCATGCGCCCTACGGTCTCTTCGGCGGGGAGGCGGCGGCTCTCACCCGCAACCTGCTCGATCCGGGGAGCGAGGCGGAAACGCTTCTGCCCTCGAAGGTCACCCGTCAGGTCACGAAAGGCCTCGTCTATCGCCACGAACAGTCGGGCGGTGGCGGCTATGGCGACCCGCTGAAGCGCAGCCTGCCGCTCATCGCCAAGGACATCGCCAACGGCAAGGTGTCGCGCTCCTATGCGGAAGAGAGACACGCGGTGGTCTTCGAAGGCGACAGCGACCGGATCGACGTTGCGGCGACCGAGGCAAAGCGCCGCGCGCGCGCTGCCTGAACCGATGCGGAGGCGGGCTCGCAAGCGCAGGCCCGCCTTTTCTTGACGCGCCAAAGGGAGAGCGCCTTGGAACGAGACCTTTCACGCTTCGCCATCAATCAGATCACCACGCGGGCCTGGTCCATGCCGCAGGCGATCGATGGCTACGGCCGCCACGGCGTCAACGGCATCGCCGTCTGGCGCGACAAGATGTACGACTACGGCGTTCGGCAGACGGCACGGCATCTGAAGGATGCGGGCATGTGGATTCCCTGTTTCTGCGCGACGGCCTGGATGAACCAGACGGACGATGCCCTGTTTCGCAACACGCTCGAGGAGAACCGTCAGGTCCTCCACGATGCCGCCGAGATCGGCGCGCCGAATGTCGTGTTCGTCACCGGCGGGCCGCCGTCCGGGACGAAGGATATCGAGGGCTTTCGCCTTCGCATGCGCGACGTGTTGGGCGAGCTTGCCGAGACGGCGCGGGCGGTCGGCATCAAGATCGGCATCGAACCGATCCATCCGATGTATGCCGGCGACCGGCATGTGATCAACACGATGCGCCAGACCAATGATCTCATCGACGAGTTCGGCGATGTTCTCGGCATCGTCGCGGACGTCTATCATTGCTGGTGGGATCCAGACTTCGAAAGCGAACTGCGCCGGGCAGGCCCGGATCGCATCCTCACCTTCCACTATTGCGACTGGTTGGTGCCGACCCGCTCGTGGTTCGACCGCGGCATGGTGGGCGACGGGATCATCGATATCGGGCGCTACAAGCGCATTCTCGACGAGATCGGCTATACCGGCCCGTTCGAGCTGGAAATCTTTTCCGATCTCGACTGGTGGCAACGCGATCCGGACGAGACAGTGCGGATCGGGATCGAGCGCTGCGCACCGTTCGTGGCCACCAGGGAGGCTGTTCGATGAGACACGCGGTGATTACCGGGGGCGCAAGCGGGATCGGCGAGGCGACGGCCCGTCATCTGGCGGCGGACCGGATCCGGGTCACGATCGCCGACCGGGATGCGGAACGCGGGTGCGCGGTGGCGACCGATATCATGGCGAGCGGCAACGTCGCGGCCTTCCGGCCGCTGGACGTCAGCGACGACGAGGCGGTGGAGAGACTGGCGTCGGATCTTTTCGCGACCGGCGGCGTGGACATTCTCGTCAATTCCGCCGGCATTCTCCAGAACGCCGTGCGGCTGCACGATCTCGACATGGCGGAGTTCGACCGGATTATCGCCGTCAATCTGCGGGGCACTGTCGTTGCCTGCCGGGCCTTCGGGCGGCGGATGTGTGCGGCCGGATCCGGCGCGATCGTCAATCTCTGTTCGCTGACCTCACTGATCGCCTCGCCGCAGCCGGCCTATGGCATGTCGAAGGCGGCGCTGAAGATCATGACGGAGAGCCTTGCCGCCGAATACGGGCCGGCCAACATCCGGGTCAACGCGGTCGCGCCGGGCTATACGCTGACGCCGGCCATGCAGCAGCGGATCGACGAGGGCGCCCGCAATCCGGACAAGATGATTGCCCAATCGGCACTGCGGCGGCTCGTCTCGACGCCGGAGGTCGCCGAGGCGATCGCCTTCCTCGCCTCCGAGCGTGCCTCCGCGATCACGGGAACGGTCTTGCCGGTCGATTGCGGCTTTCTCGTCGCGTCTGCCTACCAGGCCTACGCGACGCAGCCGTAACGGCCTCTCTCATTCTCGCAGGCTGAAGAAATCGAGGGTGAGGTCGCGCTGCATGTCGAGCATGCCGCCGCCGTAGCGAATGTCGCAACCGATCGCCCCGGCTGCTGCAAGCAGCGGCGTGATACGTGGCTTCATGACGATATCCGCGACGATCATGGCGGGCGAGAGTGCTGTCGTGTCGACGGGGATTGGATCCGTTTCCGGGTGAAGCCCGCAGGGCGTTGCGTTGACGACGATGTCGAAGCCGCGAGGGTCGTTGCCGCCGGCCCTGACACCCACGCCATCAAAGCGTTTCGCAATACGAGCGGCCAGATCGCTGGCCCGGGCCGCGTCAATATCCGTGATCGTGATGGACCGGGCGCCGGCCCTGGCCATGGAAAAGCCGATGGATGCGCCCGCGCCGCCGGCACCGAGCAGCAGGACCGATTTGCCGGCCACCTCCGCGTCACCGCGCATGACGCCAGCCATGAAGCCGGGGCCGTCGAAATTCGCTCCGGTGAGCCTGCCCGTCGCGTCGCGCCGCACCGCATTCACGGCCGTCACCAATTCGGCCGTCTCCTCGCGCGCATCGCAGAGATCGTAGGCGAGTTCCTTGTGCGGAACGCTGATCATGAACCCGCCGAGATTGGCCGTGCGGCGCAGACTGTCCCAGACGGCAGCAAAATCGTCCGGGCGATAGTGCACCGGGATCATCACCGCATCGACATTGTTCTCCTGAAACCAGGGATTGAAGACTTCGGGAGAACGGACATGATCGATCGGGTGGGCGATCATGTAGAAAATCTTGGTCTTGCCGGTGATATTCAACGGAGTTTCGCTTTCGGTTCAAACTTTGTGCTCGACATAATGTCGACATATGATAAACAAATATCAAGCCCGACGGCAAGCCGTCACCAGGCGCAAATCAGAATTTCATCGCCTTGAGGGACAGGGATGCCGATATTGAAGGTCGAAATGCTTTCGGGACGGACCCGCGAGCAGAAACGTGAGCTTGCCAAGGCGCTTACCGCCGAGATGGCGCGCGTGACGGGCAACCGCCCGGAGACGATTCAGGTGATTTTCGCCGAGACGAGCTCGTCCGACTGGGCGACCGGCGGCGTCATGCTGGACGAACAGGGCCACTGAGCAGGAACGGCAATGGCGGACGTCACGATCATCGGCGGCGGCATCATCGGACTGGCCTCGGCGAGCGCCCTGCAGGACCGCGGCTACAGTGTCGAGCTCATCGAGCGCGGCGCGGTCGGCTTCGGGGCATCCTATGGCAATTGCGGCCTGCTGGCACCCGGAGAGGTTGTGCCGATCTCCAAGCCCGGCGTCCTGTCCAGGATCCCGAAATGGCTTTTCGACCCGGAAGGTCCACTCTTCGTGCGCCCGCAGGGTCTCGCCCGCGATCTCACCTGGCTTCTCCGGTTTCTCCGGGCAGGCCGCGTCGATCGCGTCCGCCATATCGCGTCATCGCTCGCCCCGATGATGCGGCGGGTCAATGCCGACTACGCGTCATTGCTCCGGAAGATCGCCCGGCCGGACCTGCTGTCCTCCGTCGAAAACCTGATGCTCTTCAACCACCGTTCGGAATATGACCGCGACCGCTTCACCTGGGATCTGCGGACCGAACTCGGGTTCGGCCACACCTTCATCACGGGCGACGAGGTCCGGAGACTTGAGCCCGCGATCGAGGGACCGGTCACCTGTGGCGTCGTCATGACCGATTGGTTTCATTTTCCCGATCCCTACGCGCTCTCCATGGCGCTCGAAGCGGATATCGTCCGGCGTGGCGGACGCGTTCTCAAGGCGAATGCGGTCGGGTTCGAGCATCGCGACGGACAGATCGGAAAGATCGTTTTCGACACGGGCGAGCGCCTCGATGTCACGCAGGTCGTGCTTGCGGCCGGCGCCTGGAGCGGGCCTCTTGCGAAAAAGCTGGGGCTCGACATCCCGCTTGCGCATCTCAACGGCTATCACGTCCATGCACCCCGTCCGAATGTCGAGGTACGAAGGGCGATCTATTATGCGAGCGGCGGCTTCGTGCTGACGCCGATGGCGACCGGGCTGCGGATCGGCGGGACGATCGAGGTGGCGGGCCCGGACCCGAAGCCGAACTATCGGCGGGCCGACGTGCTGGCGGAGCGGGCGAGGGCAATCTTTCCCGCCCTCGATATCGAAGGCAGCACGCGCTGGATGGGACCGCGCCCCTTCATTCCGGATACGATGCCGGTGATCGGCGCGGCGCCCACGTTCCGGAACGTCACGCTCGCCTTCGGTCACGGCCAGATTGGCCTGACGCTCGGGGCGACGACCGGTCAACTCGTTGCGCAGATCGTGTCCGGCGAAGCGCCGGACGTGAACCTCGCGCCCTACAGCCCGGTGCGTTTCGGCTAGAGATATCCGTTACTTCTTCGGTGCCAGCGACATCTTGGCGGTGACGCTCTGGTCGTAGTAGTCGAGGAACCGGCCCTTGAACTGCATGGCATGTTCATGCGCGATCGCATCGGCATAGTCGAGATCCTTGTCGCGGATCGCCTCGATCATCTGGACGTGATGGACGGCCACTTCCTCGAAGGTCATGTGCTCGGACAGCGCCTGGAATTCGAAATGGAAGTGCAGCATGCGTCGGCCCTCGTCGAGAAGGCGCTTGTAGAACATCTGGAAATAGGCGTTCTTGCCGGCCTCGGCGATCGCCATGTGGAAGTTGAAGTTCGCGTCGATGTTGTAGATCGGGTCGCGCGTCTTCAGGCTCTTGTTGAACGCTTTCTCGAAGTCGCTCTGCATCTTCTCGATCGTGCGCAAATCCGCCGTCGTGCGGAACTGCGCTGCGAGGCGCGTGGTCGCCCGCTGCAGGAGATCGAGGGAATCCAGATATTTAGGCACGTCGCGAAAATCGATCGGTGCGACGATGGTGCTGCGGTTCGGCAGGATGTTGACGAAACCTTCGCTCGAAAGCCGCACGAGCGCCTCGCGAACTGGCGAGCGCGAGAGGTCGAACCGGTCGCTCAGACTGTTTTCATCGATCGGCGAGCCCGGCGCCAGTTCCAGCCGCAGGATCTCGTCGCGCAATTGCGCATAGACCCGGGCGCTGCCCGTGATCTTTTCCGCTTTTTCAGGCGCCGCCCCTTGATCCGCCATGTGGATCCACTCCTCGCAATTCTATCTTCATCCGTCGATAGCATCTCCTTCGAACCGCATCAAACCGGCTGAAATAGCGCTCACCCGTGATTACAATAGGGTCGACATAATGTCGACCCTATTGTAATGTCGCCATCAGCTTTCGAAAGGAAATCCTGATGGCCCATGAACTGAAGACCGCCGCCGCATCGCCCGCAGTCCTGCGCAACGTCCCGCTCGATACGCCGGAGATCATCGAGGCGCGCCGCGACCTTGCGGCGTCCTTCCGCATGGCGGCGAAGCTCGGGCTTCAGGAAGGCATCTGCAATCACTTTTCGGCCGTCGTTCCGGGACATGAGGACCTTTTCCTCGTGAACCCCTATGGCTGGGCTTTTGCCGAAATCAAGGCGTCGCAGCTCCTCATCTGCGACTTCAACGGCAATGTGGTCTCCGGCGAGGGCAAGCCCGAAGCGACCGCATTCTACATTCATGCGCAGATCCACAAGGTCCTGCCACGCGCCACCGCCGCCTTCCACACCCATATGCCGAATGCCACTGCGCTCTCCATGGTGGAAGGACAGCCACTCGTCTGGGCGGGGCAGACAGCCCTGAAATTCTACGGCCGCACGGCCGTCGACGAGAATTACAACGGGCTGGCGCTCGGCAATGACGAGGGCCTTCGCATCGCGAAAGCGATTGGCGATGCGGATATCGTCTTCATGCGCAATCACGGCGTCATGGTTCTCGGTCCCACCATCGCGGAGGCCTTCGACGATCTTTACTATCTGGAACGTGCCGCGGAGGTGCAGCTGAAGGCGATGTCGACAGGCCGCAACCTCCTCCCCATCCCCGATAAGATCGCGCAGAAAGCCTATGAGGAAATGCGGGAAGGCGACCCAGAAAGCGCCCGCCTCCATCTCGCGAGCGTGCGTCGCCAACTGGCTATCGTCGAACCCGATTATCTCGACTAACAACGGCCGCCACACCGCCAACCGCAGCTCGATCCGGCCTGGACCTCGCCAGGCTGCTATCCCTCTTTGCAATGGCGCTGCAATATCAGGACAAAGATGAATAATCCCAGCGCAGTGAGAGCGAAACCGGACCACGCTGTCGAAAGATAGCTCATGCCGGAACCGACCGTGGCGCCGGCAACCCAGGCTCCCAGTCCGTTTGCCACGTTGAGTGACGCCACGTTCAACGCGCCCATTAGGGATGGAGCCTCGGGTGCGAAGCGGATCAGGCGCACCTGGACGGTGGGAATGACGGCCATGATCGACGCTCCGACACCAAACAGGCAGGCGAGGAGCACCACGGGCTGGGCGCCTCCCAGTGCAAGTGCGACCAGAATGCCCAGGGCGCAGCCATAGCCCAAGGTGATGCCAAGCGTGGCAAAACGGTCGGCGAGAACACCGCCTGCTGCATTTCCGACGGTCATCCCGACACCGAACACCGCCAGGGCAACCGGGATCATTCCCGGGGGCAACCCGGCAACCTCGGTGATCATCGGTGCGATGACCGTGTAGACCGCGAAGATGCTGGATACCCCTGTCGCGGCCACTGCCATCAGCCCCCATGCCGCACGGCTGCGCAGAGCGGTAATCTTGGTGCTGACCGGTCGGCCATTGAGCGCTTCGGTCCGCGGGACCCGCAAGTAGATCGCAACTGTTGCAGCGGTCGCCAGCGTGGCGACAGTGGCATAGGCCTCCCGCCACCCCCAGATCTGTCCAATATAGGTCGCTGTCGGGGCGCCGATGACAGTCGCGACGGTTAGCCCAGCCATGACGACGGCAAAGGCCTTGCCACCGTGGCCAGGTCCCACGACGTAGGTCGCGACAACTGCGCCGGCACCGAAATACGCCCCGTGCGGGATACCTGAAATAAACCGGGCAAGCATGAGTGTGGCCAAGTCCTGCGCCAAGGCGGAAAGCACGCTCCCCGCAAGGAATATGGACATGAGCAGCACGAGAAGCGTGCGGCGGTTCATCTGCGCGGCGCCTATGGTGAGGAGCGGCGCTCCGATTACCACTCCCGCGGCATAGGCGCTGATCGCCCAGGTCGCCTGGGGCAACGAAATATTCAAGCTTTGCGAGAAGAGCTGGATGATGCCCATGCTTGCGAAGGCCGACGTGCCGATGGCGAAACTGCCCAAAGCGAGCGCGAACAGCGTCAGCGGCCGATCCCAGGCCCTGTCAGCCGATTCAGGAAAATTCGCGGGGTTGGTCGGGCGGGCAGCCATTTCGCGTGCCCGTCACTGGTCAAGGATCGTCAGGTGTATGACCTCCACTCCCCCCCTCGGCGAGGTCGGGCAACAGCTTGAACCAGCGCTGCACATGTTCCGTCCCATTGTGGGCGTCAAAGGCTTCGCGACTGGCGAATATTTCGTAGAAGACGAAGTGACCGGGCTGCCCGCGGTCCTCATGCAGAAAGTAGAGAACGTTATCGGGCTCGCTCCGCACTTGGGACACCAGAGGGAGCGTCGCCGACCGGAGCTCCTGCTCCTTGCCGGTCTTGGCGCGTACCTGGGCGATCACGGCGATGGCGCCGGACGGCATTGCCTCATATCGGATATCAAGCATTGGAGAGCTCCCTGTATGAAAATGCCCTGGCCGCAGGACCGGGACGCAAAGCCTCAACCGCGCTGGCGGGTGTCTCGGACGGCGTCGAACTTTGCCTTCACAGGCCCCAGAGCCTGCACGAATTCCAGCTGCTCGCCTTCGGGACCCTTGCAGTAGATCAGCCGCCAACCTTCCGACTGGCCTTCCGTGATTGCATTGGAATTGCTGTTCCTCGGAGCGTTGCGACGCTCCTCCTCCGTGGTGACCGTCACAATGCGGTTCGCCCTGACCTGCGCCATTCCGCGCCGCGCGCATTCCGCCTCGAGGTCGGCGATGAACAGATCGAAGTCCACGTCGTCGCCGAGATGGAAACAAATATGCATCATGCGCGGAAAGGCAGGACTCATGTGGCCGAGGGGCTCGGCGAAGGCGGAGCTTCCATCGGCGGGTTGATCCGCATCGCGATACTTCAGCAGTTCGATCACCACATTGTCGAAGCGGATAAAGCGCACGTCCAGGCGCTGGGCGCCGCTCCGGAGGTCCGGAATGCCCATCGTGCGCGGGTTCACTCGTCGTGCACGCGCCTCGATGTCCTGATCGGTGAGCAGTGTGTTGTGAATCCGCTCCCCCTGGAAATCTCCGTCGCGCATAACCTCGGTTCCGCCGAGGACTTCCGTATAGAACGTGTAAGCTCGTTCCATGTCCTGAACCGTCAGGCCGAAGTGTTGAACGCCTTGCAATCGATCACCGAGCGAACTGCGAACACTCATCTTGTTTTCCTCCAATTCAGGTCGGTTATTGCTAAGGACAGCTATTACGCAGAGCTTACGGCTGATCCAAACCCGATGTATTTGCGGATCGTGCGGATCGATTGATCGATTTTGCTACGATGGTGGGACCGGGCAGGATGTCGATCTTCGCGCCTCGGCTGGCGATCAGTTGGTCCGGTGTATCTCGCGGTAGCGGCGCGGCGTGAAGCGGTGATCTTCAGGAAGGCCCGACAGAAATTCGCCAGCCAGCCGATTCCCGCTCGCGCGACGTCTATCGGCGGTGGGCCATCGTCGGCTTGGCCAACATGTGCTCCGCCCGAGACGACATAGACCGTCTCGATGCTTTGCGGCCGAACGCAGTTCCGGACTCCAGCGTCACCATCGGTCTGCAGCATTAGGCCCTCCGGCGTCACGGCGAGGCTTCGACGAGGTCGCCCCGGCGCGAGGTCAAGCGTGTTCGTTTCGATGCAGGAAGTATCACCGCGACAGCGCCAGCTGGCGAGTTAAACGAGGTTAAATCTCGCCGCCCTCTTGGAATACATGGCGGCGGCATCGCGTGCTATTATGCTGGCGAACCTGAAAACAGCACAGTCGAAGCGACATGACGACAGATCTACCGCGACCACCGGGCCGAACCTATGTGTTTGGTCCGTTTCGGCTGATCCCGCAGCGCCAGCTTCTGGTGCATGGCGAGCAGCGCGTGCGCATCGGCGGCCGTGCCCTCGACATTTTGACCGTGCTGGTGGAAAACCCGGGCGAGATCGTAAGCCAGGACGAGCTGCGTTCACGGGTCTGGCCAAAAACCTTCGTCGAGGACGGCAATCTCAAGGTCAACATGGCGGGGCTGCGGCGTGCCCTCGGCGACCGGCCGGCCGGACCCCGCTACATCTCGACCGTGATCGGTCGTGGCTACCGCTTTGTCGCACCCGTCGGAATTTCCGACTCGGCGGAGCCGATCGTCGAAGCCGTGCCCGCTCCGGGGCGCTCTCACAACCTTCCGACCGCAACGGTGCGTATCGTCGGACGCGACCACGCGATCGCATCGATCAATCGCGAACTGGAAAACACCCGGCTGGTGTCGGTCGTCGGCGCAGGCGGCGTCGGCAAGACCACCGTGGCGCTCGCGGTGGCCGAGCAGGCGATCGGGCGCATGCGGGACGGGGTGTGGTTTATCGATCTCGCCGCGCTCACCGACCCTTCGCTGATTGCGAGCGCCATAGCGACGATCTCGGGCCTCACGGCACATTCGGCGAATATGCAGGCGGCCGTGATCGAGTTCCTGCGCGACCGGCAGATGCTCTTGCTGCTCGATAGCTGCGAACACGTCATCGAGCCCGCCGCCGCGATCGTCGACCGCATCCTGGCCGAGGCAGCCGGGGTGCGTATCCTGGCGACCAGCCGTGAACCGCTTCGTGTCAAGGGCGAGCGCGTACGCAGGTTGCCCGGGCTCGGAATACCGGGCGAAACGACAGTCCTGACGGCCGCGAAAGCCATGGGCTTTCCAGCGGTGGAGCTCTTCGTCGAACGCGCCACCGATCGGCTCGAAACCTTCACCCTCAGCGATGCCGAGGCTCCGCTCGTCGCCGAAATCTGCCGAAAGCTGGACGGCTTGGCGCTGGCGATCGAACTTGCCGCGACAAGGATCGATGCCTTTGGCGTCACCGGCCTGCTCGCAAGGCTCGATGACCGTCTGCGGCTGCTCGAAGGGCACAGGGGTGGCATCGAACGTCACCGCACCCTCAGTGCGACGATCGACTGGAGCTACGGGGTTCTCACGCCTTCAGAGCGTCTGGTGATGCGCAGACTCGCCGTCTTCGCGGGCGCGTTCGGCCTCGCATCGGCGATCGCCGTCGCCTCCGACGAGCGCGTCGACAGGGTCGAGGTCGCTCAATGCCTGGCGAACCTGGTGTCGAAGTCGCTCCTCTCGGCGGAAATCCGTGGTTCAGAGATGGAATATCGTCAGCTCGATTCAACGCGCGCCTATGCGCTTCAGAAGCTCGCGGAAGAAGGCGAGATCGAGCAGGCCAGACAACGTCACGCCGTTCACTGCCTCGAACTCCTGGGGCAGGCAAACAGCGACGCCGAAAAGCTTTCGAACGCGGATTGGCTGTCGCGGCACGGGGGCAAGGTCGACGATATCCGCAGTGCCTTGCACTGGGCCCATAATAGCGCGACCGAGGATTCGCTGGCGGTGAAGCTTACCGTCGCGTCGATCCCCTTCGGCAAGCAGGTATCCTTGGTTGAGGAGTGCCGCCAAGCCGTCGAGCTTGTGCTGGAAGAACGTTTTCGGCCGCACCGGAACAGCCGCGACGACCTGCTTTTGAACCTGACGCTCGGCGCAACGCTGCTGCACACCCGTGGACCGCTCGTCCGGGTGAAGATTTCCCTTACCAAGGCGCTGGCCATCGCCGAGGAGATCGGTGACGTCGACCTGCAACTTGAATGCTTGCGCGGTCTGTCCGAATTCGAGCTGTGGACGGGCGATTCGCATTCGGCCATTGCCGTCGCGGAGAAAATGCGGGCGCTGACATCGAAGGGCCAGGCGGCGGCGGCCGGCGATGCCGATGCGCAGACCGGATCGGCGCTATCGTGGCTTGGCGTCCTCGCCGCCGCGCGGCATCGGCTGGAGAGCATCGTCCAGCGTCCGGTCGGACGCCACCTTCGCCCCGACGTCGCGCGGTTCGAGTTCGATCAGCGGCTGACGGCCCGGGGCGCGCTGGCGACGGTGCTGTGGCTGCAAGGTTTTCCGGATCAGGCCGTGGAAATCGCAAGGCGGCAGTTGAGGGAGGCCGAAGCCTCCAATTATGCCGTCTCGCTCTGCTATGCCTTGCTGCACGGTTCGGCCATCATATCGATGTATATCCGCGACTATGAAGAGGCATATCGCTATCTCGACCTCGGCGCCCAGCATGCGACCAGGCACGGGCTGACGATCTGGCGCGCCATGGCGATCGGCCCGCGAAACCGGCTGAACCTCTACACCTGCCGGCCGATCGATCTATCCGCCTTCCGCGATACCCTTGCCGAGGTGCGGGACGGCGGCTTCCGCATGCGATATCCGAACTACCTGACCAACTACGGCGAGGCTCTCGCGCGCCAGGGCGACCTTGAGGGAGGGCTCGCCGCGATCGACGAGGCAATCGCACTGTGCCGGAGCAGTGGTCAGGTCGTCGGCATCCCGGAAATCCTCCGGATCAAGGGCAACACCATCCGGTTCGGCGATCCGGCCGGATGGGAGAGGGCGGTCGACTGCTATCTTCAGTCGATCGAACTGGCGCGAGAGGATCGCGCGCTGTCATGGGAACTGCGGTCCGCGATTAGTCTGGTCAAGCTGTGGCGAACCCGCGGCGGCAGCAGCGGCGCCGAGGATATGCTGCGATCGGTACACGAGAAGTTCACCGAAGGATTCACGACCGGTGATCTCCGCCGCGCGCGCGCCTTGCTCGACGCGAGACCGGCGGTGTGATCGTCGTTTCGGCTTTCGTCACGGTAACTGCGCCCTGAGCGCCGCGATGCCCTTGCGCACGGGCGGCCAGACGATTGCGAAGGCGGCCAACGCCGCAACCAGGCTGACGGTTGCCATCGCGGACTGAAGGGCGCCTTCGCCGCCGTAGACGTGTTCGGCCACCAGCGGCACGAGGGTCGGGCCGAGGCCGATGCCGATCAATGCGGTAACCGCCAGCGACAGCGCGATCGTGGTTGCGCGCATCTCATTCGGCACGCCTTCCTGCATCACGACATGCCCGATCACGTAGCCGCCGATCGAGCCCAGTGCCCAGACGGCGAATGCAAGCGCGGTGTGCTCACCCGTCTCGACGAAGAATACCGCGCAGGCTCCGACAATGGTCAGCGTATAGCAGCCAAGCAGAAGCACCACTCGCGTCTGCACGCCCCAGCGACGGACGAACGCGTCCGACAGCGTGCCTCCCGCCAGCGATGCGATCACGCCGCTGGTGGTGATCGAGAGCGCAAGCAGGCCTCCCGCCTCGAGCGGCGACATGCGGTATATGCGTTGCAGGAGGGTAGGCAACCAGGCGATCAGGGCGTAGTCGCCAACGCCCAGCGCACCCTTCACTATGCATACGCGCAGCACCGTGCCGTTATCGGCGATGAGGCGGGCCGCGACGCCCGAGAGCGGAAGCAGCCCCGAACTGTGGCGGCGCAACGGCTCTCGGATGAGCAAGATGAACGGCACTAGAAGAAAGCCCGGAAGGCCCGCCAGCAAGAAGAGCTGTCGCCAAGGCGAGAGGGCTGCGACCAGCGGTATCGGCTCCAACAGGCCGGCCGTGATCCAGGCCAGCAGCAGGCCTCCGAGAAAGAGCGCGGTGCCTGTGCCGAAGGTCGCGCCCAAGGCGAAGATGCCAAGCGCCGTGCCCCGGTGGCGTGCTGCGAACAGATCGACGATCAGCGATGACGCCGCCGGTATCAGTGCTGCTTCGCCGAGACCTACGGCGATGCGGGCGGCGAGAAAGACTCGAAAGTCGATAGCCAGCCCGCAGGCGATCGTGGCGGCCGACCAGAGGGTTATGCCGGCGATGATCAGGTTGCGCCGGTTTATCGAGTCGGCCAACCGCCCGCTCGGCAGCCCGGCCAGAGCGAAGACGACGGCGAAGCCGGCGCCTTGTAGCAGGCTGATCTGAAAGTCGGAGAGCGTGAGTTCCGATCTGATCGGATCGACGACCAGATTGATGATTAGCCGGTCGGTGAAGGAAATCAGGAGGGCGACGAGCAGCACGCTCACCGCATACCAGCCCGTCATCGTGGAACGATGTCGATCCGCGGGCACGCTGTCATGATCCGTCCGTGCATCGGGCATTTCGGCGTCTCTCGTGTCGGCGAAGCAAGCGGGAGCCCTGTCCGCGCCCAGAAGTGGCATGGACATGAACGGACGGCAAGAGCGCTGCTTTGCGCTTCCGTTCACACCGTGTTATAAGTTTTCCACGGAATACTTATAACGCCCATTTGCATTGGGTCGAGGGTTAGATGAAAACGCTGGATCTGGTTTATTCTACAATGCTTGCGGAACTAGGCCAACGCTCTCTCGACGGCGCTTTCGCAACCGACTTTCCGCTCGATGGCAATTTCGTTTCAATTCCTGTGAAGGATCGACACTATTGGTATTTCGATCAGCCGGGGCAGAAACGTCGGTATGTTGGGCCTGCCGCCGATCCCGAAATAGCAGCTCGTGTGTCAGACTTTCAAGCAATCAAGGACGACATTCGATCCCGCCGAAAACTCGTCTCTACTCTAACGAGGGAAGCCTACCTGCCATCCCCCGAACGCTTGTCAGGTGATGTCGTCGAGGCGATGGCGAATGCAGGCCTCTTTCGTCTCCGTGGCGTCCTGGTCGGAACGGTTGCCTTTGGGTGCTATGCCGGCCTGCTTGGCGTCCGTCTACCAAATGCTTCGTTGCAGACAGGTGATGCGGACTTCGCGCAAGATTTCGCAGTGTCGGCCGAAGTCCTCGATTCCATTCCCCCGATCCTCGATGTGCTGCATGGGGTCGATCCGTCGTTTCGCGCCATCCCACACCAGTCGGGCAAGGCCGGTTCAACGGCTTTCGTCAACCGAAGCGGCTACAAGGTGGAGTTTCTGACAGGAAATAGGGGAAGCGATGAGAATACGGGTAAGCCTTCACCCATGCCTGCCCTCGGCGGCGCGTCGGCTGAACCACTCCGCTTCCTTGACTTTCTTATCTACGAACCCGTGAGGGCGATTGTCCTCCATGGCTCGGGCATTCCAGTTCTCGTACCGGCTCCTCAACGCTATGCGGTGCATAAACTCATCATCGCCACGCGGCGGCTGGCGGATGAAGGTGGCTCTACGAAGTCCCAAAAGGATCTGATGCAGTCGGGCATTTTGTTCGAAGCAATGGCAGAAACAAGGCGGTCTGACGATCTCGCCCTAGCATGGTCAGAAGCGTGGAGCCGTGGTGACGCATGGCGTGAGGCGCTCACGAAAGGTTTAGAACTTATGCCGGGAAAGGCCGCCTCGACCGTGCGCCAAGCGCTCCTGGACGGCTTTGGGCGGCTAAAGGAAAATCCGGAGAAATTTGGGATTCTCTGACGAGGTCATACACGACGATCAATTCCATAGCGGCTATGCGCCCGCACAATCGAAGTTAAATCAGATGCCGATCCAAACCGCCGAACGGAGCGGTGGTTCAGAGATCGCTTCAAGCGCTTAACGGTTCCTGATGAATTTGATCATGTGGTTGGCGAACCAAGACTCAGAATCCACTGGTGCACGGCGGCGGCCCTTGGAGTAAGAGGACGACCTTTCCTGTAGACCAGCAGAAAATCGTTGCTGGTCGTCTGGGCCTCCTTCAACGGGCGCACCAGGGCGCCGCTGGCAACGAGGTCGCCGACGGAATGCTGCCAGCCGAGGCCGATCCCCGCCCCCGACAGCACGGCGTGAACCACCAGGATATAGTTGTTGAATGTCGAGACGCCGCCCGGCAGCGTGTAGTTCAGGCCGTAAAGGGCGAGGAAATCCCGCCATGTCGCGCCTTCGTGATAGTGGCTGTCGAGATGCAGGAGATTGTGGGCCGGCAGATCCGCGAGCGATGACAGCGGCCCGTGCTTTTCGAGATAACCGGGGCTGCAAACCGGAAACATCGTTTCCGCCGTGAAGGGCAGGACCTCGTAGCCCTGCCAGTCCACCCGGCCATTCGTGATCGCCATCGACACGCCGTCTGCCGGCAGGTCGAGTTTCTTGTCGGAATTGTAGAGCTGCATCTCGATGCGTGCATCGTGGCCCGGATAGGTCGATATCCGCGGCAGCAGCCAGTAGGTTCCCACGGTGATCGAGGCGTAGACCTTGATATCGGACGCCGCCGTCGAATGGATCTCGATTGCCGTGCGCTCGATCTGGTCGAGCCCGCTTTCCACAGACCGAAAAAGCTTCTCGCCGTCATCCGTCAGCTGCAACTGGCGATGTTTGCGGTGAAAGAGCGATGCACCCAATCCCGTTTCGAGCTGGCGTATCGCATGGCTGATCGCCGCCGGCGTGACGTTCAATTCCTCTGAGGCTTTGGTGAAACTTTGCAGCCTTGCGGCGGCGTCGAACACGTAGAGAAGGTTCCCCGAAGGAATGAAGCGACGCATGTCTCGCATGAGCTGAATTCATCCAAATGTGAGTTTTTTTGCTAGTCACAGCCGGTCTTCTTTGGACTAGCTCTATCCGACAGTCAAATCCTGTTTGCAGGATACCTAGCTGACCGGGAGAGGGTTGAGGATGGAGATGCTTCACGCGGACGGTATTCGCAAGACGTTCGGCGATCTCGAAGTCCTGCGCGGCGTCAGCCTGACGGCCAACAAGGGCGATGTGATTTCGCTGATCGGCGGAAGCGGTTCGGGCAAGTCGACTTTCCTTCGCTGTCTCAACTGTCTGGAGCATCCGACCGGCGGAGAGATCCGCGTGGATGGCGAGGCGATCGCTTTCAAGCCTGACGGCCACGGCAACAGGGAGCCGGCATCCAAGGCGCAGATGCGCCGCATCCGCGCGCGGCTGGCCATGGTCTTCCAGAGCTTCAACCTGTGGAGCCACATGACGCTCCTCGAAAACGTCATCGAGGCGCCGGTTCATGTGCTGGGCGTCGACCGCAAGCAGGCGGTCGACGAGGGGCTGCGGCTGCTTGAGCGCGTCGGCCTTTACGACAAGCGCGATGTTTATCCGGCCTTTCTCTCGGGCGGCCAGCAGCAGCGCGGCGCCATTGCCCGGGCCCTGGCGGTGCAGCCGCTCGCCATGCTGTTCGACGAGCCGACCTCCGCGCTCGATCCCGAACTCGTCGGCGAGGTGCTGAAAGTCATCCGCGAGCTTGCCGAGGAAGGCAGGACGATGATCCTCGTCACCCATGAAATGTCCTTCGCGCGCGACGTCTCCAACCAGGTCCTGTTCCTGCACGGCGGCGTCGTCGAGGAAGCCGGAGCGCCGGCAGAGGTTTTCGGCAACCCTAAATCCGAGCGCCTGGCCCGGTTTCTGGGAAGCTTCCACTAACAGTGCAAAAAAAGGGGAATGACATGAAAAAATACATGTTTGCAATGATGGCCGGCGCCCTGCTCGTCATGGGCGGCACGGCGCATGCCGAAAAGACACGGGTCGGCTTCGCGCCGGAAGCCTACCCGCCCTTCTGGGTCGCGGATGCGAACGGCAACTGGACGGGCTGGGAAGTCGAGATCATCGATGCCGTCTGCGCCGAGGCCAAGCTCGATTGCGAGCGCGCGCCGGTCGCCTGGGAAGGCATCATTCCCGCGCTGCTGGGCGGCAAGATCGACATGATCATGAACTCCATGCGCATCAACGACGAGCGTCGCAAGGTCATCGATTTCTCCAACAAGTACTACGAGGTTCCGACCGTGGTCGTCGCGGCCAAGTCGGCGACCATCGACACGACGCCCGAGAGCATGGACGGCAAGATCATCGGTGTGCAGGTCTCGACGGGCCAGCAGGCCTATGCCGAAAAGAATTTCGGGGCGAATGCATCCGAAATCCGTGGCTACAACACCCAGGACGAGGTTTATCAGGACCTCGCCGCAGGCCGCATCGATGTCGCGATCGACGGTGTGGTCGCCATGAACGAATTCCTCAAGTCGGCCTCCGGCGCGGAATGCTGCGAATCCAAGGGGGTTCTCAAGCGCGATCCATCGACGCTCGGAGAGGGTTATGGCGTCGGCCTGCGCAAGGGTGACGATGCGCTCAAGGCGAAGGTCAACGATGCCATCGCCGCCATTCGCAAGAACGGCACCTATGACGCCATCACCAAGAAGTACTTCGACTTCGACATCTACGGCGGCGACTGAGGCTCAGGCCAAGTTCGCTTTTCCAAGGAAGATGCTGGAGAACGACGATTAAAGAACTGTTCGACATGATCTGGTCTCCCGCCGCCGGCAGCATCGCGCTGCTGACGACGGGAGGATGGGGAAGCGCCATGCTCGTCGGCCTGGCGCGCTCCCTCACCATCGCGCTCGGCGCCTTCGCCCTCGGGCTGGTGATCGGTATCGCCGGTGCGCTGGGCAAGCTCTCCGGTGGTGCCGTGACGCGCCAGGCCCTCGACCTCTACACGACGATCGTCCGCTCGGTGCCCGAGCTCGTGCTGATCCTCATCGTCTATTTCGCCGGTGCCGATTTCATCAACGGCATTCTGACGGCCCTCGGCCAGGCGAAGATCGACTTCAACGGCGCGATTGCCGGCATTGTCGTGCTGGGTGTGGTCCAAGGCGCCTATTCCACCGAGGTCATCCGCGGCGCCATTCTTTCGGTTCCGCGCGGCCAGATCGAAGCGGCGCAGGCCTATGGCATGTCCTCGTGGCTGACCCTTCGCCGCATCACGCTTCCCGCCATGTTGCCCTTCGCGCTGCCGGGGCTTTCCAACCTCTGGCTGATTGCGATGAAGGATACCGCGCTGCTAGCCGTTCTCGGCTTTGGCGAACTGACGCAGGTCACCCGTCAGGCGGCCGGCACCACCAAGGCTTATTTCACCTTCTTCTTCGCGGCCGGCTGCATGTATCTGCTTGCCACGATGGCCTCCAACCTGCTGTCGCGCCGGCTTGAAGCCCGCGCGACAAGGGGTGTGGCCCATGTCTAGCCTGCTGGATGCGACCGTCCGTGAAGCGCCGGCCCGCGACCGGCGTCGGTGGCTGGATGCCAGAACACTGACGCCCGTCATCGCCGCGCTACTCTTCGGCGCTTATGCGGCGCTGCAGATGCGCTGGGACTGGCTCGGCGATTATTATCCCCTGCTGCTGCGCGGCCTGGGCATGACGGTGCTTCTGGTTGTCGTCACCAGTTCGCTCGGCATGCTGCTGGCCATCCCCATCGGCCTCGTGCAGGTCGTCGGCCCGAAATGGCTGGCGCTGCCGGCGCGCGCATTCTGCACTGTCATTCGTGGAACGCCGCTGCTGCTCCAGCTCTGGCTGCTCTATTACGGGCTCGGTTCGCTGTTTCCGCAGTTTCCCTGGATCCGTGACTCAGCCCTCTGGCCGATCCTGCGGCAGGCATGGCCGTATGCGTTCCTGGGGCTGACCCTTTCCTATGCGGCGTATGAGGGCGAAGTCTTTCGCGGGGCGTTCAAGGGCGTGCCGAAAGGCCAGCTCGATGCGGCCAGGGCCTACGGCATGTCGGGGTTCCTGATGTTTCGCCGCATCTGGCTGCCGCAGGCCTTCAAGCGGGCGATGCCGACCTTGGCCGGCGAAACGATCCTCCAGCTCAAGGCCACTCCGCTGGTGGCGACGATCACGGTCATCGACGTCTATTCGGTGGCAGCCCAGGTGCGCCAGCAGACATACCTGACCTACGAGCCTCTTCTTCTTATTTCCGCCATCTATATTCTCATGGCGGTGGTGATCACAAAGGTCTTCGCTCGGCTTTCCGGGCCGGGCCAGGACAACACCGCCTTCCGCAAATCCTGATTTCAAAGAGCAATGCAATGCCACTCACTCTGGCCAAGAGCCTGAAAGCGCGACTTCGCAGCGACCAGCCCGTTTTCGGCGCATGGGTCGGCATCCCCCATCCCATAGTCATCGAACTAATGGCGCGGTCGCAGTTCGACTTCCTGTTGCTCGACGGCGAGCATTCGCCCATCGGTGTGCAGGATCTCGGCAGCCTTCTGCCTTCGGCCGAACTGCACGCAACGCCCACCATCTTCCGGCCGCGGTCGAAATCGGCCGCAGACATCAAGGCGGCGCTGGATGCGGGCGTATCGGGCATCATGGTGCCGATGATCGAGACGGCCGAGGAAGCCCGGGCCATCGTCTCCGCCAGCAAATACGCGCCGGCCGGGGTGCGCGGCATCGGCCCGTGGCGGGCATCCGGCTACTACGAGGGTTTCGAGGCCTATCTGGCCGATGCCAACGATGCGACGACCGTGATCCTGCAACTCGAAAGCGCCAAAGGCCTCGCCAATCTGGAGGACATTCTGGCCGTGGACGGGTTCGACGTGCTGTTCGTCGGACCCGCGGACCTCGCTTCGTCGCTCGGCCTGCCGATCGGCCGCTTCGACGGCGAGATGCGCGATGTGCTGAAGCGTGTGGCCGATGCCGCAAAACGGGCAGGAAAGCTGGCGGCGATCGACGTGTCGGCCGTCTCGGCCATTCCGGATCTGGTCGAGATGGGCTATTGCCTCTTCACCATCGGCTCGGACATGGGGTTCATACAGGCATCGGGCCGCGGGCTGGTCAGGGATTTGGCAGCGTTTCGACAGGGCAGGGCATATGATCGATCTTGAGGACGCAAGGCAAATCGTCGGGGCGCGCAATGTGATCGACGCGGCGGCGTTGCGCGACCGGCCACAGGATTTCTGGATCAACACCCCGACCCGGGCCTTCGGCCTCGTGAAGCCCGCCGACACGGGCGAACTCGCAGCACTTCTGGCGCTCTGCCACAAGCATTCGCAGGCGGTCATCTTCGAGGGTGGACGCACAAACCTCGTCGGCGCCACGCAATCCGACGCCGAGACCTTGCTGATCTCGCTCGAGCGCCTCAACCATATAGGCGCCCCCGACCGCAAGGGCATGACGATCGAGGTCGGTGCCGGCGCGGTCGTCGAGGCCGTCCAGCAGCGTTGCACGGCCGAGGGCCTGCGTTTCGGTCTCGATTTCGGGGCGAGGGGTAGCGCGATGATCGGCGGGGCGCTCTCCACCAATGCCGGCGGGTTTCAGGCCCTGCGTTACGGCGTGGCGCGCGACCAGGTTCTCGGACTGGAATGCGTGCTTGCCGACGGCACTGTGCTGAGCCACCTGACGCCCTATACCAAGGACAATACCGGCTACGACCTGAAGCACCTCTTCATCGGATCGGAAGGCACGCTCGGCGTCATCACGCGGGCCGTACTCAAGCTGCATCCCGCGCCGCGCTCGGTCAACACCGCGCTGCTCGCCTTCGAGACCTTCGATGCGGTCGCCGAGACGCTTGGGATGATGCGCCGCGACCTGCACGGCACGCTGTCGTCGTTCGAGATCATGTGGGCGGAGTTTTTCCATTTCAATGTCGATGCGCTTCTGGGTGGCCGCTCACCGATCGAAGGCCGGTTTGCCTATTACATCCTTTGCGAATCCGAAGGGTTTGAGCCTGAAGAGGATGCCGCGCTTTTCGAACGGGTGGTCGGCCTGGCGCTGGAGGGCGGTCTCATCGCAGATGCGGTGATCGCGACCTCGTCGCGCCAGCGTGCTGAGCTCTGGAAAATCCGCGAAGATTTCGAAGCCGAGATGCAGCTTTTCACGACAATGATCGACTTCGATGTTTCTCTTCCCGTGGCAAGCATGGAGGCCTTCGTCAACGACGTGCAACGCCGCCTCGATGAAGAGGTGCCCGATAATCTCGGGCTGCACGTCCTCGGTCATTTGGGCGACGGCAACCTGCATGTCACGACAGGCCTGCCGACGCCGGAGGGCAAGGGCGAGGTCCGCGCGCTCGTCTACGCGCTCATCACCGGCTATAGCGGCTCGATTTCCGCCGAGCACGGCGTCGGCGTCGCCAAGCGCGATTATCTGCATTACTCGCGCACGCCGGCCGAGCTCGCCACCATGCGCCTTCTGAAAAGCGCACTCGACCCGAAGGGTATCCTCAACCCGGGCAAAGTCATCTGACGTTCACGGTGTGGGACACCGCCCGGATGGCCCCCCAAACCGAACTGCATGGAAGAACAATGGCCAGATCGCCGCTCGACACGATCGTGAACACCGATGATCTGGAGCAGGCGGCGCGGCGCTACCTGCCCCGGATGCTGTATGACTGGATCGCCGGCGGCGCGGGAGACGAGCGCGGCCTTTCCGACAACTGGTCCGCCTTCGACCGGTTCCGCTTCATGCCGCGCTATCTGCGCGATGTCGCCACCTGCTCGATCTCGAAAAACGTGCTGGGGCGGAGTTTCAAAGGGCCGCTGGGCATCGCGCCGATGGGGTATTCCGGACTGTTCCGCCCGCAGGCGGAGCTTTTCTTTGCCGAGACCGCGAAGCGCTTCGATGTTCCCTACATCATGTCCGGCGTCAGCGTTTCCTCGATGGAGGCAGCTGCGCAGATCGCCGGCGAAAACCTCTGGTACCAGATCTATACGACCGCTGACGACACCATCAATCGCGACATGATCCGCAGGGCGGAAGCCTGCGGATGCGGCGCACTCGTCATGACAGTCGACATTCCGGTGGCCGCCAAGCGGGAACGCGACATTCGCAACGATATCGATATCCCGCCGAAATTCACGCCGAAGGCGATCCTGGATGGCCTGCTCCATCCGGCCTGGACCCTGCGATATCTGCTCGCGGGGGGCCTTCCCGTCATGGAGAACTGGGCGCCCTATCTTCCCAAGGGGGCCTCGGGGCTCGAGGTCGCGAAGTTCTCCATCGAACACGGCTATGCCTTGCAGACATGGGATCATCTGCGGCAGTTCCGCCAGCTCTGGCCGCGCGCCCTCGTCATCAAGGGCATCCTGCACCCCGAAGACGCGCGCCTGGCGCGTGAAGCGGGCGCGGATGCCATCATCGTGTCCAATCACGGCGGACGGCAGTTCGACCGCGCCGTCAACTCCATCGATTGCCTTCCTGCCATTCGCAAGACGGTCGGGGCGGATTTCCCCGTCATGTTCGACGGCGGCGTGCGCCGCGGGTCGGATCTCCTCACGCTTCTGTGCTGCGGTGTGGACTACGTCTTCGCCGGACGGCCGTTTCTCTATGGCGCGGCGGGCTTCGGCCAGGGCGGCGTGCACCGGGTGATGGAAATCTTCAACGACGAGCTTGCTGGTCTGATGCGGCAGCTCGGATGCCTCGACCTCGAGCGTGCCGACCTTGAGACCTTCATGATTGACCACCCTGGAACGCTTTCCGCGGGAAGAATGAGATGACATCAAGTCTCCGTGGCCTTGCAATGTAGCGGCGTCAGAACTTAACCCATCGGGTAAGCGCTTGGGCATTGCACGAGGAGGGCCCGCCGCCTCGTGCGCCACGTTCATATTCATTCGTGCTGCAAAAATGGGAGATAATCATGGAATATACACGCCTTGGAAATACAGGACTTGAGGTTTCCCGCCTCTGCCTTGGCTGCATGAGCTATGGCGAGCCCGACCGCGGCAGTCATCCATGGACGCTGTCGGAAGAGCAAAGTCGGCCCTTTATCCGCAAGGCGATTGAACTGGGGATAAACTTCTTCGATACCGCCAATGTCTACTCCGATGGAACGAGCGAGGAAATTCTCGGCCGCGCCATCAGGGACTACTCAGCGAGAGACGACGTCGTCATCGCCACGAAAGTCAACGGCCGGATGAAGCCCGGACCAAATGGGGCCGGCCTGTCGCGAAAAGCCATTCTTTCGGAGATTGATGCCAGCCTGAAGCGGTTGGGGACCGATTATGTCGACCTCTACCAGATCCACCGGTTCGACTATCAGACGCCAATCGAGGAAACGCTGGAAGCTTTGCATGATGTCGTCAAGGCGGGCAAAACACGTTACATCGGTGCGTCGTCCATGTACGCATGGCAATTCTCGAAAATGCTCGCCGTCTCGCAGGCGAACGGATGGACACGATTCGTCTCCATGCAGAACCACCTGAACCTTCTATACCGGGAGGAGGAAAGGGAGATGCTTCCGCTGTGCAAAGCAGAAGGCATTGGCGTCATCCCATGGAGCCCGCTCGCACGTGGTCGTCTGACCCGCGATTGGAACGCGCAAAGCGATCGCTCCGAAACCGACGAGATCGGCAAAGGCCTCTACAGGCGGGTGACAGAGGACGCCGACCGGCAAGTCGTGGAGGCAGTTGCAGAGATCGCGCAGAAGAGGGAGGTTCCCAGAGCGCAGATCGCGCTCGCATGGATCCTGTCGAAATCCGAAATCACGGCGCCCATCGTCGGGGCGACGAAGTTGCAGCATCTGGACGACGCTGTCGCTGCGCTGGCTGTCAGGCTCACCGCCGCGGAAATACAGGCTCTTGAGATCAACTACATTCCCCACTCTGTCGTTGGGTTTTCCTGACGACAGAGTGCAGGTGCCGAGGCGTCCACGGTTCATTGCAAAGCCGCCCATACTGACGACGCGGCCTACTTGCGAGAGAGAGCTGGGGCCTTGTGGCAATGGTCAAACCTGTTCTCCAAGGTGCTGTTGGACCCACTTCACCTCTTCCGATGCGGTACGCCCGAAATGCCGTCTGAAATCGCGGCTGAATTGCGCCGGGCTGACATAGCCGACCGATACGGCCACGTCTGCAATGGTCCCGCTCTGGCGGGCGATCATAAGTCTCGCTTCATGGAGCCGCATCGCTTTCACATACTGCATCGGGCTGGAGCCTGTCAGGTCCTTGAAATGAACATGATAGGAAGGGACGCTCATACCCACGCGTCTCGCAAGATCCGCGACGGCGATTTCTGAGCCGTAGTTTTCGCGCAGCCACGCCACGCTCTCGACCAGTTTTCCGGACGTCCCTTTCCGCTGAAGGGCTGCGATCGCCGCGCCGCCTTGCGGGCCGACCATGACGCGATAGTGCAATTCGCGCAGGATCGAGGTGCCGAGTACAGCGACATCAACCGCGCTGTTTAGCGCGGTCAGCAAGCGCAGCAGGACGTCCTCGATATCGCCTGAAATTCTGCTCGACAGAAGACTTTTCGGCCTTTCGCTGATAGGTCCTCCGTATTTTTCAACCTGCATGGCGATCTCGGCCGCCATCTGCATGTCGAACTCCAGATAGATGGCCAGCAACGGCCGTTGTGGACTGGCCATCGAGGTCATCCGGAATGGAACAGGCACCGAGACAGCGAGGTAGTGATCCTCGTCGTAGAGGTAGATTTCTCCTTCCAGAATCCCCTGCTTGCGTCCCTGCAGGACAAAGACGGCCCCCGGTTTATAGAGGACAGGGATGTCGTGAAGGACGGTTTCGGTGCGCAGGATGCGGATGCAGCCGAGTGCGGTTTGATTGTAGCCGTGACGAGTTGCGAGTGGTCCGGCCAATGCGACAAGCCGGTCCTTCATGGATGGATGGCGTCCGGAATTTATAGGATTTGGCAACATTATCAGAGTAATCGCAATCGCATTGGGCGATATGGAATATTATTTGTCATATATACATTTAACAGGAAGTTGCAGGGCATGTCACTCAAAACCTTCTTCATCACCGGAGCGAATTCCGGTTTCGGCCTCGCCATTGCCAAGGTCGCCATCCAGGCGGGGTACACGGTCATCGGGACCGTCCGCTCCGAAGCCGCGCGAGATATGCTGGCCAAGACGCTTCCTGCACTCCATACCGTCCTCTGTGACGTCACCGAATTCGACCGGATTCCAGGTGTGGTCCAGCAGGCGGAGGACGAACACGGCTCGGTCGATGTGCTGATCAACAATGCCGGATATGGTCACGAGGGCGTGCTCGAGGAATCGCCGATCGAGGAGATGCGGCGTCAGTTCGACGTCAATGTATTCGGGGCGGTTGCCGTGGCGAAGGCGTTTCTTCCCAGGTTCCGGAAGCGCCGCCGCGGCTTCGTCGTCAACGTCACCTCGATGGGCGGCATGATCACTATGCCCGGCATCGCATATTATTGCGGCAGCAAGTTTGCCCTTCAGGGCATCTCCGAGGTCATGCGGTCGGAAATGGCGCCGTTCGGTGTCCATGTCACGACGCTGTGTCCCGGCTCTTTCCGAACGGACTGGGCGGGGCGCTCCATGGTCCGTACGCAACGGTCCATCGCGGATTACGACAACCTGTTTGATCCGATACGCGAGGCCCGAAAGGCCGTGAGCGGCAAACAGCTTGGCGACCCGGAAAAGCTGGCAGCGGCCGTGCTCACCCTGATCGGGTCCGACAACCCCCCGCCGCAACTTCTGCTCGGCAGCGATGCCCTCAGGCACGTCACCGCGCGGATCGAGCGTCTGGAGCAGGAAATCGAGGAGTGGAAAGGCATTACAGTGTCGACGGACGGGTGACGGCAAAAATCAAGACCTTTGCCATTGACGCTCTGCCTACTAGTCTCGGCGAGAACATACGGGAAGCCGGAAATATTTGCGACGATACTCGAACCGGCGCTCAGCCGACTGACGCCCGCCGCCTCTCACTGAATATGTCTGATTCAGACTGAACCAGACATACTCTAGCGCAGAAAGGGTAAAGCCGTTCCCTGCGTAGGTATGCATATGCCTCAACCGAAATGTGTCGCCAGGATTTCATCAACGATGCCCTCGTCGTCGAGCCCGTAGACAAGGTTCCAGCGTTGGAAAGCCGTGCACGGATGCGAAATTCCAAGCTCGACAATATCACCGACGCAAAGGCGTTCGCTTTGCCGCACGAAGGCATGCTGATCGTTCAGCTTTTCGACAACCGGCGCCGCACCGCTGCCGATGTCGAGTTGGCCTCCGTTGCGAAAGGCTCTGCGGATGACCGGCAGCCCCTGATCATTGGGCGCGTCGCGCATGCCGAAACCACAGATGGCAAGGTCCGGTTCCGGTCTCGAGATGACTTCCGCCCATAGGGAAAGCACAGGCCTGATGGACGCTGCTACCTGGCTTGAGGCGCTGCGACGTGCCACGGATTCAAGCGCCTGTTTGTATAGCCCGTCGTCGGAAAAAAAGATGGCGCCCGAGCGTAAAACGAGACTGGCGCCGTACTCTCGCGCAAATGGCGCCAGCCGGGCGACGACCTCGTCGAAATACATCGATCCTCCCGCTGTTATCGTGAGCGACGTCTCCTTCCCGGCGGCGTCGCGGACGGCGAGGAACGTGTCTTCCACCAGCTGAAAGAGCTCGTCGAAGGCCGGGCGATAGTCGGCTCCCTGGACTGCGGCCGCCTCATAGGTGGCGACGCCGGCCAGTGCGATCTTTCCATTTGTTGAAAGCATGGCGTCGCGAATGCCGATGGCAGTTTCGAGTTTTCGTGCGCCGGTTCTGCCGAAACCCAGTTCGACAAGGCCGCGGATTTTCACGTCGTCGCTTTCGGCCATAGCCGCGTGAAGCGTTTTAACGGCCTCGACCGAATCCAGGAAAACCAGAATTTCCGCCTGGGGAAACGGCTTGATGGCCTTGACGAGATGGGCAGCGCCCGTCGCGCCGCCGGGCGGGCTGGCGTAGATCAGGCGGGTAAGCCCTGCATCCAGGAGCGTGTAGAGTTGCTGGATATTGGCGACCGTTGCGCCCCATGCACCCTGTTCGACCAGTGATCGTGCGAAAGCCGGCATCATCGGCGTCTTCGCATGGGGAGCAAGCAGCACCCCGGCATCATCCGCATAGTCGAGAAAGCGTTTTGTGTTCGCAAGCAATGCCGACTTGTCGAGCGTGAGAATGGGCAAAGGCATGTCGCCGCGCGCCGGCGACCAGTTTTTCGATCTGACCGACCCTCCGGACAGCGCCACGCCGGGCGGTATGCCGCGAAACCTGGCATCGATAACGGTCGTTGACTGGGTGGCGGCGTCGGTCATTGCTGTGGGAGCTCCATGGGCTGCTATAGTTTTTGCGATATTCGCTCGCAGGTTTGCTTGACGGCATCGAGGACTTGCGTGAGGTCGTCGGTGTCCGAAACGCGGTCGACATGGGGCACGATGATGCTTGCGACCGCGTCTCCGTCAAAGTTCAGGATCGGGCAGCAAATATCCGTAATCCCGAGGAAGTCCGTGCTTTTCCCGAGGATGTGGCCCTGGCGCCGAACGCCATCCAGGATGGCATTGATCGCGACGCCGTCGAATGGCTTCGCGCCATGGTTCTGGCAATCCCTCAGCATCAGCGCACGCTTCTCCTCCGGCTGGAAGGCCATGATGACCCGTCCGCTTGCGGCCTCGGAAGCGACGCGTCCATATCCGAGGTGAAGATTGAAGGTGACATCGGAATTGGTCGGGATCGACCCGATGATCACCGTGCGCCCTCTGTAAAGGACGACGAGGTGCGGGGCCTGGTTCACCGCCTCCGCGAGCGTGCGCATCTCCGGCAGGGCGATTTCGAGCAGCGTGCGCGATTGCGGCGTGCGCAGGCCAAGCGCGAAGAGCTTGGGGCTCAACGTCAGTTCGTCCGTATCGCTGTCGCGTTGCACGTAACCCCGGGCGATCAGCACGTGGATCATCCGAAAGATTTCGTTCTTGCTCTTGCCGAGCCGCTCCGCGAGTTCGCGGAGGGATACGGCGGATTCCTTTTCCGCAAGGCTTTCAAGGATATCGAGCCCCTTTTCCAAGGCCGGGGCCGAATAGGATTTATCGGCGCCGGTCGTTTCGTCAGACATTATCACATCTCCTTCTTTTGGCAATACACGTTTCATATAAGAAATGAGCTTTACATATGAAACGAAATGTGGTGCCATTCGTCAACATCTCGAGTTTGGCGGTTCAGAGATGTCACACAAAATCATCCGTCTCGATCGTTGTCAGCCAGAGGGAACAATTATGGCAATCTCGAAATTCACCCAGGTCATCCTCGCCTCCGCGCTTGGTCTCGGCCTCTATGTTTCACCTGCGGTATCGCAGGACAAGGCGACGATCGGCATCGTCGCGATCGATCTGCAGAGTTCATTCTTCGTTCGCATGCAGGAGGCCGGCGACAAGGCCGCCGCCGACTACGGCGTCGCCACGGCTTGGCAGAGCGCCGAAGGCAGCCCTGAAAAGCAGGTCTCGCTTATCGAGAACTTCATCAACCAGAAGGTCAGCGCGATCCTGATCGATCCCCTGGACAAGAACGCGCTCGTTCCGGTGATCAAGAAAGCACAGGACGCCGGCATCAATGTCATAACGATGGGCAACAAGATCGAGGGCGCCGGCAACTATGCAACGCTCTATCCCGACTACCAGAACATGTCGGAGGTCGCCCGTGCACTTGCTCATTCGATCGGCGGCAAGGGCGAAGTGGCCCTTTTGATCGGCGCGCGCGGCAATTATGTTTCGGATACGCGCGAAAAGGGATTTACCGATACGCTTGCGAAGGAATTCCCTGACGTCAAGGTCGTCGGCATCCAGCCTGCCGGCTGGGATCCTTCGAAGGCCGCGGATATCGCCCAGACCTGGTTGACCACCTATCCGGATCTCAAGGGTCTCTCCTGCATCTCCGACACGATGTGCCTTGGAGCGAACTCCGTGGCGGAAACCATGGGCAAGAGCCTGAAGATTGCGGGCTATGACGGCGATGCCGAAATGGCGCCGCTGATGGAAAGCGGAGCAATGTCTCTCGATGTTCTGACGGGGGCCTATCGCGTCGGCTACTGGAACGTCGCGGTCGCGGCGCGCCTCTCCAAGAGCGAGGAGCTCCCCAGGGACCTCTACATGCCGACCCATTTCATCGCGACGGATGCATCCGCAGCAGAACTGGAGAAGGCCGGACTGAAGCTGAACTACATCACGCCGCAGCAGGCCCAGGAGGTCAGCGTGGATTATTCCAGCGAATTCGGCCCGCAGCAGCCCACCTCGGCGATGAGCGTCGAAAACTGAGGCGAGGATCATCACGTGACCAAGGTGCAAGAAGAGCGCGAACTTGGCCCGTTGAAGGTTGAACGGCTGTCAGTCCTGACGGAAATGCGCGACGAGCTCCTGCTCGTCGCGCTGATCGGCCTCGCCATCATGGGGTTCGCGTTCGCGCACCCGACCTTTCTCTCGGTGGCAAACCTTCTCAACATCGGCCAGCAAAGCGCGATCGTGGCAATCGTCGCTTTCGGGATGACAGCGGTAATCATCGCGCGCGGCATCGACATTTCGGTGGGCGGCATCATGGCCTCGGCCGGCATCGTCGCGGCCATGACGGTCGAGGCGACAGGCTCGGGTGTGCTGGGCATTCTCGCCGCGTGCCTTGCCGGAGCGTTTTTTGGCGGCATCAATGCCGTTCTGATCGCCGTGATCGGCATCAGCCCCTTCATCGCAAGTCTCGGCACGATGGCGCTCGCAAAGGGAGCCGCGCTCAGCGTCTCGCACGCATCCAGCATTCTCGTGACGAATGAAACCATGCTGTGGGCCGGCCAGGCCACCGTGTTGGGCCTGCCCGCGGGCTTCCTTGTTGCTCTTCTGCTGTGCCTCGGCTGGAGCCTCCTGCTGAACAGGACTGTTCTCGGACGATCGATCTATGCCGTTGGCGGCAATGCCCCCGCTGCACAGGCGTCGCTCATCAACGTCCGGAAAACGCAGACCGCCACCTATATCCTGTGCGGCGCGTCCGCCGGGTTGGCTGCCGTCATCGGCATCGGACGGCTCGGCTCCGCCCAGCCGCTCGCGGGGACGGGCCTGGAATTTGCCGCCATCACCGCAGCCGTCGTCGGGGGAGCGAGTCTCGCTGGCGGAAAGGGTTCGGTCACCGGGACCATGCTCGGCGCAATCGCCATCGGAACCATCAATGCGGGACTGTCCTTTCTCCAGGTCTCGCAGCAGATCATCTACATGGTTTCGGGCCTCATGATTTTGGGCGCCGTTCTTGCCCGTGGGGACCTCGCCTGGACACAGCAGATCTTTGCCACGAACAAAGCGGCCTCCGGCACGCGAAAAAATGCTTCTGCCAGCGGCGAACGCCGTCTCAACATATCGGGAATTTCGAAATCCTTCGGCAGCGTAAAGGTGCTGCACGATATTTCCTTCACCGTTGAAAGCGGTGAGGTGGTTGCATTGATGGGCGAAAACGGGGCGGGCAAGTCGACCCTGATCAAGTGTCTGTGCGGCGTTCACAAGGCAAGTGACGGCACCATCGAGTTTGCTGGCGGCGATGCCGGGGAAGACGATGAGCGAAAGGACATCGCCGTCATTCATCAGCATTTCAGCCTTGTGCCCGACCTGACCGTCGCCGAAAGCCTCTCGCTCGGGCGCGAACCGGTGCAAGGGTTCTGGCTTCGCAGGTCCGTGATGCGGCGCAGGGCGGAAAAGGTCCTGGTCGAGGTCGGCCTGACATGTGATGTGGACGCGCCG
The DNA here is from genome assembly GCF_035998705.1 of Shinella sp. Classification (GTDB taxonomy): domain Bacteria; phylum Pseudomonadota; class Alphaproteobacteria; order Rhizobiales; family Rhizobiaceae; genus Shinella. The sequence goes on along the minus strand of NZ_DASYHH010000012.1, from coordinate 98,684 downwards.
GTCCGCAGCCTCACCGTCGGCCAGCGGCAGATGCTCGAAGTCGCAAAGGCTCTGATGGCCTCCGCCTGGCTGGTCGTCATGGACGAACCGACAAGCGCACTCAGCAATCGCGAGCGCGACCAGCTCTACGCGATCATCGCCAAGCTGAGGGCGAAGGGATGCGCCGTGCTCTATATCTCGCACAAGATGGAGGAGGTGAAGGCGCTTGCATCCCGTGCGATTGTCCTGCGAGACGGTCGTCTCGTCGGTGAAGCAGACCTGTCTTCCACATCGGAACGCCAGCTGGTTCACATGATGGTGGGCCGCGAGCTGGAAAACGTCTTCCCATGGAGCGGCGCCGATATCGGCGGCGAAATGATCGGGCTCAGCGCCATGGCGGGTGGGCTGGCCAAGAACGTCTCCTTCACCGTGCGACGGGGCGAAGTCGTCGGTCTGGCCGGGCTTATGGGAAGTGGCCGGTCCGATATCCTGCGCTGCATTGCCGGCGTGGATCGCCACGTTTCCGGCGACATAGTGCTGGGCGGCAAGCCACTGAAGCCCGGCGATCAGCGCATGTCGGCGCAGAACGGCATCGCCTTCATTCCAGAGGATCGCCATGTCGAGGGGATCGTGGGATGCCTGAGCATCGCCGACAATCTTGGTCTCATATGGATGCAGCGGCAGGCGCGCCTTGGCGTGGTTTCGAGGCGCGGCGTGCGCCGGGTTTCCGAATCCCTGATCCGCCAGCTGGATATCAGGCCGCCGGTGCCGAGCAAGGCGGTGGCGACGCTCTCTGGCGGAAACCAGCAGAAGGTCGTCATCGGAAAATGGCTGGCCGTAAATCCTGAAATCGTCCTGCTGGACGAGCCGACCAGCGGTGTCGATGTCGGTGCGAAGTCTGAAATTCACAAGGTCATCGGCGAGTTGAAGGCGAAGGGCGCGGCGATACTGCTCGTTTCGAGCGAACTTCCCGAACTCCTCGGCGTATCGGACCGCGTCGTGGTTATTCGCAACGGCGTGAGCGTGGGTGAATTGCCACGCGGCGTCAGCGAGCAGGAGGTCATGGAGCTTGCCTTCGGTTCCTCGGCGCCCGCGAAACTGGAGGCTCAGGCATGAAAGCGTCAAACAAGCTTCTTACCAATATCGGTCCGATCGCGCTTCTGCTGGTGACCATTCTCGTCTGTGGTCTGATCGACCCGCGCATTCTGACCGCCGAGAACCTGATCAACGTTCTGGCACAAAGCGTGCCCGTGCTCATGCTGGCCCTCGGCGCCTTCATTGTCCTGGTAACCGCCGGCATTGACCTGTCGGCGGGGGTTGCGGTCACGCTGGGCAGCATCGTGGTCGCCAGCTTGCTGACGGCGGGCGTCGACCTTCCGGTCGCTTTGGGCGGCGGCCTTCAGTCCGTCGCGACGATCGGCCTGGTGAATGGGGCTCTGGTGAGCATATTGCGCATTCCGGCCTTTGTTTCGACCCTTGCGACAATGTCCTGCATCCAGGGTCTCAGCCTGCTGATGGCGAAGCGCGGCGTCTATGTTCTCAGCGACCCCACCCTGAAGTTCTTGGGGATTACCCGCCTCGGGAACATTCCCGTCCTGCTGCTCTTCGCATGCCTCGTCGTTCTTTTCGCCTATGTGCTGATGCACCACACGCGGTTCGGCCTTCGCGTCTATGCCACCGGCTCCGACCCGGCTGCCGCGTCGCTTGCAAACGTTCCGGTCAACCGAATCTACCTTCTCACCTATGTGGTTGCGGCAGGCTTCACGTTCATGTCGGTCATCACATTGATCGCGCGGACCCCGATCGTGACGCCCAATCTCGGCGGCCAGTCCCTGCTTCTCGACGCGATTGCCGCCTGCGTCCTCGGAGGAACCAGCATCTTTGGAGGGCGGGGCACCGTGGTGGGCGTGGTCATGGGAACGCTCATCGTCGGACTGTTTTCAAACGCCCTGCGCGTCGTCGGCATCGATCCCTCCAGCCTGGACCTCATGAAGGGAACGCTGGTCATCGCAGCCCTTCTTTGCGACGCCGCGATGCTGTCGGCGCGCCGCAGCATACTTAAGGAACATGCAAAGTGAATCCCAAACCCGCCATGCAAAACCATGATCGTCACCAGGCGGAGCCGATCCTGGAGGTTGCGATCGATATTCTGGCGAAGCTGGTCTCCTTCGCATCGGTCAGCTCCGAGCCGAACGGTGATGTCATCGCATTCATCAGCGACTACCTTTCCGCGAAGGGTGCGCGCGTGGAGCGGCTGCGCAGCCCGGACCAGGAGAAGGAAAATCTCTGGGTCACGTTCGGTGACGACGCTGATAGCGGGGGTCTTGTCCTGTCCGGCCATATCGACGTCGTGCCGGTGACGGGTCAGACCTGGACGAAGCCGCCGTTTTCGCTGACGCGTGACGAAACGCGTGTCTACGGCCGCGGAACGACAGACATGAAAGGCTTCCTCGCCTGCGCCATGGCCGCAAGCGATCTTTTCCAGCAGGGAAAGCTGCGGCGCCCGGTGCACATTGCCGTTACCTTCGACGAGGAGGTCGGCTGCCAGGGAGCGCGGGAACTGGTCGATTTCCTGGAGCGAAGGAACATCCGGCCCGCAGCCATTATCGTCGGAGAACCGACATCGATGGCCGTTGTCGATCGTCACAAGGGATCGGTCGGCTTCACGACGGAGATCGTCGGCACGCCCGCGCATTCGTCGCAGGTCCATCTGGGGCAGAGCGCGATCAGGATCGCCAGCGAGCTCGTAAACGAACTGGTCGTGATCGGCGAGCAACTGATGGCAGAGGCGGCCGACGCTGCTTTTCCCTATCCCTATCCATCCATCAATGTCGGTGCGATCAGGGGAGGCGAGGTCAGGAACATCGTCGCTGCGAGCTGCACCCTCGACTGGGAGATCCGCCCGATCGTTCCGCAGCAGCTCGTCGACATCAGACAGGCTTTCGACCAGCATGTGGCGGAGAAGATGCGGCAATACACCGATGCCGGAGGATTGATCCCCTCGATCGTGACGCATGTCGCCTATGACACGCCGCCTCTGGTTTGGTGGCCGACCTCCGAGGCCGTCTCTCTGGCGATGAAATTCGCGGATCGGAACGACGCGTCCGCCGTGTCCTACGGCACGGAAGCGGGGATCTACCAGGAGGCCGGTTTCAGCACCGTCGTTTGCGGTCCCGGCGACATTCAGCAGGCGCACGCCGCGGACGAGTGGATCGCGATCGACCAGCTCGAACAATGCCTCACCTTCATGCGTCGTCTCGCGCAATTTGTGGCCGAGCCCGTTTAGCGGTCTGGAGTTGCGAAAATGAGAATTGCCGAACACGTCTATCTCGTCGCATCCGGAATGCAGGGCTGCGCCCTGACGGACGACCTCGACTGCAATTGTTATCTGTTCGATTCCGGTGCCGGACTTGTCCTGTTCGACAGCGGCGCCGGACGGGATATCGGCCGGATACGCGCCGTCATCGAAGCGGACGGATTGTCTGTCGAAGACATCACTCATGTCTTTCTCACCCATGGGCATGCGGACCACTCCGGCGGGGCGGCGGCGATAGGCGCGGCTGGCAACGCCCGCATCGTCTGCGGCGCCGCGACGGGCGAAGTCCTCTCCATAGGCGAGGTCGGGATTAGCCTGGATGCGGCCCGCAGGGCCGGGGTCTATCCCGCCGACTATCGGTACACGGCTCCTGTCCCCGATCGGATTGTCGGTTCCGGCGAGACGCTGGAAATCGGCAGGCTGCAGATAACCGCGCTGCCGACGCCCGGCCACAGCGCCGATCACATGTCCTACGTGGTGAACATGACGGGCACGGGCTTTCTGGTGTCGGGCGACGCGCTCTTTCATTCAGGGCGCATCATCTACCAGGCAACCTACGATTTCGACATTGGCCAATCCTGCAAGAGCATCCAGACGATCGCTGCGCAGGCGTTTTCCGGCCTGCTCCCCGGCCATGGAATGTTCACGGTTTCGGCGGGACAACGCCATGTGCAGGCGGCGCTCGCCGCGATCCGGGCCATGAGCCCGCCCGCACCGTTGCAGCTTGTGAAATTGTGACTTGGAGATGGTGAGATGACGAGGTTCAGCGGCAAAGTCGTGGTTGTGACTGGTGGCGCAAGCGGGATCGGCGCTGCGACCGTCGCGGCATTTCTGGGCGAAGGCGCGCGCGTCGCCGTGCTCGACCGTGCGTTCAGCGGGACGAAAGACAACGGAGACGACATGCTTGTCGAAGTCGCCTGTGACGTGTCCGAGGAAAGCGACGTCGAGACTGCCTTCGATGGGGTCGTGGACCGCTGGGGCGCGGTCGATGTCGTGGTCCATGCCGCAGCGGCGCTGGGCTCGAGCGCCCCGTTTCACGAGCTTTCGCTTGCGACCTGGCGCAAATATATCGACGTCAATCTCACGGGCTCATTCCTGATATGCCGCGCGGCCGCCAATCGCATGATGACCGGCCGTATCGAGGGGCGCATCATCCTGGTCGGTTCGGTCAATTCCTTCGCCGCCGAGCGGGAGGCTGCCCCCTATGTCGCGAGCAAGGGCGGGGTTCGTCTCCTGACAAGAGCGGCGGCCGTCGATCTCGCGCGGTTCGGAATAACGGTCAATATGGTCGCGCCAGGCCCTATCACCACGCCGGCCACGGCGGCGAATTTCGACAGCGACGACACTAGGGCCCTCTTCTCGCGGGTGTTGCCGGCGGGCGGTCCGGGTCAACCGCAAGATGTCGCCGCTGCCATCCTTTTTCTGGCGACGAAGGAAAGTCGCTTCATCACGGGAACGGACATCGTCGTGGACGGCGGCATGTTTGCGCAAATTCTGGGCTGATCGGAAGTCACCGCCGCCGAAAAGAGGAACAGGCGGCCATACCTTTGAGGATATCATCATGAACTATGACGTCATCGTCGTTGGCGCCGGGTCGGCCGGTGCCGTGGTTGCCGCTCGATTGAGCGAGGATCCGGACCGGCGCGTCCTGCTTCTGGAGGCTGGGCCGAGCTATCGCAGCGCCGAGCAGCCCCCGGAGATGCAGAGCGCCAATCCCTTCAACCTGATCCTGCCGAAACACTTTCAGGACCGCTACATGTATACGGACCTGATGGCCCGGCGGACCAAGAAACAGGACCATCGCATCTACTGGCGCGGCAAGGGGCTGGGCGGCTCGTCCGCGGTCAACGCGCAGATTGCCATTCGCGGCCCCCTGCATGCCTTCGATCGCTGGGCCGAAATGGGCTGCGAAGGCTGGTCGGGTCGCGACGTGCTGCCCTATTTCATGAAGCTGGAGGACGATCCCGTCGACGCCGCTTATCATGGCAAGGATGGTCCCATCCCGATCTACAGGGCTCCCTTCGAGCGCTGGGGCAATGTGGACAAGGCCATGCGCGAAAGTGCGATGGCGCTTGGTCACCCCTGGTGCGACGACCTGAATGCGCCGGACGCCGAGGGCGTCTGCACATTCGCAATCAACAGCCGGGACGGCAAACGCGTTTCCGTCAGCGACGGCTATCTCGAGCCTGCGCGCGGCAGGGCCAACCTGACGATCATTGGCGAAGCACTGGTCGATACGGTCGTTTTCGACGGAAACGCTGCAACGGGCGTCGCTGCGATCGTCGGCGAAGAACGACATGAATTCTCCGCGCCGCTGGTCGTCCTCTCGGCGGGCGCAATCCATAGTCCCGCCATTCTCCAGCGATCGGGCATCGGGCCGGCCGCCCTGCTTGCCCGGCACGGGATCGCTATTCGCGCGGACCTTCCGGTCGGGGAGCGGTTCTTTGATCATCCCTATTGCCGCATCGAACTGAAGTTGAAACCGCAGTTCAAGGCCGTCGATGTCGATGCGCGCCACACGAATTGCTGCGTCAAGATGAGTTCCGGCGTTGCCGGCGGCACGCCACAGGATATCCTCTTCAATGCAATGAACCACGGTGGCGTTGGTGTCGAAGCCGATCGCGCGCAATTCGGCGAATCCATGATCAACCTGATCCTGATGGAAGCCAAAAGCAGAGGCTCCGTCCAGCTGTCGTCGCCGCGGGTGCAGGACCAGCCGATCATCGACGAGAACATGCTGGATCATCCGAATGATCTGGAGCGCATGCGTCTCGCCTATCGCCATCTGGGCAAAATCGGCAAGCAGGCGCCGCTGCAAACCATCGCCGATCGCATGCTGCTCGGAAATACCGATTTGCCGTTGACCTGGCTGGATACGGCGACGGACGATCAGGTCGACGACTTCCTGCTCGAACAGTCCTCCGATGCCCAGCACGGGGCCGGGGGCTGCTGCATGGGCCCGGCCGATGATGCAGACAGTGTCGTCGACGTGACGGGCAGGGTGCGGGGCATGCGTGGACTGTACGTGGCGGATGCGTCGGTCATGCCGCTCGATTGCCAGGCAAACACCAACCTTTCCATCATCATGATCGGTGAAAAGATCGCTGATGGCCTTCGCCACGGGAACGCACAATGAGCACGACCGAAAGCCCCGTCGGCCGCCTCAAGGCGCTCGGACTTGAACTGCCGCGGGAATTCAGCCCGGGCGGCAATTACATACCCTACCGGCGCTGTGGCGATGTCCTCTATTTCTCGGGCCAGGGGCCCAGAACGGCATCGGGCGCTTGGATCACGGGCACTGTGGGAGAGGACGTTACGGTCGAACAGGCCTATGAGCAGGCCCGGGACATCGGCCTTGCCCTTCTTGCCGCCGCCGACAAGGCGGCAGGCGGCCTGGAACGCATCGAGGTGGTGAAGATCTTCGGCATGGTGCGGGCGAGCGGCGACTTTGCGCGACATGCGGAGGTCGTCAACGGGTGCTCGGATCTCCTCGTCAGCGTGCTCGGTGACCGCGGCAAGCATGCACGCTCGGCGGTCGGCATGGGCTCTCTCCCGAACGGCATGACCGTCGAGATCGAGGGAATTATGCGCATCCTGCCGGAGGGAACATCTTGATCTGCTACAATGAAGGTTGCTTCGTTGGTCGGGCATGGTCGCCGGAGGCGCAAGGCCCGATCCTGGTCACCATCCGCGACGGCCGCGTCCTCGATATCACATCGAAGGAGGCCGCGACCGTTCGCGACCTCCTTGAACGGGATGATCCGGCGGCCTTCCTGCGGGATGCGCAGGGTCGCGATGTGGGTGCGCTGGAACAGCTGCTCGACATCCGGCAGCCCGACCTTTCACGCCTTCATCTGCTGGCGCCGATCGATCTCCAGGCGATAAAGGCCTGTGGCGTCACGTTCGCCCGCTCCATGATCGAGCGCGTCATAGAGGAGCGCGCCGCTGGCAATCCCGACCGGGCGGCAAGCATCCGCGACAAGGTGGCGGAGATCATCGGCACGAGCCTGCGCGACCTGAGGGCGGGCTCCGAAGCCGCGCAGAAGGTCAAGGCCGCATTGATCGAGGAAAACCTCTGGTCGCAATATCTGGAGGTCGGCATCGGCCCGGATGCCGAGGTCTTCACCAAGGCTCAGGTCTTGTCCGCGGTCGGAACGGGGGCGGATGTCGGCTTGCATCCGAGCTCCAGGTGGAACAATCCGGAGCCGGAGGTCGTGCTCGTGGTCGACAGCGAGGGCGTCGTCAAGGGCGCGACGCTCGGCAACGACGTCAACCTGCGCGACATCGAAGGCCGCTCGGCGCTGCTGCTTGGCAAGGCGAAGGACAACAACGCCTCCTGCGCCATCGGTCCCTTTGTCCGTCTCTTCGACCCGGCCTATTCGATCGACGACGTGCGCAATGCGGAGCTCGACCTGCATGTCGCGGGTGAGGATGGTTTCGTGCTGCGCGGCAAGAGTTCGATGAAGGAAATCAGCCGCGATCCGCTCGAACTCGTCGCCCAGACGCGCGGCCGGCACCACCAGTATCCGGATGGCTTCGTCCTCTTTCTCGGCACGCTCTTTGCGCCGGTGCAAGATCGCGGTACGCCGGGACACGGTTTCACGCACCAAATCGGTGACGTGGTGACGATCTGCAACGACAAGCTCGGTGCTCTCGTGAACCGGGTCATGCTTTCGACAGAATGCACGCCATGGACATATGGAGCGTCGCATCTCATGCGCAGTCTCGCCGCCCGAAACCTTCTCTAGAGATTCCGCCTGACCACGCACCAGCTAGAAGGAAATGACCATCGCGGCTCGAGAGGAGCAGTCGAGGTGGTCTTAAAGCGCCGGATCGCCTTGGGTCTGATGATCAGAGCACGGGATCCGCACGGCGCGGCACGCGATCGGAAACATGAACCCTCGCCCGACATGCGGCGGGCGAGGGGCGTCTGTTCGGATGAAATCAAGCCGCTTTCTTGGTGCGACCCGCGAGAGCGGAGATCGCATGTTTCACAGTCGAGACAACGAAATCACGCTCGGCCCCGACAAGCGGGAGCCGCGGAGCGCGGGTCCATTCCGGAGCGCCGTAGACAAGATTTTCGGCAAGCTTGATGTACTGGACAAGCTTGACATGCGTGTCCAGGTGGAACGACGGCGTCAGGATCCTGTAGAGGGCGCGGGCTTCTGCATAACGGTCTTCGGCGCACAGGTTGAAGAGCTCGACACATTCGGCGGGCCAGACATTCGTCATGCCGGAAACCCAGCCGGTCACGCCGAGCGCCGAGCTTTCGACGATGAGGTCGTCGACGCCACAGAAGATGCTGAACCGGTCGCCGAAGGCCACATACATGTCGGTGACGCGGCGGATGTCGCCGGTCTCTTCCTTGATGCACACGATCTCCGGCACATCGACGAGATCCTTGAGAACGTCGACGGTGCAGTCGACGCCATATGCGATCGGATTGTTGTAGATCATGATCGGCAGCGACGAGGCGCTGGCGATGCCCTTGTACCATTCGACGGTCTCGCGGTTGTCCGTCTTGTAGCCAAGGCTCGGGAAAACCATGAGGCCCTGCGCTCCGAAGGATTCGTAGAGCTTTGCGTTCTTCTTCGCATTTTCCAGCGTGATTTCGGCGAGGCCGGAAAGGACGGGAACGCGGCCTTTCACGACGTCGACAGCGGCCCGAATGACGGCTTCACGCTCGTCCATGCTCATCGACGCATTTTCGCCGAGCATCGGAAGAACGATAATGCCCGAAACGCCCGAGTTCACGAGGCGCTCGATGCTCGCCTTGGTCTGTTCGATCTCGACCTTGCCGTCCTGCGTCAGCTTCGTCGTCACTGCCGGAAACACGCCTGTCCACTTCGTCATAGTCTAACCATCCTGTCCTGTTGGCCTTAAAAGAAAGATTGGATCCAATCTACAATTAAACAATCATGCTGTCCACACCGGCTGTGAAACTTTTTTTGGTCCGCCTGATTCCGCGGCGAAAGCCGGTCGGCGGATCGCAGGCGTTTCGCACGTCATGTGGTGCGACAAGCCGCATGATCCGGAGGCGAACGCGCGCAACGCGGTCTTTTACGGGGAAAAGGCGATTGACCGTTCGCCGTGCGGAACCGGATCGTCGGCGCGAATGGCTCAACTGGTGGCGCGGCAGCGCCTCAATGTCGGCGAAACATTCGTCCATGAAAGCATTATCGGCACGATGTTCCATTGGCCGCGTGGAGGCCGCGGCCAATGTGGGGTCTTTCTCTGGTATTCTTCCGAGTGTATCTGGATGGGCGCGCGTGACCGGGCACAACACGATCTTTGTCGATGACCACGACCCGCTTCGCCACGGCTTCCAGATTGTATGAATCGTCATTCCTCCCATTTTCCGTCCCAGCAGCCGGCTTATGCGGCCCGCTTTCCCGACATTTCAAGGGAAAGCGCGCTCGCGGATGTCCTGGACGTTGTCCAGTTGGCGCATGCAAATTATTTCGTCGAGGGCGCCAACGACGCGACGTCGCTGCCCTACGACCGCCGGCCCGTGAAGCAGGGCGACCCATATGACCTCGTTTCCATCGGCGCCGTCGGTTTCGGAATTCTGGCCATCGTGGTCATGACGTTCCGGCAATGGATCGCGCATCCGGAAGCATGTCGCCGCATCGACCGGATCGTGGACAGCCTTGAGCAGATCCCACGATTCAAAGGCGCCTTCCCGCATTTCGTTCGGGCGACGACGCTGAAGGTCGTGCAGTGGATTCCGAGGGACGACGGCGCCGATCTCGTGGAGACGAGCCTGCTCATCCAGGGCCTTATCTGCGCCCGCGAGTTCTTCTCGGGTGATACGCCGGTCGAGAGCGATTTGCGGAAGCGGATCAATCGTCTCTGTAACGCCGTCGATTGGTCGGGCTTCGTTCGCCCCGGCGCCCGGCCGTCGCTGTACTGGCACTGGAGCCCTAAGCACGAATGGCACCTGAACACGCCCATCACGGGCTGGAACGAGGCGCTGATCGCTTACGTGCTGGCGGCAGGTTCCGAATCTTCGCCGATCGATCCGGAAGTCTACCATGTCGGCTGGGCAAATGAAGGCAGGCATCGAAACGGAGGGTCCTATTACGGTCATGCCCTTCCAGCCGGCATGCCTTTTGGCGGACCGCTTTTCCTGTCGCAATATTCCTTCTGTGCGCTGGATCCTCGAAATCTCCGTGACGACTATGTCGATCATTGGGAGCAGGCCGTCGCGCATGCGCGCATCAATTTCGAGCACTGCAAGCGAAATCCGAAAGGTCACGGCGGCTATGGCGCGCACGGATGGGGACTGACGGCCTCCGATGGTCCGCGCGGCTATCTGGTGAGTTGCCCTGCCAACGATCACGGCGTGCTGTCGCCGACCGCTGCTCTTTCGAGTTTTCCCTTTGTCCCTGTGGAAGCGGAAGCTGCCCTTCGGTCGTTTCTTTCGTACGAGGATGGCCGGCTCTGGTCGAAATATGGCTTTGCCGATGCGTTTTCCCCAGGTGAGAACTGGATCTCGGCCTGGCATCTTGCAATCGACCAAGGCCCTATCGTCGCGATGATCGAAAACTATAGATCAGGGCTGCTTTGGCGCCTGTTCATGGGCGCTCCAGATGTGCAGCGCGGCTTGCATCTGCTCGGTTTTCGCGACACGCGCACCTGATCGTTTTCTGGGCTCCCGCGTGCTGCGATTTCCCCGCGTCGACACTAGACGCAGCTTTCGGAATATAATAGATTGGATCCAATAATGGCTCATGCTTTTTGGTTTAGCGGGTCGCGCCGTGACAAATAGCGGATGCCACCGGTTTACAACAAAAGGCGACATCAATCATGCCGGGTGCGGCCAGCCTGACCGGAATTGTCAATTGGGGACATGAAATGCCAACTAAAACATACGATTACATCGTGGTGGGGTCGGGTGCTGCCGGGTCGGTCGTCGCCGCACGCCTCGGCGAGGACCGCAACGTCCGGGTCCTTGTCCTGGAAGCCGGGCCTCATGACAATTCGATCTACGTGCGCATGCCGGCGGCCATGTCCTATCCGCTGACGGACAAGGCCCGCACCTGGGAATTCGACACCGGGCCGGAGGCCGCGCTGAATGGCCGAATGGTGCCCCATATCCGCGGGAAAATGCTCGGCGGTTCCGGGTCGCTCAACGGGATGGTCTATGTTCGCGGCAATCCGCGCGATTTCGATCGCTGGGCCGAGGATGGTTTGACGAACTGGTCCTATGCCCACTGCCTGCCCTATTTCAAGAAGCTCGAGAACTACGACAAGGGAGCGAACCAGTACCGTGGCGGCGAGGGGCCGATCACGATCACCACGCTGAAGGCGGAGCTCGAACCCTTCCAGGCATTTCTCGAGGCCGGACAGCAGGCCGGCCATCCCCTGAATGCGGACTACAATGCCTTCCGCCAGGAAGGCGTGCATGCCTATCAAGCCAATATCGACAACGGCATCAGGGCAAGCGGGGGACGTGCCTATCTCCGCCCGGCCATCAAGCGCGGGAACGTCGAGCTGCAACTCAACGCGCTTGTTCACAAGGTCCTGTTCGACGGCAAACGGGCCACCGGCGTGCGCTATGAACAGAAGGGGCAGATTGTCGAAGCACGGGCGGCGCGGGAGGTCATCCTTGCGGGAGGGGCCTTCAACTCCCCGCAACTGCTTCTTCTGTCCGGCGTCGGCCCGACTCACGAGCTCGCGGAGCACGGCATCACGTCGGTGTCGGACCTGCCGGGCGTCGGCAAGGGCCTTCAGGACCATGTTGCCGTATCCATCAAATACCGGGCGTCGCGTAAGGGCGTTTCGCCGGCCGTGGACATGAACCTGTTCAAGATGGCGATGATCGGCGCCCAATGGATGTTCCTGCGCAGCGGCCTTGGCACGACAAACCTCTGGGAGGTCGGTTCCTTCTTCAAAAGCAGCGATAGCGTCGATTATGCGAACATCCAGCACGAGTTCCTGCCCATGCTGGGTGAACTCATGCACGGCAAGGTCAATATCGAGGAGGGCTTCCAATATCAGGTCTGCCTCGGCCGGCCGAACAGCAAGGGCGCGGTCACGCTTTTGAGCGGAGATCCTCGCAAACATCCTTCGATCGTGCTCAATTATCTTTCGGACCAGGAAGATCGCCGCAACCTGATCGACGGTGTCCGGCATACGGATGAGATCATCCAGCAGCGCGGCTGGGACAAGATCAGAGGCGAAGCGATTTTCCCCGGTCTGCGCAAGTGGAGCGACGAGGACGTGTTCGCCTGGCTGCAAGAAAACATGGGCACGCAATATCATCCATGCTCAAGCTGCCGCATGGGCAACGATGACCTGGCCGTCGTCGATGACGAAGGCCGTGTGCATGGGCTTGAAGGCCTTCGCGTCGTCGATGCATCCATCCTGCCGCGGATCACCAACGGCAACCTGCATTGCCCGACGATGATGGTCGCCGAGAAGATTTCGGATCGGATCAAAGGTGTTCCCGCCCTCGCGCCGCAGTTCATAGCCTATGAGGGCCGGAAGGAAGCCGCCTGATCGGTCTCGACAGGAAAGTGTCCGCGCAGATGGCGCGGGCACCCGTCACGACATTCGGGCTAGGAAGCGACCTTTGCGCCGCGGTGTTGAAGGCCGCGGATAACGTCGTCGCGGGCATCGGCGATGTGCTTCTTGAGAAGCTTTTGCGCGGCGCTGCTGTTGCCATCGGCAAAGTACTGGGCAAGCGCGCTGTGTTCTTCAAGAGCCTTCGTCTGCGCTGCCTTGGCGTCGATCTGGAGCCGTAGATACCGGTCAGCGGAATTGTAGAGCGTCGAGAGCACGGACAGAGACCGTGGCCTGTCGGCGGCGTAGGAAAGCGCGATGTGGAATGCCCAGTTCAATTGGCTGAGGATCGCCGGGCTTTCGCCGGCCAGAAGTGCCTTCTCGTAGTCGCGATAGGCGCTCTGGACGCGCTCGACATCCTCGGGCGTTGCCTTTTCCATCGCTTTGGCGAGGATGAACGGTTCGAAGATCAGGCGCGCCTCGAAGATGTCGACGGCATCTTCCGGCGTGAGCTTCGCGACCACCGCGCCCTTGTGCGTATGGATGACGACGAGCCCTTCCGCCTCCAGCTGAACCAGCGCTTCGCGCACCGGAATGCGGCTGACGCCGACTTCGTCGGCGATCGCTTCCTGGCGGATCTGATGGCCGCCGTCGTAGTAGCCGGATATGATCCGGTCACGAAGCAGGTCCAGGACGGACGAGGTGACTGTGCGGCGCTTGATAGAGGGGGAAGCTTTCATTACGGACTCATTTAGAAGTGTAACCCGTATATTGAATACAAAGCCCTCTTTAAGCAAGCAACCGACAGGCGGTATTTAGCGGATAGATCGACTTCAACACCGAAATCACACGCAGAAAATGCGAAAACAGTGTGCGGACGCCGAAGCGGTGCCGCTTCGGCTGTAAACACTTAGGCGAACCAGGTATCCGACAGGCGATAGCCCTCCGGGAACGGATCTTCCGGATCGACGCCGTAGTGGCTGACACCCGTAAGCCATGCACGGCCGGAGACCTGCGGCGTGACGGCCGGGATTGGGCCGGCCGTGCCGGTCTCGAGGATTTCGCAGTCGAATACCGTGTCGAGGATCGAGAGGTGACGGAATGTCTCGCCGACAGCCAGGTCTCCGCGGGCATGAAGCAGGGCCATGCGGGCGGACGTGCCGGTGCCGCATGGACAGCGGTCGAGCCGGCCTGGGGAGACCACCACGGCGTTCTTGGAGGTTTTCACCCCGCCAACGACCTGAAGCGGGCCCGCGAACTCGACCTGGTTTATCGTGTGGATCTGCGGGTTTTCGGGATGGATGGACGGCAACTGGCGTGCTGCCGCCGCCTTGATCTTTTCCCCCAGGTCCACAAGCCGGCGGGCTTCGCTGCGGTCGAGCGTCAGGTTCAGGTCTTCGGCGTCCACGATGCAGTAGATCATGCCGCCGTAGGCGACATCGACCCGCAGCCGGCCGAGATCCGGGACGTCGATCGTTGCGTCGCGGTGCATGACGAAAGACGGGATGTTGCGGAACGTGATGCGCTTGCACTTGCCGTTCCTGCATTCCGCAATGACCTCCACCAGGCCCGCGGGCGTGTCGACCCGCACGATCGTTTGCGGCTCGATCATCGGGATCATGCCGGCTTCGAGCGCCACCGTCACCGTGCAGATCAGATTTGAGCCCGACATCGGGACGAAATAGTCCGATTCCATCACGATCATGCCGAGATCGGCGTCGTCGCGGCACGGCGGCGTGATCAGGTTGACTGCGGCATTGACGCTGCCGCGCGGATCGAACAGCAGCATGTTTCGAAGCCAGGCGCCATCGCGTTCGAGGTTCTGCATCCTCTCGAACATGGTCGTGCCTTTGGGCGGCAGGACGCCGCCGGTGATCACGCGGCCAACTTCGCCTTCCGCATGGGCCCCTACGACGGTAATAACGCGATCAAGTTGCATGTCTTTCCTCTATTCCAAATGAATGCCGCCGGCGTCCTAAGTTATCGGCGTGGATCACGGCGCCTTTTTCAGCATATTCAGGCTTTTCGTAACATCGTCTCGTGCGCCGGAAATATGCCGGGCCAGCAGGCGCTGTGCCAGCGCCGTGTCTTTCTGCACGAACGCGGCTGCGATTGCCCGGTGATCCTCCAGCGCGTTTCGGCGCGCCTCGGCATTGTCGATCTGAAGGCGCAGATAACGGTCGGCCGACTTGTAGAGGGACGAGAGGACAGCGAGCGACCGCCAGCGTCCCGACGCGCTGGAAAGCGCCTTGTGAAACGCCCAGTTCAATTCGCTGAGTTGCGCTGGAGACGCGTCGTTGGCGACCCCGCGCTCGTATTCGTGCAGCGCTTTTTGCACCCGGTCGATGTCCTCCGCTGTCGCCTTCGCCACCGCCTGACGAAGGATGCTGGGCTCGAGGACGAGGCGCGCCTCGAAGATGTCGATGGCGTCCTCGACGGTCAGTTGGGCGACGACCGCGCCCTTGTGCGTGTGGATCTGAACGAAGCCTTCCGCCTCCAACTGGACCAGAGCCTCGCGGATGGGAATGCGCGATACGCCGAACTCTTCGGCAATGGCTTCCTGGCGGATTTGCTGGCCGCCGGAATAGATACCTTCGACAATGCGGTCCCTGATCAGTTCAAGGACGGTCGCGGTGACCGTGTGGCGTTTTATAACGGGGGAATTGGGGGTCATGTCTTCACTGCTCAATGGCTGGGGGATGCCGGCAGCACCACCGACCCATCGTGGGGCCAGCAGACATGCACACGGTCACCCACATTCGGCCGGTTCAGGCCCGGCGTGTTCTGTATCTGGGCGCGAAGTGCTTCTCCTCCGTCACTGACGAGGTGATAGAAGGACCGGCTGCCCGTGAAGAGCACGTCGGTCACGGTCGCCGCAATGGCATTGTCCCGCGCGGGGCTTTCGGCAAGCAGCGAAATCGCTTCCGGTCGCACCGACATGATGGCAGTGCTCTTCGAGGCGATCTGGCTCGTGGGCTGGTAGTGGAAGCTGCCCTCCGCCGACCTGAATGCCCTTTTGCCGGACGCGTCTTCGACGATCACTCCATGCAGGATATTGGTCTCACCAAGGAACTTGGCGGAGAAAAGACAATTGGGCCGGTTGTACATGTCCTGCGGCGTATCGACCTGCACGATCTGTCCGCGGTCGATCAGCACGACGCGGTCCGAAAGGATCATGGCCTCGTCCTGGTCGTGCGTCACATAGATGAAGGTCGCCCCGGTTTCCGCGTGGATGCGCTTCATCTCCGTCAGCATGTGCTGGCGGATCTTCAGGTCGAGCGCGGCGAGCGGCTCGTCGAGAAGGAGAACCTTCGGCCCGTTGACGAGCGCGCGGGCGAGCGCGACACGCTGGCACTGGCCGCCGCTCAGCTCGGTGATGAAACGCTGCTGCAAATGATCCATCTGCACGATGCGCAGCATATTGCGAACCCGTTCTCGAACCTCGTCCTTGCCGATACCCTTCACCTTGAGCCCGTAGGCAACGTTCTCGAAGACGTCCAGATGGGGGAAGAGGGCGTAGCGCTGGAAGACCATGTTGACCGGGCGCTTTTCCGGCGGAAGGTCGGAGACGTCCTTTCCGTCGATCTTGAGCGATCCGCTCGTCAGGCTCTCAAAGCCGGCGAAGATGCGCATCAGCGTCGTCTTCCCGCAGCCGCTCGGGCCGAGCAGCGTGACGATCTCGCCCTGGGCGATGGAAAGATTGATGTCCTGAAGCGCCTTGAAGTTGCCGAAGGCCTTGTTGCCATCCGTGATTTCGATGATTGGGGGCATGGGCGTTTTCCTTCAAGCGACGTCGCGGCTGGAGAGATTTGTGGCGCGTTTCATCGCGGCAATGGCAAGGGCGATGGAAATGATGGCGATGGTGAAGACCATCGCGAGCGTGGAAATCGCGTTGATGAGCGGCGTGACCGTGCGGCGCATCATCGACCAGATATACATCGGCAGCGTCGTTTCGGTGCCCGATACGAAGGCCGTGACGACGAATTCGTCGAACGAAAGCGCGAAACTGAGCACGGCACAGGAAATGAGCGTCGGCGCGATGAGGGGGAGGGTGACCCGGCGGAATGTCAGGGTCTGGGATGCCCCGAGGTCGCGCGATGCTTCCTCGAGGTTCGGGTCGAACAGGGCGAGCCTGGCTCGCATGGCGATCATCAGCATCGGAAGCGCCAGAACCACGTGGGAGAGCACGATGGTGATCATCGACAGCTGTACACCGACCTGGGATGCGAGCACCAGCAGCGATACGCCGAGGAACAGGCCCGGAAGGGCAATCGGGGTGATGCACAGGATTTCAAGCACGGTGCGGCCCTTGCGCCCCAGCCGCAGCCAGGCCAGCGATGCGGCGGCGCCGAGAAGGAAGGTGATGATCGCCGTCAGCGTCGCGATCCAGAAGCTCTTCCACAAGGCCGAACCCAGCTGCGGGTCCGAGAAGATCTGCGCATACCACCGCATGCTGTAGCCGGTGATGGGAAAGGTGAAGGAGGGGCTTTCGTTGAAACTGAACAGAACGATCAGCGCCAGCGGGATGAGCAGGAACGCCAGGATCAGGTAAACGGTGATGCGGAGGATCATCTACTTGTCCTGCGTCAAGATCGTCGTGCTTTTGCGGGAGCGGGTGAGGCCCGAAGCCCGTGCAAGTGCCGTGATGAGCAGGTAGATGAGGACCGACAGGGCAAACATGATGAACGCCTGGGCCGCGCCTAGCGGCCAGTTGCCCGTCTTGCGGAACTGGTCGGCGATGAGGAGGCCGGTGGTCTGGCCCGAAGAGCCGCCCACCATCTGCGGGGTCACGTAGTCGCTGGCGGCAAGAATGAAGGTGAGCATGAACGCACCGATCAGGCCTTGCGCGGCATTGGGTGCGACGACCCTCATGAAGGCGCCGAGCGGGCTTGTCCCGAGGTCGCGGGACGCCTCGATCAGCTCCTTCTTGATTTCGCTCATCGCGGAAATCACCATCAGGACCGCGAAGGGGAGATAGATGTGCACGAGGGTCACACCCACGGCGAAGGGGCTGAACAGGAAGGCGTCGACGGGTGTTGAGATTATGCCCAATTGCAGCAGTGCCGCGTTCAGAAGACCGTTCGTGCCGAGCAGCGTGCGCCACGCATATATCCGCACCAGATAGCTGGAGAACCAGGTGATGAGGATGAGGTAGAAGATCACCTTGGAGCGGGTGACGTAGGTCAGATAGTAGGCGATCGGCAGCGACAGCAGCACCGAGATCGTTGCGGTGACGAGGCCGATGAGCAGCGCGTTGAGCGTGACCTTGAGAAACAGCAGGGATCGCAGCGACGAGAGATAGTTCGTCAGGACGAAGTCCGGCACGATACGGAACGCGCTTGCCGTCCAGAAACTGTATGAAAACAGCAGCAGGCTCGGGGCGACGAAGAAAATCACCATATAGGTGACTGCCGGAGCCGCCAGGAACCCGCCCGTTTTTTGTGAACTGACCACCGAAATTTACTCCTGATACCGTTGCATTCCGGGCCGCTTCGCAAGACGCAGCCCGGAATGCCGGTGCGCTTACATGCCGGCCTTGAACTGCTGCCAGGCCTGGATCCAGTCGTCGTAGCTTGCCACCTCGTCCTCCGCCTCGACAGGCGGAATGCCGGGAAGTCCCGCGGAGAAGATCTGGTCGATCTTCGAATAGTCGATGCGCTGGCGGGCGGCGTCGTCGAGAAGCTCGACCGCCTTCTTCGAGACCGGGGCCTGGTGGATGCTCATGCAGACATTGGCCTGCACCTGCGGGTCAAGCGACTGGTTGATGAAGGCATGCGCGGTTTCCACATTGTCCGCCGAGACGGGGATGAACCATGCATCGACCCACAGGACCGGGCCTTCTTCGGGAACCGCCATTTTCAACGGCACGCCCTGCGCGGTGACCTGCTGGATGATCTGCGGATCTGCCACCACCACGGCCAGCACTTCCTTGGAGGCGATGAAGTTCGCGACATCGCCCTGGTTGATGGCGATCAGGCGGGCCTGGTCGCGGAAGGCGGCGAAACCGTCGAACGCGGTCTTCAGCTCATCCTTCGTGAGGGCGGGGTATTTCTCGCCGAAGCCGGCCAGCCGGGCAATCAGCGGCCAGTTGCCCGTGGCGTCGTCCATGATGGCGATCTTGCCCTTGAGCTCCGGCTTGAGCAGGTCCTTGTAGGACTTAGGTTCCTCCATCTCGGCCGAGTTGTAGAGGAGCGTATTGAAGCCCCAGATGTAGGGGGAGCCATAGAGCGTTCCGTCCTTGAACCATGTCGGCTTGTCGAAGAAGACGCTGAACAGGTTGTCCGCATTGTAGTTCGGGATTTTCGAGACATCGAGCGGCGAGACGATCTTGATCTGATCGATGTAAAGCTCGCTATAGGCCTGGTTGTATTCGGCAAGATCGAGCGGCGGCGGATTGCCGGCGATGAACTTGGTATGCACGTCGTCCTGCGACGCGATCGACGTGGTTTCGACGGTGACGCCGTTTTCCTCGCGCCACATCTTCAGCTCGTTCGTCAGGTCATAGCCTTCCCACGCCATGACCTGAAGCGTGCCGCCCGTTGCGGCGGAGGCCGGCGTGGAAAACAGTCTTCCGAAAGAGACAGTCAGGCCGGCAGCGGCGCCGCCGATAAGAAGCGCCCGGCGGGCTTCACTGAAGTTTGGAGTTGCGTATTTCGGTCCCATGATCATATTCCCCTTGTTTATAGGAGACAATATATTGGATACATTGTGAACGGTGTCAACGGTTTTTTGACGAGACCCTTGCCCCAAAATCTCGCCAGCAGCCGATCCGCACGGCGATGTGGAAGCCCGGCGTCGCTCCGTCTCCGGCGACCTGTACATGCGGAAAGTGAAGATTGGATATAATGTAACAATAAGGCAATTCGAAATGCAATAGCCCGACCCCCGGCGGCATTGCTGATCCCGTCGGGGCCGGGTTGGCGCGTCTTCAGTCGTGCAATTCGCGCGCGATCGGCGGCCCGATAACGAAGTCCTTGAAACGGGCAGTAAAGCCGGCGCGCTGTGGGGAGCAGCACATGACGCCGACCTGGACTGTCTTCGTCGGCGGGAAATAGGCAAGGCGGACCGGTGTCCAGGCGCCGTTCTCGCTGTTGAGATATTGGACCCGGATCGCCTCGCGATGGCGGGTCAGCCGAATGCGGATACCGCCGGGATCGACCGGCACTTGGACCAGGGACCAGTCGGATTGGTTGTTGGTAACGACGACGGAGAAAAACATCCGCCCGTCGGTGAATTCGATGCCGGTCTTGATCCAGTGGCTCTCGCTCAGGCGCATCATCAGGCCAGCCTGATCGTAGAGAACCTCATAGTCGCCTTGAACCGTGACCTCGGCGCTGAAATCGCCCTCGACATCCCTGGATAGGAAATGGCCGTCGTCACGCCAGAAATCGTAGAAGGTTTCCCGCCAATAATCCGTCTTGTCTCCGGTGACGACCTCCAGAGTGCCATCCCGGTAAGAGCAGGCTGACGGTTCGCTATGCCATTCGAGCTTCATTCCAAACGCATCCATGCGGGTTCTCCTTGTGTTGATTGGACGGATAGATGGGTGTCGTTCCGATGGTCATTGGTGCGCCTGTGCCCGCCTGTTGCTGACGAGCAGCATCAGGATGATCGTGCCGCCGTAGATGATCAGCCGCAGCGCCTCGGGCGCCTGCATCAGGGAAAGGACGTTGGAAAGGAGTGTGAGCGCCAGCACGCCGACGACGGTGCCGAGATATCTGCCTTCGCCGCCTGTCACCTTCGTGCCCCCGACGACGACGGCTGCGATACTCGGCAGCAGCATAGGGTCGCCCATGGCCTGAAAGGCCTGGCCTGAATAGCCCGAAAGCAGCACGCCCCCGACGGCGGAGCAGAGCCCGGCCCACAGGAAGGCGAAGAAAACCACGGCGCGCGTTCGGATGCCGGCGAGGTAGGCGACACGCGGGCTGCGGCCCATCGCATAGATCCAGGCGCCAAGCGGCGTCAATCTGAGAACCAAAACAAGGATGCCGCCAATGAACATCCAGACCAGCGCAGCCACCGGCACGACGTCGAACACGCGCCCGACGGCGAGGTGGCGCATCATGGGGGAGGCATTCGTCTGCGGGCTGTAGCCACCCGCATAGACCACGGTCAATCCGAGCAGTATGGCATTGACGCCAAGCGTCCACACCATGGACGGCGCCCGCAGGACGGCCACGCCGAAGGCGTTGAGGCCGCCGATTGCCAGGCCCAGCAGCAGTGCCGCGGAGATCGCGGTGCCGTCGCCCGCCCAGGCCGCACCGCTGCTGAAAACGCCGCAGGCGAGCATGCCGGCCGCGGTCGCGGTCCAGGGCATGGAAAGGTCGATCTCGCCAAGCAGGAGGACCACCATCGCGCCGCTGGCAAGAATGCCCACGAAGGCCGCGATCTGCAATTGCTGCATGTAGTAATTCACAGAGACGGTCGCCGGATACATGATGCCGATTGCGATGCTCAGGGCGAGCACGAAGAGACAGGCGATCCAGATCGGCCTCTCCACGCGGAAAGCCACGGAAAACACGTTCATCATAGGAATGCCTTCAGGCGGTTGGGGTCGCGGACCAGCGTGAGAGAGGCTGCCGCCACGGCGGTGATCAGCACCATGCCTTCGAAAAGCGGCTGGGCGAGGGGCGGAGCGCCGGTGAAAAGCAACACGGCGCTGATCGCGCGCAGCGCATGTGCGCCGAAGATCGCGCTGAGCGGCGAACCCGCACCACCCCGAAGCGACAGCCCGCCGATGACGATCGCGGCAATGGAGTTGATCGTATAGGGCACGCCGATCGTCGCATCACCCGAAAGGGTCTGAAAGCCGAGATAGAGGCCGGCAAGCGCGGCAAACAATCCCGAGAGCATATAGGCCGCGATGATCGATCGCTCGATGCGCAGGCCTGACAGTCGCGCAGCCTGTGGCGCCGATCCGGCAGCGAATATGCCGCGCCCCAGAGATGCCCGCGATATCGCGGCCCAGGTGCAGGAGGCGATGATGGCTATCAGCAGCGTGGAGACCGGCAGGACGCCGAACAGAATGGCCGTCATCGCGTAAGCAAGCCCGGTATCCACCTCGCCACCGGGAAAGGGCCTGATGAAGAGGGCAAGGCCGCTGAAAACCGCCCCTGTGGCCAGTGTGCCGATGATCGGCTGGAGCCGGCCGTAGACAATGAGCGCGCCGTTGAGCGCGCCGCAAACCGCGCCTGCGGCAAGCACGGTCAGGACGCCGAAGGCAATTTCCAAGGGTGAACCCTGCACCAGCTCCGAGGCGAGTGCATTGGTGAGCGCCACCATTCCCCCCACCGAAAGATCGAGCCCGCCGGTGAGGACCGGAAAGGTCTGGGCCAGCGCGGCAAGGGCCAGCGGCGCTGCCGAATTGGCGTAGGACTGGATGACGAAGCTGGAAATGCCGCGTGGATGCACGGCGAGATAGGTTGCCAGTACGATGGTGAAAACCGCCGCGCCAAGCAGGACCGGCATATGTCGTGATGTCAAGAAATTCATTGCCGGACTTCCCTGTCGTCTGGTTTTCGGGCCGTCGCGGGACGCATCATGTTGAGCGACGCTTCCATGATGTTGACCTCGTTGATGGCGTTGCCTTTGAGTTCCCGCCTGATGGCGCCGCCGTAGAGAACGAGCACGCGGTCGCACATGCCGATGAGCTCTTCGAAATCGGTGGTGAGAAAGAGAACGGCCGCGCCGCGGTCCGCGAGTTCGCGAATGAGCGCATAGATTTCCTGCTTGGTGCCGACGTCGATGCCGCGTGTCGGATCCATGAGAATATAGACGGCGGGCTCATTGAGCAGCAGCCGCGCGAGCAGAACCTTTTGCTGGTTGCCGCCGGAGAGCGACGAAACCGGCGCATCCGGCGATGAAATCTTGATGGCCAGTTTCTGGGTGATCGCACTGCTGCAGGCGGTTTCGGCACCCCGGTCCCGCACCCCGTATCTGCTGAGCTTTCCCGTTACGGAGAGCAGCATGTTGTCACGGATCGATTCGGCCAGCAGCAAACCGTCCGTCTTGCGATCCTCCGGAAGAAGCATCACCGGTCGCTGGCCGACAATGGCCGCCGCCGGGCCGGTCGGCTTGAATGGCTTGCCATCCAGCGCCACCGAACCCGCCGTCGTGCGAATGGCGCCATAGAGGGTTTGCAATAGTTCCTTCTGGCCCTGTCCTTCGAGACCACCGATCCCGAGCACCTCGCCTTGCCGGAGCGCAAACGAGATGTCGCGCACCTTGTCGATCGCTGAAAGCCCCGAGACGTCCAGCACGACGGGCGCATCCGCCGGCACCGGGCGCCGCGGCGGAAACACCTGCGAGATCTCACGGCCGGCCAGCATCCGGCATATCTCGTCATGCGAGCGCGCATGCGCGTCGAACGTCTCTATCAACTGGCCATTGCGCAGCACGCTGCACCGGTCGGCAATGCGCTCGATCTCGCTCATCCGGTGCGAGATGTAGATGACGGTGAGGCCCTCGCGCCGCGCCTTGGCGATGATGTCGAAGAGCCGGTCGACATCGTTGCCGGGAAGGGAGGCCGTCGCTTCGTCGAGAAGCAGGATGCGCGGCTTCTTGGCGAGCGCCTTGGCGATTTCCAGCAACTGTTTCTGGGTGAGGGACAGCTGGCCGACATGGGTGCCCGGATGGACGTCGCCCAATCCGACCAGGTCAAGCCAGTGGCGCGATTCCGCCCGCTGCCGGCGCAGGTCGATCCAGCCGAATTTCGACCGTGGCGGATTGGACAGAAACAGATTGTCCTCGACCGACAGGTGCGGGACGAGGGAAAGCTCCTGAAACACCGTTGCGAGCCCGCGTTTCTCGGCAGTTTGCGGGCCGTCATGGTCGAGACACTCGTCGAAGAGATCGACGGTGCCCGTATCGGGCGCGAGGACCCCGGTCAAAATCTTGATGAGCGTGCTCTTGCCCGCCCCGTTTTCCCCGAGCACCGCATGCACCGTGCCGGCCTCGATATCGAGACTGACATCGGCAAGCGCCCTGGTCGGCCCGTAGGATTTGCCGACGCTCCGCAATCGTATCGCATTCACCGTCATTCCTGTCCCTTCTCGTCGGTTCCGGCCAAAGCCGGCGGGCTAGGCACAGCCCGCCGGCGCCGCTTCACTTGGAGGTCAGTTCATCCGCGGTGAAGAGCAGGTTGCATTCCTTGAAACCCGTTGCGGTGTCGAAGGAGGCCGGGAGTTGCGAGAAATAGGCGACGCCATCCTTCCAGTCCGTCGATGGCAGCGACGGCGGCGGCAGCTTGATGCGCTGCGGCATCCGCTTTCCTTCGAAGGTCGAGAGGGCCGCGAGAATGGCCACTGCCGAAACCGAAGGCGAGGAGCCGATCGCAACGCCGGTGAAGCCGTTTTCGGCGAGCATGCGCACGGCGCCATTCATCGTGTCCGAACCGAAGGGCACGGCAGGATGCTTGGCGTCGAGCAGCGCCTGGATCGAGCCCATGCTGCCATAGGCATTGGCGACACCGATGAATTTACCGTGCGCAGCAACCGCTTCCGCCGTCACGCGCTGCGACGTGCCGACATCCCAGTTGCCGACGACTTCGACCACTTCGAAGGGCGTTCCCTCGAACACCTTCGTGAAGCTTTCGGTCTGCTGCTTCTCCGTTGCATTTCCCTGCAGGCCGCGGACCCAGAGCACCTTGCCTTCGGTGACGTTCTTCGCCTTCAGGTCGTCGAGGATGGCCTGCGCCTTCTTGGCGGCGATGTCGCCGTGGTCGATATCGACGATAAGGTGGTTGTCGTTGAAGACGACATTGTCGAAGGAGACGAGGAGCGTGCCGGCCTGGTTGGCACGGCCGATCACGGCATCGAAGGCCTCCGGATTGACGGCGATGAACAGCACGGCATCGTAGCCGGCCGCCACGTAGTTCTCGATCGCCGCAATCTGTGCCGCGACGTCGTTGCCGACGCTGACAGCGGTGAATTCCTTGATCTTGGCGGCGATCTCGGGCCGCTTGACGTAGGACTCCGCGGCGCGGATCATCTGGATGCGCCAGTCGTTGCCGGCAAAGCCGTTGACGAGCGCGATGCGATACGGGCCTTCGCGCGGCGTCACGGCAGACAGTTGTTTCGTCTCAGCGTCCCAAGGTGCAAAGCATTCCGGGAAATAGCTCTCCGCAGCCTGTGCGCCTGACGCGCCAAGACCGATCGCCAGTATCATTGCTGCTGTCGTCGATTTCCAAATTTTTCCCATCTGAAAGCTCCCTCTTGTTGGTCGGCTCAGCCGTGCAGGCGAAAGAATAGTATCCAATATATTGATGTCAATATACGAAATTGGCGATGTGGAGGAGCGTGCGCGATAAGCCTGCCGCACGACTTCCCCGCGAAATAATGCGCGCGCCGCTTGACATGCAAATAAATTGCAGATTGGATGCAATCATACAATCAACGAAAAATGAGGTGGAGCAATGAAGAAACTGCTTAAGATGACGACGCTTGCCGTTTCGGCTTTCTTTGCGGCCGTGGCCCCGTCGGCGGCTGCCGACAACCCCTACGGCGCACCGCCGTGGACCATTGGTTTTTCGCAGGACACGATGGACCACCCGTGGCGAGCCTTCATGGTGACCAGCGCCGAGGCGCAGGCGAAAAAATATCCTGAGCTGATCAAGGAATTCATCTACACCGACGCCAAGGGCACCAACGAGAAGCAGATCGCCGATATCGAAGACCTGATCGCCCGCGGCGTGGACCTCATCATGATGAGCCCGCGCGAAGCCCAGGCGCTCGTTCCGGCCGTCGAGGCGATCAAGAAGGCGGGTATTCCGCTCGTCGTGCTCGACCGCGAAATCGTCGGCGAGGACTACAATGTCTTTATCGGCGGCAACAATCTCTCGCTTGCCGAGGGCCTGGGCAAGCACGTGCTCGGCTCCGTCGGGGAGAAATTCAGCTATCTCGAACTGGAAGGCATTCCCGGCGCCACGCCGACGATCCAGCGCCATCAGGGCTTTGCAGCTCAGCTCGAAGGAAAGGCGGACATCAAGCTGCTGGATGCGCGGCCCGCCAACTACGACCTCGCCCCGGCAATTCCGATCGTCGAAGATTGGCTGACGCGTTATCGTGACCAGTTCCAGGTCATCTATGCCCACAACGACCCCATGATTCTCGGCGCCATCAATGTGCTGAAGGAAGCCGGCTACAAGCCCGGGGATGTCTATCTCATCGGCGTCGACGGGCAGCGGGAAGCCTTCCAGGCGATCAAGGACGGCTGGTTGCAGGCAACGTCGATCTACGCCACCGGCGGCGCGATCGGCCTGGACATGGCGGTCCGTGTGCTCAAGGGCGAGCCCGTTCCCAAGCGGATCACCACGGAAACGCCGATCGTCACCAAGGACAATGTCGACGAATTCTACAACGCCGACCTTCAATACGTGCGCTGAGGATTTCCGCTGGAGACGCGGGCTGCCGGTCTATGCCGGCCGCCCGCGCACTCGCAGGAAGGTGAATTGTTGATGGCAAACAAAACCAACGGTCAGAGCCCCCATCTGAAGGCCGTCCCGAAGGGCGAGCCTGCCGTGCTTTTGACGATGGCCGGCATCTCGAAGTCCTATCCGGGTGTGAAGGCGCTCTCGGATGTCGGCTTGCAGGTCCGGGCCGGCGAAATCCTGTCGCTGGTCGGCGAAAACGGGGCCGGCAAGTCCACCATGATGAAAATCCTGGCGGGCGCGGTGAAGCCGGATGCGGGCACGATCTCTATCGACGGCAAGCCGGTCGAGCTCAGCGACACCTCGACTGCCCACCGCATGGGCATCAGCACGATCTACCAGGAACTGATGCTCGTCCCCCATCTCAGCGTCGTCGAGAACCTCTTTCTCGGCAATCTGGTGCGCAACCGTTGGGGCCTGCTCGACTGGAAGGGCATGCGCACGCGCGCCGTCGCGATCATGCGCGATCTCGGCTATCCGGGGTCAATCGATGCGGCGATCCGTGACCTCAGCGTTGCCGAGCAGCAGCTGGTGGAGATCGGCAAGGCTATCACCCGCCCCTGCCGCCTGTTGATCATGGACGAGCCGACCGCGCCTCTCAACCGCGAGGAGGTCGAGCACTTCTTCAAGATCGTCCGCAAGCTTCAGAAGGCGGGCACCTCCATCATCTTCATCACCCACCACCTCAACGAGATCTTCGAAGTCTGCGATCGCGTCGTCGTGCTGCGCGACGGCCGGATGGTCGGCGAGTCCAATGTTGCGCATCTCTCCGAGTCCCAGCTCGTCGAAATGATGCTCGGCCGCAAGCTCAGCCTCGAAAAGCGCGAGTGGGATCGGGGCGTGGCGCCGGACGCCGACGTCGTGCTCGAGGTCGATGGCCTCTCGACCGAGGACCTCCTGAAGAACGTTTCCTTCAAGCTTCGCAAGGGCGAGGTGCTGGGCCTTGCCGGCCTCATGGGTTCCGGTCGCACGGAAATCCTGCGCACCGTTTTCGGCGTCGACAAGCCAAGCGCGGGAACGATCCGCGCCGAGGGCAAGCGTGCGATGTTCTCCGGCCCGCGACAGGCGCTGGAGGGCGGCATCGGCCTTGGTCCCGAAGATCGCAAAAGCGACGGCCTCATCCTGTCGATGCCGATACGGCACAATGTGACGCTCTCGTCCCTGGCACGCTATGCGGGGCCTGTCGCGCTACGGCGGGGTCGCGAAGTGGCAGCGGTCAAGGATCTCTGCCAGCGTCTTCAGGTCAAATACAGCTCGACCGAGGTGCCTGTCGGCAAACTCAGCGGCGGCAACCAGCAGAAGGTCATCCTGGCCCGGCTGCTGGATGCCAAGGTCGATATCTTCCTGCTGGACGAGCCGACCCGCGGCATCGACGTCGGCGCGAAAGGGGCGATCTTCGAGCTGATCCGCCAGCTTGCCGCAAATGGCGCCAGCGTCATCATCGTCTCCTCGGTGATCGAGGAGCTGATTCACGTCTGCGACCGCATCGTCTGCCTCAATCTCGGCCGCGTGACCGGGGAGCAGGCGCGTGCCCGGTTCGACATGGCCGACATCATGCTCAATGTCATGGGCGGGCATTCCGAGGCTCCCCAGGCGCGCGTGGGGGATGCGCGATGAGGGAACGTCTTTCCGTAAACAGCAATCTCGTGGTCCTTGCCGTTCTACTTGTCGTGGCGGGGCTTGCCTCGCCCTATTTCTGGACGATCGAGAACATCGTCAACCTGATCCGCGTCACCTCCCTCATCGGCATCATCGCCGTCGGGATGAATGTCGTCGTCATTTCGGGCGGCATCGATCTTTCAGTGGGTTCTGTCGTGGCACTCGTCGGCACGCTCGCCGCCTCGCTCGCGACGGCGGGCTATCCGCTTGGCGTCGTCGTGCTGGCGCCGATCGTCGCGGCGCTCACTGCCGGCCTCGTCAACGGTTCCCTCGTTGCGCTGCTTGGTTTCCAGCCCTTCGTCGCCACGCTGGTGACGATGACCGTCTTTCGCGGTTCGGGCCTGGTCTACAGCGCCGGCCAGCCGATCTATGCGGATTATCCGGCCTTCATCGGTTTCCTCGCGCGCGGCACATTCGGCGGCGTTCCAGCACCGGCCGTCCTGTTCCTCGCGATCGTTCTCGTCACCTGGTACGTGATGCGCTTTCGCGCCATCGGCCGCATGATCTACATGGTCGGGGCCAACGAGAAGGCGGCCTACTACGGTGGTGTACCGGTGTGGCGGGTGAAGCTTTTCACCTATGTCTATTGTGCGGTGCTCGCCGGTATCGCCGGCCTGATCCTCACCGCGCGCATGGGATCGGGCGAACCCGGGCAGGCGGGTGTTCTCTATGAGCTTGACGCGATCGCCGCCGTGGTGATCGGCGGCACGGCCCTTCAGGGCGGCCGGGGTTCGGCCTGGGGGGCGCTCGTCGGCGCTCTGGTCATCGGCGTCATGTCCAACCTCTTCAACCTGCTGGGCGTTGCGCCGGAGTGGCAGAATGTCTCCAAGGGCGCGGTCATCCTCGCCGCCGTCGTCATGGCCAGTGCCGGCCCCTTCATCGCTGCGATCTTTGCCAGGAGGGTATCCAATGGCTAGTCCATACGTCACCGCACCCGTGCAGGACACTCCCCTCCGGCGATGGATGGCACCGCTTTCCCTGCTGCTGTTCCTTTTTGCCACCATGAACGGCGGCGCCTACCTCCTCGCGCCCACGCTTTTCCAGGCGGACCAGGCGCGTGGACCCTATACGCTCGCCAACAACTACGAACTGACCCGCGTCTACAGCCGCTCGCTCGAAGGTTATCAGCAGATCGTGCAGCGGTTCCCGGAAAGTGGCTATTACGACGCAGCGCGCATCGGCATCGCCAATTCGCTGATGGGGCTCGGCCGCCGCGACGAAGCCATCGCAAAGTACCAGCAACTGCTGACGACCCTGAGCGCGGGCGAAACCCTTAAGGCCAATCGCCTCGCCGTGCTGTCCAAGCTCGCTTCAGCACTCGAGGAAGCCGGCGACATGGCGCAATTCCCCGAAGTGTATGCGCTTCTTGCTGCAGAATATCCCGATAGTCCCGCGACGGCGGATGCCAAACGATATGCGGACACCATCGCGGCAGCCGCGGCAAATGCAGTCGAGTCGCAATCCGGCGGCGGGTCCGATCTCGTCGCGATCGACATCGCGCCCGCAGTGGTCGGGAAACCCTTTACGATGTCGGTGCGTGTCGATCCCAAGGCGGTGCCCGCCGGCACCTTCTCCATCGCGCTCAACAGCAGCTTCGTCTCGGCCTTCGACATCGTGTCGGTGAAGCCTGCCACAGGCGGCACCAGCGACTATTGGGGCAAGCGCTTCTTCCAGTTTTCCATGGCCGGCGAGCCGCTTGAGGTGGTGTTCACGCTCAAGGCAAAGGCCGCCGGCAAGCAGCTTCTCGATATCGATCTGGAAAGCAACTTCACGCTGATCGAACTCGAAACGATCATGTCCGTGGACGTGGCGGGACAATGACCATGGCAAATATGCGCGCATTCATCTCCAGCCAGCCGATCATCCTGGTGCTCGTCGCCCTCGTCGCGGTCTTCACGCTTATCGCCGATGGCTTTGCCGATGCCGCCAATATCAGCAATGTGCTGCGCCAGACATCGATGCTCGGCATCGTCGCGATCGGCATGAGCATCGTCGTTCTGACCGGCGGCATCGACCTTTCTGTCGGTGCGGTGGTGGCGCTTGCGACGGTTCTCGTCGCCGGCATTGCCAACACGCATCCGCCGATTTTGGGCATCAATCTCGCGCTCATCGCCGGGGCAGCGATGGGGTTCATCAACGGCATCCTGATCGCCGGCCTTCGCCTCCAGCCGATCATCGTGACGGTTTCGACAATGGCGATCGTGCGCGGCCTCGCCATGTGGCTGTCGGATTCACGTCCCATTTTCGGCACGCTGCCGAAAGCGTTCTTCCAACTCGCCGAAGGCCTGATCGCCGGCATTCCGGTGCCGGTCATGATTTTTGCCATCTTCGCCGTCGCGACGATGCTTTTCCTGGGAAATACCCGGACAGGGCGCGCCATCTACCAGATCGGTGGCAACGAGGAGGCGGCTGTGCTCAGCGGCATCAAGGTGGGTGCCACCAAAGTGATCGCCTACACGCTCTGCGGCACGTTCGCTGCCGTTGCCGGCATCATCCTGACCGCCCGCATGCAATCGGGCGATGCGGTGCGGACCGGTATGGGCTGGGAGCTCGACGCCATTGCCGCCGTTGCGGTCGGCGGCATCTCGCTGATGGGCGGCCGCGGCCATCTCGTCGGCGCCATCTGCGGCGTGCTAATCATCGGTTTCCTCGCCAATGCCTTCAACCTCATGGGCATCAACCCCTATTGGCAACGCATCGTGATCGGCCTCGTGCTGGCCGTGGCGGTGGTTGCCTATAACGAGCGCATCCGCGCGTTCCTGGTCTGCCGGCGGCGCGGGCAACAGCCGGCCCAAGGCCTGCCGGCGCCCGCGGAATGATCGTACCGATTTCTTGAAACCAAACAGGTGTTTGCAATGTCTCATCGTCAATACGGGCTCTGGATCAACGGCGCGGTCGAACGGCCCGCGGAAAACCGGACCTATGACCGCCACTCTCCGGCCACGGGCGAACCGGTCGCGAGCGTCTGCCTCGCGACGCCGGAGGATGTCGGCCGGGCGGTCGCGTCCGCCAAGGCCGCGTTCAAGTCGGGGGTCTGGTCGAAAATGCCGGCGATCGAGCGCGGCAAGATCGTCCAGCGCTTTGCAGACCTTGTCATGGCCGAACTCGATCACCTCAGCGTCATCGAGGCGGACGAGGCGGGCAAGACCATGGCAGCCGCCCGCGGCGAGATCGAATGGTCGGTGGAGCTAGCGCGCTTTGCCGCCACGCTGGCCTGGAACATCCCGGGCAGGGTGGTCAACCACGAGGGCGCCGACAAGCTCGGCCTGGTGACTTATGAGGCGCTGCCGGTCGTCGGCATGATCCTTCCCTGGAATTTCCCGACGGTCACGCTTTTCCAGAAGCTGCCCTATGCGCTGGTTGCCGGCTGCTCGGTGGTGATCAAGCCCTCGACCTTCACGCCGGGCACGACGCTGGAATATGCCCGCCTCGCCAAGGAGGCCGGAATTCCCGACGGCGTGATTTCCGTCCTGCCGGGCAACGGCGACGAGGTTGGGCGCATGCTTTGCCTGCATCCCGATATCGACATGATCTCCTTCACGGGCTCGACCGATGTCGGCAGGGAGATAGCCGGTCTCTGCGGGCAGACGCTCAAGAAGGTGGCGCTCGAACTCGGTGGCAAGGGCGCCAACATCGTCTTCGCCGACGCCGATCTCGACGCTGCCGTGGACGGCGCGCTCGCCGCCTTCACGATCAACCAGGGCGAGGAATGCTGCGCTGGCGCCCGTCTTCTCGTCGAGAAGTCGATCGCGGGTGATTTCGTCGCTCGCCTCGCCACCAAGGCCCGCGCCTTGAAGCTCGGCACGTCGAAGGATGCCGATGCGGATCTCGGCCCCATGATCCACGAGCAGCACCACGCCAAGGTGCTCTCCTACATCGAAACGTCGAAACGGGAAGGCGCGACGCTCGTGACGGGCGGCGGCCGGCCGGCGGACCCGAGGCTCGATGCGGGATATTTCGTCGAACCGACGATCTTCACGGGCATTACGCCCGAGATGACCATCTTCAACGAAGAGGTCTTCGGCCCCGTTCTCGGGGTCACGACCTTCGAAAATGAGGCGGAGGCGATCGCGCTCGCCAATGCCACGCCCTATGGCCTTGCCAACGGGGTCTGGACGAAGGATATCGATCGCGCCATGCATGTATCCGCCGCGCTCGAAAGCGGCTTCGTCTATGTCAATTGTTATCTCGAAACCGTACCCCAGCTGCCTTTCGGCGGCGCCAAGGCAAGCGGGCTCGGACGCGAGAACGGCACGGAGGGCCTCCTGGAATTCATGCAGACCAAGTCGACCTTCATGCGCCTTCGCGCCACGCGCTGAGCACCATCCGACCTCAAGGACATTATCAATGAAGCCAGTTCGTTTTGGTATTCTCTCGACCGCAAAGATCGCACGCGATTGGGTCATTCCCGCCATGAAGGCGGTGGACGAATGCGAGGTCGTCGCCATTTCGTCGCGCGACTTGGAGCGCGCGGCCTCCGCCGCCTCCACGTTCGACATCCCGCGGCACTATGCATCGCTCAGCGAGATGCTGCGCGACGATGCTGTCGAGGCCATTTACATTCCCACGCCCAACAATTGCCATGTCGACGAAGCCATCGAAGCGTTGGAGGCCGGCCGGCATGTGCTCTGCGAAAAGCCGCTCGGGCTCGATGCAAAAGAGGCAGAACGCCTCCAGGCCGCCCAGCTGGCGACGGGCCTTCAGGTCTCCGAGGCGTTCATGGTGCGCTATCATCCGCGCTGGCTTGCCGCGCGTGACATCATCCGCAGCGGCAGGCTCGGCCGCGTCACGCAGATTCACGCGACCTACAGCGTCATGAACGACAATCCCGACGATATCCGCTTCCGACCGGAACTGGGCGGCGGCGCGCTCGGTGATGTCGGGATCTATCCGGTTACGGCCGCGCGCTTTCTCTTCGAAGACGAGCCGTTCGCCGCCACCGCCACCTTCGAGCGGCAGTCGCCCGATGGCGTCGACATCGCCGTCGCCGGCATGCTGGAGTTTCCGGGACACCGCAATCTGCTCTTTTCAGGTGCGCTGCTCCAGGCCTGGTCGCACTGGATCATGGTGACAGGCACGGAGGGATGGATGGAGTTGCCGGTGTCCGTCTGGCCCTCCGCACAGCAGGAAACCGTCATCCGTCTGCGCGGCCGCGACGATCTCTATGACCAGAATATCGAGACGATCCGGTTTCCGCCGGCCAACCAGTATGAGCACGAGGTCCGCACCTTCGCGCGGGCTGTCCGCGGCGAAATCGAACAGCCCTGGCCTATCTCGAATGCCGTCTCGGGCATGCGGGTGCTCGATGCGATAAGGCAGTCGGCCGCCACGGGCGCACGAATCCGGATCGATGGTTAGCTGGCCTCATCGCAGGCTCATGCCGGTCGTCCGATGGCTACATTGCTGCTACAGCAGCGGCGAACGACCTTTCCCTGACAAACTTTAGCGTGCGCGGGCGCGATAAATGAAGTCTGGTGGTGCCCCAACTTGTTTGGCAATGATGAGATCCACGATCTGTCGTGCCGGTGAGCGGTGGCAGACCGGATCGGCTGCGTTGGGATCGGAGGCGAGTGCCATGGCCTGGCAACGGCAGCCGCCATGATCACGGTCCCGGCGGGCGCAGCTGCGACAGGGCTCCTGCATCCATTCGTGGCCGCGAAACGCGTTGAAGGCCGAGCTGTCATACCAGATATCGGCGAGGCCGCGGTCTGTCACCCGATCGAACTGAAGGCCCGGTATCGTCGCTGCGGCATGGCAGGGCAGGGCGGTGCCGTTGGGGGCGATGTTAATGCCGGTCGAGCCCCAGCCCCCCATGCAGGCTTTGGGATAGTCCGCGTAATAATCCGGCGGAACAAAGTCTATCACCAGTCGACCGGCAAAGGCTCGTCTTGCCTCCGCCACCGCGTCCTTCGCTCGCATGACCTGATCCCGGGACGGCAGGAGGGCCGCCCGGTTCGCCAAGGCCCAGCCATAGAACTGGACACAGGCGACCTCGATCCGGCGCGCTCCGAGATCGGCGGCAAAGGCAATCGCCGTGTCCATATCGTCGATCGTATGACGGTGCATGACGGCATTGACCGTGAGGGGAATGCCGCGCTGGCGAACCTCGCCCGCGAAAGCGAGCTTGCGGGCAAAGCCGCCTTTGTAGCCGCCGATCCAGTCGGCCTTTTTGGCGTCTATGGCCTGCAGCGAGAGCTGCACGTGATCGAGCCCTGCCGCCTCGAGCGCATCGAGCCGCGCCGGGGTCAGGCCGATACCGGACGTGATCAGGTTCACGTAAAGCCCTGCGTCGCGTGCCGCTTTGACGAGTTCTTCGAGATCACCCCGCGATGCCGGTTCGCCGCCGGAAAGATGCAGTTGCAGAACGCCGAGACCGGCAGCCTCGCGAAAGACGCGCGCCCAGACGTCCGTCGGAAGCTCTTTTTCGCGAGCCGTCAATTCGAGCGGATTGGAACAGTAGGAGCAGGAAAGCGGACAGCGATGCGTGAGCTCCGCCAGCATGGCGATCGGCGGGCCGGGACGCTCGGTCATTGGTAATCCACCAGACGCTGGGCGACCAGCCCGTCGAGAAAGACGCGGATGTCGGCTGCCACATCCGGCTCCGGCGCGCCATAACGCTCCGCCAGCCGGGCGGATATCGCCGCGAGCGTCGATTTGCCGTCCACCTCCTGAAGGATGGCGGTGCCGATCTCGTCGAGCAGCAGCGCGCGTTCCGGCACAAGCAGCACCATGGTGTCGCGGACCCGGTCGTGATGCAGGCGCGTGCCGCGCGGCAGGAGGGGAACGGGATCGGTGCTCATGGGCGATCCGCCATCTGTCCTTCGCCCGGTTTCCAGGCACCCGGCGGTATATGGCCTTCGACATAGCCGCTCCAGAGCGCGTCGAGCTGAGCCCAGAGCACGTCCGTCTTGAATGTCAGGGCGGCGACCGCCGCTTCCTGGTCCGCACGCGTCACGGCACGGGTCAGCACCCATTCGAGCGTGAACTGCACATCCTTTGGCGCTTCCGTCAGGCGGTGGCCGAAATAGGCGATCGTTTCCGGATCGGCGAAGTCGTAATGCGCCAGCAGGCCGGCGATGCGCTGCGTATGGATGGCGGGCGCAAACATCTCGGTCAGCGAGCTTGCCATGGCGGCGATGAGCGGCTCGTCGCGCACGAAGCGGATATAGGCATCGACGATGAAGCGCGTGGCCGGCATCACGCCGCGGCCGGAGGCGACGTAGGCGGGATCGAGCCCGACGCCCTGCGCGAGCCGCAGCCAACGGCGGATGCCGCCGCCATCCTCGACCGCGCCGTCATGGTCCTCGATGCGCGACCGCCAGATGCGGCGCAGATCCGGGTCGCGACAGCGCGACAGGAAAGCGGCGTCCTTCATGGGGATCGAGGACTGGTACTGCCAGCGATTGATCACCCAGGCCTGCACCTCGTCCATGGTGCATTGGCCGCCATGCAGGCGATCATGAAACCGGTGTTTGTCATGATAGCGCGCCTCGCCGACCTGGCGCAGGCGCGCCTCGAATTCCGCGCGGCTCAAGGGCCAGTCTTCGTGCCTCGGGCTGATGTTCACAGGATTATCTCCATGCCATCCGTCGCAATCTCCCATCCGGCGGCCGTGATCGCCGCGCGGGCATTGCTTTCGGGCATCAGCGCCGGATTGGTGTTGTTCACATGCGTGTAGATGCGCCGTCCCCGAAGCCGGGAGAGGCGTTCGAGCGAGCCGTCCGGTCCGCTCATCGCCACATGCCCCATGCGGGCTCCGGTCTTGGGGCCGGTGCCGGACGCCGGCATTTCGTCGTCGCTCCAGATCGTCCCGTCGAACAGCACGACGTCGGCTGGCTCCAGCCGTGCGACGAGCCAGTCGCGCAGGGCCGCGCAGCCCGGAACGTAATGCACGTCGTGTCGCGCCGATTGCAGGCGCAACCCTACGGTCTGTTCTCCCATCAATTCCAGGTCCAGCGCCTCGCCTTCGAGATAGAGCGGAATCTTTCCGGGCACCGCATAGGCCGTGATGGTCAAGCCCGGCAGCGGACTGAAGGGCCGATCGAGGACGATGGTTTTCCGCTCGACCAGCGCGGGATCGAGAACGCCGAAGACCGTGTTCTCCGAGAGAACCCGATGCGTGGCTTCGGTCGCGTAGACGGCCAGGGCCGTTTTCTCGCGCAATGTGAGAAGACCGGCAATATGATCGACATCGCCGTTGGTCAGCACCACCGCCTTGACGGGGCTGCCGCGCAGGCTCGTCGGGTGCAGCGATGCACAGGCGGCAAGCTGGTGGCGCAGATCCGGAGAGGCGTTGAGCAGAACCCAGTCGGGACCGTCGATGCTGACGGCCAACGTGCTCTGCGTCATGGCGGGGATCAGGCCTTCGCGCGCTGCGGCACATTGCAAACAGCCGCAGTTCCATTGGGGCAGGCCGCCACCGGCGCCTGCCCCGAGAACGGTGATACGCACAGCGCCCCGTTCAGAACGGATGGTCGGGACGCGGATCATCTTCCGACGGGCCGTACATGTTGATTTCCATGCCGCAGGCAATGTCTTTGACGACGGGTTTCTTCCAGGCCATTTGTCTCTCCTCCAGAATGTGGACAGTTCACCCTGTCAGGCTGCGCCCGTCCGCCCGGCTTCACAATGCGACCAAGGTCTCAGTTCACCGCCGCTGCCGCCAGCGCATCGAAGGCAGCCGTCATGCGCTCCGCCGCTTTCTTCGGCAGCTTCACCGCTTTCGCAGCGTCGAGATTGGGGGAGCCATCGCCGACCCGGATGAGGGCGACCATGCCCATGCTGTAGTGCGGCGAGCATTTCACGCCGTAGAAGCCGGGCTCGCTGACCGTCAGGATATATTCCTGGTTCACCTTGCTCTTGAAGGGTTTGACGCCCTCGGGAAGCATGCCTTTGATGCCCTCGACATTGTGGCTCTTGTCCGTCGGGATGAAGCGGATCGTATCGCCGGGTGCGGCCGCGATGGCGGCCGGTTCGAAGACCATGGCGCCGCTTTCGCCCTTATTCATCATCTTGACGGCGTGCTCGGCCGCCTGTGCCGCGCCGCTCGCAAGGATCATCAGGGCGGTTGCCGCGAGTAGCTTCTTCATGTCCTTCCTCCTCCAATTCAGGTGGAAGGGATGTCCCATCTGGCACGCCGTGTCGCAATGCGACCTTGGTGCCGGGTCAACTGGCGTGCAGCACGAAGGCCTCCAGCGCGTCCGCGGCGATGGGTTTGTACATGACCTCGATGCCCGCGGCGTCCGCGGCAAGCCGCGTCTCCGGCGTGCGGTTGGCGGTGAGCAGGCGGGTTGGGCGCTCGCCATATGCCGCGTGCAGCGCCAGCACGGTTTCGATGCCGGTGAGCGTGCCGTCGAGCTGCTGGTCGATCAGGTAAAGGTCGGGCACGATCCCGATCTCTTCCAGCAGGGAGAGCGCCTCTTCGCCGCTTGCCGCTTCGAGCACGCTGACCCCGCGCCGCTCCAGGAGCAGGGAGATGGCGCGGCGCAGGTCTTCATCGTTCTCCACGAGAAGCGCGATGCGATCTGAGTTGTCGCCCGGCTCCTCGAGTATGGCCGGTGCGGTCTCTCGATAAGCCGGTTTGGCGTGGTGCGGAACAACGGCCAGATCGACTGCGAAACAGGTGCCACGCCCCGGTTCGGAGTAAAGCGCCAGCCGGTGGCCAAGCAGGCCGCAGGCCCTTTCCACGATCGCAAGGCCGAGCCCCATCCCCTCGGACGCCGAGGCGGAGCCCTGGATGCGATGGAATTCACGGAAGATCGATTTCTGCTGGTCGGCTGCGATGCCGGGTCCGGTGTCATGCACCTCGATGCGCACATGCCCTTTCACCCGCCGCGGACCGACGAGGACACGGCCGCTGCTCGTGTAGCGGATGGCGTTGCTGATCAGGTTTTGCAGGATGCGGCGCAGGTAGGTCGGGTCGCTGGATACGGTCAGGCCACAGTGCAGAATGTCGAGCCGCAGGCCCTTGCGGGCGGCAATGGGGGCGAATTCGTCGGTCAGCTGGTTGAGCAGAAGGGAAAGGGGAACCGGGCCGATGTCGACCGCAGCGCCGCCGGCTTCCAGACGGGAAATGTCGAGCAATGCGCCGAGAATCCCCTCCACGCTGACAAGGGCATTGTGCGCCTTTTCCAGCGTCCCGCACATCGGCGTGGCGCCCGCGTCGTCACGCGCGGCCGCGACGAAGAGTTTGGCGGCGGACAGCGGCTGCAGGAGATCGTGGCTTGCCGCCGCGACGAAGCGGACACGGGCGGAACTGGCGCGCTCGGCTTCGGCAAGCGCTGCCGCAAGATCCCCGGTGCGCGCCGCCACCCGCGCTTCCAGCGAGCTGTTGGCGCGGATCATGGCGTGGATGGCAAGGCGCTCGCGCGTCACATCGGCAAACGACATGACGAAGCCGCGCCCCGGCATTTCCTGCGCAAAGACGTCGAGGATGATGCCCGAAACATGCTGGAGTTCGAAGGACAGGGGTTCGCGCGGCAGGCGGCCGTCGATCCATTGGCGCAGCATGTCGGCGGAAAAACCGTCGCTGAGGGTGATCGAGCGGGCAATGCGATCGGCCAGCAACTCGAACGGCGTTCCCCGCCGCAGCAGCCGCGGCGGAATGTCGAGAAGCTGCGCGACGCGGCCGTTCCAGCCGGCCAGCCGGCGGTTTGCGTCGAAGATGCCGACGCCCTGCTTGATGTGTTCCAGCGTTGCGCGGATCATGCGGGCCTGGTCGTCCAGCAGCTTGCCGCGTTCCGAGCGCTCCATGCGGATGATGTCGGTGATATCGGTCTGGAGGATGACGGTGCCGCCATCGGCGGTGCGCTGCTCGCTGACCTGAAGCCAGCGGTCGCCGGTCAGCCCGACATTGAAGACCTGCCGGGTTCGATGCAGGCGCATGCGTTCCGCGGCCCACGCCTTGACCGTCACACCTTTGGGAAAGGCCAGCATCGTGGAACGGCTGACGACTTCCACATAATCGGCAAAGGCGATGCCGGGAAAGAGCTTCGAGCGAACGTCGGTGAGGTCGCGACAGAAGCGGGAATTGCACAAGACGAGGATGTCGGCGGGATCGAAAAGGGCGAAACCTTCATCGACCGCCTCGATCGCCTGGGACAGGTCGCGTCTCGCCCGCTCGGCGGCGCTGTTGGCGTCATTGAGCTGCTTGAGCGTTGTTTCGAGGTCGCGCGTGCGCTGGCGCACACGGTCCTCCAGAACGGCGGCGCGGCGGAACTGCTCGAAAGCCGCACCCCTGTCGCCGGAATTCTGCTCGACATGGCGGATGAGGGCGTCGGAGATGACGAGCATCTTCTCGAGATTGCGCCTCTCGCCATCGGAGGGGTCCAGCAGTCCTTCGGACAGGGATGTGTTCATGGATCGCTTCCCGAGACGATGGTGCCGGGCGGGTAAAAGGCAAAGCCGGTCATCGTATGGTTGATGTGCATCGGGCCGATCTGCTCGCCATAGGTCGAAAAGCCGATGACGCCGTGTTGGCGCAACAGCTCCGACACACGCCCGCTCATCTGCCTTTCCTGAGCCTCGATACGCCGAAGGATGCAGTCGAAGGCGAGAATGGCGACAGGGTTGCCGGGCTGCTTCAAGGCCTGCAATTCGCCGGCGAGGTGCCCGACGAGATCGCGTGGTTCGGCGATCGTGAGAACCATGCCTTCATCGATCGCGGAAAAGAACAGCAGCTCTCCGGAAGGCAAGACGCGCTGGATGGCACGCACGTGATGCCGTTCTCCCATGCGCACGGTCAGCGGGTGGATTGCGAATGTGAGCGTGTCGACGCTTTCCGGCTGCATCCCGATAAGGCGGGCATATTCGCGCACCGCGGGCTCGGCATTGATCTGCCGCACGATGCGGGCGGCCGGGTCTGCCTCCGTCACGACCATGCGGCGCTCGGTGGGCCTGACATGATCCATCTTGAAGGCCTTGAGAGGACAGGCGCCGCGCATGACGGAAATCACCGCCGCATTCGCCAGAAGCCGCTTGTCGTCGAAGACGAGAGTTTCGCGGAAGGTCGTGCCGTCGCCGGCCGAACCGCCGATCAGCGGCATCGCCCCTGTTCCGGCTGCAAGCGCTGACGCGAGCTCGTCTTCGCGGGCGGACAATCCATCGACCAGAAGCAAAGCGAATTCTTCCGGCAGGTGCCCGTGATCGCGAGCGAGCGTCAGCCTTACTTGAAGCAGCGCATCCGAAAGGTCGCTTGCCACGAGTTGGGACAGATCGGGAATGAGCAGCGTTTCCGCCGCAAAATGGCGCGCGCGAAAGCCGATGGCGACGATGCTTCCTTCGTCATATCCGGCGCCGGAGATTTCTCCGGCGG
The DNA here is from genome assembly GCF_035998705.1 of Shinella sp. Classification (GTDB taxonomy): domain Bacteria; phylum Pseudomonadota; class Alphaproteobacteria; order Rhizobiales; family Rhizobiaceae; genus Shinella. The sequence goes on along the minus strand of NZ_DASYHH010000012.1, from coordinate 58,484 downwards.
TGGTACAGCCGGCAATGCGTGCGTCCGGCCACGCCTTTGCCGCGTCCGAAACGATCGCCGGCACGTCGGCGTCCGGCGATACGAACAGCAGGACGAGCGAAAACGGGCCGGGGCCAAGGCTTGCAGCCAGCCGCTCGACCGCGTTGACGTCATGCGCCGACACGAGCGCACGCGTGATGAACTGTTCCTCCACGGGCGATGGCCTCCTCCGCCGGTTCCCCCGCCGTTCAGTTTAGAGCATCTGGCGCGGGCAAGCGCCAGCGCGGATTGCGTTCAGGCGTCGGCCGCCATGACGTTGAAACTTGCCTCTTGCGCAAAGAGCACCGCCTGCATGCGCGTCTGCACGCCGAGCTTTCGCATGATGGCTGTCACATGCGCCTTCACGGTGGTTTCCGCGATGGAGAGCTCATAGGCGATATGCTTGTTCATGCGGCCGGCGCAGACGAGCTGGAGGATGCGCGCCTGCTGGCGCGTCAGCAGCGACAGTCGCTTGACGGCTTCCTCCGATGGCGTGGGTGTTGCGGCTTCCAGCGCCATCTGGCTTGCGTGGACTTCGCCGCGTGCGATGACGGCGAAGGCTTCTCGAAATTCTTCACGCGAGGCATGTTTGGGCACGAAGGCGTTGATTCCGGCCTTCAGCGCAGCCCGCACGACGCGGATCTCGTCGAGCGATGACACGACGACGATCGGCGTTTCGGGAAGCGCGCGGCGCAGGCGCACCACCCCGTCCAGTCCGTTGACGTCGGGAAGATTGAGATCCAACACCACGACATCGGGCAGGGGGCCGGTCTCCAGTCTTGTAAGTGCGGCATCCAGCGTTCCGACGGCTTCGATGTCGGGAATGCCGACCGAGCCGGTGAGCGTCATCGCCAGCGCATCGCAAAATAATGGGTGATCATCGACGATCAACGCCGATTTCAGCGTGCGTACGTGTTTCTCGGGGACTGGAATTGGCATCATGCGAAATTCCCGAAAGGGCTGGCGATAGCTTAGCATCGAATTCGTCCGTCTTCATCGGCGTTTTTTGGGCCTGTGCAAAAAGCGGGAAGCCGGGCGTTTCCGCCCGGCCCACGTCCTAGTCCAGCGATGCAAGTTGTTTCGGTAGACGGAAGGTCCAGACCATGCCGCCCTGGTTGAGATAGTTGACCTTCTTGGCCACTTCCCCACCCCAGAGCGGAACCGCGCCGCCCCAGCCGGAAATTACCGAGACATATTGCTCGCCGTCCTGTTCCCAGGTCACCGGCTGGCCGACGATCCCGGAACCGGTCTGGAACTTCCAGAGTTCCTCGCCGGTCTCATTGTTGAGGGCGACGAAGTCACCTTCGGGCGTGCCGAAGAAGACGAGGCCGCCGGCGGTGGTCATCGCGCCGCCCCAGAGCGGCGCGCCGTTCTTGTATTCCCATTTGATCTCGCCGGTATTGGGGTCGATCGCCTTCAGGCTGCCGATATGGTCTTCGAAGAGCGGCTTGATGGTGAAGCCCGCACCGAGATAGGCCGCACCCTTCTTGTAGCTGATCGGCTCGTTCCAGATGTCCATGCCCCATTCGTTGGAGGGAACGTAGAACAGGCCGGTCTTCGGGCTGTAGGCCATCGGCATCCAGTTCTTGCCACCGAGGAACGACGGAACGGCGAAGACCTGCTGGCCCTTGGCGCCATCGGCGGCAGCAGCGGCATCACCCGGGCGGTTGTCCTCGTTGTAGATCGGGCGGCCCGTCTCATCGATGCCCTTTGCCCAGCTGATGTTCTTCACGAAGGGATGGGCGGAGACGAACTTGCCGTCCTCGCGGTTCAAGACGTAGAAGAAGCCGTTGCGATCGGCTGTCGCAAAGCGCTTGTTGCCGTCCTTGTCGACAAAGGGCACGACCTCGTTGACGCCGTCGAAATCCCAGCCTTCGCGCGGCGTGGTCTGGAAATGCCACTTGATCTCGCCATTTGCCGGATCGATGCCGAGGCGCGATGCCGCATAGAGGTTGTCGCCCTTGTTGCCGTCCACCGGTTTGCCGGCGCCGCGCAGGTGGCTGTTCCAGGGCGAGGGGTTGCCGGCGCCGAAGACGAGCGTCTTCGTGTCTTCATCGTAGGAGCCGCCGAGCCAGGTCGCGCCGCCGCCGGTCTTCCACATGTCGCCCGGCCAGGTCGCGTTGAGCGTCCCGGTCATCGTGCTTTCCTTGCCATTGAGGGTGCCCATGTGACCTTCGATCACCGGACGGGTCCAGACGAGTTCGCCGGTTTCGGCATTACGTGCCTGCACTTCTCCGACAACGCCGAATTCGCCGCCGGAATTGCCCGTGACGACGAGACCGTTCACGATCAGCGGCGCGGCGGTGTAGCTGTAGCCTTCCTTGTAGTCGGCGATCTTCTTGTTCCAGACGACATCGCCCGTCTTTCGGTTCAATGCGACGAGGCGGGCGTCAAGCGTGCCGAAGTAGATGTTATCGCCGAAGATAGCCGCACCGCGGTTCACCACGTCGCAACAGGGCAGGATGCCTTCCGGCAGGCGCGCATCGTACTGCCAGACTTCCTTGCCGGTTTTGACATCGATGGCATAGAGGCGGCTGTAGGAGCCGGTAATGTACATCATGCCGTCGTAGATGATCGGCTGGCTTTCCTGGCCGCGCTGCTTTTCGCCGCCGAGTGAAAACGCCCAGGCCGGCAGCAGGTTCTTCACGTTCTTCGTGTTCAGCGTTTCCATCGGCGAAAAGCGCTGCAGGCCGCGCCCCATGCCGTTGGTCAGGACGTCGCCGGCGGTTTCGGCGTCCTTCGCGAGATCCTCTTCCGTGACGCCGGCCTGTACCGCACTCGCACAGGCAATGACCGCAACAGCGGCCAGAACGAGACTCCTCATAGTATCCTCCCACTCCGTACCCGCAGATGGATGCGGGCTCCATGGTGTGGATCATCTGCCGACTCTTCCGCCGGATGAATTGGACCTTGGTCGTAATGCCCGCGTTCCCAAGCCCCGCAGAACCCCCCAATAGGTCGTATATCGGGCCGCCCACGCGGTGGATAGCATCGCCCGATTAAGGGGAGGAAGCCGATGACGATCATGAGAGCGCTTGCCGGGGCGGCGGTCGCCGCACTTCTGTCCGCCCTGCCGGCGGGCGCCGAAACACCCGTCGTGCGCGTTGCGCTCCAGCTTTCAGGAACCGTGAACTGGGAGGTCGACACGATCCGTCACTATGGTCTCGACAAAGCGAACGGGTTTTCGATGGAGGTAACCGACATCGCCGGCGCCCCCGCGGCACAGATCGCGCTTGTCGGCGGAGAGGTGGATGCGATCGTCTCCGACTGGCTATGGGTGGCGCGGGAGCGTGCGGCCGGACGTGATGTCGTCTTCATCCCCTATTCACGCGCTGTCGGAGGGCTGATGGTGCCGGCGGACAGCGCAGCCAAGTCTCTTGTCGACCTGGAAGGACAAAAGATCGGCGTCGCCGGCAGTCCGGTCGACAAGAGCTGGCTCGTTCTGCGCGCCTATGCCCGCAAGGTCGAGCATTTCGATCTGGCCGGATCGACCGAACAGGTCTTCGGCGCGCCGCCGCTCATCTACAAGGCCGCGCTGGACGGAGAGGTACAGGGCGCCTTGAATTTCTGGAATTTCGGTGCCCGCATGCAGGCGGCGGGCATGCGAACGCTTGTTAACGTCGATGACGCGGTCGCAGCACTGGGGCTCGATCCGGAAACACCGCTGATCGGCTACGTGGTGCGCGGGGAGGTCCTGGAGACGCATCCGGGGCTTGGCGAGGCGATCGCGGCGGCGTCCCGTGCCGCGAAGGACAAACTTGCCTCCGACCCGGCAGCCTGGGAGCGCATCCGGCCGATGATGCATGCAGAAACCGAGGCAGAGTTTCAAGCCCTGAAAGCGGGATTCCTCGCCGGCACGCCGAGCCCGGGTGCGGTGGACGAAAAGGCTGCTGCCCGCATGCTTGCCATCATGACCGAATTCGGCGGTGCCGATCTGGTCGGCGACCTGAAAGAGCTGCCCGATGGCGTCTTCCACCACCCCGGCAGTTGAGCCCGTCCTCACGCTCGACCTTCAACGCGGCGGGCCGGGCGGTGTGCTCGGCCCGATGATGTTTTCGCTGGCGCCGGGCGAGACCGTGGCAATGACCGGCCCGTCGGGTGTCGGCAAGACGTCGCTGCTGCGCGTCGCCGCCGGCCTCGATCGCGGCTTTGTCGGGCGGCGCAGGGCGACCGAGCGGCTCGCGATGGTTTTTCAGGAGCCGGTGCTTCTGCCATGGCGCACCGCACGCGACAATCTGACGATCATTGCCCGCATTTCCCGCGAGGAGGCGCAGCGCTGGCTTGAGGATGTAGGGCTTGCGGGGCTTGCAGATCGCTTTCCCGGCATGCTCTCCCTTGGGCAGCAGCGCCGTCTGTCGCTGGCGCGTGCCTTCGCATGCGCACCCGATCTCCTGCTGATGGACGAACCGTTCGTCAGTCTCGACCCGGCGCTCGCCTCGGAGATGATGGGGCTTTTCGAGCGGCTTATTGCGAAGCGACCATGTGCGACCCTTCTTGTCACGCATGTGCATGCCGAGGCCGAGCGGCTCGCCGCCCGTACTTTACGGCTCGAGGGGCGCCCGGCGCGGATCGTCGAAGCGGATCAGAATGCCGGTGCGTATTTCCAGTTGTCGGCGTCCGGCGTCACCACGTCGAGATCGTAGTCGCTCGCCTGCAAGCGCTTTGCCGTGGGAAGGCCGCTACGGGCCGCGTCATCGACGTATCGACGGCCGAGCGCACGGTCTTCCGCAACCCCGCGGCCGCGCATCAGGTCGAGCCCGTAGTTCAGCTTGCCGACCGGATCGCCGGCCTCCGCGGCCCTGCGGTCCCATTCGGCGGCGGCATCCGGGTCTTCGATGCCTCCCAGGCCGTTATCGTCGAGCTGCGACATCCAGGTCATCGCCCCGGTCCAGCCGGCGGCCGCGCAACGCTCGAAAAGTTCACGCGCCATCGCATGGCGACCCGACTTGGTCATGTAATAGCCGGTCGCGCAGATGGTCATGCTCGTGTGCCCCTCCGCGACATCCTTCATGACCCGATTGAGCGTGAGCTCTTCCGGGTTGAGCGTGCCGCCCGCCGCCGCATCTGCCTGCGACAGCGCAGCACTCGGGAAAAGCAGCGGAAGGCCGGCGGCAAGAGTGGTGAGGCGCATGCGGTTCTCCTTGATGGTCGGCGGTCAGGCCTTGCGTGCGGCCAGGCCTCGGGCCGGATCATAACCCCAGACGGCAACGAGGCCGAAAAGGACGAAAGCCGCGAGGGTGACGGCAAGGGCGGTCATGTTGCCCTTGGCATAGAGGGCAAAGCGGATCAGCTCGACCGCATGGGTGAAGGGGTTGAGCGCACAGAGATCCCGCAGGCGCGGGGAGGCCTCGGCCATCTTCCACAGCGGATAGAGCGCCGAAGACAGGAAGAACATCGGAAAGATGACGAAGTTCATCACGCCCGCAAAGTTTTCGAGCTGGCGGATGAAGGAGGAGAGCAGCAGGCCGAGTGCCCCGAGCATCATGGCGGCGGCGGCCATCGCCGGCGCTGCGGCCAGGTAGCCCTGCCAGGGAAACCGGATACCATAGAGTGCCGCGATGGCGAGGAAGGCATAGGCCTGGAACACGGCGATCAGGCTTCCGGCGAGCAGCCGGCAGAACAGCAGCCACCAGCGTGGCAAAGGTGCTGTCAGCAAAAGCCGCATCGATCCCATTTCGCGATCGTAGACGAGGCTCAACGAGGATTGCATGCCGCTGAACAGCAGGATCATGCCGACCAGCCCCGGCACGATATAGATCTCGTAGGTAATGTAGGTCTGGTAGGGCGGCGTGATCGAGAGGCCGAGTGCCGCCCGGAAACCGGTCGCGAAGACGAAGAGCCAGACGAGGGGCCGCACGAGCGCGGCGATCAGCCGTCCGCGCTGGCCAAGGAAACGCAATGCCTCGCGATGGAGGATCGCTCGCAGCGCGACGAAGGGGTGCGACCCGAGGAAACTCGTCGCTTTGGCCTCGATGGAAGGAAGCGTATCCGTCATGCCGGCTCCCCGGTCATTGCGAGAAACTGGGTCGTCAGATCGGCGCCTCCGATGGCACCGGCTTCTCCATCGGCCAGCACTTTGCCGCGATGGAGAATGACAAGGCGATCACCCGGCCGCACTTCGTCCACCAGATGGGTCGCCCAGAGGACTGTCAGCCCCTGCGAGGCGAGATCGTGCACATGCTGCGTTATGGCGGCGCGTGAGGCGGCATCCAACCCGACCGTGGGCTCATCGAGCAGCAGAACTTCCGGCCGGTGAAGCAGGGCGCGGGCAATCTCCATGCGCCGACGGTGGCCGCCGTTCAGCTTCGCGGTCCTCTCTCCGGCGCGTTCGGCCATGCCCAGCCGATCGAGTACCGCCATGGACCGGATTTCCGCTTCCCGCCCGGAAAGCCCATGGAGGGCCGCAAAATACAGGAGATTGCGTTTGACGCTGAGGTCGAGGTCGAGGGTGGAGGATTGGAAGACGACGCCCATTCGGGCGAGGGCGGCGCGGGGCGCAAGGGCCATGTCGTGACCGGCAACGACGATACGCCCCGTGCGCGGGGTGAAGAGCCGCGTGAGCATGCCGAACAGCGTGGATTTCCCGGCGCCGTTCGGCCCGAGAAGGGCGCAGAATCGGCCGGGCTCAACGGCAAAAGACACGCCGTCGAGCGCACGCCGCGCGCCCCAGTCGTGGCTGATGCCCTCTACGGTCAATCCACTCATGGCCTGCTCATTCTATGGTGATGGCAACCTGCTGCGTATCGCCGGTGCTGCCGGGAATCTTGAGGTAGTAGCTGCCCGGCTTGATGGCGATGAAGCTGATTTCCGCTTTGCCCGCCTCGTCGAATTCGATGGAATCGATGCCGAGCGGCCGGATCTCGATACCCTCGATCACGATCTCGTTGACCCAGACTGCGCGGAAGAAACCGGCACCTTCCAGCGCCAGTTCCTGGCTGCCGTCCGCCTTGATCTCCAGCGTGTAGTATTTGCCGGATTTCAGCGTCAACTGCCCCTTGGAGATCGGCTGGCCTGCCGAAAGCGTGAATTCCGGCAGCGCCTCTCGATTGGATTTCGACAGGACGCCGGCAAGACCCATGCCCGTCTCGGCCGGCGCATCGTCGTCATCATCCGCAAGTGCCGTGAACGGCATGGCGAGCAGCGCGATCGCCAGCAGAATTGCTCTCTTCATCGTATTCCTCCTCTTCGAATCTTATGGCCGGGTCGCCGCGCCCCAGGGGAAGCGGCCGACCTTGATGGATTTCACCGGCTCCAGCGTGGCGACATCGACGACGGTGACGTCGCCGGAAACGCCGTTGGTGGTGAAAAGCTGGGTGTGATCCGGCGAGAAGGCGAGGTGCCAGACCCGCCGGCCGACGAGGATGTATTTCTCGACGACGAACGTATCGGCATCGATCGCCGCCACATGGTTGGACGGGCCAAGTGCGACAAAGGCCGTCTTGCCGTCCGGCGTGAATTCGAAGCCGACAGGCTGGATGAGATCGGCATTGACGCCGGTGATCTCGAAACGGATCTTTGCCTTCTCCGCCTGTGTCGCCACGTCGAAGACGGTGATCGTGCCGCCGATCTCGGAAGACACCCACAGTTCCGTGCCTCCCTTGGCGAATTCGGCGTGGCGCGGGCGGGAATCGACGAGCGTATTGGCGAAGATCGTCTTCTTGTCTGTATCGATCCAGTGCGCCATGTTCGTCGTTTCCGACGTGGTGACGACGATCCTGCCGTCGGGCGAGACGGCCATGCCTTCCGGTTCGATGCCGACATTGATCTGTCCGACGACCTTGCGTGTCTCGACATCGACGACCGTGGTAACCGCATCGTCCTCGTTGGCGATCCAGAGGTGCCGGTCATCGGGTGCGAGCACGAACTGTTCGGGATCTTCGCCGGAGGGCAGATCATGCAATACCTCGCCGGTCGACGGGTCCATCACCTGGACCGTGTCGCTGTCGGAGGCGCAGATATAGACGCGGCTATGGTCGGAGTTGAAGGTAATGCCGCGTGGTCGCTCGCCGGTCTTGATGGTGCGCACCACTTCAAGCGTCGCGGTGTCGATGACGGAGATCGTATCGTCCTTCTCATTCGTCACCCAGATTTCGCCGGCGGAGGCCTGAAGCGGGGCAGCGGCCAGCAAGGGCGCGATCAGCAGGGCGGGCAATCTCATGTCATCCTCCAAAAGCAGTGCAGGCGCTTTCGGGCCGGTCGAGGCCCAGCGTATCCATTTCATTGGTCTGGTGCAGATAGCCGTCGAGCGGCGCGAGCTCGACAAGCGCGCGGGCATTGACGACCGCCATCGGCTGGCGGAGCTGTCCGTCCCAGGCGCGATAGCTGAGGCTGCGGCCCTTGAAGCCGTCGAGGGCAAATTTGTCCGACAGAATGAAAGCGCGAAGCACCGCCGGATCGGCGGTATTGGTTCGCGTCACGGCCTCGCCGATGGTGCGCAATGCCGCCCAGGCAGCGTAATCGCGCGACCCCATCTCACGCCCAGCCGCCTTCTCGAAGCGGTTCTGGAGCTGCACGGCGGCCCATTGCTCGAGAACCGGCGCCCAGCCTTCGCCACGCAAGCCGTCGGACCCTGCCACGGGACGCGGCAGCCAGGTGTTATCCTGCACATAGCGCGCGAAATCGTCAGCCTCATCGGCGATCAGCAGGACGTCATGGTCGGGAAAGTCTTGCGTGAAGAGCGGGATTTCCTGGCCTGCGGCGCGCCGAAGGTCCGTATCGAAGGTCCAGTCCTTGGAGGCAAGCACGTCGACACCGAATTTCGCGGCGGAGGCACGCAGCGTTTCCGCAAAGGCCCGGTCTTCAGGCTTGGGGCCGACGATGAGGACGGTGCGCGTCCAGCGCCGTGCCTTCAGCACCTGCATCAATGCGTCCGTGCGCATGGCGTCTTCCGCCATGGCGTGCAGCACGTTGGCCCGGCAATCCCCGTCGCGCAGGCGCTTGGCTCCGGACGCAACGTTGAAAAGGAGCACGCCTCTGGCTTCAGGCAGGTCGGCGATTGCCAGGATTGCTTCGGGAGGGGCATCCAGGAAGATGATTTTCGAGGCGGCAAGTATCTTGCGGGCGGCCGCGAGAAAATCACCACCCGGTTCGACCGAAACCAGATCGAGATTATAGTTGTGGCCCATGAAGCTGCCGGTGGTTTCGGTGTCGGTCAGCGCCACTTCAGCGCCGGCGATGCCGCGGTCCTGCGGCACGGGGTCGAGATTGGAGAGCACCGGCGGCATCTCCACTTCCTGCCTGAGATAGGTCATCTGTATCGCGATCTCGGCCGCGGCCGATGAGGCCCAGCAGATGAACGCGGCCGCAAGGCATACGCCCTTACGCCCCGCTTTGAAGGTTCCCGTCATGCCACATCCTCCCGCCGTCAGGATGGCGGGATGGTGCATGGCTCGAAATACGACCTTGGTGCCATGCCGTCGCGACCTAGGTCGCATATCCCGCCGCGCTCATGCTGCCGTACAAAATGCGCAGCTTGAAATGCGACGGAGGACCGTATGTCGGCCAATATCATTCGCGGCGGGATCGCCATATTCATCCTGATGGCGACGACAAGCCTGGTGATCGCTCACGGCGATGTCGCGCCGCAGCCGGTCAACACGGATGCACTTCCGGAAGTGGGCGAGGAATGGGGCGCTGAAAACCCTTATCGCGAGGCGAAGGCCGGTCATGACGTCTGGCTGAAGGCCGTCGAGATCGGCGGGTCGGGATACACCCAGAACTGCGCGCGCTGTCATGGCCTCGGCGCGGTGTCGGGCGGTCTGGCGCCCGATTTGCGCTTCCTCGAGGCAGAGGAAGTTGGCGACGAGTGGTTCATCGAACGCTTCCGTCACGGCTACACCCAGGACGGTACGACCAAGATGCCGGCCTTTGGCGATATTCTCGGCCAGAAGGCGGCCTGGGCGATCCGCACCTATGTGGAAACGCGGCCGGAAGACGGGGCGCTCGATGCGCATGCACAGCGCCTGCACGAGATCCGCGACGAACTCGGCAGTGGCAAGGTGGCCGATACGGCGGCGATCAAGAAGGAACTGGAAACGATCGCCACCGAGGTGAAGACGGCATCCGGCGCGCCGGTGGCAGACAGCGTCACCTACGAGGCCGCGCGCATTCTCTCGGACAAACCCGAAAGCTGGAAGAAGGCGGCCGAGGTGCTGACCGTCGGCCTTTCGGCCACGCAGTAGACTGCCATGCTGCGCCGCGCCCTTCTGGCATTCGTGATCGGCGTGGTCCTTCAGGGCCGCGCCTTTGCGCGTTGCGAGGATTATGTGCCTCAGGCCAAGCCGCAGAATACCTTTGCGCAGGATGTCGGACGGGAGTTCGACCGGATCATCGAGGACGGTTGGATCGAGTTTGCCGTCTACGAAAACTATGCGCCCTGGTCCTACGAAGAAAAGGGCAAGGCTGCCGGCGTGGATGTCGAGATCGGCCGCGTGATTGCTGAGGCACTCGGCGTCGAGGCGAAGTTCCGTCTTGTTGCGGCCGGCGAGAATCTCGAAGCCGATCTGCTGAACTATGTCTGGAAGGGGGCCGCCGTCGGCGGCCGCGTCAGCGACGTGATGCTGCACGTGCCCTATGACAGCGCGCTGGTCTGCCGCATCGAGCAGGTGAGCTTCACCGGACAATACGCCACGGAAAACATCGCGATCGCCTACCGCGCAGCCGACTACGAGGAAAAGGGGCCGACACCGCCGTTCTTCCGGTTCGATCCGGTCGCAGTCGAGAACGACGCTATCTCGGATTTCTACCTCACGTCATTGATCGGCCCGGTGGACAAGATCCGTCGCTATCGCTCAACCGCTGCTGCGATGGACGGTCTGGCGAAGGGCGATACCAAAGCGGCGATGGGGCCTCGCGCTGAACTGGAGGCCGGGATCGTCCGCCATCCGGACGCCGGGCTGAAGGTCCATTCGCCGCCCCTCGTCGGCTTTGCGCGCGGAAGCTGGACGGTCGGCGTAGGCGTGAACTTCCAGCATAAAGATCTCGCCTATGCGGTTGACGAGGCTATTGAAAATGCACTAGCCGATGGGCGGATCGCCGGGATTTTCGCAGCGCATGGCCTGACCTTCACCCCGCCGAAACGGTAGAATCAGAAGGTCGATACGTCTCCTGCCTCGTCGACGGCCGTCACGCGCGTGATGTCATGAACACGGCGCAGTGTCGCGCGAATTTCATCCGGTGCCATCAGGCAGAAGGCGGTCGAAAAGCCGTCCGCCGCTGCCGCACTTTCCGCCTCGACCGAGATCGTCGACCAGCAGGGCCGTTCGCCGCGTGGTCCGAGAATATGGAAGCCGGTTCCAAGCATCATCGCCGAAGGGCTCGAGGTGGCGATGGCGTTTCCGGCGAGGCGACGGGTGGCGACCGGACCCAGGGCGGGATCTTCGATGGAAACGGTGAACGGACCGCCGATGGCGGCAAATTCTCCCATGTCCACGAGCGCCTGCGCATAGCCGTGTGCGAGCAACAGGCGACGCACCCGATCCGCCGCATAGCCCTGCGCGATGCCGTTCATGGTCAGGGCTTGCCCATTACCCAATCGGACCGTCGAACCAAGGCGCACCCGGTCCCAACCGATCGTGGTGCATGCGTCGGTGGTGTCACGCCCCTCGGCGAGTGCGCGCCAGAGCGGCTGTACCGTCGGATCGAACCGTCCACCCGTTGCCCGGTGCATCCGGTCTGCCAGACCCAGGAGATCAACAAGAGCGGTTGGAGGGTTCTCCAGCCGACCCGTGGCATTCAGCCTGCTTAGGGCGGACGTGGCCTTAAACAGGCTGGCCGCCGCCTCGACCTCCGCAATCGTGTCACCGATCTTGCCGGCCACATCCTGGGCCAGGCCGCGCGGACCGCGCAGCTCGACGCGCACCGTGCCGCCCAGCATGTCTGCCTGCCAGGTCGCTATGCCGGCACGGGCGCCGCCGGCGAAAGCGGCCGCCGCAGCGATGAACAGGAAGCGTCGGCGCCTCATGCCCGCACCTCCGCCGTGGCATGTGCCCGAACCGGCGCACGCCTTCGCTGCGCGAGTACCAAAGGCACGCACTGGGCCTTGTCGTCGTGGATGGATACGCAGTCAAGGCATTGGAAACATTCGCTATAGGCGATGTCGCCCGCCTTGCGGATGGCGCCGTAGGGGCAGCGCACCCGGCAGAGCTGGCACGGTGAACCACATTCGACACGACGGGGTATCCAGCGTCGCGTCCGCAGCATTCCACCGAGCGCCATGACCGCGCCAAGGGGGCAGACGTAGCGACAGAAGCCCTTGAACGTCGTTGCCGCGAGAAGCAACCAGAAGACAGCGTAAGCGACATAATACCATTCGCGCTGGAAGAGCGTGGTGACCGCCGTCTTGAAGGGCTCGATCTCGGCGGCGATTTCAATTTTTGCGGGCGCGAGAACGGTGACTGCGATCAGGCCGGCGAGGGAGAGCCATGCGCCTGTCTTTAGCCGCCTGTCCCAGAGCGGCGAGGGGTTCCATTGCGGCAGCCGAAGCAGGCGGCCGGCATGATGGGCGAATTCCTGCATGGCGCCGAACGGGCAGAGCCAGCCGCAGAACAGGCCGCGTCCCCAGAGAACAAATCCGACGATCGCGGCGCCCCAGATGACGAGGGAAAAAGGATCGTAAAGCAGAACCGCCAGGCTGCCGCCATCGTTGGCGGTCCGCAGTGCTGCAAGCGGTGTGACGATGGAAAGCTGGCCTTGTCCCCACCAACCGACGAAGCCGACCATCACGCCGAGGAAGGCAAGCCGCACCGGGCGCAGCACCGTCGGCGCGGAAAGCCGGTGCATGCCGGGGCCGACGGCGCCGAGCAACCCTGCAAGCAGAATCCCGAGACCAGCAAGGTCCCATTTCCGATCGGCGATCGCGGCCTGCCAGGGTGGCAGCGCCACGGACATTTCCGGACGGACGAAGAATGCGGGGTCAGCCTTCAAGGCGAGCGGAAAGTGCGCCGAGCCCATTTCCGGCTTCAGCATGCCGTGGGCGCGCACGGCCTGGGCGGTGAGCGTCCAGTCGCGGGTGGGGTCGAAGCCGAGCCGGCGGTCGATCCGCAGGATCATCGTCGTCCCCTGCGGCACATCCCGTCTTGTCTCGACCATCATGTCGGCATCGCGAAGGGCTACGGGCAGACCGTCCTGCATCGCCGCAAGCCTGTCCGGCGCGGTGTTGCGCACGAAATCTGACGAGACGAGGCCATGGCGGCCGGCATCGATGACAAGCAAGGGCTCGTCGTCCGGCGACACGCGCAGCAGGCGTTGAAGGTCGGTAAAACTCTCCTCGCTCAACACTGCCCGGGCGATGGCCGGGGGGCCGATATCGACCGCCCACAGATCGAGGAAGAAGCCCTGCGGATCGTCCGCCGCCTCGGGGTCGTCATGCGCCCAGATCGTCGTCGCGAAGCCCTTGTCCAGTTCGGCGTTGGTTACCTTCAGGTTCCGCGCCAGTCCGCGCTCGACCAATTCTCCCCAATCCAGTTTCTCGTCGATCGCCGGATCGGGATGCACCGGCGGGCTGCTTGCCACGCCCTGCATCTTCTCCCTCGCGACGGCGAGGGTTGCGGCAAGGATCGATTCATGCGCGATGCGAACGGAGGCGGTGGCTTTGGTGACGCCGTCGAGATAGACGAGGTCGGAGCCGCTGCCGGCGTCGCCATAGGGCGTGCCGACGACAAGCGCCTCCCGGATGGAGTGTCCCCGGTACTGTTCCAGGAATGCACGCAACGGCGCTTCCCCCAGGCCCGAAACGAAGATCGGTTCATTGTGCGCGATGAGGCGCACATCGAGAAAACGTCCATCCCGGTCGATCGTCACGAGCATGTTGATGGGCGCACCCGAGAAGCCCGGCAGCGGCGCGAGCGGGCCGGTCTCGAAAACATAACCTGCCTCCGCCCCGCCGGAATTCAGCAGCGTCCAGACGCCCTGGTCGTTTACCTGTTGGCCCAGCGCATACGGCGGTACGATCATGTCCGCCAATGCGTCCCGATCGAGCGGTGCGGCCGCGGCCATTCGAGCGTAGACGAAGACGGCAAAAACGAGAATGCCCAGCACGGCCAAGCGTCGTCCCATGGCATGATCCTCCCGCCCTGATTTCTATGCCGCGGGGAAACCGACGCCATACGACCAAGGTCGGGGATCGGCTGTTCGACCGGCCAGCTAGAATAGGTCTGGTTTCTTTTGTTTTCGTTTGTCTTTTCGGGGAAACCGGTCCCCGCTTTTCCGTGACAAACTCTCTGATCGGTCCGGGAGATTTCGCATGTCGCAAAAGAGCCTCGCAGACCGCCTGCAAGGGGGTGTCTTCCTTCTTTCGCTTGGCCTGTTCGGGCTTTTCTGGGCGGCGCTTGCGGCGTTGAAGGCAGACCCGACCGTGCTTCCGGGCCCGGTCGAGGTCGCCCGCGTTTTCTGGTCGGAAGCCCTGTCCGGACGATTGGTGCGCGAACTAACGGCGACCCTTCTACGCGTCACCGCTTCTTTTGGCCTGGCCATGGCGGCGGGTTGCCTGCTGGGTTTTCTTCTCGGCCGCCATAGGGCGCTGAACCGCTGGGCCGATCCATGGGTGACCATCTTCATGAACCTGCCCGCGCTGGTCCTGATCGTGCTCTGCTATCTTTGGATCGGGTTGAACGAGGTCGCGGCCATCGTCGCCGTAACACTCAACAAGGCGGCCATGGTGTTGGTCACCGTGCGGCAAGGCGTCCATTCCTTCGATCCGGCGCTGGACGACCTGGCACTGGTGTCACGACTGTCACGACGCGACCGGCTTCGCCATCTCGTCCTGCCGCAACTGGCGCCGTGGCTGGCGGTCGCCGCCCGCAACGGCATCGCCGTCATCTGGAAGATCGTGCTCGTCGTCGAGTTCCTCGGCCGGTCCAACGGTGTCGGTTTTCGCATCCACTTATATTTTCAACAGTTCCAGACCGCGCATGTGATTGCGTACTCTATTGCCTTCATCGGCGTGATGCTGGTCGTGGACCATGCGCTTATCCGGCCATGGGAGGAACGATCGAATCGTTGGAAGACAACCCATGCATGACACCGAAGGCCGATCTGCCGTCGCGGCAGAAGACTGTGCTGAACCGGGGGATGCCGCGTAGGGATAGGGACCTTCTGGCGTCCCCGTCATCGGCATCTACAGGTCTGAGACACTGCGTCAAGCCAGCCCGTCTTACCGCGCGGCTGATGGCCATCCTTCGTTCGCGACTTTGGCCCCATCCCCACTTTTCCCTGACAAACTCTAGAACCTGACGTTAAAGCCCACGGTTCCCTTGATGCTGTAGCTTTTGGTGAAGTCGCCCAGGCTCGTGTTGGCAGTCATTTCGCCGTGGAGGGCATATCTGTCGCTCCCCCATTTGTAGGTGCCGCCAGCTCCCAGGCCGCCCCAAAGTGGATCCTGCCTGCTGGCGAGCCTGACATCGGCGACGTTGACCGACGTACCCGGCGAGAAGTCGTAGTAGAGGTTGGCGATGCCATAGGCATGGATGCGCCTCGTCTCGCCGGAATCCCCGGTCCAGTTGTTCTGATGGTCGATGGACAGGCCGAGACGGCCTCTGAAATAGTCACCGCCCGTCAGGGCAACAGCAGCACCGAAGACGTCGGTGAACTTGTCGTAGTCGACCGCGGAATAGGTCAGCTGCGCCTGTGGCGTAATCGACCAATTGGGATCAAGCGCGATCTGCTGGCCCGCCTCCAAACCCACCGCATAGCCAAAGCCGCCATTCCCCGAAACCAGGCCGGTGTTCGCCGTGGTTGAGAAGAGGTCACTATCATACCAGGTCAGCTTGGCCTGGGCATCGAGATAAAAGCCGTTGGTCTCATACCAGGTCAGCGTCCCTCCCACACCATAGCCCGTGCTGTCGATCGTGCCCGCGCCGAATACCGACCTGACATCGGCAGAAACTGTACCGTAGTGCGCCGAGAGGCCTCCAACCAGTTCGCCGAACTCCCCTGTATAGAGCACGCCATCGACCCCGGCATGCAACTGCCATGTGCGGCTGTCGTAATCGATGCGGGTGGTGGAGGATTTTGGGTCGATACTGTCCTGGCTAGCCACGATCCTGGCCCAGATGCCAGCACGGATATTGGCAGCCTCGGAAGAGACGCCCGTATCGGCTGCGCCATTCGACCATGCTCGATTGCCGATTCGTTGTTGCATCGTATCGAGAGCGTTGAAGGTCTGCAGCACGCCTGCATAAGCCTCGTAAATAGATGCACCGGGCTGATAGAGGACATCAGGGTCGTCGGGATCGGTCGGATCGGTCGGGTCATCGGGATCCGTTGGATCCGTAGGATCGGTTGGGTCCGTCGGATCAGTCGGGTCGGTTGGGTCCGTCGGGTCGGTGGGATCAACCGGATCGTCCGAGTGTAAGACCGAACGCAGATACCAATCGCCATCCATCGGGGTGCTCAAGCCACCCTTGTAAAGACGATAGGCATATGCCCCTGCGACCACTGCTGGATCGCCCGCATATGTGTAGCTGCCCAGAAGGGTGAAATCCCCGTTCGAAAGGCCGGCAACATCGATAATCTTGATACCTTCGGTCGTCGAAGCACCGACCCCGCCGAGATTGATGACTTTTACACCGGTGTGGCCGGAAGTGTTGCCGGTCACGACGAGCTTGTCCGAAAGCGAACTGTCATCCCCCAGCACGGTCTCGATTTCGAGCGTGCCGCCACTGCCGATATAATCACCGGCGATGGTCAGCGTATCGATCGAATTGCCGGGCGCAATGACGCCGCCGGTAAAATTGGTGGTGCGACCGACCCGGCCGCTACCCTGAAGCCGCCCGCCAATCACCTCCAGCGCACCACCGAGCACGCCATCGACCGATAGGATGCCGGCCTGAACCTGGGAGACGCCCGTGAGATTGGAACTGTCGGCGGTGAGCTTGGTCGTCCCCGTTCCGATTTGGTAGACGCCGCCTGTTCCCGCGATCTCGCCATCGAATGTCACCGTGTCCGAGCGGTTGAACGCCAGGACGCCGTCATTGTTGGTTATGGTGTCGTCGAGTATCCACCCTGACGTCCCGCCATCCCCGATTTGCAACGTACCATCCGTAATCGTTGTGCCGCCGGCATAGGTGTTGTCTGTCGCGAGGACCAGGGTTCCTGCGCCAATCTTCTCAAGCGCACCTGCCCCGGTCAAAACGCTCCGAGCCGCCACGGTGAAGCCATTGGAATCGACGAACATCTTTCCGGGCCCGATCACGAGGTCGCCATCGTCGAAACCCCGAATGAAGACGTCGTTGTCGCCCCTCGCGCGCAGAATGCCGCCATCGAATACGACCGAGGCATCGCCCTGGTATTTGCGCAGACTGTTGACGAAGACAACACCTTCCGCGCCTGACGTGCCGTTGACATGGAGCCTTCCGCTTGAGCCGCTGTTGTCACCCCCTATGGTGAGAGTTGTGGTCGTCACGAGACCGCCGTCTTCCACTGTGAGGCTTCCCCGCCCGACGTTTCCATCGAAGAACGTACCCACGGTGAGACCGGCCGTGTTCAAGCGCAATTCGGATCCGGGGCCGGTCACCGTTGTTGCCCCAAGACCACCGCGCCCGATGTGGCCACTCCCGTTGACCGTCATGAGGCCGCCGTCGGAGATCATCAACATGGCTTCCATCGTCGCCGTGCCGCCGACAGCCAGGAAGCTGCCAGCGTTCCAGATTGAACCCGGTCCCGTGAGAACGGCCTCCAGACTGGTGGCAGCAACGGAATTGCCGGTTGCGCCGATACCTTCGCCGATATAGCTGCGGCCCGTGGTTAGCTGCCCGCCATCCTCAACCGTGATGGTCGTGGCGCCTGTCTCACGCCCGAGTACCAAGTCTGCTGTTGTCGTGAAGCTGGAGCCGCCGCCCGAGACCAGAAGGTCGCCCGAGTCGAGGAACATCGTGCCTCTAAGTTGGACCGTACCCCCATCCTCGATGTCGAGTACACCACCCCGAAGATAAACATCCCGCAGCGTCCACGAGGAGCTGGAACCTGTCACCGTCACTGTACCGGTTGGGTCGATGCCGACTGCATCGGCCTCGGCAGCGGCGCCGTTGATAACCACCGAGCCAGAGGAGATAATCCCGTAGCTCGACGCGTCGGGCGTGCCATCGCTCCAATTGCTTGCATTAAACCAGTCACTATCGGTCGCTCCGGTCCACTCGGTGCTTTGTGCAAAGACCGGAGTGGCGACGGCTGACAGAAAGCAACCGATGATGGCGACCTCGGTTTTAAGCAAGCTCCTCAACCGCACAGGCCAAACGATCCGCACCCGGCCTGCAATATCAGTTCGTCGCTCTCCGCCGGCATTGCAGAACATTTACGCACGCCCCCGTAGCAAAAAGTCAGCCGCGATAAATTCAATAAAATTCAGCTTATGATTGTCGTTTTATGGTTAATAACGCATTAATCTCAGCGGCTTGTGTTGCCGTTACGTCTTTAACGAAAGGCGAAACTGACCGGGTTGGGGGATGACACCCTTCTAAGCGGCGTTGGAGTGGCACGATGGCGTCGCCTTAACCTGGCGCGATTCGCGGCGAGGATTTGTGTGCCGCGTTTCAGGCAGCGGTCGACCACGCCCTCTGGCTCTTCATCATTTTCGTCGGCCTCGGCATGGGCGTGATGCCACCTTCGACCTGCCGGGCGGACGTACCATCTGTTGAGTCTTCACCCGCTTGAAAGGATTCTCATAAGGCGGGGTTGCTGATGGGGGTATCCGCTACGGTGGGCAAGGTCCACAAAGGCCTTGATACGGCGCTCGATTTTCTGGGCGTGATTTTGCCCGATGTCCACAAGACGGTGGTCGAGGAACGGATTGGCAAAACGCTCCAGGGTGACGGCCATGTAGCGCTCCGACGCCTCTCCTTGGCCGAGATGGGCGAAGACCGGAATAACCTCCCGCCGATAGATCTCCATCAACTCGTCCAGCACGCCGGGCGACGCCATGAAAGTGCGCACGATCGGATCGCCTTGCCCGCCCCGTCGGCGCCACAGATCGACCAGAACCGTATGGCCGAGGTTCAGAATGTGCAGTTTCAGCCGCTCGATTTCCGTCAGGTCGTCGACCATCTCGATGGCCGGATGGATGCAGGGCGCAACGATGCCCGGCCCCTTCTGGATCGCCCAGAGCGCATAGGGCTCCGCCACGGCGCCGGCCGGTTCCATCGGCTCCGAAACGATGCGGTCAACGAGGCTGCAAGCCCAGAATACCCGCTCTTCGATGTATGAAATCAGGGCGTCGCTACCACCACGGAGACGCGCCACCGCCAGGACGGCATTTTTCAGAACCGCGCCGTTGTCGACGACGAGCTCCATCGGCATCACGACGAGCGGTGCGGCGCCGGCAGCATGCCGGGCGGCGAGCAGATGAAAGAGCTTGGCGGGAAAGCTCATCGACGGGTGATAGGTTGCCGCACCGTCCTCCGGCTGGCTCTGGTAGCCGGCATCCCCCGTATTGGACAGAACGAACTCCGCCTCCTCGACGAAGACACGGACCACCTGTGTCCATTCGGTGGATGCGGAGAGGCACCGCGTCACGGAAGTTACCGTTTTCGTCTCATCGACGACGCGTCCTTCCGAAAGCCCGCGAATGCGAACCGGGTAGCCCTCCGGTGCTGCAAGGGCGGCAAGCCGCCGGCTGCGCGCGGCATCGCCGGACGTCTGTACGATGGTGACCGTCAAAGGCAGCGTTGCTTCCGAGAGAAAGAGGTCTGCATGGGCTTGCAGGAACCGGCTGGTTCCGAACTGAATGACAGGCGTTTTCACGCCGCCATCCGCGGTCAAAGCGCCAGCTCGCGCCGAAGGGTTTCCAGCCGCTCCATGGCGATTACGCCGTCACGGATCGTCGGTGCCGGTGTCTCGCCGCCTGCGAGCGCGGGGACCACGTCGGCCAGCAGTGAATGGTAGCCCTTTGGATCCTCGTTGGCGGCAGCCGTGAAATTCGGCTTCCACGTCAACGTGTCGTCGGCGTCGGCGAGCGTGGCAACAGGATCGTCCACCTTGAAGGGCGGATTGCGGTTCCAGCGCACCTCGATGACATTATCGACCTCGATACGCTGATGGTCGCCCATGATCTCCAGCCGTTCCACCGGCGCACCGCGGGATTGCATGGTGCCCATGGCAATCGTGCCGATCGCACCGCATTCGAAATCGAAATTCACATGAAAGAGGACCTTGCCTCTGCCTTTCTCGACCTTGCGGGCCGTCAGTTTCCTCACCGGGGAAACGAAGAAGGAAACGAGGTCCATGTAATGCACGCAGTGATGCAGGAAGAAGCCGGTATAGTCGACATTGCCGGCAAAATAGCCAGGTGCCGTCATATAGTAGCCGGTCAGGCCGTAGATATCGCCGAAACGGCCGGATCGCAGAATGTTTGCGGCAACCTTGTTGCCGGCGGAATAGCGCTTCATGAAGCCGACAAGCAGAGGCCTGCGGGATTTTTCAGAAGCCGCCAGCAATTCGCGCGCGCCTGCGGCACTGCCGGACGGTGGTTTTTCCATGAATACGGGCAGGCCGCGTTCGAGGGCCTTCTTGCCGAACATCAGGTGCTGATCCGGTCCCACAGCCATGCCGACGGCATCGATATCGGGACGTCGAATGAGCTCTTCGGCATCGCTCGTCAGGTTCGTAACGCCGAACTGCCGCCCCGCCGAGGCGAGACGATTGCCGTCGATGTCGCAGAGCGCCGTCACCTGGACGTCATGGCGAACGAGCTGCGGAAGCAGCATCTGGGTGGCATGAATGCCACAGCCGATCCAACCGATCTTGAGTGTCATCGACGATATTCCGTAAGCAGGATGTGGGATTTGATGAAGTCGGCACTGGCAGCGAGACACGCGCTCTCATCCTCGTGCGGCGGACGCCATTGCGCGAAGGGCACGCCGAATCGGTCGTCGTTGCGGCGGAAGGGTTCGAGCGAGACAGGTCCCTCGTAGCCGATCTCGTGGAGCGCCCGGAACACCTCGATCCAGTCGGTCGCACCCGTTCCCGGAAATCCGCGATGGTTCTCGTTGGCCTGGAAATGCGCGACGCGTTTGCCGCCAAGCCGGATCGCCTCGGCAATCGAGGCCTCCTCCATGTGCATGTGGAAGGTGTCGAGCATGAGCTGCACGGCGGGATGATCGACGGCATCGAGCAATTCTATCGCCTGCTGCGTCGTGCACAGCACGTCGCTCTCGAAACGATTGAGGGGCTCCACGGCCAGGACGACACCGAGCGCCGCTGCATGGTCGCCCGCCTCTTTCAATCCCGCAACGCAGCGCGTCTTGCGGGCGAGCCGCTCTTCCTCCGTCACCGGCTGCGGCGGGCGACCGGCGAAAACCAGCGGATTGCCGGTGAGCGGACCGCCGACAATGGTGGCCCCGAGAGCGGCTGCGCAATCGGCCGTGTATTTGAGATAATCGATGCCCGCGCGATGGGCCGCGGGATCATCCGACGACAGGTTGCGCTGGAGATTGACGCGGGCGGCGAGCACGACGCCGAGTCCCGCCCCCTCAAGCGCGCGACGCGTCTCCTCGAGGTCGAGTTCGCCGGGTTCCGGCACGAGAAGCTCGACGAAATCGTAGCCGAGCCTGCGCATTTCGGCAAAATGCCGGAAGTGCTCGGCCGTGAATGGCCGCGCATATTGCATGGAGATCAACCCGACGGGGTTCATTGTCTGTCCTCTCATTCGCATTCAGCCCTTCACCGCGCCCTGGGTCAGCCCGCCGATGAGGCGGCGTTGCACGATGAGGAAAAGCAGGGTTGCCGGCATGGCGCCTACAACCGCACCGGCGGCAAGCAGGCCCCATTCGATCTGGTATTCGCCGATCAGCGTCTGGATCGCGACCGTGACCGGACGCACATTCTTGCCGCCGAGCGTCAGGGCATAGAGATATTCGTTCCATGCGGTGATGAAGATGTAGATGCCCGTGGAGATGATGCCGGGCATGGTGAGCGGCAGCACGACACGGCGCAGCGCCGTCAGCCGCGAACAGCCGTCGATCATCGCCGCTTCATCGAGGCTCTTCGGGATCGCGCCGATATAGCTCGTCAGCATCCAGACCGCGAAGGGAATGGCGACGGTCGCATTGGCGAGGATCAGGCCGAAATGCGTGTCGAGGATACCGACTTTCCGCATCAGCACGAAGAGCGGCAGGATCAGCAGCACGATCGGGAACATGTTGATGAGCAGGAACTGCAGCATCAGCAGCTTGCGCCCGGCAAAGCGGAACCGCGAGAAGGCATAGGCTGCCGTGACCGCCACCGCGAGGCCGAGCACCACCGTGCCGCAGGCGATGATGAGGCTGTCGAGCATGTTGCCGAGGAACGACGTCTGCCGGAGCAGGCGCACGTAATTGTCGAGGCTCCAGCCGGCCGGGGACACCGAAACACCGGTAGCGTTGAGCGTTTCCGTCGGGGTCAGCGAGGTCAGCACCATCCAGGCGAACGGTCCCATGGCGAAGAGCACGATCACCAGCACCGGCAGATCGGTGGTGAGGATGCGGCGTAGCGTGGATGGCTTGTTCATCGTTCGACCTCCCGCATGGTCCGGGCGAGATAGACGGCGACGATCGCGCCGAGAAGGATGGTGAAGGTCACGGCAATCGTCGTGCCGTAACCGAAATCGAGGTTCTGCCGGGCGCGAACGAAGGCGTAGAGCGGCAGCGTATGGGTCGCGTAGCCCGGCCCGCCGCCGGTCATGACGAAGATGACGTCCATCGAGTTGGCGACCCAGATGACGCGCAGCAGCCCCGCCGTCGCCAGGACCGGCGCGATACCGGGCAGCGTGATATGGACGAACTGCCGCCAGGCCGAGGCGCCGTCGATCGACGCGGCCTCATAGTGGCTTCTCGGAATGCCTTGGAGACCGGCGAGGATCATGACCGCGAAGAAGGGAAAGCCCTGCCAGGTGAGCGTCGCGATGATCGCGTAGAGCGCGAGTTTGGGATCGGCAAGCCACGGCACCGCCGACTGTACGACCGAGAGATAGAGCAGGATGTCGTTCAGCACGCCGGTATTGGGATCGTAGATCCAGCGCCACATCAGCGCGATCACGACGCTCGGCAACGCCCAGGGGATGATGATGAGCGCGCGCGCCAGGCCGCGCCAGGGAAATTCGCGATTGAGCAGCAGCGCCGTGAGGAGGCCGAGCCCCATCTGCAAGGGCACGGTGAGGCCGATCCAGAGCGCCGTGTTCCAGAGCGCCGTCCAGAACACCGGGTCGGCGAAAAGCTTCACATAGTTGCCGAAGCCCACGAGGCGGCTGGCATTCGGCTTCCAGAGGATGAGATCGTAGAGACTGGTGAAGACCGCCTGCACCATGGGGAAGAACACGATGAACAGCGTGACGAGCACCGCAGGCGCCAGCAGAATGTAGGGCATCAGCCGCACGTTCCACGGTGTGGGTATCGCGATTGGGGTGGGTTTCGGAGCTGTCGTCGCGGTCATTCGGTCGTTCCCGGCCGTTGGCAATCAAAAGGGCCCACCCGCCCTGATGTTCGGGCTGGGCGGATGGGAGTTCGGAGCGGGCGGAGGATCGCCCGCTCCGGAGAGATTACTGCTGCGCGAACAGCGCTTCGAGTTGCTGCATCATCTGCTCGGAGGTGATCTGGCCGGTCAGCGCCTGTTGCATCGCCGTCTGCCAGGCCGTGTTGACGAACTCCGATGTCGCGGTGTTCTGCGGCAGCACCTTTGCGAAGGGCAGCGACTGGACGGTCGCATCGACGAAGCGGCGCTCATGCAACGTCCAGTTCGCCGACCCGCTCTTGGTCACCGTCATCTGGCCCGTCGCCTTGTTGAAGGCCACGTTGTTTTCGCCCTCGGCCAGGAAGGAGATCCACTTCCAGGCCGCATCCTTCACCTCCGACGACGAGAAGATCGCCAGCGATTCGTCGCCGTAGGACGTCCAGCGACCGCCGCCGCATTCCGGCACCGGCACCGCCGAAACCTTGTCGCCAAGCGCCTTCACCATGTCGTTGGACGAGCCGATATGATGGATCGTCATAGCCGTGGTCCCCTTCTTGAAGGCACCGGTGATTTCCTGGAAGCCGTCGTTCGGCGCCGAAGCAGGAATGACCTTGTCCTTCTGGAAGAGGTCGATCAGCCACTGGTTGGCAGCGATCGCCTGCGGGGTCGTCAGGCCGCCCGGCTCCAGCTTCGCGCCCTGTGACAGCACGAAGGCACCCCACTGGTCCCAGCCGCCCTTGCCGCCGCGCAGGCCGAAGCCATAGGTCGCCGGCGCCTTGGTGAGCTTGGTGGCCGCATCGCGGAACTCGTCGCAGGTGGTCGGCGGCTTCAGGCCGGCCTGTTCGAAGAGATCGGTGCGATAGTAGAGATAGAGCACGACATACTGGATCGGCAGATAATATTGCTGGTCATCCGGTCCCTTGTTGAGCTCCAGCAGATTGTCGAGCAGATCCGCCTTGCCGGGCCAGGCGCCGATGCGCTCGCCAAGCGGCTCCAGTGCGCCCATTTCGAGAAGGCGCGGCTGGGCAAAGAGCTTGACCATAGCGGCATCCGGTGCGTTGCCACCGACAAGCGCGGTGTAGAGGTTGTCGTAATAGCTGTTCCACGGAACGTTTTCCGCCTCGACCTCGATGCCCGGATTGGCCGCCTCGAACTTGGCGACCAGATCGGCCATCGGATTTTCAGGGTTGTCGAAGTGGTACCAGAAGCGAACGGTTTCCGCCGACGCCGTGCTTGCCAGAAGCGACGTCGCGAGTGCGGCGCCGATTGCCAGTTTCTTCCAGATTTTCATTATCTCCTCCTTTGAAAATCGAAATCAGTTCGAGCCGGCCATTTGTCTGGCATCGGCTCCTGCTGCTGCCAGCGCCTCCCGCGCGGCAGCCAGATCAAGCGTGTTTTGCAAAAAACCATGCGTGACGCCCGGCACGACGGTCAGCCTCTCGCCGCGCCCGAGGCGTTTCAGGCGCGCGTGCAGCGCGACGCTGTCGGACAGCAAGGGATCGACTCCAGCCGCCATCAGGTGAAGCGGCGGCAGGGCTGCCAGAGCCGCGTCGGTTGCAGCAAGCGGGCAGGCGAGCGGATCGGCCGAGACGTCTTGATCACCGACATACCACTGCCAATAGCGCTGCATCTTCATCGTCGTCAGGCCGGGACCGTTTTCGAAATCCCGATACGACTGCGTGTGAAAATCACCGGCATAGGTTCCATAGAAAAGCAGCGCCCCGGCCACCGGCGGACACCCCTTGCCCTGCTCGTGCAACATGGCAGCCAATGCGAGGTTGGCGCCTGCCGAATCGCCGGAAAGCAACAGCGGACCATGCGCGACACCATAGGGTGCGGAAACGACAAAGGCGTTGCGGATCGTCGCGATCACATCCATCAGGCCCGCGGGATAGGGATGCTCCGGCGCGAGGCGATAATCCGGCAACAGCACGGGAAGACCACATTCGAGGGCCAGTACGCGGGCACAGC
This sequence comes from Shinella sp., assembly GCF_035998705.1. Taxonomy (GTDB): domain Bacteria; phylum Pseudomonadota; class Alphaproteobacteria; order Rhizobiales; family Rhizobiaceae; genus Shinella. The sequence continues at coordinate 33,080 of NZ_DASYHH010000012.1, read as the reverse complement.
GCTCATGGGTCTCCGGGCTGCAAAAGGCAAAACCGCCGCCGTGTACGAAAATGACCGCGCCTGCACCTGCGCCCGGAGGGACCAGAACCTTGAGACGCACCCGATCGGAGCCAAGGCTTTCATCCGCGTCAATAAAGACATCGGCGACCGTGACCATGTCGGGCATATCGACATTCCAGCGCCGGTTGCCCTCGGCGGAAAGCGCGCGGCCTTCTGACGGCGGCAGCGTCGTCGGATCGAGCTGAGGCCCCGTTTCGGCTGCCACACGGGCGAGCAATCCGGCCATTTCAGGCGAAAGTCGCGACATGTCCGGCACCGCGCTCATTGCGTTGCATCCGCAAAAACGTCTGGGCCGAAATCGACGATGGTCGCAATATGGTGGCTCAAGGCCGCGCTCGCGGCCGCCACATTCCCGCTTTCAATCGCCTCGACGATCGCGCCATGACGCTGGGCCGTCGCCACGAGATCACGCGGCGTCGTGCTGCGCGAAATCTTGAAACGATGATTGTGTACCAGGCAGCGGTGCAGGATCGGATCGAGCGCCGGCAGCTGCGCGTCCTGAAAGATGCGGCGATGAAAATCCCGATCGAAGGACGCGAGTTCCAGTTCGTCGCCAGTCTTCCCTGCGTCGATCATCGCGGCAAAGAGCGCCTTCAGGTCCACCACCAGCGTGCGGCTCGGCGCCTGCAACGCCCGGACGATGCCGTTGCACTCGATCTGCTGGCGCACGCGGAACATTTCCACGGCCTCCGCTTCCGTGCACTCGGAAACCTGCGTGCCGCGGTGGCCCTGCCGGCGCACTAGGCCCTCTTCCTGCAATTGCAGAAGCGCCTCGCGCACCGTGCCCTGACTGCACGAAAAATGCGCCGCAAGCTCCAGCTCCGTCAAAGCCGTACCCGACGGAAGAATGCCCAGCATGATATCGCGCTTGAGCGCGTTGAAGGCGGCCGCCGACTTCGCCGGCTTGGCGGCGTGTCTCGCATTGGACGCTGTAGAAAAATAAGTCATCGCCCGGCTCATGGAGTTGCTAATCGGCGTCAGTATCATTATTGATATTGATATCGATAATGAAGGTCAAGTGCCGATTGACCCACTGGAGGAGAAAACCGTGACCGCAATCGCATTGAGGCAGATCCGGAAAACCTATGGTTCGCTAGAGGTCATCCATGACGTCGACATCGATATTGCGAGTGGCGAATTCCTGGTCCTTGTCGGGCCTTCCGGCTGCGGCAAGTCCACCCTGCTGCGCATGATCGCTGGTCTTGAAGAGATATCGGGCGGGGTATTGGACATCGGCGGCAAGGTGGTGAACGCATTGCCGCCGTCCGAGCGCGACATTGCCATGGTCTTTCAGGACTATGCGCTCTACCCCCATATGAGCGTGCGCGAAAACATGGCTTTCGGCCTGAAAATGCGCGGCACGGCAGAGGAAACGATCGACCGGCGTGTCTCGCATGCCGCCGGCATCCTCAAAATCGAGCCCTTTCTGGATCGACGGCCGGCCCAGCTTTCCGGTGGCCAGCGCCAGCGTGTCGCCATGGGCCGCGCCATCGTGCGCGAGCCCTCGGCCTTCCTTTTCGACGAACCGCTTTCCAATCTCGACGCGGCTCTCCGCGTCGAAATGCGCCTGGAGATCGCCAAGCTGCACAACCGCATGAAGGCGACGACCGTCTACGTCACCCACGATCAGGTCGAGGCCATGACGCTCGCCGACCGCATCGTCGTGCTGAACGCGGGCCGGATCGAACAGATCGGCGCCCCGCTCGATCTCTACCATCGCCCGGCGAGCCTGTTCGTCGCCCGCTTCATCGGCAGCCCCACCATGAACACGATGACTGTCGAACTCATGTCCCATGGCAATGAAAAAGCCTTGTCTTTCAAAGATCGAACTTTGCCGCTTGCCGGTGCAGGCACGGCGCGGATTGCGCCCGGTGCTGTGACGCTCGGCATCCGCCCGGAAGACCTCACCGCCTGCCCACAGGAGGAAGCCTGGTTCAGCGGCGACCTCGCCGTTGCCGAACGGCTGGGAAGCCAGACCTATGGCTACGTGGAGATCGGTGAAGCCCGCATGCTGACCGTCGAGTTTCCGCGCGATACGCCGATCCGCGTGGGCGACCCTATTCACGTCCGCCCGAACACGGATGCGATTCACCTGTTCGAGAAAGCCTCCGGCCTGCGGATCAACTAACCCCCCGCCGACAAGCAGGTCAAACCGATCCGGCGCGGTCTGCCCTTTGGCGCCGCGCCGTCCGCAGGCTTCAGGCGCCTGGAACATTTCGCGGAAAAGTCGGTTGCTCTCCGACATCCACTCTGCGAGGCGAACAGATGACCCTGACAGCATTGGCGCTCAACTGCACCCTGAAGACGAAAGCCGCAACCGATCCGTCCTCCACCGAACGCATGCTCCGACTGCTGGCAGAAGCAATGGAGCCCTACGACGTGTCGACGACGTTCATCCAGCTTGCCGACCACGACATCAAGCCCGGCGTCACCTCCGACGAAGGCGAAGGCGATGCGTGGCCGGGTATCCGCCGGAAAATTCTCGACGCGGATATTCTCGTCATGGGAACGCCGATCTGGATGGGCCAGCCGTCGAGCGTGTGCAAGCGCGCCATGGAGCGCATGGACGCCTTCCTCGAGGAGAAGGACGACAAGGGTCGCATGGTCTCCTATGGCCGGGTCGCCGCCGTCGCGGTGGTCGGCAACGAGGATGGCGCACATCACGTCTCGGCCGAACTCTTCCAGGCGCTGAACGATGTCGGCTTCACCATTCCCGCCAATGCGGTGACCTATTGGGTCGGCGAGGCCATGGGCTCGGTCAATTTCGTCGATCTCAAGGAGATTCCGGAGGTAGTGCAATCCACGCTCGACCTCGTCGCGCGCAACACGGCGCATGTTGCGCGTCTGCTGAAGGAAAAGGCCTATCCCGGCGAGGATGAGTAAACACCACCCGGATTGCCCAGAACACCTGACGCTCACCACGGAACATCGGGCTGGCAGATTGGTTTAGTGACGAAAAGGAGACACGACAATGGTTGCCAACAAACCCCGCGACGGCGCGCCCGGCACGACGGACCAATCTCCCCGCTGGGAGGGACCTCAGGAAAACCGGCCGCGTGGATATCTTCCGGCAAAGGACGATCCGGATACCGCGCGCGACGCGGCCGGCGAAACGAACAAAAGCCCGGAGCGGAGACGCCCTTCGGACGCGTTGAAAGCGAGGGAGCGAAGCAATGAGCGATAGACGCGAGACGAGCGGTCAGTTTGCACCGTCTCAAGCCGATCGTAAGGCCAGCGGTGTGGCGAGCGCCAAGCCGACTGTCATCACTGGATCCGAAGACGCGACGGCGCATAGGGATCCCCCGGGGAAGAAGCGTCAGAAAGACTGGGATGTCGGCTTCGACGATCAACAGCCGGATCAGTCGTGAACACCATGATGGTACTGCCGGGGTTCTGTCTCCACCAAATCCGGCCGTAGGGGGTGGATCGATATGCCGGCCATAGCAGCTCCAAGACCAACCGTAGAATCCGCCCTCGTTCACCGAATTGAGATAGGCAAGAGTTCATCGCATTCGTTCACGACCGTCCAGAGTTGACCAGTCCGACCATCGGATAGTGGTTGGAACAATGCCCCGTTTGCCTTCGTTTGCGACTGGTCGTTAGTGTGAAAGGCAGGACCAATGGATACCGCGCTCGCCCACTCAGCATTCCCCACCAGTCCACTGTCGTTGACTATCAACGGCAAGGCCCATTCTTTCGATATCCATCCATGGACCACGCTTCTCGACCTGCTGCGAAGCGACGACCTGCAGCTCACCGGCACGAAGAAGGGATGCGACCATGGCCAGTGTGGCGCCTGCACGGTGCTGATCGAGGGTGAAAGGATTAACTCGTGTCTCAAGCTGGCGGTCACGCTGGACGGCCGCGAGATCACGACCATCGAGGGACTGGGCGCGCCGGGCAATATGCACCCGATACAGACGGCATTCGTCGAGCACGATGCCTTCCAGTGCGGCTACTGCACGCCAGGCCAAATCTGTTCCGCCGTCGGCCTCGTGAACGAAGGCCATGCGCATTCGCGTGAGGAAATCCGCGAGCTGATGAGCGGCAATCTCTGTCGGTGCGGCGCATATACGAACATTGCTGACGCGATCGAGGACGTGCTGGGCAAGCAGGGCACCCACCCGTACCGGGAGGCTGCCGAATGAAACCGTTCTCCTATACCCGCGCCGAGACCGTTGGTGATGCCGTTGCCGCACTTGTCGCGAACCCGCAGGCGCAGCTGATGGCTGGCGGCACCAACCTCGTCGACCTCATGAAATACGATGTGGCGAAGCCCGACGCGATCGTCGATATCAACCGCCTGCCGCTGAAGGACATCGACGATCTGCCCGATGGGGGCATTCGTATCGGGGCACTCGCCAGCAATTCGGCGGTGGCCTACGACGCGCGCATCAAAGCGCGCTTTCCGCTGCTCTCGAGCGCGATCCTTGCCGGCGCCTCGCCGCAACTTCGCAATGCTGCGACGACCGGTGGCAATCTTCTGCAGCGGACCCGCTGCTACTATTTCTACGATCCTTCGACGCCCTGCAACAAACGCGAGCCGGGATCGGGCTGTTCGGCGATCGGCGGCCTCAACCGAATCCATGCGATCCTTGGCGCGAGCGACATGTGTATCGCGGTTCATCCGTCGGACATGTGCGTGGCACTTGCCGCACTCGATGCTGTGGTGGAGGTGGAGGGACCGGCGGGAGCGCGGCAGAACGCCTTCGCGGAGTTTCACCGCCTGCCGGGTGACGAGCCGGAGAGGGACAATACGCTCGCGCATGGTGAGATCATCACCGGCATTCGTCTCACGCCCAATCATTTCGCCGGCCATCACACCTATTTGAAACTGCGAGACCGGCTGTCCTACGCCTTTGCACTCGTCTCAGTCGCCGTGGCGATGGAGACCGCCGACCGGCGGATCGTCGAGTTGCGCATCGCGCTCGGCGGCGTCGCCCACAAGCCGTGGCGCGACCCGCTTGCCGAGGCGGAGTTTTCCGGCGCGCAAGCCGATGAAGCGACGTTTCAGCGCGTCGCCGACCGTCTGCTTGCCGGTGCGATGGGCCAAGGCGACAACGACTTCAAAATCCCCCTTGCCCGCAAGACCATTGTCCGCGCCCTCAGACAAGCGGCCAGCGGACGCCCGCAGGACCAGGCGGTCAAGGCAATCCAGTAGGAGGCCGGAATGTTCAACCAATCCAAGATCGTAGGTCTCCCGGTGTCGCGCATCGATGGACCGCTCAAGGTGACCGGGCAGGCCAAATATGCGGCCGAGCATTTCGAGCCGGGAATGCTTTTTGGCTCCATCGCGCTTGCAACCATCGCCTCCGGCCGTATCACCGCGATCGATACGAAGGCAGCCGAGCGTTTCCCCGGCGTCGTGAAGGTCTACACCCACGAGAACCGGCCGAAGCTCGCTTATCGCGACAAAAAATGGAAGGATGAGGTAGCCGTTCCCGGCCATCCTTTTCGCCCGCTGGAAAACGACCGCGTGCTGTTCGACGGCCAGCCGGTCGCCTTCGTCGTCGCCGAGACGCCGGAGGCCGCGCGCGATGCCGCAGCTCTGATCCGCGCCGACTATGCGACCGACGAGCCCCATACCGATATCATTGCAGAACAGCACAACAGTTATGAACCGCCGGTCGCGCGCATGAAGCAGTTCCTCCCGCCGCCGCCACGCGGAGACGCCGAAGCCGCCTTCGCCTCCGCGCCCCATAAGATCTCCGCGGACTATGTCATCGAAGGCGAACACCACAATCCGATGGAACTCTTCGCCGCGACCGTGCTGTTCGAAAAGGATGGCGAACTCACGATCCACGACAAGACGCAGGGGTCGCAGAATTCGCGTGACCATGTCTGCGGCGTCTTCGGCCTGGATCCGGAAAAGGTCCTCGTCAAGAATAGTTTTGTCGGCGGCGCTTTCGGCCAGGGGCTCAGGCCGAAACACCATCTGGTGCTTGCCGTCATGGCAAGCCTCGACCTCAGCCGGTCGATGAAGGTGGAGATGACGCGGCGGGAAATGTTCTACCTGACCTGGCGCCCCTCCAGCGTCCAGACCGTATCGCTCGCGGCGGATGCGCAGGGGCATCTGCTTTCCGTCATGCACCACGCCGTGCATGCTACCTCGCGCTACGAGGACTACCAGGAAAACGTCGCGAACTGGACGGGCCTTGCCTACAAATGCGAAAATGCAAAGCTTTCCTACGAGCTTGCGAAGCTCGACATGGCAACGCCCGGGGATATGCGCGCACCGGGCGCTGCAACCGGTGTCACCGCGCTGGAAACGGCGATGGACGAACTCGCCTATGAGGTGGGTGTCGATCCTGTGGACCTGCGCGTCCGCAATTTCATCCACCGGGACCAAAACCAGGACAAAGCGATCACGTCGAAGGCCCTGCACGCCTGCTATCGCGAGGGTGCGACGCGTTTCGGGTGGTCAAAGCGATCTCCTGCTCCGCGCTCGATGCGCGATGGCCACGATCTCGTGGGCTGGGGCATGGCGGGTGGCATCTGGGAAGCGACGATGGCGCCGGCGGAAGCCACGGCACAATTGTTCGCGGACGGCAAAGTCATCATCGCCGCTGCCGCCTCGGACATCGGTACCGGTACATATACCATCCTTGGCCAGCTTGCGGCTGAAGAATTCGATGTGCCGATAGAACAGGTGACCGTGAACATCGGAGAATCGGCCCTGCCGAAAACCGGTGTTCAGGGTGGCTCCTGGACCGCGGCGTCGACCGGCTCTGCCGTTCAGAAGGCTGCAAAGACCGTGATCAAGACCCTGCTCGGCCATGCCCGGGAGATGGAGGACTCGCCGCTTGCCAAAGCCTCGGAGGATCAGGTCGTGATAGCCGAAGGGCGCCTTGTACTGGAGGCCAACCACCAGACCGGCATCGCCATTGCCGATATCATGCACGCCGCCGGCCTGTCGTCCATCGAAGAACATGCCAAGGTGGCCCCGGACATGATGAGCATGATGACGTTTGCCGCCTACAGTCATTCGGCCGTGTTCGTCGAGGTGAAGGTGGACGAGGACCTCGGCATCGTGCGCGTGACACGCGTCGTCAGCGCCATCGCGGCCGGCCGCATCCTCAACCCCAAGACTGCGCGCAGCCAGATTTTTGGCGGCGTCGTCATGGGGCTCGGTATGGCACTGCACGAGGAAGGCATGATCGACCATCGTACGGGGCGGATCATGAATCACAATCTCGCTGAATACCATGTGCCGGCCCATGCGGATATCCGGGACATCGAGGTGATCTTTGTGGACGAGGACGACGACAAGGCAAGCCCAATCGGGGTCAAGGGACTTGGAGAGATCGGCATTGTCGGGGTCGCCGCCGCGGTCTCGAACGCCATCTTCCACGCCACCGGCAAGCGCATCCGCACTTTTCCGATCACTGTCGACAAGATTCTCGAGAGTGAGACCGTGCAATGACGAACCACCTCCTATGACGCCTCTTCGTTATCATGCGGATGTCGAGCATATCGAACCTGATGAGCCGCAGCATGCTGTCGATCGCCCGAAAGACCTATGCGGATACGAAACCGTGTTCAAGCAAACGGTGATCGAGCCCTTCAATGCCGAATTGCAGCGCTCGTCCTGCGCGTGTGTTCATCGAGGTCGTGCTGCCGGCATGCACGACGGGTATTTTCTCGTCCGCATTGTTCGCCTTCGTCATCTCGCTCAACGAATTCGTGATGGCGCTGTTCCTGACGGATCGCATCAATGATGCTCACCGGCTCGGTTTTGATTGGCCTGCTGGCAATCGCGATTACGCGAATGCGTCGCCGCCAGTGGATCGGCTGACGTCGCACGCAAATTGCAAGCGCCATTCCATACGAAATATATGAGGTGGATTGAAGGTTCGAAACCCTTCAAGACCTTCGTGTTGACCGACACCGGTCGGGGCGGGGTGCTGCTGTGCTCTAGCTGAGAACGGAGATCGTGTTGCGGCCGATGACGGTGAAGTCGATCTCAACGCCGAGGCCCGGAGCCTCAGGGACTCGCGCCATGCCATTGGCATCAATCTCGATGTCGTTGATCAGCCCGAATTTCTGCACTTCGTCGGGGAGGATGACCTCGAAGAATTCCGAATTGCGGATGCCGCACATCACATGGAGATTGGCGACGTTGTTGAGTGAATTTCCGCCATGATGGATTTCGTACGTCATCTGGAAGCCCTCCGCGAGATGTGCCGTCTTCATGCAAGCCGTGATCCCGCCCTTCACCGCAACGTCTCCGCGAAGGTAGTCGGTCGCCTGGCTCATGATCCATGGGGCATAGGCGTGAAAGCCCCCGGACGAAAACTCGGTTGCAAGGATTGGAATGTCTAGCTTCTGGCGAAGCTTGGCATAGTTATAGATGTCGTCTTCCGCGAGCGGATCCTCGAACCAATAGAACCCGAGCTCCTCGATCGCCCTGCCTACACGCAGGGCCTCTGTATAGGTGTACATCCAGGTCGAATCGAGCATAAGCCGGTAGTCGTTGCCGACGGCCTTGCGAACCGCCTTGCAAACTTCGATGTCGCGTTGCCAGCCCTTGCGCGGCGGATGGATCTTGTATGCATGAAAACCACGTGCCTTGGTTTCCAGCGCTTCCTGTACATAGGCCTCAACGCTTTCGTGGCCCGGAGAGCTCGCATAGGCCGGCACCAACTGCCGGTACCCTCCTATTAGCCGGTAGATCGGTAGTCCGGCAATCTTGCCCGCAAGATCCCAGAGTGCGACATCGATGGCGCCGATGCAGCGCCAGGTCGTTGAGCGAAACCGCTTGCAGATCTGCTGATGCAACACTTCCCTGTCGAGCGGATCGCGGCCAAGAAGGATAGGCTTGAGGGTTTGAATGAGGGAGAGGGCATCCAGTTCGGACGACTTTGTGATCGAGCCCAGAAAAGCATGTCCCTCCAAGCCTTCATCGGTCGTCACCGTCACGAGGCCGAGCATCGATTTGCCTGTGGTGGGGGAGTTGTGCGGTCCGAATGAGAGGCTGCGGATATTCGCTTGCTCGAACTGGGTGACGGTTACGTCGACGATCTTCATGCTCTTGCCTCGGTATCGTCCATTTAAGCCGCTTGCCAAGCAATATCCGCCGGCGGGGCAATCCCGACGGCTTCCGCTGCCGTGATGATGTCGGACCATGACTTGCGATCGATCGGCACACCGTGCGCCTTGCGGTCGATGGTCGTTGTCGCCTCGATATCGCCCGGCAGAAGGACGGAGCTGTTGTCGCCGGAACGGACCCAGCCAATGAACTGCTCGGTTTCCCTCGAAAGCGTGTCAGCCGTGCCGAGCCGCTCCGGCGAGATGATGATGGACAACATGCAGTTGATCGTGTTGTTGCGCTTCTTCGGGCCGGATTGGGTGCGTCCGCCGGTGAGTGCGGCGCCGAGAAGTTCGCATGCGAGCGACAGTCCCCAACCCTTGTGATCCCCGAAGGGGAGCAGAATGCCTTTGGGCATGCCGAACAGGACGGACGGATCGGTCGTCGGTTCGCCCTCAGCTGTCAGAAGTGCTCCCGGTGGCAGCGGCTTGCCTTGGTTCATCGCGACACGGACCTTGCCGACCGCGAGCTTGCTCGTGGCGAAATCAAGCACGACAGGGCGCTGGCCATCCCGCGGAATGCCGACGGAAAAAGGATTGGTGCCGACGCGCGCCGCAACGCCGCCGAAGGGCGCAACCGACGGATCGCTGACCACATTTACGAAATGGACCGAAACGAGCCCGGCTTCCGCGCATTGCTCGGCCCAATGGCCGATGCGTCCGACATGGTGGCTATTGCGCAATCCGACGAGTGCCACCCCCTCCTGCTGCGCTTTGGCGATGCCGATATTCATCGCATCATAGGCCATCACCTGACCGAAACCTCCGTTGCCATCCAGGATGGCAAAAGTATCGGTTTCGAGCACCGTGGTCAGCGTCTGGTTGATCAGCAGTTCGTCGGCGCGCAGATTGCGGATATAAACCGGAATAGAGCCGACACCGTGGGAATCGTGCCCTCGCAAATTCGAATCGACGAGATGGCGGGCGATCAGTCCCGCCTCCCGTTGGCTGGAACCGGCGGCAAGAAAAATCTCGACGACGAAATCGTGTAGCTTCCCGTCGTCGACGAGAATCGGCTGTGCGCCCACGGCACCACTCCTTGGAAAATCGGCCCGCGGCCCGGCATTTACGCTGCAATGGCTGCGGCTACAGTGTATGCCGCAGCCGCAGCAATCCCTTTAATCGACCGTGACACCGGCCAGATAGGGAGCCTCAATCGGTGAGAACTGCAAGCCGGATACGTTGGAGCGAGCCGCATAGACGATTTTCAGGTCGCCCCAAAAGATGCCCACCGCATCGTCCCAAATTACCTTGGTCGCCTCGGCGTAGAGTTCCTTGCGCTTGCCCTGGTCGCTCTCGGCCTTGGCGGCCAGCAGCAGCTTGTCGAGGTCAAGGTTGGTGTAATTCATTTCCTTGTTCTCGGAGTAATAAAGCCGGCCTACCGTATAATCTGCATCTAGCGTCAGCGCTGGATTGGACGACAGCACCATGTCCCAGTTCATTTCGCGGAAATTCTGGGTGAAGATTGCCCGCTCCTGTTCCAGCGGCCGCACCTTCACGCCGATCGCATCCCAGTAAGACACGAAGATCTGCCCGAAATCGGAAATGCCGGGAAAGAAGTTCTGGCCAAACAGTAGACTGGTCTGAAAGCCCTGCGGGAAACCGGCCTCGGCGAGCAGCGCTTTCGCCTTCTCGGGATCGTAGGCATAGGGCTGCAGCGGCGTGAAGCCGAACACGGTTTCAGGTATGACATTGCGTGCCGGCGTCCCTGTTTCTGGTTTCAGGTCGCGCAGGACCATTTCGACATCGATCGCATGCCACATGGCCTGGCGGACGCGCGGATCGTCGAATGGCTTGCGGGCGGCGTTGAACCACGTGTAGCCGTAGGTCGCGCTTGGAACGATATCCACCTTTACGGTGGGCTCGGACCGCAGCGTCGATACCTCGTCGTCCGAGAATGCCCAGGCGATGTCGACTTCGCCGTTGAGGATCGCCGTAACGCGCGCCGTCTGCTCGGGAATGTTGACGAATTGAAGGCCGTCGATCTTCGGCTTTTCACCCCAATAGTCCGGATTTGTGGTCACGGTCAGGCTGTCGCCGGGCGAAAAGTCGCCGATCTTGAATGGCCCGGTGCCGGGCAGGATGACGCCGGCACCATATTCTTCCGGTCCCTTGGCGTCGATGACCTCGGACGGCGCGATGGACAGGAACGACGTGATGCGAAGGAACGGACCCACTGGGTTCTTCAGCCGGATGATCGCCGTCAGCGGATCCGGCGTCTCGACGCTCTCCAGCACCTTCCATTGGCTGGCGAGGCCGCCCTTGGCACGGGACAGTCGCTCAGCCGAGGCCTTGATGTCGGTGGAATCGAAAGCGCTTCCGTCATGGAACTTGACGCCCGGGCGTAGCTTGAACTCCCAGGTTTTGTTATCGATCTGCTTCCAGCTTTCGGCAAGCACGCCGACCGGCTCATCGCCATCGAACCTCACCAGTGTTTCAAAGACCTGTCGTGCGACGAGTACGGATTCCCGCAGCAGGGCATTCGGTCCGTGCGGATCGATATCGATGATATTGCGCGGCGGTGATACTTTCAGTGTCTGCGCGAAGGCAGTCGTCGAAAGCAGAACTGCCGCCAAGGCGACCAGAATTCTCCTCATTTCATCCTCCCGATGAATTCGCTCCCCTTTTAAGGTGGCGAGATCCAATAAAAAGAGTTGTCATTCACATGTCAATAACAAAGCCAAATTTGGTTGATATTTGTAATTTTCAATGGTAGCGACAGACAAACAGTGCACGGCAGTCAGCCGGAATATGACACGCAAGATGTCCGAGACGGCTTTCGCAGGGCATTTTTGTCAACAAAAATAGCAATTTTATTACAAATCGGAGATGTAATGGGAGGAGATTTCTCGGTTCTTCAGGTGGGAGAGTTTCAGGACCATGTCGTCGAAGGACTGCGCAAGCGTTTTGTGCTGCTAGAAGCGCCACTTGCGGCGAACCTAGGCGCAATCCGGGCGATCGCAACGACGGGCAAGGTGGAGATCGGGCGACAGATGATCTCGCGCCTGCCCCGCCTGGAAATCATCTCCTGCCTTGGCGCCGGTTGCGAGGGCGTCGATCTGGAGGCCGCTGCGGAGCGCGACATCGAGGTCACAACCACATCGAGGGTCCTGGCCGCCGACGTCGCGGATATCGCCATGGGGCTGATCCTGACCATGGCGCGGGATCTGGCCGGAGCCGATCGCTTCGTCCGCGCAGGCCATTGGACGGCGGGGCGTTATCCGCTTGGGACCACCCTTGGCGGCGCCTGGCTCGGCATCGTCGGATTGGGAAATATCGGCAGCGCATTGGCGCGGCGGGCCGAGGCCTTCGACATGAAGATCGCCTATCACACCCGTTCGCCGCGCCGGGAATTATCGTGGCATCATATGGCCGATCTGACCGCGATGGCGCGGCAATGCCGCTTTCTCGCATTGTGCTGCCCCGGTGGCCCGGCGACCCACCGGCTCGTATCCGCCGATATATTGCGGGCACTCGGGCCGGATGGATACCTGATCAATGTGGCGCGCGGGTCGGTCGTGGACGAGGCGGCGCTCGTTGAGGCCTTGGAAACAGGGGGCATCGCGGCTGCGGGGCTCGACGTTTTCCAGGACGAGCCCAGGCCTCATCCCGGCCTGATCGCCAGCCCACGCGCCGTGCTGCTGCCGCATATCGGCAGCGCCACCCTCGAAACGCGACAGCGGATGGCGGTGGCGATGATCGAGGCGATCGAACGCCGTGCGGCACGCTGAACTCAGCCCTCGTCGGTCACGGGAATCTTGTTGATCATGTATTCGTAGGCGCTTTGAATGTGATAGCGCATGTATTCGCGGGCGTCCTCGGCCTGCCGTCGCTCGATCAGCCGGAGGATTTCCCGGTGTTCGCCATTGATCCGGGTCCGATGCGCCACCGGATCGTCGGCCTTCGTGGCACTGCACAGCCTCAGATAGACTTGGAAACCGCGCTGCGAGACGATCGTTTGAATAGAATGTTCGAGAAACGGGTTGTCGGCCGCGAGCACCACGAAATGGTGGAAATCGAAGGCTTCCAGCGGTTGCTGGCTTTTCGTTGGAAACGTATGCGTCGGCGGATAGACGCATTCGCTGATCCGTTCGAGCGAGGCAGGACTGTGCCTAAGCGCCGCCAGATAGGCCGCTTCGCTCTCGATCAGCAGGCGGAATTCGAAGCAGCGCTGCAGATCCCTGACACTGCTGCCCTGCAACAACTGCATGCTGTTTACGGCAGGCGGCGCTGGCTCGTGGATCACCACGGTTCCGGAGCCCTGGACGGATCGCACGAGCCCTTTTTCCCGCAGCTTTGCGATTGCCGTCCGCACGACCGGGCGTGAAACCTGAAAGTGCTGTGTCAACTCGTTCTCGGTCGGCAACTTGCCATCCAACGGAATGCGACCCTCTTCGATCCAGCTCAGCAACGAGCGATATACGGATTCACTTCGGCTGATGCCGCCATCGGGCAGGGCCGGATTTATGGGGTAAGAGCTTTCGATCGATTCCAAGGGCATGCAACGTCTCCACTCCATCGAAACTAGCACATCCCGCACAAATTTCGCAAGACATCTACCAAATCGTGACAAATGCGTTGACAATGTGCCCTTAATGGGCAATTTGGCTGTAATTTGTAAAGACGAAGGGGTGGGCGGCTCATGAAAAAAATCGACGTAAAGGACCTGCGCAGTCAGCGCTGGTACAACGCTCCCGCTATGCGCACCTTCAACCATCGCTCCCGCACTTTTCAGATCGGCTATTCGAAATCTGACTTCGAGAACAAGCCCGTCATCGCCATCGTCAACACCTGGAGCGACTTCAACCAATGTCACTCGCATTTCAAGCAGCGGGTGGAGGAGGTCAAACGCGGTGTCTGGCAGGCTGGCGGTTTCCCGATCGAGGTGCCGGCGATCTCGCTGAGCGAGCCGATGATGAAGCCCTCGACCATGCTATATCGCAACCTGCTGGCGATGGAGACGGAAGAGGTGCTGCGCGCCCACCCCGTCGATGGGGCGGTCCTGATGGGCGGTTGCGACAAGACGACGCCGGGCCTGCTGATGGGCGCGTTCAGCATGAACGTTCCCTGCATATTCGCTCCCGCGGGGCCGATGCTCAACGCCCGCTGGCGCGGCCACACGCTTGGCAGTGGCAGCGACAACTGGAAATTCTGGGACGAGAAGCGTGCCGGCAACATCACCGATCGCCAGTGGCAGGAGATGGAGGAATCGATCGCCAGATCGCCGGGCCATTGCATGACGATGGGCACCGCCTCCACCATGACCAGCGCTGCCGAGGCGCTTGGCGTGACGCTTCCGGGTGCTGCCTCTATTCCTGCTGCGGATTCGAACCATTCCCGCATGGCTTCGGATTCGGGACGGCGCATCGTCGACATGGTCTGGGAGGACATGCGTCCGTCGAGCTTCATCGACATGAAGTCCTTCGAAAACGCCGTGTCCGTTATTATGGCGCTCGGCGGTTCCACCAATGCGATCATCCACCTGATCGCCTTGGCGCGGCGGCTCTCCATTCCGCTCGACCTCGATATCTTCGACCGGATCTCGCGACGGATACCGGTGATCGCCAACCTCAGGCCATCGGGGAAGTTCCTGATGGAGGACTTCTATTATGCCGGGGGGCTGCGGGCACTGATCCGCAACATGCTGAGCCTGCTCAATGCCGAGAGCCTCACCGCAAACGGCCACTCTCTGGCGGACAATGTGTCGGACGCGGATGTTTTCGATGCGGACGTCATCCGCACCCTGGACAATCCGATCCTCGCTGAAGGTGGGCTTGTGGTGGTCAAGGGTACGCTGGCGCCCAACGGTGCCGTGCTGAAACCCGCGGCCGCCTCGCCGCATCTGATGAAGCATCGCGGGCGGGCCGTGACGTTTGAGAGCCGCGACGACCTGGCGAAACGGATCGACGACCCGGATCTCGATATCACCGAAAACGATGTGATCGTGCTCAAGGGGGCAGGGCCGGTGGGCGCACCGGGCATGCCCGAATGGGGCGCGTTGCCGATCCCGAAGAAACTGTTGAAGCAGGGCGTGCGCGACATGCTGCGCATCTCTGATTCCCGCATGAGCGGCACCAGTTTCGGTGCATGCGTGCTGCATGTTTCTCCAGAAGCGGCGCGTGGCGGCCCGCTTGCGTTGGTGGAAGACGGCGACGTGATTGAACTGGACGTCGCCGAGCGGCGGCTCGACCTGCTCGTTCCGGAAGAGGAACTGGCGCGGCGGCGGGCACTGTGGCGCGAACCGCCTGCCTATTACTCGCGCGGTTACGGCGCGATGTTCGCCAACCACGTGATGTCGGCCGATCAAGGCTGCGACTTCGACTTCCTGATCCCCGCCGGCGAGACGCCGGAACCCAAGATCTACTGACGGCCAAGCGGAGCCATCGAATGACAACGACGGATATGGATATTATCGACCGCCTCAAGCGCTGCGGTACGGCGACGCTGGCGACCATTCTCAACAAGCGAGGCCTGAACCGGGTCTTCATGTATGGCGTGACGCCACTTCCCGGTTCGCGGCCGCGTATGGTCGGACGCGCCTTCACCATGCGCTCCGTGCCGGTTCGCGAAGACAAGCTGGCCGAGGACAAGGCCCTTAACCCACGCGCCAACCTGCAGCGGCGGGTGACGGAGGAATGCGGGGTCGGCGAGGTGCTGGTGATCGACTGCCGGGGCGATGCCACCGGCGCAAGCGGCGGCATGATGCTGTTCGAACGCATGCGGCTGCGCGGCTGCGCCGGCGTCGTCTCGGACGGCGGCGTGCGCGACGCGTGGGAAATCGCGGATTCGGGTTTTCCCGTCTATGCTAAGGCGGTCTGCCCGCCCAACAGCATGGTGGCGCATCGCTTCTACGAGTTGAACGTCGCTATCGGCTGCGGCGGTGTGGCGGTCTATCCCGGTGACTTCATCGTCGGTGATCCGGACGGTGTTATCGTCGTGCCGCAGGAGATTGCCGACGAGGTCTCCCGCCAGTCCCTCGAATACGAGGAGCAGGAGGAGTTCATCCTGCGCAAGATCAGAGGCGGCGCGGCGATCTACGGTACCTACCCGCTCGAAGGGGAAGGCCTGGCGGAATATGAGGCCGAACGCGCGGCACGCGGCAAAAGCTGATGTATAACGGCCCTGATCCTACACTGCCGCCGCTTTCGGCGCGGCGGCCGTCGACCCATGAGGAAGGTGATGCTCCAGTGAACGACAACGCATCCGCGCCGGCCCACGGGACCGCCGACAAGCTCCTCTCTGTCCGAGACCTTTCAATTACCGCAGGCGGCCTCACGTTGGTCGACGGCGTAAGCTTTGATTTGGAGCCGGGCACGACCACGGCACTCGTGGGAGAATCGGGCAGCGGCAAGAGCCTGACGGCGCAGGCGATCCTCGGTCTGCTGAATCCAGAGATCTATTCGGTTTCCGGCACTGCGCTGACCTTTCAGGGAAAGCCGCTGCATTTCGGCGGACGCCAGGCGCCGGCCGGTTTCAGCGGTCGGCTTACCGGCTTCGTGATGCAGGATCCTTCGTCGGCGCTTGACCCGACGATGACGGTCGGACGGCAGATCGCCGAAATGTTCATCGTCCATCGCGGCCTCGGCATGCGGGCCGCATTGCGCGAGGCCGCACGTATGCTCGACTTCGTGCGCATACCCGATGCGACGGCGCGGATAGGCGACTATCCCCACCAGTTTTCCGGCGGCATGAAGCAGCGCGTTTTGATCGCCATGGCGGTCGCCCTGTCACCGCGCCTGCTGGTGGCCGACGAACCCACCACGGCGCTGGACGTAACCGTGCAGGCGGAGATCCTGACGCTGATCGACGATCTGCGCGCCGAACTCGACATGACGGTGCTGATCATCACCCACGACTTTGGGGTTGTCTATCAGTGTGCCGACCGTACGCTGGTGATGTATGCCGGAAAGCTGGTCGAAGGCGGCGAGACGTTGCAGGTGACCGAGAGCGGGCGCCATCCCTACACCCGCGGGCTGATCGACTCCATTCCGGATATCGATGACCTCGATCGCCCCGTCGTCGCCATACCCGGGCAGCCGCCGCGCGCCGGCAGGAACTGGAGCGACAGCTGCGCCTTCCATACCCGCTGCAGCTGGAAGGCGGAACGCTGTCTGACCCATACGCCTGAAATGGAGAGCCTCGCCAATGGCGCGACGGTTCGCTGTTTCGAATGGCGCCGCGCTATCTCGGAGGCACGGGCATGACGGCAATATTGGAAACCGAGAGGCTGATCTTCGGATATCCAAGCCGGCGGACAGCGGCATCGTCGGAACCCGTGATCAAGGCGCTGGACGACGTGAGCCTCGCGGTCGAGCCGGGCCGCGTGCTCGGTATCGTCGGTGAATCCGGTAGCGGCAAGAGTACGCTGCTGCGCACGATCGTCGGCCTCAACGGCAGCGGTTATACCGGCAGCGTACGTTTCCGCGGCCAGACGGTCGACCATTCGGCGAGCAAAGCCAGCCTCGCGCCGTTCAGGGCCGCCGTGCAGATGATCTTCCAGGATCCGGGCGGCAGCCTCAATCCCTTCAAGACCATCCGCCACACCCTGTCGGCAGCTCTCGACAGCGTGCCGGCCACCGCGCCGATGACGGATCGGCTCGCCGCATTGCTCGACAGGGTGGGTATGAACGAGACCGCGCTCGACAGGCGCCCATCGGAATTCTCGGGCGGGCAGCTGCAACGCCTTGCGATCGCGCGGGCGCTCGCCTCCAACCCCTCTGTACTGCTTTGCGATGAACCGACATCGGCGCTCGACGTGTCCATCCAGGCGCAGATCCTCGGCCTGTTTGCCGCATTGAAACACGAAGGCAGCGCCTTCGTGTTCGTCACCCACAATCTCGGCGTGCTCGGCCATGTCGCCGATACGATCGCCGTGATGTTTCGTGGCCGCGTCGTCGAGGTGGGGCCGGCGCGCGAGATTATCAACAATCCGCAGCAGCCCTATACCGCGGCGCTGATTGCAGCATCCCCGCGTCTCAAGAATCGCGGGGCATTGATGGAAAATGCGCGACGGCGGCTGGGTTTGGTCACGACGGCAGCGGAGGCCCGGACATGATCGGTTTCATCGGCTCGCGTTTCTTCAACGCCGCGATTACCCTGGTCGCGGCGGTGATCGCGACCTTCCTGATGATCCGCGTCGCCCCCGGTGATCCGGTCCTGGTACTGCTCGGCGATCTCGCATCGCCCGAACAGATCGCAGCTGCCCGGATCGAATACGGGCTCGACCGGCCGATTTACGAGCAATTGTTCATCTACCTGGGCAAGGCCTTCACGCTCGATTTCGGCAATTCGATCATCCAGGGCCGCGCCGCCGTCGATATCGTAATACAGCGCATGACGGCGACGCTGACGCTCGGCGCCGTGACCTTCGCGCTGGTGTTGGCGCTTGCCCTACCGCTCGGGCTGCTTTCCGCCCTCTATCGTGACCGGCTGTTCGACCGGGCGACGTCCAACAGCTCGCTCGTGGTGCTGGGCATTCCCGACTTCTGGCTGGGTCTCGTCTTCATCCTGGTTTTCGCACGCTGGCTGCAGATTTTGCCGAGTTCAGGCTGGCTCTCCACCACGTCCATCATATTGCCGGCTGCTACGCTGGCGCTGCCACTCGTGGCGGTCAACATGCGCCTGCTGCGCAACGAAGCGATCGGTGTGCTCGATTCGAACATGGTCAAGATCCTGCGCGCCAAGGGCATCCCGACGCGGCGCATCGTCACCCATCATGTCCTGCGCAACGCGCTCTTGCCGGTGCTGACCGTCGGCGGCGTACAATTCGGCCACCTGCTCGGCGGCGCCGTCATCGTCGAAACCGTGTTCGGATGGCCCGGCCTCGGCAAGGAGCTGATCGCGGCGATCAGCTATCGCGACTATGCCGTGGTGCAGGCCTGCATCTTCGTCATGACGTTTCTCGTCGTGGCCATTAATCTTGTGGTCGATTTCAGCTACCGTCTGATCGACCCGCGTCTGAGACGGGGCTAATCATGGCAGCGACCAAATCCATCGCGCGCACGTTCGGCAACGGGCTTGCCTTCACCGAGATGCTGGCAATCGGCTTCGTGATGCTGTTCTTCCTGGCAGGTCTGTGCGGCCCCTATCTGATCGATTTCAATCCTGTCGCGACCGATACCGCGGCGAGGCTCAAGCCACCGATGACCCAGCTGGCCGATGGCAGCATCGCCTGGTTCGGCACCGATGCGGTCGGCCGCGACGTCGCCAAGCAGGTGCTCTACGGCGCCCGGGTCTCGCTGCTGGTCGGCTTCACCGCGGCGGCGTTGGCAGCCGCATTCGGCGTCATTGTCGGCGTCTGGGCGGGATGGGCCGGCGGCCGCACCGAACAGGCGCTGATGCGCTTCGTCGATATCCAGCTTGCCTTTCCCTCCATCCTCATCGCCGTGTTTCTGGCGGCTTTCATCCAGCCCAGTCTGCTGTCGGTCATCCTGATCCTTGCGGTGACCCGCTGGGCGGTGGTCGCCCGTGTCGCCCGGGCCATCACTGCGCGCGCCCTGACCAAGAGCTATGTCGAGGCCGCCATCATTTCAGGTGAAAGCACGTGGCGGATCGTGCGCGACTGCATTCTTCCAAACATCTGGATACCCTTGCTCATACTGATGTCGGCCGAACTCAGCCTGATCATCCTTGCCGAAGCCTCGCTTGGCTTCCTCGGTCTTGGTACGCCGGTCGATGTGCCGTCATGGGGACGCATCATTTCCTCGGGCCGCAACCACCTCGCCAATGCGTGGTGGATCGCAACCATGCCCGGACTGGTCATCGTCGTCGTCGTGGTCTCGATCGGCGTGACCGGCGAGGTCTTGCGCCGCAGGCTCGGCAAGGGCGTCAGCGCCGCTCTCTGAAACCGACTGGAACAGACCCGTGATCTACGACTACTGCATCATAGGCGGCGGCATCGTCGGCCTGGCCACAGCCATGAAATTGCTGGAACGCCGGCCCGGCGCCAGCCTGCTGCTGCTGGAGAAGGAAGCGCGCGTCGCGAGCCACCAGACGGGGCACAATAGCGGCGTTATCCATGCCGGCATCTACTATGCGCCCGGCAGCCTGAAGGCGAAGCTCTGCACCGCAGGCGCCCGCGCCACGCGGGAGTTCTGCACGACGCACGATATTCCCTTCGATCTCTGCGGCAAGCTGATCGTCGCCACCAATTCGGTGGAGATGCGAAGGATCGACGCGCTTTACGAACGCGCGGCGGCCAATGGGCTGAAGCTCGAGCGCGTCGGCAGTTCGGATCTGCGGGCACTCGAGCCCAACATTGCCGGCGACGGCGCGCTGCTCAGTCCCGAAACCGGTATCGTCGACTATAGGCTGATCTCGCAAAAGATGGCGGAACTGCTCGTCGCGGCCGGCGCCAGCCTCCGTTGTAATACAAAAGTCGACCATATCGCCGAGGACGAATCTGCCGTCACCATCGGCGCTGGTGGCAATACCTGGCGCGCGCGACGGCTGGTGGCCTGTACCGGACTGCAATCCGACCGGCTCGCGCGGCTTGCCGGCGCGAAAGTCGGCTTCCGCATCGTGCCGTTCCGCGGTGAGTATTTCCGTCTGCCGTCGGACAAGAGCGACCTCGTGCGTCACCTGATCTATCCGGCACCGGACCCCGATCTGCCCTTCCTCGGCATTCACCTGACCCGCATGATCGACGGCAGCATCACGGTGGGGCCGAATGCCGTTCTCGGCCTGTCACGCGAAGGCTACCCGAAACTCTCGTTCAATCTGCGCGATGCGTTCGATCTCGCCTCATTCGGCGGCTTCTGGAAACTGGTCGCCGGCAACCGCAAGCACGCCTTGTCAGAACTCCGAAACTCGCTGTGGAAGCGCGGCTATCTCGAGGAATGCCGCAAATACTGCCCCAGCCTGATGCTCGACGACCTCCAGCCATATGAGGCAGGGATACGCGCGCAGGCCGTTACCCCGAAGGGAGAGGCAATCCACGATTTCCTCTTCGTGAAAACGCCGAGAACCCTTCATGTCTGCAACGCCCCGTCGCCAGCGGCGACCTCGGCTTTGCCGATCGGAGAAATGATCGCGGTAGAATGCCTGGAGAAAGTTTGAAGACACGTGACCACAAAACGTCGCCAAGTACTCTGGCCATAGCCAACCTCCGTCAAAGCGGGCTTCGAGATGCCCTTCGCCACTGCGTCGTTTTCACTCAGCAGAAAAATTTCCTCCGAATAACGAGATGTTTCCTGTAAGGAACATAATTCGCAGGGAGATCACGATGACCGACAAGAACGAGAAGGATGGGCAGAAGCTGGCCATCTTGTCCCAGGATCCGCATCGGGTTCGCGAGCCCCGGGAAAACAATCTGGAGATGGCGATAGGACACGAGGTTCGCACCTATCGCAAGGCGCTCGGCATCACGGTCACCGACCTTGCCGCCGCGACGGGCATTTCCGTGGGCATGCTGTCGAAGATCGAAAACGGCAATATCTCGCCCTCGCTGACCACGCTGCAAGCGCTGACCAGAGCGCTCGGCGTGCCGCTCACGGCGTTCTTTCGCCGGTTCGAGGAGCCGCACAACGCGACATTCGTCAAAGCCGGAGAAGGCGTGAACATCGAGCGGCGCGGGACGCGCGCGGGACATCAGTACAGCCTGCTCGGTCACATCGCCAACAATACCAGCGGTGTCACGGTCGAGCCCTATCTCATAACGCTGACGACCGAGTCCGATGTCTTCCCGACCTTCCAGCATGAGGGCATGGAGTTCCTCCACATGCTGGAGGGCGAAGTGGTCTATCGCCACGGCGATCAGCTCTACACCATGCAGCCGGGTGACAGCCTGTTCTTCGATGCCGATTCACCGCACGGGCCGCAGGAACTGGTTCGTCTGCCGGCGCGTTACCTGTCGATCATCAGCTACCCGCAAAAGCGGAGCCAAACCGCCTGATTTTTCTCTTGGGGGAATTTAAAGCCGCACGGACGGTCTATCGCGCCGTTCTCGCGTCCACACCAAACTCAAGGCTCATCTGGATAAGCTCGTCCCACAGGCTTTCGGCAAAGCCGCGCAACACCAGAAGCTCGAAACTTTCCGGGCCCGTCCGGGTGATCAGCGCCGAGATATGGCCGATCAGCGTCATGGCGGACTGGCCGGTGGGGAAGTTGGCAATGTCGAGATCGACGGCCGTGCCTTTGGCAAGGACGGTCTCGACCGCCCGTCCACTGATGCCGATGCGGATACGGCCGTGGCCCTGATCGGCAATGGAGGCCCTGCCGTCCAGAAGCGGCGTCCTGCCGAAAATTTCCGCGGCGGAAAGCGGCGCGTCGCCGACGACGAACCATTGTCCGGGGCCGTAGGGGCGCACCGCATGGAGGGTGCCGTCGCCGAGCTGCGGGATCAGGTCGTGCAGGTCGCCGCTGCCGCGCGCGGCCAGAACCTGCAGGACATGCCCTTCCGGCAGGGCGGTGAGCACGATCCGCGTACCGGTTGAAGGAGCGCCGAACGAACCGGATTTGGCGCTGGCAAGGGCAGGGCGGTGAAGGAGCGCAAAATCAACCATGGAGCTTTCCGTTTTCCGGATCGAAGAAGACCGGACTGCAAAGCACGGCCTTGGTGTACTCGTTTTTCAGGTCGTTCCAGACGGTGACATGCTCGCCGTGGCGTTTCGGGCCATGCTTGACGAGTGCCAGGCCGATGGTCGAGCCGAGGTTGGGCGAGTAGCAACTGGAGGAGACATAGCCCTGGTCGTTTTCGAGCGACGGAACGACGCCGTCCGAGAGGATATGCGAGCCGGTCTTGAAGCTCGTCGCCGGATCGAGCGGTTTGACGCCGACGAGCGACAGCCGGTCATCCGCTGTCAGGCCCTCGCGCGACAGCATCGCCTTGCCGATGAAGTCGGGCTTGGTCGTGGACACCATTTTGGCAAAGCCCAGATCGGCGGGGATGACGGTGCCGTTGATTTCGGAATGGGTGACATGGCCCTTCTCGATGCGCATCACCCCCAGCGCCTCGACGCCATAGGGGCAGATGCCATGCGGCTTGCCGGCCTCCATGATGGCATCGGCGATCGCCTCGCCGTAACCGGCGGGAACGGCCAGTTCGTAGGCGAGTTCCCCGGAAAACGAGATGCGGAACAGCCGGCCTGTCAGCCTGCCGCCGCAGAGCGACACTTCCGTTGCGCCGAGGAACGGGAAGGCCGCGTCGGAAATATCCTCGTCCACCAGCGTTTGCAGGATCATGCGGGATTTCGGTCCGGCAACCGCGATCTGTGCCCATTGGTCGGTGGAGGAGGCGAACTGCACGTCGAGATCGGGCCACAGCGCCTGGGCGCAGAATTCCAGATGGTTCATGACGCCGGCCGCGTAAGCCGTGGTCGTCGTCATGAAGTAATGGGTTTCGCCAAGACGGCTCGTCGTACCGTCGTCGTAGATCATCCCGTCTTCGCGCAGCATCAGGCCGTAGCGTGCCTTGCCGACCGGCAGCTTCAGGAAGGCGTTGCAATAGACCCGGTTGAGGAATTCGGCGGCGTCCTTGCCGAAGATTTCGATCTTGCCGAGCGTGGAGACGTCGCAGATGCCGGCATTCTTGCGGACATCGAGCACTTCGCGATCGACGCTTTCGCGCCAGGTCGTTTCGCCCGCTTTCGGGAACCAGGAGGAACGATACCAGAGGCCCGTTTCGACGAAAACGGCGCCATTCTTCTTTGCCCAGTCATGCAGCGGCGATTTGCGCACCGGCTGGAAGTGCTTGCCCTTGGAGGCACCGGTCAGGGCGCCGAAGGAGAGGGGCGTGTAGAACGGGCGGAACGTTGTGGTCCCGACATCGGCCGGCGAGATTTTTCGCGCTTCGGCGAGAATGCCGATGGCGTTGATGTTCGACAGCTTGCCCTGGTCGGTTGCCATGCCGTTGGTGGTATAACGCTTGGCAAGCTCGACATGGCCATAGCCTTCGCTGACGGCGAGACCGAGATCCTTGAGGTGCACGTCGTTCTGGTAGTCGACGAAGGCCTTGCCCTTCGATCCGTGGACCCGCCAGAGCGGCCTGGAGACGGTTGTCGTGTCGGCTTTTTCGGCGAATGCGGCGCTGGCCTTCGAGAAGCCGAGCGCCTGCAGAGCCGATGCGGCTTTTCCAGCTCCGTCTGCAAGGCAGGCGTCGATGCTGCCAATGCCTGCGGCAGCACCAGCGACAGTCAAGCCTTCCTGAAAGTCCGGCGCAAGGAACGCGGCCTTGGCGTCGGACCAGACCGGTTTTGCGCCGCGATGGCAGGCGAGATGGATGATCGGGCTCCAGCCGCCGGACATGCCGAGCGCATCCGCCGCGATGGTTTCCGTGCGGCCGTTGCTCAGCACGGTGACACCCTTGAGGCTCCTGCCGCCATTGGCATCGACAACCACGGCGCCGGGCAGGATGCGCGCCTTGCCGGACCAGGTGCGGGCGGCATCCGGGCGGCTGTCGACGATGGCCGCGACGTCGAGGCCGGCCGCTTCCAGATCGGCGGCGGTCGCGTAGCCGGAGGCATCGTTGGTGAAGATGACCGTGCTCTTTCCGGGCGCAATCGCTTGCCGGCCGAGATACGAGCGCATGGCGCCTGCCATCATCACGCCGGGAATATCGTTGCCGCCGAACACCAGCGGGCGCTCTTCGGCGCCGGAGGCGAGGATCGCCTGTTTGGCGGCGATGCGCCAGATGCGCTCGACCGGCCGGTTCGGGTCCACTGTGGCCGTGTTCTTCTGCACGCTCTCGACGGCGCCGAAGACATTGCCGTCGTACCAGCCGAAGACCGTCGTCCGGGAGAAAACACGGACATTCGGCATATCCGCCAGTTCGGCCAGCGTCTGGGCCAGCACGTCGCCTGCGGATTTTCCACCGACAGGCGCGGATTGTGACAGCAGCGAACCGCCGGGTTCAAAACCTTCATCGGCAAGAACGACACGGGCACCGGCGCGGCCTGCGGTCAGGGCGGCGGCGAGACCGGCTGGGCCTGCGCCGATCACCAGAAGGTCGCAATGCGCCCAGCATTTTTCGTAGGCGTCGGGATCGGGCTCATAGGTTGCGCGGCCGAGGCCCGCCGCCTTGCGGATGATCGGCTCGTAGACCTTTTCCCAGAAGGCCGCCGGCCACATGAAGGTCTTGTAGTAGAAGCCGGCGCCGAGGAAGGGCGAAAGCAGGCTGTTGATGGCGCCGAGGTCGAAATCGACCGACGGCCAGCGGTTCTGGCTTTTTGCCGTGAGGCCGCCGTAAAGCTCGACCAGCGTGGCGCGGGTATTGGCTTCGGTGCGTCCGCCTTCGCCGATCGTCACCAGCGCATTGGGTTCGGCGGCACCCGCCGTCAGGATGCCGCGCGGGCGATGGTACTTGAAGCTGCGGCCGACGAGCTGGCGGCCGTTTGCCAGAAGCGCGGAGGCGAGCGTGTCGCCGGCAAAACCCCGCATCGGCTTGCCGTCGAAGGTGAAATCGAGCGGCTTGGCGCGATCGATGCGGCCGCCCCGGGAAAGACGATAGGACGTCATGCGGTCGCTCCCTCGGCACTGGCATCCGATACGGCATGGATTGCGTGGGTCATCGTATCGCGCTCGACCACCAGCCAGCGGCGGCAGCCGGATGTGTGGTGCCAATGTTCCCTGTGGCGCCCGCGCGGATTGTCGCGCAGGTAGACGTAGGCGTGCCAGGCATCCCCGCCGGCATCCGGCGCCGGGCGGGTTATGCCGGCATCGCCGCGAACGGTGAATTCTTCCTTGGGGCGCGGCCCGCAATGGGGGCAGGCGATCAGGCTGGCCATGTGAATTCCTCAGTGAAGATTGGGCCTCAATGCAGATTGGGTTGCGAGCCGACGCCCTTTTCATCGATCATCCGGCCGCGCGCGAAGCGGTCGAGCCTGAAGGCGCGGCCGGTCTCGTGCGGTTCGTTCCTGGCGATCAGATGGGCGTAGCAGAAGCCGGAAGCGGGCGTGGCCTTGAAGCCGCCGTAACACCAGCCGGCGTTCAGGTAGAGATTGTCGATCGGCGTGCGGTCGATGATCGGCGAGCCATCCATGCTCATGTCCATTACGCCGCCCCAGGAGCGAAGCACCCGGACACGCGACAGCGCCGGGATCATCGCGACGCCGGCCTCGGCGACATGCTCGACCGTCGCGAGGTTGCCGCGCTGAGCATAGGAATTGTAGCCGTCGATATCGCCGCCGAAGACGAGGCCGCCCTTGTCGGACTGGGAGACATAGAAGTGGCCGGCGCCGAAGGTGACGACATTGTCGATGAACGGCTTCAGCCCCTCGGAGACGAAAGCCTGCAACACATGGCTTTCGATCGGCAGTTTCAGGTCGACCATGTCGGCAACCACGGTGGAATTGCCGGCCGCCGCAAGGGCCAGCTTACCGCAGCCGATGAAGCCCTGGCTGGTCTCGACACCGGTGACGCGGCCGTTCTCCCGGCGGATGCCGGTGACTTCGCAATTCTGGATGATATCGACCCCCCAGCTGTCGGCACCACGGGCATAGCCCCAGGCGACGGCGTCATGACGCACGGTGCCGCCGCGCTTCTGCATCAGCGCGCCCTGGATCGGGAAGCGGGCATTGTCGAAATCGAGGAAGGGCAGCATTTCGCGCACCGCAGCGCGGTCGAGCAGGTCGGCATCGACGCCGTGCAGCCGCATCGCGTTGCCGCGTCGCGTATAGGCGTCGCGCTGGGCGTCGGAATGGTAGAGATTGAGCACACCGCGCTGGGAAACCATGGCGTTGAAGTTGAAATCCTGCTCCAGCCCCTCCCAGAGCTTCATCGACAGCTCGTAGAACGGGTTGTTGCCCTGAAGCAGGTAATTGGAGCGGATGATCGTGGTGTTGCGGCCGACATTGCCGGAGCCGATGTAACCCTTTTCCAGCACCGCCACATTGGTAACGCCGAATTCCTTGGCAAGGTAATAGGCCGTTGCAAGACCATGTCCGCCGCCGCCGATGATGACCACGTCATAGTGGTTCTTCGGAACCGGGTTGCGCCACGCCGGCGCCCAGCCCTTGTTGCCGCGCAGGGCGTTCAGGAAAACGGAAAAGGCAGAATAGCGCATGGCAAGGACATCCCGGTGGAGTGTGTCGATCATGACAGGATTGCGTTTCAGCACTTGCAGAAAGGAGACGCTTTCAGCCATGATTGAGCCATGGCCACAGATGACCTGAAAAACGTCCAGAAGATCGGCTTCATCCTGATTCCGGGATTTGCGCTGATGTCCTATGCATCGGCGGTGGAGCCGCTGCGGGCAGCCAATCTTCTGGCTGGCCGGGATATTTATGCGCTGTCGGCGCATGTCGTCGAGGGGAATGCCGGAATGACATCGTCCGGCATTCCCGTTCCCGCCACGCCGCTGCCGAGTCGTGGCTCCGGTTTCCACACCGTCTTCGTCTGCGCCGGCGGTACACCGGTCGACTGGAACGTGCCGGCCGTTCTGGCATGCCTTCGCCAGCTTGCCCGCGACGGCGTGCGCATCGGCGGCATTTCCGGCGGTCCCTATCTCATGGCGGCGGCGGGATTGCTGGAGGATCGCGATTTCACCATCCACTGGGAGCATGCGCCGGCCCTGGTGGAGGCTTTTCCCCGCCTTGCTCCCCGTCAGGCGCGGTATGTCCTTGACGGCAACCGCCTTACTTGCGGCGGCGGCGTGGCGCCGCTCGACATGATGCACGCGCTGATCTCGGAGCGCATGGGTTCGGATTTCGCCCGCCGGGTGAGCGACTGGTATCTCCATACCCAGGTGGAAAGCTCCGGCGCACCCCAGCGGGCGTCACTGGCGGAACGTTACAGGGTCAATCATCCGGGCTTGCTGGCAGTGCTAGAGAAGATGGAAGCGACGATCGAAGCGCCGCTCGACCGGCACGCCATGGCCAAACTGGCCGGGGTTTCGCCGCGTCATCTTGATCGTCTTTTTTCCAGCCAGATGGGTTCATCCTTCCTGCGTGAGTACCGGAAGCTGCGGCTGGATCACGCCCGGCGCCTGTTGCAGCAAAGCCCGCTTTCCATCTCCGAAATTGCGTTCGCCACCGGATTTTCCAGCGCCGGCCATTTCGCGAGGACCTACCGTGCGGCGTTCGGCGAGCCACCGCGTGCGCACCGGCAGTCCACAGTGCCGATCGCGTCGATTTAATTGCTTTAAAGGAAAATAACTTTCCTCGGAGTTGAAATCAAAAATCGCACCTGTTATCCATCTTTCATCAACGAAACGAAGGATCGTCCCCATGTGCGGAATTGTCGGATTGTTTTTGAAGGACAAGAGCCTGGAGCCGCAATTGGGTGCCATGCTGTCGGATATGCTGGTCATCATGACCGACCGCGGGCCCGATAGCGCCGGCATCGCCATCTACGGTGCGGCTTCGGACGGCCGCGCGAAAATCACCGTTCAATCGGCAGACCCCAAGCAGGATTTTGCCGGGCTTGAAGCGCTGTTGAAGCCGGCGGATTCGAGCGTTGCCGTGGAGCTGAAAAGCACCCACGCGGTCATCGAAGCCAGCGCCGACAAGGCTCTGGCGGTGCGTGACCTGCTGGCCGAGGCGCGGCCGGAAATCCGGGTCATGGGCTCGGGCGACAGCGTCGAGATCTACAAGGAAGTCGGGCTGCCGAAGGACGTGGTCTCCCGCTTCGGCATTCGCCAGATGGCTGGCACGCATGGCATCGGCCATACCCGCATGGCAACGGAATCGGCCGTCACCACGCTTGGCGCCCATCCGTTCTCGACCGGTGCCGACCAGTGCCTGGTGCACAACGGTTCGCTCTCCAACCACAACAACCTGCGCCGGGAGCTTGTGCGCGAAGGCATGACCTTCGAGACGCAGAACGACAGCGAGGTCGCCGCCGCCTATCTGACGGCCGAGATGGCCAAGGGCAAGGATCTCGGGCAGGCGCTGACCAGCGCGCTCGATGATCTCGACGGTTTCTTCACCTTCGTCGTCGGCACGAAGTCCGGCTTCGGCGTTGTGCGCGATCCGATCGCCTGCAAGCCGGCCGTGATGGCCGAAACGGACCAGTACATCGCCTTCGGCTCCGAATACCGCGCACTCGTCAACCTGCCGGGCATCGAGAATGCCCGCGTCTGGGAGCCGGAGCCGGCCACCGTATATTTCTGGGATCATGAGAAGGCGGCCTAACCGTGGATGTCAGCGTCAAACGAGAAAGTCTGGAAGCGATGCGCGTATTCGACCTTGCCAAAACGCCGTTGCGTGAACTGAACAGCGCGCTTCACGCCATCGCCCCCGGCACCAATGATACGAACTTCGAAGTCGTCAATCCGCGCGGCAGTCATTCCGTCGCCGTTGGCATCGATCAGCCGGTCACCGTCGAGGTGCGCGGCAGCGTCGGTTATTACTGCGCCGGCATGAACGATGGCGGCGCCGTGACCGTCCATGGTTCCGCCGGCCCCGGTGTCGCGGAAAACATGATGTCGGGAACGGTCGTCATCGAGGGTGACGCGTCGCAATATGCCGGTGCGACGGGCCGCGGCGGCCTCCTGGTCATCAAGGGCAACGCCGCCTCGCGCTGCGGCATCTCGATGAAGGGCATCGATATCGTCGTTCACGGCAATATCGGGCACATGTCCGCCTTCATGGGGCAGTCCGGCCATCTGGTGGTGCTGGGCGACGCCGGTGATGCACTGGGAGATTCGCTTTACGAGGCCAAGCTTTTCGTGCGCGGCGAGGTCAAGAGCCTCGGCGCCGACTGCATCCAGAAGGAGATGAAGCCGAAGCACATCAAGCTGCTGGCAGAACTTCTGGAAAAGGCCGGTGTTTCCGGCGTCGCTCCGGAAGAATTCAAGCGCTACGGCTCGGCTCGCACGCTCTACAATTTCAACATCGACAACGCTGATGCGTACTAAGGCAGGGAGCCGTTCATGAGCTATCACAACCCCTATACCCCGCCGCGCAAGTCAGCGACCTTCGATGATTACACGCTTGCCGAAATCCGCCGCGCGGCGGCAACCGGCATCTATGATATCAGAGGCGCCGGCACCAAGCGAAAGGTTCCGCATTTCGACGACCTGTTGTTCCTCGGCGCCTCGATCTCGCGCTATCCGCTCGAAGGCTACCGCGAGAAATGCGACACTTCCGTCGTGCTCGGCGCGCGCCACGCCAAGAAGCCGATCATCCTCAAGACGCCGATCACCATCGCCGGCATGAGCTTCGGTGCGCTCTCGGGCAATGCCAAGGAAGCGCTCGGACGCGGAGCCACCATCGCCGGGACATCGACCACCACCGGTGACGGCGGCATGACGGACGAGGAGCGTGGCCATAGCCAGACGCTGGTCTACCAGTATCTGCCGTCGCGCTACGGCATGAACCCGAAGGACCTGCGCCGCGCCGATGCCATCGAGATCGTCGTCGGCCAGGGCGCCAAGCCCGGCGGCGGCGGCATGCTGCTCGGCCAGAAGATTTCCGACCGCGTCGCCAACATGCGCAACCTGCCCAAGGGCATCGACCAGCGCTCGGCCTGCCGTCATCCGGACTGGACCGGCCCGGACGATCTCGAAATCAAGATCATGGAGCTGCGCGAAATCACCGACTGGGAAAAACCGATCTATGTGAAGGTCGGCGGCGCGCGTCCCTATTATGACACGGCGCTTGCCGTGAAGGCGGGCGCCGACGTCGTCGTGCTCGACGGCATGCAGGGCGGCACGGCGGCGACGCAGGATGTGTTCATCGAGAATGTCGGCATGCCGACGCTGGCCTGCATCCGCCCCGCCGTCCAGGCGCTGCAGGATCTCGGCATGCATCGCAAGGTGCAACTGATCATCTCCGGCGGCATCCGTTCGGGCGCCGATGTGGCCAAGGCTTTGGCGCTGGGTGCCGACGCGGTTGCCATCGGTACGGCAGCGCTGGTCGCCATCGGCGATAACGATCCGCACTGGGAAGAGGAATACCAGAAGCTCGGAACGACGGCCGGCGCCTATGACGACTGGCATGAAGGCAAGGATCCGGCCGGCATCACCACGCAGGACCCGGAGCTTTCCAGGCGTCTCGATCCGGTGGCCGCCGGGCGCCGTCTCGCCAACTATCTGAAGGTGATGACGCTCGAGGCACAGACCATCGCGCGCGCCTGCGGCAAGAACCATCTGCACAATCTGGAGCCGGAGGACCTTGTCGCCCTGACGATCGAGGCATCCGCCATGGCGCAGGTGCCGCTTGCAGGCACCAGCTGGGTCCCCGGCAAGGGAGGCTTCTAACCCTAAAAAACTTCGGCCGTCGTCTGATCTCCCAAGCCAGCGGCGGCCATTTTCATGAAAAAGTGTCTGAATAATCCAAAGGGGAACACAGTGACACTCGATCTTGCTACCTTTGCCAAGGACCGTGGCATCAAATATTTCATGATCAGCTTTACCGACCTGTTCGGCGGCCAGCGGGCAAAGCTTGTCCCGGCCGAGGCGATCGCCGACATGCAGAAGGACGGTGCGGGCTTTGCGGGTTTTGCCACCTGGCTCGATCTGACGCCCGCCCATCCCGATCTCTTTGCGCTGCCGGATGCGTCTTCGGCCATCCAGCTGCCGTGGAAGAAGGATGTCGCCTGGGTCGCCGCCGATTGCGTGATGGACGACCAGCCGGTCGACCAAGCGCCGCGCGTCATGCTGAAACGGTTGATCGCCGAAGCCGCCAGGGAGGGCCTTCGCGTCAAGACCGGCGTCGAGCCGGAATTCTTCCTGATCTCGCCGGATGGCGGCAAGATTTCCGACGAGTTCGATACGGCTGAAAAGCCCTGCTACGACCAGCAGGCCGTCATGCGCCGTTACGACGTGATCGCCGAGATCTGCGACTATATGCTCGAACTGGGCTGGAAGCCCTACCAGAACGACCACGAGGATGCGAACGGCCAGTTCGAGATGAACTGGGAATATGACGACGCGCTGCAGACCGCCGACAAACATTCCTTCTTCAAGTTCATGGTGAAGTCGGTCGCCGAGAAACACGGTCTTCGCGCCACTTTCATGCCCAAACCTTTCAAGGGCCTGACCGGTAACGGCTGCCACGCCCATATCTCCGTCTGGGATCTGGAAGGCCGGACCAATGCCTTTGCCGACAAGGACATGCCGTTCGGCCTGTCGGCCAAAGGCAAGACCTTTCTCGGCGGGATCATGACACATGCCTCGGCGCTTGCCGCAGTGACCAATCCGACGGTCAATTCCTACAAGCGCATCAACGCGCCGCGCACGATTTCCGGGGCGACCTGGGCGCCGAACACGGTGACGTGGACGGGCAACAACCGCACGCACATGGTCCGCGTTCCGGGTCCGGGACGGTTCGAACTGCGCCTGCCGGATGGCGCCGTCAATCCGTACCTGCTGCAGGCGATCATCATCGCGGCCGGCCTCAACGGCATCCGCAAGAACGCCGATCCCGGCCGCCACTACGACATCGACATGTACAAGGAAGGCCATACCGTCACCGACGCGCCGCGCCTGCCCTTGAACCTGCTCGATGCGCTGCGGGAATACGACAAGGACGAGGAATTGAAGGCCACGCTCGGCAAGGATTTCTCCAGCGCCTACCTGAAGCTCAAGCATCAGGAATGGAATGCCTACACGTCGCATTTCACGGAATGGGAGCGGCAGACGACGCTCGATATCTGAGGACGATCGTTTCGGAAAGAGACGCCAGTTCTCCAATCGTTTGACCGGGAAAGAACCGATGAAAAGCCACGTCCTGACCGTATCCTGCCAATCGACCCGCGGCATCGTCGCCGCGATCACCGGCTACCTCGCCGAAAAGGGGTGTTATATTTCCGACAGTTCGCAGTTCGACGACCTGGTGACGGGCCTGTTCTTCATGCGCCTCACCTTCCTCAGCCAGGAAGGCGTGTCGGAAGAGGACATCAAGGCGGGCTTCGCGCCGGTCGCCAAGACGTTCGCGATGACGTACCGCTTCAACGACAGCGACGAGCGCATGAAGGTGCTGCTCATGGTGTCGCGCTTCGGCCATTGCCTGAACGACCTGCTCTACCGCTGGAAGATCGGCGCGCTGCCGATCGAC